>NC_010730.1:827500-1427500 GCF_000020325.1 Sulfurihydrogenibium sp. YO3AOP1
AGGACAGTATTTTATTGAAAAAATCAAAGATGAAATACAGTGCTACATAGCAGATGCTACAGGTTTTGCCTATGGAGATATTTATAGCCTTAAATGGAGAAGAGGGATAGAGGTAAAACAGATAAAATCCCATATAAGACTTGAGGTTATTATGGCAGTAGATAACGAAGATAAAGTGGTAATTTTGGGATGTGAAACAGGTAAAGCCTATGCAAGTGAGATAAAGATGTTAAATCAGATATTAGACAAAGTAGATTTTATCAAAGGACTACCTTTTATAGCTGATAAAGGTTATGATTCAATAAGTGTAATACAAAAAATCTTAGACATTGGACTTATTCCTGCTATAAAGATAAAGGAAACATTTAGAATAAAAATAAAGCATCCATTGAGACAGTTATCAAAGGAAAATTGGTTAAAGTATGGAAAGAAAAGATATAGAATAGAATCTTTATTTGGTAATATAAAGAACAAAGCAAATTCAGTGTTTAGAGTTAAAAGAGAAGATATAGCTAAGAAGTTAGCTATTGCTTGGGCTATTCTTTGGAATTTCTACATGATTTTAATTTATGTATTTTTGTTTATCCTATCAGTCTTAATTTTTAGAAGAAGTTTTTTTTGATTTTTGGAACAGGGCTCAGGGGATATAAGTGGTACCTTAAAATTTATATAACTTTCAATTGAAAAAACAACCCATCTCTATTAAGAGATGGAATAGTGTTTATTCAAATAAAAATTTATTTTTAGCTTCTACATTTTCTGGAACGTCTTTTAGAGAAACTTTTATTCTACCTTGGTCATCAATTTCTGAAACTTTAACTTTTAAAACATCTCCTACTTTAACTACATCCTTAGCAGATTTTAATCTTTCTGAAGAGATTTGTGATACATGTAATAATGATAATTTACCAGGCATTAATTCTACAAATGCACCATAATCTTCAACTCTTGTAACTTTACCTAAGTATACTTCTCCAAGCTCTATATCCATTATAAGCTGATTTATCATATCGATAGCTTTTTCTGCAGCTATTTTACTTGTTGCATATATCTTTACTAAACCAGTTGGATCTAAGTCAATCTTAACGCCTGTTTCTTCTATTATCTTCTTAATATTTTTACCTGCTGGACCTATAATCACGCTTATTTTTTCTGGAAGTACTCTAAGAGTTGTTACTGTTGGTGCATATGGAGATAACTCTTTTCGTGGCTCTGGTATAGCTTGATACATAAGGTCAAGTATATAGTTTCTGCCTTCTCTTGCTTGCTCTAATGCTTTCTGTAAAATTTCCCTTGTTAAACCTTTAACTTTAATATCCATTTGTATAGAAGTTACACCATCTCTTGTTCCGGCAACTTTAAAGTCCATATCGCCAAGATGATCTTCATCTCCAAGAATATCAGATAATACTACAAATTTATCTTCACTTTTTATTAAACCCATTGCTATTCCGGCAACATGTTTTTTCATTGGAACGCCAGCATCGAATAATGCCAATGAACCGCCGCAAACTGTTGCCATAGATGTTGAGCCGTTAGATTCTAAAATATCAGATACTACTCTTATAACATATGGAAATTCCTCTTCCGATGGAATTAAAGGTTCCAATGCCCTCTCTGCAAGATTTCCATGACCAATCTCTCTTCTTGATACCGGTCTTGGAGGCTTTGCTTCTCCTGTTGAGAATGGTGGGAAGTTATAATGTAGCATAAATCTTTTTAGAGTCTCACCGGCTTCTATACTCTCTTCTATCTGTCCTTCAGAAGGTGAACCAAGTGTTACAGTTACGAAAGCTTGAGTCTGCCCTCTTGTAAAGATAGCTGAACCATGATTTCTTGGGAAAACTCCAACTTTTATCCAAATAGGTCTAATTTCTTCTGGTTTTCTTCCATCAATTCTTATATTTTCATAAAGTACAAGGTCTCTCATAACATTACTAACAACATCTTTATAGACAAAAGAAGCTTTTTTTACTTTTTCTTCAGGAATTTCTAATGTAGTTTTAATTTCTTCAAAAATAGCATTTATCTGTTTATTTCTTTCTTTTTTATCTGAAATATTAAATGCTTCTTTAATTCTTACATAGGCTAATTCTTTAAATTTCTCTTTCAGTAAAATTTCTTCTTCATCTATTGGTATTTCAATTTTTTCTTTTCCGTATTTTGCCCTAAGCTCTTCTTGTAATTCTATTAATTTTTTAATTTCCTGATGACCAAAAAGCATAGCTTCAAGAATAACCTCTTCTGGAACTTCCTTAGCCCCACCCTCTACCATAACGATGGCGTCTTTAGAACCAGCAACAACAATTTCTAAATCCGATTTTGCTTTTTGTTGATAAGTTGGATTAACTATAAATTGACCATCTACTCTACAAACTCTAACACCAGCAATTGGCCCTTCAAATGGGATGTCTGAGATATGCAAAGCAGCAGAAGCTCCAACTATACCTAAAACATCTGGGTCATACTGATCATCTGCGGATAATGTATAAGCTGTGATGATTACATCATTATAAAAACCTTTTGGGAATAAAGGTCTGATAGGTCTATCTATATTTCTTGCAACTAAAATTTCTCTCTCTGAAGGTTTTCCTTCCCTTTTAACAAATCCACCCGGGATCTTACCATAAGCATAATATTTTTCTCTGTATTCAACCGTTAATGGAAGAAAATCTATATCAGCTTGAGGCTCTTCAGACATAACTGCAGCAACTAAAACTGCTGTATCTCCTTGTCTTACGATTACGGCACCGTTTGCCTGCTTTGCAAAGTATCCTGTTTCTATGCTATATGGTGCTCCGTTGACTACAGTTTCTATTTTAATCTCTTCCATTAATACCCCTATTATTTGCTTTCGTTAGATGTTTCTCTGATGTTTAATGCTTCAATAATTTTTCTATATCTTTCTTCGCTCTCTCTTTTGAGATAGTTTAAAAGCTTTCTTCTTTTGTTAACCATTCCGATAAGACCTCTTCTTGAGTGAAGGTCTTTTTTGTTTGCTTTTATATGCTCTGTAAGATTTCTGATTCTTTCAGTTAAAACAGCAATTTGGACCTCTGGAGAACCAGTATCATTTTCATGTAATGCAAACTTTTTAATAAGCTCTTGCTTTTTCTCAGCAGTAATTGACATTTATACCTCCTATAACTAATTTAAAATTTTTGAATTTATATTATAACATACTTTAGAAAAAGTAGGTCTTAGTTATTAAAGATTATAGTTGATATTTACGTTTGATAAATTTAGATGGTGGGAAAGGAGGGAATCGAACCCTCACGGCCTTTCGGCCAAGGGATTTTAAGTCCCTCGCGTCTGCCAGTTCCGCCACTTTCCCTTTCAAATTGTGGAAATATAATATATCATATTTTTATATCTTATGCAAGTGTTTTTTTACTTGGAGATTGAGATGATAAATTTCAAGCCTATGCAAATACAAAATGAAGTCATAACAATATTAAAAAATCTTGGAAGCTCTATATCTCTAAAAGCTGGTGAAAATGTTAATGCTGAAGTTATTGATGTCCTGCCTTCCGGTGCAGCTGTCCTTAGAATAAAAAACAGTTATATAACAGTCAATACAGAAATTCCTTTAAGCAAAGACAATCAGTTATTACTTAAGGTTCTTCCCCCAAAGGATGACAAACTTCAATTTCAATTAATTTCAGTTTCTGATAAAAAACCTGTTAATGAAGTTTTCTTAAAAGAAATTCCTATAGAGTTAGCATTAAAAAATTTAGATAAACTTCCAGAAAATATCAAATCTCAATTTATTCAAAATTTAATTAACAATATAACAAAGCTTGAAGAGAATAGACTTAATTTACCGGTTAAAGATGTTTATCAAATTGATGAAAAAACAATAAAAGAAGCAATACAAAACTCTGGCAGTTTTTTTGAAAATAAATTGGCTAAATTGATTAATCAAATTGAGAATTTAAAACAGATGGACTTGCAAGCTTATAAAGAAATTTTTGACGGCAAGGAAAATATATTAGAAAATATAGATAAGATGATTTTAGAAAACAATCAGTTAAAAGAATCTTTGGAAAGTATAAAGAAAGATTTACATTCCGGCGTTGAAGTTAAGGATAAAGATATCTTAAAGCAATTGAATTTGCAAACTTTCAAAGATGTATTAGTTGTAAAGGAGCATGTTTTAGAAAAATTAGAAAGACTAATTTCGGAAAGACAACAACTGAAAGAAATTCTAGAAAGTATAAAAAATAGTTTGGGGTCTATCTACCCAGATGCAAAAATTAACATAAAAGATGAAAATGTAAACAGCTTGATAAAAAGTTATCAACAACTAAGTTTATTATCTGATAGCATTTTTGGAGTTTTCCCTTTTGTGTTAAATGGTATTAAAATTTCTAAGTACGAGATTAAAAAGAAATTCAATGAAAATGGAAATATAATTTATTTTAAAGGTGATATAGAATTTAACGATGATACTTTTGTATCCTATATAATTGCTAAGTTTTACGACGGTTATTATATTACGATTAAGAGCAATGATAAAAATCTTGTTGAAAATCTAAAAGAACTTAAAAAAATAGCTATAGAAAGGTTAAAGGATAGCAATATAAACGTGGTGAGTTTTGATGTCTATGGATGAGAAAAAAGCAGTAGCTTTGAGATATGAAAGGTATAGAGATTCTGCTCCAAAGGTTGTAGCTAAAGGTAAAGGTATAATTGCAGAAAGAATTATAGAGGTAGCAAAACAACACGGAGTTTATCTCAAAGAAGACCCGACGTTGGTTGAGGTTTTGTCGGGTCTTGAACTTTATGAAGAAATTCCTGAAGAACTTTATAAAGTAATTGCTGAAATTTTTGTATTAATCTACCAAGCTAAACAGAAACGTTAAACTCTCTCAACGCATCGTTTAAAGAAGTTTTTTTATCTGTTGACTCTTTTCTTTTTCCGATAATTAAAGCACATTGTACGCCATACTCACCAGCCGGGAATTTCTTCGTGATTGTTCCTGGCACTACAACGCTTCTTGCAGGAACTCTTCCTCTGTACTCTACAGGTTCATCACCAGAAACGTCTATAATTCTTGTAGAAGCTGTTATTACAACGTTAGCTCCTAAAACAGCCTCTTCTTCTACTATTACACCTTCTACGATAATACATCTGGAACCTATAAAGCAGTTATCTTCTATTATTACAGGTCTTGCTGAAGGTGGTTCTAAGACTCCACCTAAACCTACTCCACCTGAAAGGTGAACGTTTTTTCCAACTTGGGCACAAGAACCAACCGTTGCCCATGTATCAACCATTGTTCCGCTTCCAACGTAAGCACCAATATTTACATAAGATGGCATAAGAATCGCTCCCGGCTCTATATAACTTCCATATCTTGCTGTTGCTGGCGGAACAACTCTAACGCCTCTTTCTTTATAATTTTTCTTTAAAGGAATTTTATCGTAATATTCAAAAGGTCCAACTTCCATAACCTGCATCTCTTGAATAGGAAAGTATAATAAAATAGCTTGCTTTATCCATTCATTGACTATCCATTCGCCATTTATCTTCTCTGCTACTCTTATTTTTCCATTGTCTAATAAGTCAATGGTTTCTCTTACTGCTTCTTTGTATTTATTTTCTTTTAAAAACTCTCTGTTTTCCCATGCTTCTAAAATAAGTTTTTTAAGTTCTTCCATCTAAACCTCCTGTAATTAAATATTGGAGTTTATTATATCAAAAATATACTATAGAGACTGTTTCAAAAATCAATGTTGTCATTCCACACAGTCGGCGAAGAGTCTTTTATTTTTAATCTCACAACTTTTATTGAATTTATTACCAGACGTATTAAAGACTATAAATCATACTTTTTGTAAAAGAATTTTTTACCTATTTCTACAGTCAGTATATAAAGAATTATCACAATTATCACAAATAAATAAAGACTTAAAGTTAAAGGCTGCAGTTCTAATAATTTTCCAATTGGAGTAAATGGAATTATAAATCCGGATATAAATATTGAACTTACAGTTAAGATTAAAAAGTTAGATGGTCTGCTTTTTAGGAAAAATTCTCTTGTTCTTAAAACTAATAAAATGGCTACTTCTGTCAATAGACCTTCAAGAAACCAAGCAGAACGGAAAAGTTCTTGGCTTGCATTAAATACATATATCAGAGAGAAGTACGTTACAAAATCATAAACAGAGCTTATTAATCCAAAGACTATCATAAATCTTTTTATAAACTCAATATTCCATTTTTTTGGAGTCTTGATCCAATCTTTGTCTACGTTGTCTGTTGGAATTGACATTACAGCAACATCTGACATTAAATTTTGAGATAAAACTTGTTTTGGTAGCATTGGCAAGAAAGGAATTATAAAAGATGCACCTGTCATAGAAAATACATTTCCAAAATTAGAGCTTACTTGCATAAAAAGATATTTCATAGTATTTAAGAATGTTTTTCTTCCTTCAACGACTGCGTCAATTATAGTTTGTAAGTCTGCTTTTAATAAAACTATATCTGCTGTTTCTTTCGCTATGTCTACTGCGTTATCGACAGAGATTGCAACATCTGCCTCTCTCATAGCTGCAATATCGTTTATTCCATCACCCATATATCCTACCACATAGCCGGCGTCTTTTAAGGCACTAACTACCAAATCTTTTTGAAGTGGTGTAAGCTCTGCAAACACAAAAGTATCTTTAACCTTATTAATAAGAGCATCTTCCGATAGATGTCTTATATCTTCACCGCTTAGCACCTTTCCATCAAGTCCCAAGCTTTGAGCTATATGCTGAGCAACCAACTTGTTATCTCCTGTAATTATCCTAAGTTCTATTCCTAAATCTTTTAGCTTGTTGACTAAATCTTTTGCATCAGGTTTGAGTGGGTCGTGAAGTATAACAAAGCCGATAAAAATCTCACCAGACTCGTCGTTAAAATCTATTCTTTCCTTGTCTATGTATTTATAAGAAACAGCAATAAGTTTATAGCCTTGACTACTATACAAAGTATAAAGTTTTTCAATATCTTGAATTATATCTTTTAAATCTAAAATCTTTCCATCTATCTCGGCATATGTGCAAACTTCTATGATGTGAGAATATGCACCTTTTGTTATTAAAATGTTTTTGTCATCTTTTTTTACTAAGATAGACAATCTTTTTCGGTTAAAATCATAAGGAATTTCATCTAACTTTTTATAATCTGAAATATCTAAATCTTTATGACTTTCTTTTATAGCATCGTCAATTGGATTTTTATAACCTGTTTGTAGACATGAGTTAACACATGAAAAAATTGCAACCTTATTATCATCTTGATCTTTTATATTTTTGAATGCGAAAATTTTCATTTTTCCTTCTGTTAAAGTTCCGGTTTTATCACAGCAAAAAACATTCATACTTCCAAAGTTTTCTATCGATGCTAATCTTTTAACTATCGCACCTTTATTAGCCATAAATCTTGCACCATAAGACAATCCAACGCTAACAACAGCAGGCAAAAGAACAGGAGTTATACCAATTCCAAGGGAAAGTGCAAATAATAGAGAATCTATAACACCTCTGTGATAGTAAGTATTTACAGCAAAAACAACGATAATTAAAATCGTTGCAACTTGTAATAGTGTATATCCAAATCTTCTTAAGCCTCTTTCAAAATCTGTTTCTGCTTTACCAAGTCTTAATTTATCAGCAATTTTTCCGTATTCTGTATCTTTGGCTGTTTTGACAGTCTTCATAATTCCAAAACCGCTAACAACATGAGTTCCCATAAATACATTATCGTTGGCGAATTTTTCAACCGGATATGGCTCTCCTGTAAGAAGAGATTCATTGATAAAAATGTCTTTTGCTTCTAATAAAACTCCGTCAGCCGGCACCATATCACCAGCTCTTAAAACAATAATATCATCTGGCACAACATACTCAATAGGTATTTCTGTCTCTTTCCCATCTCTAATTACATTAACATATGTCTTAATCATAGAAAGAAGCTTTTCAACTGTTCTATGTGCGCCTCTTTCCTGCCAAAAATCTAATATGCTACCAAGCAAAACAATCGTTATGATAACTAAAGCATCTATTGTTTCTCCTAAAATGGCTGAAAGTATGGCGGTAAACAAAAGTAATAAGATGTATGGACTTTTAAATTGATTTAAGAATAATTCTAAATCTGTAAATCTTTTTTCTTTACCAACTTTATTTAAACCATATTTTTTAAGTCTTTCTTCAGCTTCTTTAGAAGACAGTCCTATTATTTTTTGAGTGTTAGCTTTCATAATGTTTTCCGGATTTTTTATATTTTGATTGGTTATTATATCAGAAGAATTTTTAGATTAGGTTAAAGTGGGGACAAGAACACAAACTAATCAAATTTTAACTTTTACAGTTTTATTTTCATAGTTTCTAAAAACTATATAATCCTCATTTTTTTCAATTATATAATTTGGAAGGACAGGGACTTTACCAAGTCCACCTAAAAGGTCAACGGCAAAGGTTGGTATTCCAAGTCCTGACAATCTTCCTCTTAAATACTCCATGATTTCTAAACCGACTTCTAACGGTGTTCTAAAATGATACACTCCTTTCGTTGGGTCGCATTGAAAAAGATAGTATGGTTTTATTTTTGCTTTAAGTAAATCTCTCATAAGATTTTCTATTGTTTCTTTACTATCGTTGATTCCTTTTAGTAAAACGGTTTGATTTAAAACAGGTGTTCCTGTTGATAGAATGTTTTTTACAGCTTTCTTTGTTTCTGATGTTATTTCATTTGGATGATTAAAATGTGTA
This sequence comes from Sulfurihydrogenibium sp. YO3AOP1, assembly GCF_000020325.1. Classification (NCBI taxonomy): domain Bacteria; kingdom Pseudomonadati; phylum Aquificota; class Aquificia; order Aquificales; family Hydrogenothermaceae; genus Sulfurihydrogenibium; species Sulfurihydrogenibium sp. YO3AOP1. The sequence continues at coordinate 836,267 of NC_010730.1, forward strand.
ATAAGCCAAACTTTATCGTATTTTTCAAATAGTTGTAATAGTTTTTCATCGTAGAATCTGTAAGGATTTGCAACAAGCTCTCTGCTTCCGATTCTTATAACATCAATATGTGATATCTCATAAAGATTTTTGAGAATATATTCTATCTTTTTATTTGGGAGGGTTAGGGGGTCTCCGCCGGATATCAAGACTTCTTTTATAGATTTATTATTTCTTATGTATTCAAACATAGCATCATATTCTTCTTTTGTCCTTGCTCTTTCATCTTCTAAGAACATTCTCTTTCTCATACAGTGTCTGCAGTAAACACTACAAAAGTTTGTAGCTCTAAATAAAACTCTGTCAGGGTATCTATGGGTTAAACCGGGTACAGGAGATTTAACATCTTCTAAAAATGGGTCTAAAAAAGCTCCTTCTTGATATTTTTCATCTATCTCTTTTATGTCCGGTAGAATTTGCTTTAATATTGGGTCATTCTCATCATTTGGATTGATTAGTGATATATAGTAAGGAGTGGTTCCAAAATGAAATATTTCAGATATTTTCAAGAAATCTTCTTCGTTTTTAATCGGTATTATTTGTTTTAACTCATTTAAAGAAGTAGTTCTATTAGCTATTTGCCACTTCCAGTCTTGCCACTGCTCCTTTGAGATATCTTTATAAAGATGTATCTTTTGCCAGAAATTTTCTTCTAAATTTTGCAACTTTGCTCCGTTTTAAGAGGTATTTATAAAAAGTTTATTTTATCATAGGTTAGATAATAGAGTGTATAGTCTTAGTCCTTGATTTTATTTACACATTAGTATTTACACATTAGTTGAGAGTGCTTTAAAATTTTAACCAAGTCTAAAATTAATTAACCTTTCGATGTCATTCTCCAGTCCTTCGAAGAATCTCCGTCTTTATGACTCTAAAGCGTCATTCTGAGGGTAAGCGAAGAATCTCCGCCCTTTCTTGCCCATTACCTCTCACTTATTCACTTACTCACCTTTTTTAAGAGAGAAGATCCTTCGGACATACGTCCTCAGGATGACGAGCAAAGGTAAAGTTATATTTACATATACATTCTACAACTTACAAAAATTTTAGAACAGCCTCATACATTAGTCTGAAGAATCTTAGTTTTTTTGATAAAATAAAAAAATTGGTTAAACTGTCAAACAATAGGAGTTTTATAAATGAATGTTTTGCTTATAGGTGATGTAATCGGTAGAACTGGCAGGAGGGCTGTTAAGTCAGTCCTTCCTAATTTGATTGAAGAACTAAACATTGACTTTGTTGTTTTAAATGGTGAAAATTTAGCGCATGGAAACGGCATCACAAAATCAGTTTTTCAAGAAATGATAGAAGTAAAGGTTGATGTTATCACATCAGGAAATCATACCTTTGATAAAAAGGAAGTTTTTGAAATCATTGATGATGAAAGACTTTTAAGACCTGCAAATTTACCGCCATCTGCACCGGGAAAAGGATTTAATGTATATGAAAAAAATGGCTATAAAGTGGCTGTTATAAACCTAATGGGTAGAGCTTTTATGGGAATGGTCTTAGATTGTCCGTTTAGAAAGTTTGATGAAATTTATGAGATTATCAAAGATAAGGTAGATTACATTATCGTAGATTTTCATGCTGAAGCAACATCAGAAAAACAAGCATTTGGCTATTATGTAGATTCAAGAGCTGATATAGTTTTTGGAACCCATACCCATGTACCAACAGCAGATGAAAGATTTTTACCCGGTGGTACCGCTTTTATATCAGATGTAGGAATGACGGGAGCTTTAGACTCTGTTATTGGCGTTAAGAAAGATGAAATCATAAAAAAATTTATCTCAGGAATTCCACAAAAGTATGAACCTGCTGAAGGTCAGTTTATTTTTAATGCACTTTATGTTAATCTTAAAGACAGGAATTTAAAAAGAATGCAGATAAAGGAAGAGGTCGGGAAAGAAGGTAAGGGGTGAAGAATTGAGAATAAAAATAAAGGTGAGAGCATGAATTATAAAAACTTTTTAGATTTACAACTTTCAGAAATAGGAATTGGAACATATTTAGGAAATCCTGACCCGATAACCAATGAAAGCTACAAAAATACCATCAAAAAAGGGATAGAGCTTGGCATAAATGTTGTAGACACTGCTATAAATTATAGAGATATGGAAAGTGAAAGGGTGATCTCAGAGGTATTGCAGGAAGTAGACAGAAGTAAAGTCATAATCTCTACAAAAGGCGGATACTTTCCACGAGACAACAAGCTTAAAATTGACAATATTACAAAATACTTAAAGGAAGAATTTATAGACAAAGGCATTATTACAAAAGATGATATCACACCATATGGCAATATACTTACTCCAAAATATATAGATTGGTCGTTTGAAAAAAGCTTAGAAAACCTAAAAACAAGCTATATTGACGTTTATTTTCTTCACAACCCAGAAGACCAGCTCCAAATTGTTTCAAAAGAAAAGTTCTATCAAAAAATATGGACAGTTTTTAGATTGTTAGAAGGAAAAGTTAAAGAAGGTAAGTTAAGATATTACGGTCTTGCAACATGGAACGGCTTTAGAGTAGAAGAAAACCATCCACAGCATCTAAATCTGTATGAAATTTTCAAGATAGCAAGAGAAGTTGGCGGAGAAAACCATCATTTTAGATTTATTCAGCTACCATATAATATTGCAATGCTTGAAGCGTTTAAACCAAAAAATCAGCCTTACGAAGGAAAATATTACTCAACCTTAGAACTTGCCAAAAAGCTTGGAATTTACACATACATTAGTGCTCCTTTACTTCAAAAAAGGGTTTTAAGAAACTTCCCGGAAAATGTAAAAGAGATGTTTAAAGTAAAAAAGGATGTTCATATTCCTATTCAATTTGTAAGAAGTACCCCATACGTTGGAACTGTTTTAATTGGTATGAGTAAAGTAGAGCATCTATTGGAAAATATAGAGATAGAAAATTATCCAAAGCTTGAAGAAAGCGAAATTTTAAATATTATCGAGAAGTGAGACGTAAGACGTGAAACGTGAGATGTGAGACGTGATATAAATATTGAGAGTGTTCCAAATTTTAACTAAGTTTAAAAATTAAGTCGTCATTCTGAGCGTAAGCGAAGAATCTCCTGTTTTTCTTTTCAATTCAAAAAATCAAAAGAGGAGATCCTTCGGACGAAAGTCCTTAGGATGACAAGAAAAGGCAAACTTACAAAAATTTTAGAACACTCTTTATAAATGCTTAATATCTTAACCTTTTACTCTTACTTCTCACCTTTCTATGATATACTAAAATTTAATGAAAATTTTAATAAAGGAGCAAAGATGAAGAGCAAGATTTCACTCGCAGTAGGAGTAATGTTAATTTTTATCGCCGGCATGAGTTTTGGACTAAACTCAAAAAACCAACCTAAAACAGACTACTCAGATGAAGTTCAAATAATAAGAACCTATACAGATGTATTAAAAATCGTTGAAGATAATTATGTAGAACAGCCAAAATCAAAGGATTTATTGTATGGCTCATTAAGAGGTATGTTGTCATCCTTAGACCCGTACTCAACCTTCTTCACACCAGAAGAGTTTAAAGAGTTTACATCAGAGACTCAAGGAGAGTTTGGCGGTCTTGGTATAGAAATAACAATGGAAAATAATAAACTTATCGTTGTTTCTCCTATAGAAGACACTCCTGCATACAAAGCTGGAATAAAGCCCGGAGACTGGATAATAGAAATTGACGGCGAGCCTACAGATAAAATGACGATGTTTCAAGCAGTCAAAAAAATGAGAGGACAGCCTGGAACAAAAGTTACATTGACTATTTTCAGAAAAGGAGTAGATAAGCCTTTTAAAGTTGAAATAGTAAGAGATATAATCAAAGTAAAAAGCGTTAAAACAAAAGAGCTTGAAAGTGGAAAGATTGGCTATATTAGATTAACCCAATTTCAAGAAAACTCAGCTGATGAGTTTGAAAAAGCCTTAAAGCAATTTAAAAACAAAGAAGGCATAATAATAGACTTAAGAAATAATCCCGGTGGTTTATTGACATCTGCTGTTTCTATAGCAAGCATGCTTATTCCAAAAGGCAAACTTATCGTATACACACAAGGAAGAGACCCTAAGAATAAAGAAGAGTTTTACTCAGAATCAGACCCAATAATTCCAAAAGACGTTCCTATTGCTATCCTTGTTAATAAAGGTTCTGCTTCTGCTTCAGAAATCTTGACAGGTGCATTAAAAGACCATAAAAGAGCTATAATCGTAGGAGATACAACCTTTGGAAAAGCTTCAGTTCAAACATTAATACCTTTACAAGATGGTTCTGGTATAAAGCTTACCGTTGCTCACTATTACACACCTAATGGAAATCTAATAATGAACAAAGGAATTACTCCGGATATTATTGTTAAAATGACGGAAGAAGAAGAGATGGCAAAAGCTAAAGCAGAAAGAGAAGCAAAAATAAATGGAAAAGATGAGACAGAAGTAAAAGACCCACAATTGGAAGCTGCAGTTAATGCAATTAAAATTCTAAACTTTGCTAAAAAAATGAATTAATATGGTAGTTCTTGGAATAGAAACATCCTGTGATGATACTTCAATAGCGGTATACGACAGTGAAAAAGGTATACCGTCTAATGTTGTAACGTCACAACTTATTCATGCTCAATTTGGCGGTGTTTATCCAGAAATCGCAGCAAGGGAACATACAAAAAACTTTTTACCAGTATTAGATAAAGCCCTAAGAGATGCAAGTATAACCTTATCCGATATAGATGCTATCGCTACCACTTTTATGCCCGGTCTTATAGTTTCTCTTGTTGCAGGTGTTTCCGGTGCAAAAACTTTGTCTTTTTCTTTAAAAAAACCATTAATCCCGGTTCATCATATAGAAGCTCATATATTTGCAAACTTTATAACAAAAGAAATTGAATATCCGTTTTTAGCTCTCGTAGTTTCTGGTGGTCATACGGAACTAATTTTAGTTAAAGAATTTGAAGATTATATCTATCTTGGCGGAACCTTAGATGACGCAGTCGGTGAAGTCTATGATAAAGTAGCAAGGGCTTTAGGTCTTGGATTTCCCGGCGGTCCATTAATTGATAAGTTAGCAAAAGAAGGAAAGGAAGCCATAAAATTTCCAAGACCTTTATTAAATGATGAAGAAAATAAGTATAATTTTTCTTTTAGCGGATTAAAATCTGCTGTGATTAGAGAGATTAATAAAGGTATCTATAAAAAAGAAGATATCACAAAATCTTTTCAAAATGCTGTTGTTGATGTTTTAGTCAAGAAAACAGTTTTAGCATGTAAAGAGTTTGGAATAAATAGAGTTGTTGTGGCTGGAGGTGTATCTGCAAACTCTCAGTTAAGAGAAGAATTTTTAAATATCAAAGATTTAGAAGTTCATTTTCCGCCTATGCACCTATGCACTGACAATGGAGCAATGGTGGCATACACTGGATACAAAAGGTTTAAAGAAAAAGGTATATCAGTATCTCTTGATTTTGAGGCAAAGGCAAGATGCAGAATAGATAAATTCCCGCAATTACTTAGAAGCTTTCATGCCTAAGATTCCTGCAAAAATAACCACTGCAAAAAAGACAAACATAACTGCTAATATAAGTTCCATTCAAATCATCTCCGATATTTTTGTTTTATCTAAATTATAACAAATTCTTATAAAATGATGAGAAGTATGTGAGCTTTGTTGACTATCTTTAAATTCAATTTCAATTTTTGCTGAGGGTGCTGCAAAAAATTTTTGATAAAGATATTATCTTGCCTGTCATTCTGCAGCCGGCGAAGAATCTCCGTTCTTTTACCTCTCACTTACTCACTTTCTTTAAAATGAGGAGATCCTTCGGACTAAAGTCTTCAAGATGACGAGCAAAGGTAAAGTTATATTTACATATACATTTTACAGCTTACAAAAATTTTAGAACACTCTTCCTAATAAATTGCCAAATTAATTTTTAAAATTTAAAACTGCAAAAAAATACCCTAAAGTTTCCTACTTATTTAAAAAAACCTAATCAACCGCCTTAGGATATGAGCCTAAAATCTTGAAAAATGGAACGTTGGATTTTAATTCTTCAAGAGTATTCTTTACTACTTCGTCATCAATATGACCCTCAATATCCGTAAAGAAAATGTAATCCCAAGCCTCTTTTTTAGATGGTCTTGATTCTATTTTAGTCATATTTATACCATTTCTATAAAATGGCTCTAAGGCTTTATATAACGCACCAACTTCGTTTTTTACAGAAAAAATAAACGTTGTTTTGTCATTTCCTGTTTTGCTTGGTATTTCATTTCCAATGATTAAAAATCTTGTATAGTTATAAAGATGCTTATCTATCTTTCTTTCTAAAATGTATAATCCATAAACTTCTGCCGCTGATTCGCTGGCTATTGCTGCAGATTCATAATCATCTTTTGCCATTTCTGCAGCTTTTGCTGTACTTTCAACTTCTATAAGCTGAACATGTGGCATATTTTTTAGTATCCAATCTCTACATTCTGCTATTGCAAATTTATGACTGTAAATTCTTTGAATTTCATTAATGTTTGGATTTATACTCATTAGATGTAAAGAAATTTCTAAAATAACTTCACCTATGATTTTTAAATCATACTCTAAAAACATATCGAGAGTATAGTTAACAACTCCCTCTATTGTATTCTCTACCGGAACTACGCCAAAGTCTGCTTTTTTCTTGACTATCTCTTCAAATACATCTTTTATTGTTGATACGGGTATATGCTCTACAGAATGTCCAAAGTATTTTAGGCTTGCTTGATGGGTAAACGTTGCCTTTGGTCCAAGATAAACGACTTTAATATTCTCTTCTATGCTTCTACAAGCTGAAATTATCTCTCTAAATATATGCTTTACAATATCCGTTGGAAGTGGTCCTTTGTTGAGTTTTTCTAATCTATCAAAAATTTCCTTCTCTCTGCTTGGAACGAAGATTGGAAGGTTGTTTGCTTTTTTAATCTCTCCAACTTCTTTAGCTAAGGTTGCTCTTTTATTTATAAGCTCTAAAATCTGATTGTCTATACTGTCAATTTCTTGCCGCAAAGCTTTTAGCTTTTCTTGATAATCCATTTATTTACTACTCCTGACTATATCATATAAAACATCGTAAATCTCTTTTCCCCCTGCAATTACATCTCCGGAGGATAGATCTTTTCCCCCTTCAAAATTTGAGTATATGCCGCCTGCTTCTTGAATGAGTAATACACCTGCTGCTATATCCCAAATTGAAAGCTTCATCTCAAAAAATCCATCAAAAACACCCTCTGCTACTAATGCTAAATCAACTGCTGCGGCTCCGGGTCTTCTAACTCCTGAAAATGTAATCATTGCTTTTTTTAGCATGTTAAGATAATTATCAAGCTCTGCTACATATCTAAATGGAAAGCCTGTTGACACAACTGCCTGCTCGATTGGTCTGTTGGATACTTTTATCTTTTCTCCGTTTAAATAGCTACCTGCTCCTTTTTCCGCCCAGTAAATTTTATCTAACATAGGAACGTAGATAACGCCAACTATCGGCTCATTGTTTTGAAGAAGTGCAACCGATACAGCAAAAATCTCAAAGCCACATATGTAGTTTTTCGTCCCATCTAATGGGTCAACCACCCAAGTAAATTCGCTTTCGCCAAACCTTCCGTCCTCTTCACCAAGAAAAGCATGGTCAGGAAAGTTTTTAAGTATGTGATTTCTTATCCTTTCTTCTGATAATTTATCAACATATGTTACAAAGTCTTTTATTCCTTTATTCTCTATATCAGATTTTTTTACTTTTTTAAAATTTTCTTTTAAAATTCCCCCACCAATAAAAGCCGCTTCTTTTGCTACTTCTAAGAATTTACTCAAGTTCAGCTCCTTTTAATCTTGGTTTTTAAATGATAGTTTTCTAAAATTTTTATAAACTTACCTTTTTGTCATCCTGAGGACGTAAGCCCGAAGGATCTCCTCTTTTAAAAAGTAAAAAAAGAGATTCCTCGCTTACGCTCAGAATGACATATAAGATTATCCTTTCTCTAATGCTTTTCAGTCAACCTTTCACTGTCATCCAGAGGACGTAAGCCCGAAGGAACACCTATTAAATTTATAAAGATTAATAACTTCTCACCCCAAAATAATCCAAACTTAACCCTTTCTTGTGATTGCCTCTAAGCAAGGTAGCTGTTTTCCTTCAAGAAGTTCTAAGAATGCACCGCCACCTGTTGATAGATAGCTTATTTTGTCTACTACACCGGCTTTATGGATTGCGTAGTCTGTATCGCCACCGCCTGCGATTGACAATGCCGGTGATTCTGCTATTGCATGAGCAAGTTCAAAGGTTCCCATTTTGAATTTATCTATCTCAAAAACTCCCATAGGTCCGTTCCAAACTATAGTTTGTGCATCTTTTATGATTTCTTTTATTAAAACTACCGATGCATGTCCTATATCAAGACCAAGCCAGCCAGATGGTATTTCTTGCCATGCAACTTCAATAACCGGTGTTTGGTCAGAAACAGCTTGACCACAGATAAAGTCTACCGGTAGATAAAATTTAACGTCCTTTTCTTTAGCTTTTTCTATTATTTCCAATGCTTTATTAATCATTTCCTCTTCAACAAGAGATGAACCTACTTTGTAGCCAAGAGCTTTTATAAAAGTAAAAGCCATTGCACCGCCGATAAATATTTTATCCACCTTGTCAAGTAAAAACTCTATAACTCCAAGCTTAGATGAAACCTTAGACCCTCCAAGAAATGCAACTACAGGTCTTTGTGGATTTAATAATGCTTTTTTAAAGTATTCTATTTCTTTCTCAAGCAAAAATCCCATTACAACAGGTTGGACGTAGTCTTTTATTCCATACATTGAAGCGTGTTTTCTATGACATGTTCCAAATGCATCTATTACATAAATTTCAGCAAGCTTTGCTAATGCTTTTGCAAATTCTGGATCATTATTTTCTTCTTCTTTATGAAATCTTAAATTTTCCAGTAGAACTATTTCACCTTCTTTCATATTTAAAACTGTTTTTTCTACATCATCACCTATACAGTCGGGTAAAAATTTAACTTCTTTTCCTACCAATCTTTCTAATCTTTTAGCCACTGGGTATAAAGAATATTTAGGGTCTGGTTTTCCTTTTGGTCTTCCAAGATGTGATGCAAGAATTATTTTTGCATTTCTATCAAGAAGATAATTTATAGTCGGAACAGTTTCTCTTATTCTTACATCATCTTCAATGTTTCCGTTTTCATCAATTGGCACGTTGTAATCAACTCTAACAAAAACTCTTTTTCCCGCTACGTCAACATCTTTTAAAGTTAGGTAATTGTCAAACATTAAACCCTCCTTTATTAAAATTCCTCTTCGTTATCTCCTTCCATACTGTCAAATAAAGTAAATCCTTCTATGTCAATTCCTTTTATCTTTAATGCGGTCTCTCTAAGTAATTCAAGATATGATGCGATTTCTCTGTAAGATTCAAGCATTGCAGACAGTTTTAATAACTGTTCTGGTGGTAATTTTTTCTCATAAATCTTAATAGCCTTCTTTATAGCAGCTTTTGTGATAACTATTTCACCGGCTTTCCTTTGCCACTCACTCCAAAATTCGTTTGTTCCAAGAGGGCTTTTGATGATAAATCTATCTAAATTTGTAATTTCTTGAGCTAAAAGTAATTCAAAATCTGTTGGTTTTTCCATCTTTTGGCTCCTTTTTTAATCTATCCAATAATTTGGTGCTTCCTGAGTTATGTAAATATCGTGAGCATGGCTTTCTCTTAAGCCTGCATTTGTTATTTTAATAAATTTGGTTTTTTCTTGAAGGTCTTTTATGGTTTTAGAACCAGTATATCCCATACCAGACCTTAATCCACCCACAAGCTGATAAACAACATCTGAAAGTGGTCCTTTAAATGGAATTCTTCCTTCAATACCTTCTGGAACAAATTTTTCGACGTTTTCTTGAGAGTATCTATCACTGCTAAATCTTGCTTTCATAGCACCAAGAGAACCCATTCCTCTATAAACTTTATAAGACCTTCCTTGATAGAAAATTCTATCTCCTGGAGCTTCTTCTGTTCCTGCAAATAGGCTTCCAAGCATTACAGTATCAGCACCGGCAGCAATAGCTTTGACTATATCTCCAGAGTATCTGATACCACCATCTGCAATCAATGTTTTTCCATATTTTTTAGTAACTTCTGCACATTTAGAAATTGCTGTAATCTGAGGAACGCCTATACCTGCAACTACCCTTGTTGTACAAATAGAACCCGGTCCTATTCCAACTTTTACTCCGTCCGCACCGGCTTTGATTAAATCCCCTGCCGCTTCTGCCGTTGCTATGTTTCCGCCAATAACATCGACCTCTGGAAATTCTCCCTTAATTTTTTCAACAGTTTCTAAAACTCTAACAGAATGTCCATGGGCAGTATCAACAACTATCACATCTACTTTTGCAGATATTAAGGCTTTTACCCTTTCCATTGTATCCGGACCAACACCAACAGCTGCACCAACCCTTAGTCTCCCTGCTGAATCTTTACAAGCGTTTGGATATCTTTTTCTTTTTACAATATCTTTGATTGTAATTAAACCCTTAAGCCTTCCTTTATCATCTACGACTGGAAGTTTTTCTACTTTATGCTTTTGAAGAATATCTATAGCTTCATCTAATGAAATACCTTCTTTTGCAGTTACTAAAGGAGCTTTTGTCATAAACTCATAAACCGGTTTTTCGTAATCTTTTTTATGGATAAATCTTAAATCTCTATTTGTTAAAATACCAACAAGCTTTTTTTCATCATCTACAACTGGAACGCCGGATATTTTATAAATAGACATTATTTCAAGAGCTTCTTTAACTGATTGATTTGGTCTAATTGTTACTGGGTCTGTAATCATTCCACTTTCAGCTTTTTTTACTTTTTCAACCTCTCTCATCTGGTCCTCAATAGACATGTTTCTGTGGATGATTCCAATTCCACCTTCCCTTGCTAAAGCTATAGCTAATCTATGTTCAGTAACTGTGTCCATTGCGGCTGATACTAACGGAATATTAACTTTTATGTTTGGTGTAAGATATGATGAAACATCTGTTTCATGGGGTAAAACATCCGATTTTTGTGGAAGCAATAAGACATCATCAAATGTTAGAGCTTCTTCTATTGGAAATGTAAGCAAGATAAAAACCTCCTAAGGATGATATAAATTAATATTTTAGCATAAAAATATGGTAAAATTTCTATTATTTTTCTTGATGGAGGAAGGATTAATTGGCAAAAGTAAAGGCTTTAAAATGCAAAGAGTGTGGAGCTGAGTATCCTGTAGAACCAATTCATGTATGTGAATTTTGTTTTGGTCCATTGGAGATTGTATACGATTATGATGAGATTAAAAAGAATATATCAAGAGAAAAAATAGAAAAAGGTCCAAAAAGTCTTTGGAGATATATTGATTTACTACCGGTAGAAAATCCAACCGTTGGTCTATCTGCCGGATTTACACCACTTGTAAAAGCAGAAAATCTTGGTAAGCTTTTAGGATTAAACAATCTTTATATAAAAGATGACTCAGTTAACCATCCAACATTATCATTTAAAGATAGAGTTGTTGCAGTTGCTCTTTCTAAGGCAAAAGAGTTTGGTTTTGATACTGCTGCTTGTGCTTCTACGGGAAACCTTGCTAACTCTGTTGCAGCTCATGCAGCATCTGCAGGAATGAAATGTTATGTATTTATACCGGCAAACTTAGAAACAAACAAAATCATTGGTAGCTTGGTTTTCAATCCTGTTGTTGTAGCAGTTGATGGAAATTATGACGATGTTAACAGGCTTTCTTCTGAAATTGCAAATGAGTTTGGATGGGCATTTGTTAATATAAACGTTAGACCTTTCTACTCTGAAGGTTCAAAAACCTTAGCATTTGAAGTTGCAGAGCAACTTGGTTGGAAAATACCAAACGTAGTAGTTGCACCTCTTGCATCAGGTTCTCTTTATACAAAGATTTGGAAAGGTTTTAATGAGTTAAAAGAAGTTGGTTTAGTAGAAGGAGACCTTCCAAGAATGCTTGGAGCACAAGCAGAAGGATGCAGTCCTATATACCAAGCACTTAAAGAAGGAAGAGATTTTATAAAACCAGTAAAACCTAATACAATAGCAAAATCTATAGCTATAGGAAACCCAGCTGACGGACCATATGCTATTAAAGTAGCAAAGGAAAGTAAAGGTGATATCCAAATAGCAACAGATGAAGAAGTTATAGAAGGTATCAAATTGCTTGCAAAAACAGAAGGAATCTTTACAGAAACAGCCGGCGGAACAACAATCGCAGTATTGAAAAAGTATGTAGAGATGGGAATGATAGATAAAGACGAGGTGGTAGTTGCTTACATTACAGGAAATGGTTATAAAACAATGGAAGTTCTTGAAGGAAAGCTTGAAAAACCTATACATATAAAACCATCATTGGCAGAGTTTAAAAGCAAAGTTATAGGTGGATAAAATGGCGTATACACTGCCAAGAAGTTTATATAACATATTAGAAGAGGCGCTTGGAAGCAAAGAAAATGAGCTTGTAACCCGTGACCTGTTTGAAGAAAGGTTTAAAGTTATTAATGAAAGATTTAATTCAATTGATGAAAAATTTAAAGTAGTTGATGAGAAATTTAAGAGATTGGAACTGAAACTAAATATTCTAATTATACTCGTTTTATTAGCTTTAACGTTATTCAATCCGGCTTTTTTAAGTATTATTGAAAAATTATTAAAACTTTAAGGAGGTTAGATAAATGGCAATAACTGTGAGAATACCAACAGCTTTAAGAAGAATTACTCAAGGACAAGGAGAAGTTCAGATATCGGCTTCTACAATCGGAGAGTTGATAGAAAATTTAGAAAAAGAATTCCCGGGCATCAAAGAAAGACTTGTTGATGAAAACGGAGAGATTAGAAAGTTTGTTAACTTTTTTGTAAATGATGAAGATATAAGATTTTTACAAGGAAAGGATACACAATTAAAAGATGGAGATGTGGTAGCTATAATACCGGCAATAGCTGGAGGAAAATAATGAATTCGATGAAGCTAAAGCTTATCTATCCGGAAGAGAAAATAAAAGAACCGCTTTTAAGTAAAGTTTGTAAAAATTTTAATATTGACATAAACATAAGAAAGGCAAACGTTCAAGAAAAGATGGGCTGGTTGGAACTTGAATTCATCGGAAATGATGAAGAAATAGAAAAAGCTATAAACTTCTTGGTAGAAAATGGCGTAGAAGTCCAACCAATAGAAGGTCAGGTTTTTATAGAATAATGAAGCCAAAAATTATAGCATTACTAGATATTGGAACATATTCAACGCGTATGTTAATAGTTGCTGTCCATTCTGACGGACGGTTTGATGAGATATTAAGCGTAGGAAGAATTACAGCACTTGGAAGAAAATTAAAAGAGACTGGCTATTTGCAAAAAGAAGCAATGGAAGAGACTTTGGCTGTTTTAAAGGAGTATGTTCAGATAGCAAGCCAGTATAAACCGGAAAAAATATTGGCAGTGGCAACGCAAGCTTGCAGAGAAGCAAAAAACGCAGATGAATTTATCTCAAAAGTAAAAGAGCTTGGAATTGATGTAAGAGTTATTACAGGAGAAGAGGAAGCAAGATTAGCTTTTATAGCAACAGCAAAAGCTTTAAACATCGAGGGAAAATTTACAGTAATAGACCAAGGTGGCGGGAGTACTGAATTTTCGTATGGAGAAAAATCAAACCTAATAGTATCTATATCATTTCCATTTGGAATTGTCAATTTTACAGAAAAATATATAAAATCAGACCCACCAAAGCCAGAAGAGATTATGCAAATAAAAGACTTTCTAAAACAACAATTGCCTATAGCCTATGAGAAGATGAAAGATACAGAAATTTTAGTTGGGCTTGGTGGAACAATTACTACGGTTGTAGCCTTAGAGTATAACATCTATCCATACGATTCTAAAAAAGTTCATGGTTCAAAACTTACCTATGAAGCAGTTACAAAATGGCTAAATAAACTTGCAAGTATGACAGTAAACCAAAGAAAAGCAATTCCTATGATAGAAGATAAAAGAGCCGAAGCTATAGTACCCGGAATTGTCATATTTCAAACAGCTATGGAAGTTTTCCAAAAAGATGAGATCACAGTTAGCGAGTGGGGAGTAAGACACGGTTTACTGTTGGAATTAATACAAAATTAGCATAAATTATTTGTATGAGTAAAAAAATATTCAATCTAAAATCAAACTTTAAACCTACCGGAGACCAGCCAAAAGCTATAAAACAGCTTTATGAAAATCTTATTTCAGGTGTAAACCAGCAGGTCTTGCTTGGTGCAACAGGAACAGGTAAGACCTTTACCATAGCCAACCTTATTGAAAAATACGGAAGACCAACCTTGATATTGTCCCATAACAAAACTTTAGCAGCACAGCTTTACAGAGAAATAAAAGAGCTGTTTCCTGACAATGCCGTTGAATACTTTGTGTCTTATTATGATTATTACCAACCGGAAGCCTACATTCCACAAAAAGACCTATACATAGAAAAAGACAGTGCAATCAATGATGCAATAGACAGGCTAAGACATTCAGCAACAAGAAGTCTGATAGAAAGACCGGATACGATTGTAGTAGCTTCTGTATCCTGCATATACGGACTTGGAACGCCAGAATTTTATGAAAAGTTAAGATTACAACTTTACGTTGGAATGGAAATAGACAGACAAACACTTTTGAGAAAATTGGTAGAACTTCAATATCAAAGGGATGACTTTTCGTTAAAAAGAGGAACGTTTAAAGTAAAAGGTGATACAGTTGAAATCTTGCCGGCATACACAGAAGACATTATTGTAAGAGTTGAGTTTTTTGGCGATGAAATAGAAAGTATATCAGAAATAGATATTTTTAATAGAGATGTAAAAAGAAAACTTGATAGAACTGTTATCTTTCCGGCGAGCCACTATGTTATACCAAGACCGGATATGTTAGAGGCTATAAAACAGATACAAAAAGATTTAGAGATAGAAGTAGAAGAGTTTAGAAGAGCAGGAAAAGAGATAGAAGCAAACAGGCTTTGGCAAAGGACAAATTACGATATAGAAATGATGCTTGAACTTGGAACGTGTAAAGGGATAGAAAACTATTCAAGATACTTTGACGGCAGAAAGCCAGGAGAACCACCTTACACTCTTATTGATTACTTTCCGGAAGATTTTTTACTTATAGTAGATGAGTCTCACGTTACAATTCCACAGATAAAAGCAATGTATAACGGAGACTTTTCAAGAAAAGAAAACCTTGTTAAATATGGCTGGAGAATGAAATCAGCCTACGATAACAGACCTTTAAAATTTGAAGAATTTGTGCAAAAAATACAAAAAGCGATTTACGTATCGGCAACACCGGCAGATTGGGAAATCAAAAGGTCAAAAGGTGTAATAGTTGAGCAGATAATCAGACCAACAGGCTTGCTTGACCCAGTAATAGAAGTTAAAAAAACCGAAGGTCAAATAGATGATTTAATCAATGAAATATGGAAAGTCAAAGAAAGGGATGAAAGAGTCATTGTAATAACGCTAACCAAAAAAATGGCAGAACATTTAGCAGATTATCTGACAGAAAGAGAAATAAAGGCAATATACCTACATTCAGAAATAGACACGATAGAGAGGGTAAAGATAATAAAAGAATTTAGAGAGGGAAAGTATGATGTAATTGTTGGTGTAAACTTATTAAGAGAAGGTCTTGATATGCCGGAAGTATCTTTAGTTGCAGTGCTTGATGCAGATAAGCAGGGATTTTTAAGGTCCAAGACAGCATTAATTCAAACTATCGGAAGAGCAGCAAGAAACGTAAATGGAAAAGCTATTTTATACGCTGATAAACTAACACCGGCAATGATAGAGACAATAGAAGAGACAAACAGAAGAAGAAAAATTCAAGAAGAGTACAATAAAAAACATGGAATAATTCCAAAAACTATATCAAAAGAGGTAAAAGACTTAATCTCCTTAGAAGAGCTTGGAATACTTGAAATATATAACCAGCTACCGGACGATATAAACTCAGAAGAAGATCTAATGAAAAAGATCGAGCAGCTTGAAAAACAGATGTGGGACTATGCTAAAAATTGGGAGTTTGAAAAAGCAGCAGAAATTAGAGACCAACTTGAAAAATTAAAAAAATTAGCAACAGTGATTGGATGAATAAAACAGGTTTATATGCGATTAAAAATTTTAGAACATTAGCTACGATGAGATTATTCCAAAAAGATTTTTAATAAAGGTGTCATCTTGCCTGTCATTTTGCAGCCGTGCGAAGAATATCCTGTTTTTCTTTTCAAATCAAAAAATCAAAAAAGGAGATCCTTCGGACTTACGTCCTCAGGATGACACAGAAAGGTAAGCTTACGAGAATTTTAGAACACTCTTCTTTGTTCGTCATTCTACAGCCGTGAGAAGAATGTCCTATCCTTGTTATCTTTTTAACAAACAAAAAATGGAAAAGTAAGCTTATGAAAATTTTATAACACTCTCAGTTAAATATGTCTCTTACTTCCGCATAAGTACTTTACGCCTTCTTCAGTCTTAGCCCAATGCTTCGTCCCAGCCGGAACTTCCAAAATATCTCCTGCCTTCAGATGATAAACTTTATCTTTTGTTCCAATAACCATAGACCCTTCTAAAATATATCTAACTTCATCTTCGCTATGTGTATGCCAATCATAATATGTTCCGGGAGAATCTTGCCAAACATATAAATCGCTATAGCCTAAGTCTATAAGCTTTTTCTTTGCCTCATTTATATCAATCATGGTCTACTCCGTTTATTTACAAATAATTTCAGTTTTGACTTTAATATCTATGAAATTAATATTATTCTTTGGTTCCGGTGCTGATACAGACTCTGCAGTTTTCATAAGCATAGTCCTGTAAATTGGCATTGGATAAACTTGGTCAGATTCGTAATCTAAACTTTTTATATTGCATGATTTATTCAATTTCTTAGAAACTTGCTGAGTAAAAGATAATGCTTTATCAATTACACTTAATTTTAATTGATATTCAATCTGTTCTGTTTTTTCTTTTGAAGCTGTCCATTCAGGTTGTGATACGCTATAATCAAGTTTATCTTTGTATTTACCACTGAAATAACTCAATTTTTCATATATTTTGTTTTGGTCTGTAGGATTTTTTAGCTCAAATACATAAAAAGAGCTTCCTTTAAAACCTTCACATTTAGTTTTATTATTTTCCCACCAACAGTTTTTGTAAACAGAAAATTTACCTCCTTTATACTCAAAACCAAGGTCTCTAATTGATTTATCAACTTCACCAAGTATATTTATTAATTCAGACTCTTTAGACCCTTTAACGCTTATATCAACACTGACAGCCAAAATATCCGGTTCAATTTCTTTCTTGTCTTGAATAATAGTTTTTATGTATGTGCATTCTTTACATTCATCTGAAAAAGCATTTATCATAGGTAGTAAAGTAAAGACAGCAGAGATGATGAAAGCTTTTTTATTCATATTTACCCTCTGTGGTAAGTTTAAAAATTTTTAGCACTAATTTTTTAAGATTATAGCAAAAGATTAACCTAAATTAAACGCATGTATAACCTTTATCCAAATTAAAAATACAACCGATGCAAATATAAGAGAGTCTATCCTGTCTAAAACTCCCCCATGACCCGGAATTAAATTAGAAGAATCTTTTTCGTTAACCTGCCTTTTGATGAAGCTTTCAAATAAGTCTCCAATCTGAAGAATAACAGCAGAAATTATCACAGGAATCATAAATTTTATGTCAAAACCAAGATACTTAATAACCAAATAACCTCCAAGCAAAGAGCCTAAAAAACTGCCAACAGCACCTTCTACAGTTTTCTTGGGAGATATTCTTGGTGAAAGTTTGTGCTTTCCAAAATTTTTTCCAACAAAGTATGCAAGTGTATCACCGGTCCAAACAACGGCAAAAAGTAAAAATAACAAATACTTATTATAATCGACTAACAAACCAAGGGATGAAACAAAAAATACACTGTAAGACAGTCCAAAAATAGTAATTGCTAAATAATTTAAATCCCATTTTTTAGATGCTACATAAAAGCTAAACAGAAATATAATTAATATAGATAAATATGTATCAATGAAAAGTAAAGATAAAGATGATAAAAAAGCCATTATAAATACTATTGGATGCTTTAACTCCGGATATTTCTTTCCAATGAGATTAAAGGCTTCATAACTTACTACAACTGTTAATAAAGTTATGACTATCTTTAAAGCTTGTGCAGGTAGATAAATGATCCCGCCGATTGTAATAGATGCTAAGACTACGGCAGATATTACTCTTTTTATTAATTCGCTCAATTTTCTTCCTTTATTGCTTCGTCTTCTAAGATGATAGGTATATCTTCTTTTATTGGATATAGTAATTTACAATTTTCACATTTTAAAAACTCTTCTTTATCTTTTTGTATTAATATTAAATCTCCTTTACAAACCGGACAGGCTAAAATGTCTAAAAGTTCTTTATTTAGCATAATTTCTCTCTCCAAATATTGCTGTTCCTATTCTAACTATTGTAGCACCTTCCTCTATTGCAACTTCAAAATCATGAGACATTCCCATAGAAAGATGAGACAGTTTTACATTATACTCTTTTTCAAGATTGTCTCTCAATGTCCGTAGTTTGATAAAATATGGTCTAACATCTTCAGGATTTTCAAAGTATGGTGGAATAGCCATTAATCCATGAATTTTTATATATTTTTTTGTAAGAATATACTCGAATAATTCTTTTAAATTATCTTTTTTAACGCCAAATTTTGACTCTTCTCCAAAGTTAACTTCAATAAGTCCATCTATAACTTTGTTTAGTTTTTCTCCTCTTTTTTCAATCTCATCAACAAGAGCTTGTCTATCAACTGAATGAATCAATTCATAGTATTTTACAGCATACTTAACTTTATTGGTTTGAAGACCACCTATTAGATGCCAATGTATATCTGCATATTCTTTAAGTTTTTCTATTTTTTCAATGCCTTCTTGTACTTTATTCTCTCCAAAGTATCTAATACCTGACTCGTAAGCTTCTATAATTTTTTCTACCGGCTGTGTCTTAGATGCTGCAAGAAGAATGACTTCTTCTCTCTTTCTTCCAACTTTATCACAAGCTTTTTGTATCCTTTCTTCAATTTTTAACACATTTTCTTTTATGCTCATTTTAACCTCTCTAATTTAGAGTTCTAAAACTTTTCAAGAATAGGAAAGACAAGAGCTATCTTCAAACCTTGCTAAGAAAACTTTAGATGTTTTTTCTTTTATAGGATAAGCTTAAATTTGTGCATTATAAATATGCTATATTATAGCAGAAGGCTTATTAAGATAGCTTTCAATTTTTACTTGACAGGTTTAAAATTTTTTTGTATATTTATGTTAACTTTTAATTTTATAACTGAACCTTGGCAATTGAATAGGTAAACTCACACAAGCTTAATTTACATGAGAACGTGAAACGTGAGATGTGGGACGTTAGAAATTTGTTTATCAACTTGCGGATTTTTTAAAAATTTGGTATAATGTTTTATACATTGGCAATTGAGTAAGAAAAATTTTAACGGATTATTAGCTTACCTATGAGGGATTGAAACAAATCATTATAGACTTCAATCTTAGCTGGCTCTTTATGTTATTAGCCTACCTATGAGGAATTGATATATCTTCAAAAAGTATCCTATTCTGTCCATTATGGTTTGTAGCCTACCTATGAGGAATTAAACAAATCGTCCATCTTAAACTCGCCCAAAAATCCTGCCAGTTATTAGCCTACCTATGAGGAATTGAAAAAGCAAGACGCTAAAAATTAGCATCTCAAAGATTTCTAACATCTATCAATAGGAAAAAAATCCCTGAAAATGTCCCAAACTATTTATTTAAAATCGAGAAAGAATAGAAAATCTTCATGAAAAAACAACTTTAAATCTTGTAAAAGTCTCTAATTTCTCATTCAAAAGATTTTCAGAAAACAGTATGACTAATACCTTTACTTTAAGAATGCTATAATAATATGCTATCTAAAAAACACTTAGGAGTAAGAAATGCTTGGAGATATCTTATTAAAGTATTGGAAAATTATACTTGGAGTTGGAATTGTTTTTGCTGTTGGAGGTTTATTTTTACAGCAAACTTTGCCGGTCATAGGAAAAATAGTTGAATTTATAGGATTTTCATTTGTTGCCATTGTTGCATACGTTCTTGGATATAAAAATGCATCAGATGAGGCTGAAAAGCAGATAAAAGCTGAAATAGAAAAATTAGCAAAACAAGACATAAGATACAAATTTGCAGCAGATAGAGCTATAAAAAATATCAAAGCACCATTGACAGGTAAAAAATAAAAATAAGGAGCTGAAAAGATGGAGTCAGCAGTATTGATTGATAAAGAGTTTGACGTTGTTATAGGGCTTGAAACCCATGTTCAAATGAACACTCAAACAAAAATGTTTTGTGGATGTAAAGTTGAGTTTGGGGCTGAGCCTAACACTAACGTATGCCCAGTTTGCTTAGCACATCCAGGGACGCTGCCGGTGATAAACAAAAGAGCCATAGAGTTTGCCATAAAAGCAGCTTTGGCGTTAAACTGCAAAGTTCATAACCTTTCTATCATGGCAAGAAAAAATTATTTTTATCCAGACCTTCCAAAAGGTTATCAGATTTCCCAGTATGACAAACCACTTGCAACAGATGGATACATAGAAATCAAAACAGAAAACGGATTTAAAAAAATAAGAATTCATAGATTACACATAGAAGAAGACGCAGGAAAAACAATACACGAGGGGAGTTTTTCTTATGTAGATTTAAACAGAGCAGGTACTCCACTGATGGAAATCGTCACTGAGCCGGATATATCCTCTGCAGAAGAAGCAAGAAAATACTTAGAAAAATTAAGAAACATCATGAGATATCTTGGTGTATCTGATGCAGACATGGAAAAAGGACAGCTTAGATGTGATGTAAATATATCCTTAAAACCAAAAGGTTCTGAAAAGCTTGGCACAAAGGTAGAGCTTAAAAATATTAACTCATTTAGATTTATCGTAAAAGCAATAGAGTATGAGATAGAAAGACAGTCTAAACTTCTCAAAAAAGGAGAAAAAATAGTTCAAGAGACAAGATTGTTTGACCCAAATACCGGAAAAACCTACACCATGAGAACAAAAGAAGAAGCACACGATTACAGATACTTCCCAGACCCAGATTTACTCCCGGTAGTAATAAAAGATGAAGAAATCCAGCAGATTAAAAACTCACTTCCAGAACTTCCAGACCAAAAATATCACAGATACATCGAAAAGCTTGGACTTCCTGAATATGACGCAGAAGTGTTAACATCCGATAAAGCCTTAGCAAACTATTTTGAAAAAGTAATAGAAATCTTTCCACAAAATCCAAAGCTTGTAGCAAATTGGATACTAAACGAGCTTCTCGGAAAGCTAAACGAAAAAGGATTAGAAATAGAAAATTCTCCTATTTCTCCAAACTCTTTGGCAGAGCTTTTATCGTTAATTACTGATGGCACAATCTCAGGAAAGATTGCAAAAGATGTGTTTGAAATAGCATTTGAGACACAAAAATCACCAAAACAGATAGTGGAAGAAAAAGGATTAAAACAAATTTCAAACGAAGATGAAATAAGAAAAATAGTAAAAGACATTCTTGCTAAATTCCCGGCAGAAGTAGAAAAATATAAATCAGGAAATGAAAAAATTCTCGGATTTTTAGTCGGACAGATAATGAAAGAAACAAAAGGAAAAGCAAACCCTCAGCTTGTAAATAAAATCATAAAAGAGGAGCTACAATGATAAAAAGATATACCCTTCCAGAGATGGGAAATATATGGAGTGAAAAAAACAAATTTCAAAAATGGTTAGATGTAGAAATAGCGGTTTGTAAAGCTTGGAATAAACTCGGGAAAATACCCGATGAAGCGTTAAAAGAAATCATAGAAAAAACACATATAGATGATGAAACAGTAGAGAGAATTAACGAGCTTGATAAAGTTTATAATCATGATGTCCTTGCTTTTGTTAGTGCAGTGGCTGAGCAGGTGGGAGAAAATGGAAGATACATACACTTAGGACTTACATCTTCTGATGTTATTGATACAGCTTTAGCATTAATCATGAGAGAAAGCTTAGACTTGCTTATAAAAGATGTTGAAAAACTTTTAGAAGTTTTAAAAGAAAATGCATTTAAGTATAAAAATACAGTAATGATGGGAAGAACTCACGGAGTCCATGCAGAGCCTATGACCTTTGGGCTTAAATTTGCATTATGGTATGAAGAGTTTAAAAGAAACAAAAAAAGATTAGAAAATGCAAGAGAAGTTATATCTGTTGGAACAATATCAGGAGCAGTGGGAACCTATTCTAACATTCCGCCAGAGCTCGAAGAGCTTACATTAAAAGAGCTTAATCTAAAACCAGAACCAGTAGCAAACCAAGTTATCCAAAGAGACAGACATGCAGAGTATATGACGGCTTTAGCAATAACAGCATCATCTTTAGAAAAAATTGCCGTTGAAATAAGACACCTACAGAGAACAGAGGTTTTGGAAGCACAAGAACCATTTAAAAAAGGACAGCGTGGCTCATCAGCAATGCCGCATAAAAAAAATCCAATCACTTGCGAGAGAATTACAGGACTTGCAAGAGTAATAAGGTCAAACAGCCTACCTGCTATGGAAGATATAACACTATGGCATGAAAGGGATATATCCCATTCATCGGTTGAAAGAGTAATACTGCCTGACAGTTCAATAGCTCTTGATTATATCTTAAATCTAACTATCAACGTATTAAAAGATTTGGTTGTATATCCGGAGAATATGAAAAAGAACATGGATAAATCAAAAGGTTTATACTTCTCTTCTAAGGTTTTAGTAGCACTTGTAGAAAAAGGATTATCAAGAGACCAAGCTTATGATATAGTTCAAAGAAACGCAATGAAAGCATGGGATACAGAAAACTTAATGTTTAAAGAGGCTTTACTACAAGACCCAGAAGTTATGTCATATTTGTCAAAAGAAGAATTAGACAAAATATTTGATGTAAACGAGTTTTTAAAAAACATAGATTATATCTACAATAGAGTGTTTGGCAGAGAGTATAGTTAAATAAATTGCGCACAATTCTTAAGTATTTTTAAGAGTATTTATTGAAAAATTTATAAAATTTAATAAGTGATCCTTCGGCCTTACGGCCTCAGGATGAAAAGAAAAGTGAAACAGTTTGGGCGATTCATGAATCGCCCTTACAGAATAAGCTAAAAAGTTGGAAGTAAAGCTGTGTCATTCTGCAACTGTGCAGAGGATCTCAGCCTTTTTGTCCCTATTTTGTCATTCTGAGCGTCAGCGAAGAATCTCATTTCTACTATTTTTTTAAAAGATGAGATCCTTCGGCTTACAGCCTCAGGATGACAAGGAAAGGTAATCTTACAAAAATTCTTACAACACTCTCTTACAAATCTTGAATATGTTTAAAAACATTCTATATTATTTTAAGTTTATGTAAAATAAATATAAAAAAATTAACAGAGGTAAAATATGAAGTTTTACATAAAAACTTTTGGATGTCAGATGAATGTAAATGACTCAGAAAAAATGGCAGGTATTTTACAAACTCTTGGATATACACCTACTGAAAATTGGGAAGAAGCAGATGTTATACTCGTAAATACATGTTCAGTAAGAGAAAAACCAGACCAAAAAGTTTTATCAGCACTTGGTGAGTTTAAAAAAGTAAAAAAACATAATCCAAATGCAGTCATTGGCGTTTGCGGTTGCTTAGCACAAAGGGCAGGATACGAAATTTATCAAAAAGCACCATTTATAGATATAGTTTTTGGAACGACTAATATCCACCATCTTCCAAATCTTTTAGAAGAAGCAAAAAGCGGAAATAAAGCTATAGAAATTTTAGAAGAAATAGACGAGAACGAAAATCTTTTAGACCAGTTCCCAACTGTAAGAGAAAATAAATATACAGCATTCGTTACTGTAATTAGAGGATGTGATAAAAAATGTACTTACTGCATAGTTCCAACAACAAGAGGTAGAGAAAGAAGTAGAAGAATCGGCGATATTCTAAGAGAAGTTCAATACTTAGTTGAAGATGGTGTTAAAGAAATCCATTTAATAGGTCAAAATGTTACTGCTTACGGAAAAGATTTTGGAGATGTGAAGTTTTGGGAGCTTTTAAAAGCTGTGGCAGAGGTTGATGGAGTAGAAAGAATTAGATTTACAACAGGGCATCCAAGAGATTTAGATGAAGATACTATAAAAGTTATGGCAGACCTGCCGCAAATCTGTGAAGCCTTACATCTACCAATCCAGGCAGGTTCAGACAGAATACTGCAAGCAATGGATAGAGGATATACTCAAAAAGAGTACCTGCAAAAAATAGAGCTGCTTAAAAAGTACATTCCAAATATAGCATTGTCTACTGATATCATAGTTGGATTTCCGGGAGAAACTTACGAAGATTACTTAGA
The DNA here is from genome assembly GCF_000020325.1 of Sulfurihydrogenibium sp. YO3AOP1. Lineage (NCBI taxonomy): Bacteria > Pseudomonadati > Aquificota > Aquificia > Aquificales > Hydrogenothermaceae > Sulfurihydrogenibium > Sulfurihydrogenibium sp. YO3AOP1. The sequence goes on from NC_010730.1 coordinate 860,872, forward strand.
AACAGTTAAAGTTATAAAAGAAGTAGAGTATGACCAAGTGTTTGCATTTAAATATTCACCAAGACCAGGAACTCCAGCAGCAGATTTACCAATGACAGAGTCGCCGGAAGAGCTTTCAAAACGTTTAAATGACTTGATAAATTTACAAAAAGATATAACTTTTAAAAAGAATCTTGAATATCAAGATAAAATAGTTGAAATCTTGGTAGAAGAGATAAACCAAGAGAATAAGTTGGTAGGCAGAACAAGGACTAATAAACTTGTTTATGCAGAAGGAAGTCCAGAGTATTTAGGAAAATTAGTAAATGTAAAAATTGAAAAAGTAAATAGATTTTCCTTAGAAGGAAGTATAATTGGAGGCGATTAATTATGGTTGAGATGGAAGTCCAAGGTATTACATTAGACCCAATAACAAACATGCCTGTGTTGTTATTAAAAGGCAAAGAAAATGATGAAATTCTAACGATTTGGATCGGAGTATTTGAAGCAAACTCAATTGCTATGTATTTAGAATCAATGACCTATCCAAGACCGCTAACCTATGACTTATTTACAAACATCCTAAACTCGCTCTCAACATCCGTTGAAAACATAATAATCCATACTTTAAAAGATAATACTTATTATGCTTCAATCATCTTAAGAGACAAGGAAGGTAGAACTGTTGAAATAGATGCACGTCCAAGTGATGCTATAAACATTGCTCTAAGGTCTAGATGTCCAATATTGGTTTCAGAAGAAGTTTTAGCTGAAGCTAATAATGGCAAAAAAGAAAAAATTGATGAAGAAGACCTAAAAGAATGGATAGAATCACTAAAGCCAGAGGATTTTGAGAAAAATATAGAATTCTAAGATTTTAATAAAGCAAAATTTTTTATAAGATATCTTACCTAAATTCACTGTATTTAAAATCATATTTAAAGAGATTTATAATGCGAGTATTTCTTTTTATTATTTCAATCTTTATATTTTCTTGTACTTCCGGCAAAGAGATAAAATGGTATGACTTTGAAGAAGGCTTAAAAAAAGCAAAACAAGAAAATAAACTAATTCTATTAGATATCTCAGCAAAGTGGTGTCATTACTGTAATCTTATGGAAACAACAACCTACTCCAACCCAGAGATAATAAAAATAATCAATCAATATTACATACCTATTAAAGTAGATGCAGATTTAAGAAAGGACATAAACAAAAAATATAATCAAGGAGGACTGCCAACGACCGCTATCCTAACTTCTGATGGTCAAATCCTTTATGGAAATTTGTATCTTCCACCTGAAGATATGAAAAAAATATTATTGTACTTTATAAACCTTTCTAAGGAAGATTTAGAAAATCTAAAACGTCAGAAAAATTTAGCTTTGCTACCAAAAATAAAAATTCAAGAAAAAGAAATTGACGAACCTACGATTAAACTTGTAAAATCAAGAACTTTGTCATTAATAGACAAAGAATATGGTGGTTATTATGATGAAGTTAAATTTCCAATAGATAACATTGTTTATTTTTTAATTTTAAGATATTTGGAGAATAAGGAAGATAAAAATCTGCTTATTAAAACCTTAAACGGTTATGAAAAATTGATAGACGACCAAGAAGGTGGTATTTTTAGATATGCAACGCAAAAAGACTGGACATCTCCTCATTATGAAAAACTCTTGAGAGACCAAGCTCTTATTTCGGTAGCCTTTTTCAATGCATACTCTTTATTACAAGATAAAAAATTACTTGAAGATGCAAACATGATATTAAACTTTGCAAAAAACAAGCTCTATGACAAAAACAAAGGATATTTTTATGCAAGCCAAGGTGCGGATATAGTTGACGATGAAGGAAAAATTTTAGTCTCAGGAGAAGTGTACTTTTCTAAAAACAAACAGGATAGGGAATTTATAGAAAATGTTTATAGAAGAAAATTGTCGCTGGATAAAACTTTTTACTTTTCAGAAAATGCTTTGATGGTAAAGGCTTTGTTATACTCGTATATATTTAATAATGATAATCAAGATTTAAAAAACGCTGAAAATCTTATGAGAAAAATAATAAAAGATGGACTTAAAGATAAAGGAATCATTCATACTTATTCTGTTGAAAAGTACTTTTTAGATACACAAGTAAACACTTTAGAATCATTATTCCTGCTTTACCAAATAACCGGAGATAGCTATTATCTTAAAAATTTCAAAGATTTACTTTTTATAATATTAAAAAATTACTATTCTAAAGAAATTGGATTGTACACAGATTACGAGGATACCGGTCTAAACCTAAACAGAATAAGTTATGTAGACAGTCTTGTTTCTTTAAATTTTAAACTTGCAAAAATCATTTACTCTTATCAACTCTTAGATAACAATAAAGAGTTGGAGAATATAAAAAATAATATATTAAAGAGATTGATCAACTTTGACACGGTAGAAGCCGGACTATCTATATATCTCTACACAAAACCGCCATTATTCACTGTATCTGTAGCCAAAAACAGAGAAATAGATAAAGTTTTATTTTCATTTTTTCCTTATTGGAATATATCTATGTCTTTTTCTTCTGAAGATAAATTACTCTCTAAAATAGGTTATCCTTACGAAGGAATTGATGTTGTCTATGTTTGCTCTTTGAAACTATGTTTTGAAAAAATTGAAAAATCAAAACTATCAAATGATAGTATAAAAAATGTTTTTGAAAAATACTTTAAAATCTAATTACTGCTGCACCCCAGGTTAATCCACCACCAAAAGCAGTTAAAAGAATGTAATCCCCTTTGTTAAACCTTCCTTCTTTGTAGGCTTCGTATATAGCAATTGGAATGGATGCAGCACTTGTATTTCCGTATTCGTGAATATTGCTGTAAACCTTTTCTAACGGTAATTCTAATTTTTCAGCCAACGCTTGAATGATTCGTATGTTGGCTTGATGAGGAATTACTAACTTAATATCTTCTTTATTTATCCCGGCTTTTTGTAATGCTTTTAAGCAAGCAGTTTCCATGGATTTAACAGCCTGTTTAAAAGTTTCTCTTCCTTGCATTCTCAGCTTCTCGCCAACCTGACAGTGTAAAAGATGACCATAAGAACCATCAGACTTCATCACTGTTGATAAAATATCACTTGAAGAGTTAGATTTAGAAATCACGACAGCACCGGCACCATCTCCAAATAGTACTGCAGTTGTTCTGTCAGTCCAATCGATTATTTTTGAAAAAACTTCACTTCCAACTACAAGAATATTTTCAGCTTTCCCGGATTTTATAAAACTATCCGCTATTGTAATACCATATATAAAGCCGCTACAAGCAGCTGAAAAATCAAAAGCCATTGGATTTTTACATCCGAGTTTATCAGCTAATATACAAGCTGTAGAAGGAAATACATTATCCGGAGTAGACGTTGCTACAATTACGATGTCTATGTCCTTTGGAGTTAATCCTGCATTTTCAATAGCTTCTTTTGATGCGTGAAAAGCAAGGTCGCTTGCCTTAACCCATTCATCTGCTATTCTTCTTTCTTTTATTCCAGTTCTTGTTGTAATCCATTCATCCGATGTATCAAGGATTTTTTCTAAATCATGGTTAGTTAAAACCCTTTCGGGAACATACATTCCTATGCCTTTTATTTCACTAGACATTGTTTTCTCCGTAAACTTCTTCTTCTTTTCCTTTTATCAGCTCTTGAGGAATTAGAGTGTTAATATTTTCAAGGAGTTTTTTGTTAAAATCGTGATTTACAAATTCAGAAGCAAATCTCAATGCGTTTTTTATAGCTTTTTCATCAGCTCTTCCATGAGTTATTATACATGTTCCCTTAGTGCCAAGCAAAGGAGCACCGCCGTATTCTGTAAAATCTGCTTTTTTCTTAAATCTTTTTAAAGCAGGCAACATTAAAGCTGCACCGATTTTGGATACAAAGCTTTTTTCTACTTCTTCTTTTATCATTTCAAGAATAATCATTCCAAGACTTTCACTAGTTTTTAATACAACATTCCCAACAAACCCATCACAAACAATAACATCAAAATCACCGGTGAAAATATCTCTACCTTCTGCGTTCCCAATAAAATTTAGTTTGGTCATTTTAAGTAGTGGATAGGTATCTTTTACAAGCTCGTTACCTTTTCCTTCTTCCTCTCCGATGCTTAAAATCCCCACTTTTGGATTATCAGATGTTTGAAGGATTTCTTTGACATAAGTATGACCCATTACTGCAAAGTATAAAAGATGTCTTGGTCTGCTGTCTACATTAGCACCAACATCAATCAGTACAGTTCTTGTTCCTTTTTTGTTTGGAAATGCTACTGCTATACCCGGTCTCTCTATTCCTTCTGCAGCTCCAATGATAAACTTTCCTATGCTCATTGCAGCACCGGTATTTCCGGCAGACACAAAAGCCTGAGCTTTACCTTCTCTGACTAATTTACCTGCAATATGCATAGAAGAGTTTCTTTTTTTTCTTAGAGCTATGGATGGGGATTCGTGCATTTCAATGACTTCAGGAGCATCTATGATCTGAATCGGAAGATTTTCTATCGAAAGATTATTTTTTTTTATTTCCTCTTCTAATACTTCCTTCTTTCCTACTAAATATACACCTATTTTATACTCTTTTGCAAACTCTATTGCACCTTTAATATTACAGAGAGGAGCATAATCTCCTCCCATTGCATCTAAAGCTATAAACACTTATACGACCTCAATAACCTCTTTGTTTTTGTAATATCCACAGTTAGAGCAAACTCTGTGAGGAGCTTTTGGCTGACCGCACTCAGGACAGATAGAAAGTCCGGGCATTTTTAATTTCCATTGTGCTCTTCTCATAGCTGTTTTTGCTTTAGATTTTTTCCTCTTAGGTACTGCCATATTAAAAGCCTCCTTTTTTCAATTTTAAAGGATATATTATATCAAAAATTTAAGATTTAAGAGACTCTAATTTAGCAAAAGGGGACAGCTTTCTTCTCATTTTCTCTTCACAATCACACTGCTCAACGTTCTTATCCGCTCCACAGTAAGGACATAAACCTTTACAATCTTCATTACAAAGAAGTTTCATCGGAGTATTTACAATGATTTCTTCTCTGATAAAATCATACACATCAAATTTTTCTTCATCTTCTAAGTACTCAGAATATAGCTCAGCCTCTGAAAGTTCCTGATGTTTTAGGTGTTTTTTTGTAAATAAAATACTTTCGCTAATATTAAACTTTTGAGAAAACTCAGTTAAACATCTATCACAGTGCATTAAAATAGACGTGTTGAAGATAGCTGTGATAACATAGCCATCTTTGTCTTTAAGTAAATGTAATTTTACAGATACACTTTGCCCATCTTTTACGATGTACTCTTCTGGTAAATCTAACTCATTCATTGGAATATCAAATTCAAGCTCTTTAAAAGGCTCTTTTTTAAGCTCTTCTTTTAGGTTTAAATATATTTTCAATTTAACTACCTCATAAAAAAATTTTGTTATAATATAGTACAATGATTTTAAATGACAAGACAATCAGAAAATATATAAGCGAAGGTTTACTTGAGATAAATCCTCTTGATGACATCCAAATTCAGCCCTCTTCTGTTGATTTAAGGCTTGGAAATGAGTTTTTGATTTATCCAGAAGACATAGAAATAATAGATGTAAGAGACCCATATTTTTCTAATAGACTTATAAAAGAGATAGCCACAGAAGAAGGATTTATTATCAAACCAAAACAGTTTGTACTTGCTACGACGATAGAGTATATAAAACTTCCAGACTTTTTGACTGCATTTGTAGAAGGAAGGTCTTCCTTAGGAAGGCTTGGCTTATTTATTGAAAATGCCGGGTGGGTGGATGCTGGATTTGAAGGTAATATAACCTTAGAGTTTTACAATGCAAACAGTATTCCAATAAAAATTTATCCTGGAATGAGAATCTGTCAGCTTGTTTTCGCAAAAATGGAAGATAGGTCAGAAAAACCATATAGAGGTAAGTATCAAGGTCAAAGAGGAACAACAGCATCAAGAATATTTTTAGATAGGGATTAAGGTTTTTGTTGATACAAGACGAAGGTTATACAATGATGTCATTCTGAGCGTCAACGAAGAATATCCTGTTTTTTTCTTTTCAAAAAACATCAAAAGAGGAGATCCTTCGGCTTACAGCCTCAGGATGACAAGAAAAGGTAAATTCATTTTACACATACATTACAACTTACAGGAATTTTAGAACATCCTCATAAAAAAGTTTACAAAAAATTTTTTTACTGTTATAATTTAAATTAGTTTTATAAGAATAGGGGGATGAATATGAAACTATCCAAGAAAATTATAGGTACGTTTTTAAGTTTGTCAATTTTTATTCTACCAAATATAGCAGAAGCTAAAACTAAAGGTCATTCAAGTAAAAAAGCAAACCATCATGCAACAAAAGTATCTAAAAAATCAAGCCATGCAAAAAAAAGCCATAAACATATAAAGATAACTAAGGTTTCTTACTCTTACGGTCCAAGAGTGTATGGTGATTACCTTGAGCCTAATAGGGATATTTACAAGTATGCAGTAGGATTACTTGGTACAAAGTACACTTTTGGCGGAAACTCTATAAACGGGATAGATTGTTCATCTTTTGTTCAACACGTTTTTGAGCTTGCAGGATTTAAACTTCCAAGAACCGCAAGAGAACAAGCAAGATATGGATATTTTGTTAGAAGAGAAAGCTTAAAACCGGGAGACTTATTATTCTTTGCAACTTATGCAAGCTTTCCTTCCCACGTAGGGATTTATATTGGCGATGGTAAAATGATTCATGCCTCTTCTAAAGGTGGAAGAGTTGAATTAGCAAATATTAATGAAGATTATTATGTGAGAAGATTTTTATTTGCTAAAAGAATTCCGGCTAATATTAAAGACTTGAAAGAAGTTGAAGATATTGACTCTATGGAGCAGTATATGAACGACAATACATCTGAAAAGAGTAAAGAAAACGACCCAATAGCAAAGATAATACAGGAAAAGAATGGAAAAAATTAAAAGTACAACAATATTAGCTGTTAGAAGAAACGGAAAAACAGTTATAGCCGGAGATGGTCAAGTAACTCTTGGGTCTGCTGTTGTTAAGCATACAGCAAAAAAGATAAGAGTTTTAAATGAAGGTAAAGTTATAGTTGGTTTTGCAGGCAGTGCTGCAGATGGTCTCGCATTGATGGAAAGGTTAGAAGAAAAACTAAACAAGTATAAAGGAAATTTAGTCAAATCTGCAGTAGAGCTGGCAAAAGACTGGAGATTAGATAAATATCTAAGAAGATTAGAAGCTGTAATGATAGCTGCAGATAAAAATAATATGCTTTTACTCTCTGGAAATGGTGATGTGATAGAACCTGATGAGCCTGTTTTGGCTATAGGTTCTGGTGGAGATTATGCAAGGTCTGCTGCGTTGGCGCTCTATAGAAATACAGATCTTGATGCTCGCAAAATCGTAGAAGAGGCGATGAAGATAGCCGGGGAAATCTGCATTTACACCAACCAAAACTTTGTAATAGAAGAAATTGAATGAAATCTTTCTTGAAGTAGCTGTTCCTGTACCACTTTACCAAACTTTTTGGTACAGGTTTCAAACTGAGTCCTTAGAAAATTTTGTAGGCAGAAGAGTAATTGTTTCATTTAAGAGTACTAAATCCTATGGATTAGTCATTGGAATATCTAATTCTATCAAAAACGTTCCGGCAGAATATAGAAGCAAACTAAAAGATATCATAAAAATCGATGATTTTCAAGTATTTACAGAAAAAGAAATAAACATCATTAAAAAAATTTCAGATTATTATCTATCTCCGATAGGTTTGACGATAGATTTTTTCATTCCAAATATCTTAAGAGAAAAAGCCATAAAAGACCCGCTTGCTTTTAAAGTTTTTAACATTAATGAAAATGTAGAGCTTAAAAAAATCTCAGAAACAGCTAAAAAAATTATTCAAATCATTCAAGAAAATCAGGAAGTATCTTATGAAGATTTATTATCACTTGGATTTTCTAAAAAAAGTATTAAGAGTTTGCTTGATAAAGGTATTCTTATTCCTGTTGAAAGTAGTATAAAAATAAAAACTCCTGTCTTTAGACAGCCAAAAACGGCTGACTATACTCCAAAACTATTAGAAAGTCAGATGTATGTTTATGATAGATTTTATTTCAAAAATAGGTTAAAAGCTTACACATCGCTTATAAAAAAATATGTTAAAACAAATAAAAGTGTGTTGATTGTCGTTCCAAGCATTGCCTTTGGAAATATACTTTATAAAGATTTATCTCAAAAGTTTGAAAATGTATATTTTTATCATGATGGAATTAGTCCAAAGCTTCAGTTTGAAATTTTTAAAGAGATAACAAATAATCCATCTATTGTGATCGGAACAGTATCTTCTTTGCTTATTCCTATAAAAGACTTAAATCTCTTAATTCTTGAGCAAGAACATTCATCAGCTTACAAAGTTTTAAGGTCTCCAAGATTTGAGACAAAAAGGGTTTTATATTACATTCATAAAGAAAAAAATATTCCAATCATCTTAGCATCTTCTATCTTATCCATCGAAAGCTACTTGATTAATGCTACAAATCTAAAAAAAGATAAAGATGTTATAAAATCTTATGTAGAAATCAATCCTTTTAAGTCTATCAATAAAACTTTAAATAAACTCCAAAGCTTGATTTCAAAGAAAGGAAGAACTCTGATTTTAACTAATAAAAGCTATTACTCCGGGTTCATTTACTGTCCAAGATGTGGATGGGAAGCAGTTTGTCCAACCTGTGATGTTCCGCTAAAAACTTACATTCAAAATAACACTAAAATTTTCAGATGTCCATCTTGTAAAAAAAGGTTTGAATACTTTAAAACCTGTCCTGAATGTGATTTTAAGCTAAAGGAGACTGGATTTGGAAAAGAGTTTGTTTTTGAATTTCTTAAAAAAAGTGATAAACTTAGAAAGCTACTGGATTCTAATAAAATCATTGTAGAATCAAGTTTAAAGGATATATTGCAGTTTGAAAGCTTTGATATGGTTATAAATCTTTATCCTGATTTTATTTTAGATTTACCTGATTATAGGTCAAATGAAAAATTTTTAAGGTCTGTAATATCTCCGTTAACAGTAGCTAAGGATAATTATATCATTTTTTCTAATACACTGGAGAGTTGGCTTGCGGAAAACATTGGAGCTAAATCCTTGGATGTAAATCAAATTTTAGAAAATTTTTATAAAAAAGAAACTATCTATAGAAAGAAAAACAAGCTACCACCGTTTTTAAAGCTTGTAAGATTTAAAATTGTGTTTAAACCAACTCAAAAAGAGTATGTTGAAAAGGTATTGAGAGAAATCTCAAGCTTGAAAGTATATTCTTTCTCTCAAAAATCAAATAGTTTTAATTATTATTTTGAGTATAAATCAGAAAAAGAAAAGGAAATGATAAAGGTTTTAGCTGAAAAACTGTTAAAAAAGGGTGTGGATGTAATTATAGAAGTCGACCCTAAGAGTTTTTAATACCTTGGGTGGGAAATTAGTGGTTTTTATAAAATTTAAAAAGGAGAAGCTTCGGATTTAGGTCCTCAGGATAACGGTCAAAGGTTGGTTGATAAATATCTGAGAAAGGGTAACCTCATTTGTCATTCTGCAGCCGGCGAAGAATCTCCTACTTTTGTTGAATTTTTCACCTGACGTATATTATTTATATATACTAATAAAATATAGCATCTTCCTAAAACAGAGGTTAATTTATGAAAAAAATATTCTTAATTTTTGCGATTTTTTTTGTATCAACAGCTTTACTTTACTTCTATAACAAAAACAAAAACGGATATGAAACTTATAAGCTTGAGAAAAAAGAGGTTGTTAAATCTATTTATGCTTCCGGATATATAGATAGTGAAAATAGCGTAATAGTTAAATCAGAAGTTTCTGGCTACGTTGAAAAAATATATGTAAAGGAAAACGACCAAGTAAAGAAAGGTCAAATCATTGCGAAAATATCAAATCCTACACTTTATGAAAATCTAAAAGATATAGAGTTTCAAGCACAGCTTGTCAAACAAAAACTTTCTGAAAATTCAGATTTTAGAAAGCAGTTTATCGAAAATATAGAAATGAAAAAAGCAAACTATGAAAATCTTTTAAAGGTTTACGAGAGAAGAAAAAATCTATTTGAAAAAGGGTTGATCCCAAAAGAGCAGTTTGATGAGGTAGCTAAAAATTTAGAAGTAGCCAAGAGAGATTATGAGAAAGCGGTTGCAAGCTATCAAGATAGTTTAAAAGAGTTGTCTTATCAGCTAAAAAGCTTTGAAGCTAAAAAGGCGGAAGTAGCCAAAGAGATTGATAAATACTATATAAAATCTCCGACAGATGGCAAAGTTTTAAGAAAATTTGTAAATGAAGGAGACTATATAAACAATATCTCTCAAAATAATCAGCTTTTTGCTATTGGAAGTTTAGATAAGAGAGAGACGGTTTTATTGGTAGATGAAGAGTATGCACCACTGCTTAAAGAAGGAATGGAAGTTCTCGTAAAGCTTGATTCTTATCCGGATAAAGTTTTCACCGGAAAAATCAAAACGATAGAGTCTCAATCTGACAAAAATTCAAGGACGGTCAAAGTTAAAGCAGATGTTAACTATGACAGACCTGTATTGTTAAACATGACGGTAGAATCTAATATAATTTTAGGAAAGGTTTCTGGCTTGTTTATTCCAGAAAATGCTTATAAAAATGGCTATGTCAAATTGTTAGAAAATGGAGAAATCAAGAATGTTAAAGTAGAAGTTGATAAAGAAAAATATAATGGTTATCTAAAAGCTTTAAGTGGTTTAAACGAAGGTCAAATCATAGTTATTGGTAAATAAGATGTATCATATACTTTTTTTAGCTTTAAAGTTTTTAGTTGAAAGAAAAAGACAGACTTTTGTCTCAATTGTTGGTGTTGGAATCGGTGTTGCAGCTTTTATAGTTATGGCTTCATTGATGAATGGATTTCAAAAATACTTTGTAGAGCAAGCAATAGACTTAAACGCACACATTACACTTAAGACAAAACCGGAAGATATACCGGATAGAATTTTAAAAATTTACTATGGTGATAAAATTATTCCGGTAATTCTTGGGTCTAAACCGCCTGAAAAGAAGGATAAAATCACAGATTACAAATTTATAATAGAAAAGTACTCAAACAATCCTGATATTCTTGGAGTAGCACCACATCTTGTAAGTCAAGGTATATTAAAATATGGAACGGTTGAAAAGTCTGGGTCATTGATTGGTATAGACCCAAATTTGGAAAGAAAAGCATCGGTAATTGATAAATTTATAGAAAATAAACGATTAGATGTTTTATTAGCAGACGAAAACAGCATAATTATCGGTAAACTTCTTGCCAAAGACCTTGGAATATACGAAACGGGAAAAAAAGTAATACTAACAACGCCAAACGGAAACACACATCTGTTTAAAGTTGTTGATTTTTTTAACTCAGGAATTACAAACTTAGACCAAACAAGAGTTTATCTAAACCTTAGAACGCTTCAGACCATGCTTCAAAGACCAAATGAAGTTAATGAGCTAATATTTAAAATAAAAGACGTAAATAAAGCAGAAAGGTTAGCAAGATTAATCTCGCAAGAGACCGGTTATTACACTGAAAGCTGGCAATTTGCATACAAAAACTTTTTACAGCTTTTTAAAATTCAAAACTACATCACGTACATGATAGTATTTGCTATTTTGGTAGTATCAGCTTTTGGAATTTTTAACATCATAATGATGACAGTTATGGAAAAGAAAAAAGATATAGCAATTTTAAAGACCGTTGGATATGAAGATGATGAAATAATAAAAATCTTTACATTTCAAGGTATAATCATTGGCTTTTTTGGCTACATAATAGGAGCAATACTTGGCTATTCTATCCAAGAATGGCTATCAAGCTTAAGAATAGACGTTGAAGGCTTAATAAGAGCAAAAGGCTTTATTCTTGACAGAAGTATTCTTTACTTTGTTTATGGCTTTGTTTTTTCAATGTTTTTCTCCATATTGGCATCTTTTTATCCATCTTACAAAGCATCTAAGCTAAATCCTGTTGATATTTTTAGAAGTGGTGGATGATGGAAATTATAAAAGTAGAAAATATAAACAAGTTTATTGCTAATGAGCATATTTTAAAAAATATTAATCTTTCAGTAAAACAAGGAGAGTTTGTAAGTATTATAGGTCCATCCGGTTCAGGAAAAAGTACATTACTATACATACTTGGACTTTTAGACCAGCCAACAGATGGAAAAGTTTTTGTTGAAAATCAAGAAATAAATTTTAAGGATAAAAAAAGAATTTCAGAAATAAGAAACAAGAAATTTGGATTCGTGTTTCAGTTTCATTATCTGATAAATGAACTTACAGCTTTAGAAAATGTTATGGTTCCAATGTTAAAAAGTGGAGTAGAAAAATCTGCGGCAGCGGATAAGGCAATAAAAAATCTCGAAAAGCTTGAACTTGAAAAAAAGCAAGACAGAAGACCTTACGAGTTATCAGGTGGCGAACAGCAGAGAGTATCTATTGCAAGAGCTTTATCAAACAATCCATTGGTAATTATTGCAGACGAACCAACGGGGAATCTTGACTCAAAAAATACCGAAATAGTCATGGAAATATTTGAAAATCTAAACAAAGAAGGAAGAACTATAATCATGGTAACTCACGAAATTGATTTAGCAGAAAGAACTCAAAGAATCATAAAATTAAAAGATGGTGAAATTATAGAAGATTTAAAGAAAATTTGAGTTATAATAATTTCTAAAAAAGGGAGGCATAAAAAATAATGGATATTACCACAATCGGTGGGATAATCGCTGCCTTAGTTTTGTTTGCTGTAGGTGATATAATGGAAGGTGGAAACCCGGCCGGACTTGTTCATATATCTTCTATTATAATAGTCGTACCTACAACATTATCAGCTGCTGCTGTAGCAACAAAACAAAAATATGTTGCAGCTGCTTACAAAGAACTTAAAATCGTATTTGGTAATCCTCAATTAAATCCAGAAGAGACTTTAGAACAAATTATAAAAATAGCTGAAAAGGCAAGGAAAGAAGGAATTTTAGCAATAGAATCTGATATAGGTAATATAGATGATCCATTTTTTAGAAAAGGTCTGCAGATGCTTGTAGATGGATTAGAGCCTGAGGTAATTAGAGAAAGAATGGAGTTGGAGATTGGAGAGATAGAAGAGTATTACGAAGGTGCTGCAAAATACTGGATTACGGCAGGAGAAACTACGCCGGTTTTTGGTCTTGTCGGTGCAGTTATGGGATTAATCCTTGCATTAAAAAGACTTGAAAATCCGGTAGAAATGGCAGAAGGTATAGCGGGTGCTTTTACTGCAACTGTTACAGGTATCGTATCTTCCTATCTCCTTTTTGGTCCATGGGGACACAAAATGAAAGCTAAAGCTAAAGATATAATTAAAACTAGAGAAATGATATTAGAAGGTATAATTGGAATAGCATTATCTAAAAATCCAAAAATGCTTAGAGAACAGCTTATGATTTACACAGGAAAATCTGAAGCTAAAGAGGCTTAAAATATGGCAAGAAAGAAAAAACATGAAGAACACGGTGCAGGGGAAAGGTGGGCTGTACCATACGCAGACTTTCTATCATTACTTTTAGCTCTCTTTATCGCACTTTTTGCTATTTCTACAATAGATAAGAAAAAATTAGCGTCATTTGTTGAAGCTATATCTGCTGCATTTAGCTTTAAACCAATATCTTCGTCTGCCCCTACATCAATAATTGAAGGTGTGGGGGTAAAACAAAAGAGAGAAGATGCGAAGAAAAAAATAAAAGAAAGAGTTGAGCAGATTATTAAAAAACTAAATCTTGAAGGAAAAGTTAGCGTTGAAGTAATTCCTATGGGTGTAAGAATTAGAATATTAGATTATATATTGTTTCCTCCATGTAGCACAGAAATCAATCAAGAATATAAAGAATTATTAAATGGGATTGCTGAAGTTATAAAAGAAGCCAAACTGCCGGTAGAAGTTGAAGGACATACAGATGATATCCCACCCGGACCAACCTGTATTTATCCATCAAACTGGGAGCTTTCTGCATCCAGAGCTGCTGCAGTTGTAAGATATTTAATAACTGCCGGGAATTTACCGCCATACCTATTTAGTGCAGTAGGTTATGCTGACACAAAACCAATCTCTCCAAATAATTCTGAACTAGGAAGAAAGTTAAATAGAAGAATCGAAATAAATCTTATTACAGGTACTGATAAAGAAGCAGAATTAAAAGAAAAAGCAGATTTTATATATAAAGAAAATTCTGAAGAGAAAAATGAAAAACAAAAAACAACTACTGAAAGTAAAAGATAATTATTTAAACGCTGAAAAAGAAAAGCTGAAAAATATTGATGAGACCTTAGAGACATTTTATAATAAAAAATCCGCCATTGAAAATGAAATAAAGTTAGTATTAGAGCTTAATATTAACGATATCTTTTCGATGGGACAAAAATATGAATTTATCAATTATCAAAAAGAAAAATTAAAAAAGATAGAAGAAGAGATAAAATCCTTAGAGAGAGAAAAAGAGCAAATTAAAGAAAAGATAGCATTACTAAATGCAGAGAAAAAAGCTATTGATAAATATTTTACTTTAAAAGTAAACAAAAAACAGATTTTAGACAATTTTAAAGAAATGGTGGAGTCAAATGAGATTTTTAATAGGAATTCTATTTTTAATAAGCAGTAGCTTTGCACAAGTTGAAGAGCTAAAAAAAGAAGCTGAAAAATTAAAACAGATAAGAGATGAAATAAAAGCAACATATCAAAAAAACGAAGCTTTATTAGAACAAATAAAAAAAGAAAAACAAGCTTTAGAGCTTTTGAAGAAAGAGATAGAAGAAAGTAAGAAAAAAATTCAAGATGAAAGATATAAAAAGCTTGCAAAAGTATTTGAAAAAATGGACCCAGAGATGGCAGGCCAGAAACTGTCTAAAATGGAGTCAGCTGAAGATGCTGCATATATTATTTTTAATATGAATGAAAAAAAAGCAGCAGCTGTACTTGATAATACCGACCCAATAATGGTTAGTAAAATCGTAAAAATTTTAACAAGATTGAAAGAAGAAAGTAATATCAAAAATTGAATGATTAGCAGCAAACAGCAAGATAGACAAGACTGATTGTAAGTTTCCTGTTTTAATACAGAAATGTTCCGTAAGTCTGAAACGATGTTTAGTATTGGCGATTCATGAATTGCTACTATATATTATCCTATCCGATATCCCTGAAATAACATGAGATATAGGGACTTTAAGGAAAAATAAAACAACGATTTAATACAATTAAAGCCTCCAAAACTGAGGCTTTTCTAAAATTTTTGTAAGTTTGTCTTCATTGCGTCATTTGAGGACTTTAATCTTAAGGCTCTCCTTTTTAAAAAGTGAGAGATAACAGGTAAGAAAAGTAGGAGGGAGATTCTTCGCCGGCTGCAGAATGATATATAAGTAACCGTTAACATACAATATGTAATGGCAATTCATGAATTGCCCCCTACTTTACTTTACGTTGTCATCCCAAGGACGTAAGTTTGAAGAGCCTCCTTTTTAAAACCACTAATATCTCAGCTAAGGTATTGTAATCTTACTTTCTCATTTATTTTATATTCTTCAATCTTTCATACTCATCTTTTGTGTTAATACTCCAATAACTAAAAAAACTCTCATCTATCTTAGATATTTCATCTTCATACAATTTTAGGCAATTTAGCTTATTAATCCAAGACATTAAGGACTTGCTTGAATTATATATTTGCTTTGCTTTTTCTAAAATATCTTTTTTGTAAAGCGTATTTAAAGGTTGATACTTTCCATTGATTATAGGAAGAATGCAATCATAATCTGAAATTTTTTCTTTATAAAAATCAATTAATTCTGGATTTAAAAGTGGAGTATCTACAGTAGCTATAAACACATATGGATTATTAATACTATCTGCTACTGATACAACGGCGTTTAATGGACCATCGTAAGGATTTTTGTCTTTAATAAAAGTTATCTTATTAAGAAATTCATTAAGTTCTTTTTGATAAATTTCTTCATCTTTATTTATTGAAAGGGTAATTTCATCGCATTTTTCATAGAGTTTTTTAACAATTATTTTTAAAAATGTTTGTCCATCAAGTTTTAAAAATGCTTTATCTTCTCCCATTCTCTTGCTTTGACCGCCAGCAAGTAGAATGCAAGATATTTTATTCGTAGTCATATAAAGCCGTTGTTAAATATTTTTCTCCACCGTCAGGACATATAAAAACTATAACACCTTCATCAATTTCTCTTGCTACTTTTATTGCTGCCTCATAAGCAGCACCGGACGATTGTCCTACAAATATTCCTTCCAATCTTGACAGCTCTCTCGCTCTTTGATATGCAATATCAGTTCCAATAAAGATAGTTCTGTCAAGCCTGTTTTCATCAAAAATACCCGGCTTTATTGAAGTTTCTATATATTTTAATCCTTCTATGCCATGAAATGGACTATCTGGCTGAACGCCTATAACTTGAATATCCGGATTAAAGATTTTTAACCTTCTGCCAGTTCCCATCACGGTACCACCTGTTCCTATTCCGGCAACAAAGTGAGTAATCTTTCCTTCTGTTTGATTCCAAATTTCCACTGCGGTAGAATCAAAATGTGCTTTCCAGTTTGCATCATTATTATATTGGTCTATGTAATAATATTTTTCTGGATACTTTTCAACAAGCTTTCTGACGTATATAATTGCTCCATCTGTGCTTTCAAGTGGATTTGTAAAATGGATTTTAGCTCCAAACGCTTTTATGATTCTTTTCCTTTCTTCGCTAACATTGGCTGGCATCGCAAGCTCAACTTGATATCCAAGAGCAGTTCCAACCATTGCAAGAGCAATTCCGGTATTTCCGGATGTTGCGTCTATGATAACTTTATCTTTAGTTAGTTTTCCGGAATTAATTGCTTCAACTATCATTCTTGTTGCCGGTCTGTCTTTTACAGAACCACCGGGATTATAAGATTCTAACTTTGCATAAATTTTTACATTCTTCTTTTTTATATCTTCAGGCAATGACCTGCTGAGTTCTACTAATGGAGTGTTTCCAACAAGCTCTAATATTGATTTTCTTGTTTTTCTATAGCCTTCATCATGCTGTCCAAATATCCACATAAAAGCCTCTTGGTTTTTTTGTAATTATTATATCAGTTAAGACTCAGGTTAGAAATAACTAACATTTGAATATTAATTGTAAAACTAAAGAAGGTTATTAAAATGTATTTTATAATTGCAATAATTATACATCGGGCAAAAAATCATTTTAAAAGTATGGGATTCTTCGCCGGGTGCAGAATGACAGATTTTTATTTTTCCTTGTCGTCCAGCAGCGAAGTGAAGGATCTGATTTTTTAATGTTTTTTGAAAAGAAAAATAGGAGATTCTTCGCTTCGCTCAGAATGACATATAATGTTGCCCTTTCTCTGATGCTTATCAGCCAACTTTTGGTTCTCATCCTGAGGCTGTGAGCCAAAGCATCTCTTTCTTAAGTTTATAAAGATCCCTAATTTCCTATCTAATGCAATAGAATTTATTTTAATTGCGATAAGATAATCCTAATCTGATTGAAATAAAATGGTTTTGATAAACTACTTATTATCTTCACTGCTTACTTTTATTATTGTTTTTACGTTTCCTCTTGGATTCCAATCTCCAATAACTTCAAGTTTTCTTGGTTTTAAAAGATTGTACAAATCTTCATAAATTTTATTGGTAGCCTCTTCATGGGATATATACTGATTTCTGTATTTGTTTAGATAAAGCTTTAAAGATTTTAATTCTACAATGTATTGGTCCGGAATGTAGATTATTTTTATTGTTGCATAATCTGGATATCCTGACCTTGGACAAAGACAAGAAAATTCAGGAAAAGTTATATCAATAGTATAATTTCTCTCCGGATATGGATTAGGCCATGGCTCTAATTTTGCTTCAAGTATTTCTTTCTCTCCGTATTTCATCTAAACCTCTCTGCTAATAATATAATCAGCTAATTTAATCAAAAATTCAGAGTTTTTCAAGTCTTTTATCTCATTTTTTGCCTTTTCAACATAATCTTTTGCAATCTGTATTGACTTTTCTAATCCATACAAAGATGGATAGGTAATCTTATTTTTATCTTTATCTTTGTGTAATCTTTTTCCTGTTTTTTCTTCATCTCCGATTTCATCTAAAATATCATCCCATATCTGAAAAGCAAGACCGATATTTATTCCATAATTTTTTAATTTTAGTATCTCTTCTTCTGTAGCATCAGCTAACACACAACCAATTTGACAGCATGCAGATAAAAATTTTGCAGTTTTATTTAAATGAATAAATTCAACATCTTTAAAATTTGGCAATATATCAGCTGCTTGACCTCCCACCATTCCATAAATTCCAACATTATGAGACAAAATATTAATTACTTTTACAATTTTTTCAGCTGATAATTTTTTATTGTTTGAAATAAGCTCAAAAGCAAATGTTAAAAGTCCATCACCGGCAAGAATTGCGATAGCTTCACCAAACACTTTATGACAGGTTGGCTTTCCTCTTCTTAAATCATCATCATCCATGGCAGGTAAATCATCATGAATTAAAGAGTAAGTATGAATAAATTCTGTTGAAATAGCTATATCTATAAAATCTTCAACATTTACATCTTCTTTGACAGCCTTTGCACATTCAATAACTAAGATAGGTCTGATTCTTTTTCCACCCGCTTCTAAAGAATATCTCATTGCGTTAGATAATTCTTCAGGAATGCATCTGGGAACGAATCTATCTAATTGCTTATTTATAAAGCTTGCTTTTTCTTTTAAGATATTTTTAAACTCCATAGTAAATATTATATAACAGGTTAAGATATGCTTTGGGGGGAGAAATTAGCGATTTTTATAAAATTTAGACAAGGAGATCTTTCGGATTAAAGACCTTAGGCGGATGACAAAGAAACTAAAAGAGGCAATTCATGAATTGCCCGTACAGAAAAAGGTGAGAAAGTTAGAAGTGAAAAGTTATTTTTGTCATTTCTGAAGCCGGCAAAAAATCTGATATTTTTACTGAATTTCTCACCCGACTTGACTGTTTAAACATAAACATAATAAACAATAACAACTCAAGTTGCCATCCGTAATCCTTGTTATAATGGCAAACGTAGGTATAGACCAAAAAACAAGCTTATATATTTAAGACTTAAGAATTAACATAAGATGTGAAACATGAAATTCTTATAAATTTGGGGGAAATACACAGGTTTAGTCCTACAATTAAATCATTTATGGGCTATTCATGAATCGCTCCAGCGTTTACTTTTGTTCCGCTATCCTTGTTCACTCACCCACTTTTTCTTAATACATTTTTCTCTCAGAAGTATATTTCTAAATTTTAACAGCTCTAAACTCTTTTTTAGAGTAATTACAGACTGGACATCTCCAAGTGTCTGGTAAATCTACAAACTCAACGCCCGGAGAGATAAGATTAATCTCATCTCCTTTTTCCGGGTCGTATACATAGCCACAAACTCTGCATCTGTATTTGAGATTTTTTTCTTCTTTAAGATTTACCTTCATTTTTTTCTTCCTCTACAAGTCTTTCTGCCAAGTATTCTGCTAAGTGCATAACTTTAACTTCTTTATAATGACCGTGCTTATACATACCATCTGCTAAATTTAGTACACATCCCGGACAATCACTTAAAACGTAAGTTGCCTGAGTTTTTCTTAAATCTTCTATTTTTCTTTTTTGAAGCTCAGAAGCTACTTCATAGTTAGCCACAGAGAAGTATCCGGCAAAACCGCAACACATCATAGCTTCTTCACCTTCAACGTATTGTGCGTCTTTCACATTTTTTAATACATCTCTAAATACGTTAGGGTCTGTTTTCATTGCAGTGTAAGAATGGCAAGGAAAATGAAAGCTAACTTTTTCACCGCTGCCTTTAAATACTAAAAATCCTTCTTCTCTAAGTATTTCTGCAAAATCTTTAACTGGATATTTATACTCTTCTTTTAGAGCCCCGCCACATGTTGGACATGCAACTACGATATAATCAAACTTGTATTTATCTATTTCGTTCTTATTATGCTTCATAAGTTTATTGAATGCGTCTATCTCTCCACTGTAAAGATGTGGTGCTCCACAGCATCTTATATCTTTTGGAACTACAACATCATAACCGGCTTTTTCCATAAGTTTTAAAACACTCTCTCCTACCTTACCTTGAAAAGCATCTATCATACAGCCTGTAAAGAATAGCAATCTTCCTTTAGATTTTTCAGCTTTTACTTCTTTGCCTCTCAATCCAAAAGGTTTTGCAGATGGCTTAGGCATTAGTTTAGCATATTTTGGAATACCAACATCTATATAAACAGCATTGTATTCAGGAACTTCTTTACCTGCAAGCTTTCCGTAAGCTTCCATCAAGGTTGGTGCAAACTTCATACCTATTTTTGTAAGTGGATTTCCCATCATTCCAAGACCTTTGAAAACCACTGTCTTAAAGTAATCTTTTTTTGATTTTTCCTTTGCCATATTTCTTGCTCTAAACATAATCTCTTTATATTCAACTTCGTTAGGACATATCCACTCACAACGGCGACACATTGCACATTGATTCCACTGGGCTGCAACTTCTTCAGTAAGTGGTAAGATTCCATCTACAACAGCTTCAGCCAATGCAAGCCTACCTCTTGGAGAAGAACGCTCTTCTTTTACGACGCTATATGTAGGGCAAACCTGTCTGCATGCGGAACATTTAACACATTGATGTGCCAATTCTATGGTTAATTTTGGCTCTATTAGTTCACTCATTGATTGTCTCCTTAAATTTTAAAGGTATATAAAATTTATATTGGTTAATAAACATTAACAATAATGAAAATCATGTTTTTTTAAAGCCAAAATATTAATAAAGTTTAAAATTGCACAAAAAATATGCAACAATATATTTACAATCTTTAAAATTTAATATATCTTTTATACCACAAATTTTAATTTGAAAGGAGGAAAACAAGAGTTGATAGGATTTGGACCCCATTTAATGGTCGATGGTTACAACGGAAATTTTGAAGCTTTGGCAAGCGTAGAGGCTGTTACTAACTTTTTAGATACTTTGCCGGCTGAAATCGGAATGACAAAAATTATGCCTCCGTATGTGTTTAAGTATGATGGCGGAGATAAACCAGAAGACTGGGGAGTTTCAGGGTTTGTAATCATAGCAGAGAGCCACATAAGCATCCATACATTTCCGGAGAAAGGATACTTTTCAATAGATATATTCTCTTGTAAGGATTTTGATATTCCAGCAGCTTTAGAAATAATTAAATCTTTCTTTGGTACAGAAGACCTTGAAGTTCAAACAACTTCAAGAGGGACCGAGTTTCCAAGAGATATTGGCATGGCTGGAGCAATTACAGCTTCGCAAAGAAGAAGATTATATTAATAAACATACGCCGGCCTAACGGCTGGCGTTTTTAAAAATGACTAGGAGATTTTCCGCACAACTATAAAATAACGTCTATGCTTTACTTCTAACTTCTGTAATGGCAATTCATGAATTGCCTCTACTTTCATTTTCTCTGTTATTCTTAGGACACAAGCCCAAAGGATCTATAAAATTGATGCATATTAAAATTAACTTTCCTTAGCCATCCTGCAGCTGTAAAGCCTAAGTGTCTTCTCTTTTAAAAAGTTGAGAAATTGATAGGTAAAAGGCAGAGATTCTTCACTTCGTTCAGAATGACAAATAAGATCACCTTTCTATAGTATTTGTCATTCAACCTTTGACTGTCATCCTGAAGCCGAATGCCGAAGGATCCCCTTTTAAAATTTTATAAAAATCACTAATTACTTACCCAAATAAAAGTATGAACTTTAATGTTAGCGGTAAAGCGTAAAATGCAAAGCATTTATTAAGCCAGACAAAACATATAGGCACTTGTCTTACTATAGGCGGTTAATAACTTTCACAATGTTAAGCATCTCTTTTAAACCTTATACATTCCTAATCTTTCATTTCACACCTAACTAATTTAATTTCATCTTGAACAAAGTAAAAATAGCCAGTATAATTTAAACTTACAAAACACAGGAGAAATCAATGACAAAAGAAAAAATTGGCGTTGTACTTTTAAATATGGGTGGTCCTGACTCCTTAGATGCGATTCAGCCATTTTTATACAACTTATTTTCTGACCATGACATCATACAAATTCCAAAACCTATTCAAAAACCAGTAGCATTCTTAATTTCAAGACTTAGAGCCAAAAAAACAAAAAAATACTACGAAATAATGGGTGGAAAATCTCCACAAAAAGAACAAACGCTTCAGCAAGCCCAAAAACTCCAAGAAAAACTTGAGGAAGATTATAAAGTTGTCGTTGCAATGAGATATTGGCATCCATTCACAGAAGAAGCTTTAAACCAGCTTTTCCAAGAAAAAATAAAAAAAATAATCTTGCTACCGCTATATCCACAGTACAGCAGAACAACCACAGGATCATCTTTCAATGAATTTGACAGAAGAGTTAAACGATACATTAACCCCGGTAAATTTGCTGTACTATCTACACTAAAAGGGACAAAAGACCCATACTATTATTTTTCAAACATTCCCATCGCAAAAATAAACTGCTACTTTGACAATCCTTTGTACATAAAAGCAATGGTAGAAAACATTAAAGAAAACCTGCCAGAAGATTATAAAGATTATTATTTCTTATTTACAGCCCATAGCTTGCCAGAAAAAATCATTCTTGACGGCGACCCATACAAAAAACAAACAGAAACAACGGTTAAACTAATAATGGAGCATTTTCCAAATGTTAAATATTCCTTAGCTTATCAATCAAAAGTTGGACCTGTGAAGTGGTTAGAACCTTTTACAGACCAAGAAATTGAAAGATTAATAAAAGAAGGATATAAAAAGCTAATAGTTATACCTGTTAGCTTTGTCTCAGAACATTCAGAAACACTTTACGAGCTTGATTATCTGTATGGCAACATAGCAAAAGAGCTTGGAGCTGAAAGTTATATCAGAATACCAACTTTAAAAAGTCATCCAATGTTTATAGAAACACTAAAAGAGCTTGTGATTAAAAACTCTTAGGGGTGAGAGTGTTTCAAAATTTTTGCGAATTTACCTTTCCTTGTCATCGTATATTAAATATACCAAAAATTTTTAAACTATAAGAGAATAAGATTTTATAATAATTATAGACATGGGAGAAAAAAGGAAGGACAGATCAAGTCACTGTCATTGGTCTTTTAAGACCAATCAGGATGTTTTAGACCGTCCTTCCTCTACTTCCTAAAACCTGAATCATGTATAGGTCATACCAGTTTGGGAAAATTCCGATTTTCTTGAATTTATAATATCACAAAAGTATGCAATAGGTGATTTTTTGTTTAAACTATGATGAGGTCTTTCTATGTTATACCATAGCATATACTCCATCATTTTTTTATTAAACTCATAAACATCTTTTAATTCATAATCTTCGTAGTACATGATAAATTCATCCTGTAATGTCCTATTCATTCTCTCTACATATGCTTGTCCTTTTGGATATCTTGGATAGTTAAAATAATGTTTTATATCTTTTTTCTTTAATGCTTTGCTAAACTCGCCTAAGAATTCACTGCCATTATCTGTTTGTATACCTTTTATCTCAAATGGTATTGCTTTTATTAATTTCTCTAAAAAGTCCTTTGCGTTTTTACTGTTTAGCCTGCCATATGCAAAAGTAAAAGAGATTCTTGTTTTTACATCCTTGGCTACAAATATATAAACTTTCTACCGGGAGTTAAAATAATGTTGTGTCTAAATAAAATTATAAGGAGGAATAGTAATGGATAAGAAAGAATACTTTGAAAAAATATTAGACAGATCTACCGAAGAATTAGTAAAAGAACTTTTCCCAAACGGTATAACAACTCAAGAAAAGATAGGTATAAGAAAACTTTTAGAATCTGTTGTGGAACTGATTATGAACCAAGAAAGAAATTTCTTCTTGAAAATGACGATGATAACAAAGCAAACGGGTATTATGAAAGAAGCCTAAATACTGGTTCTTTCAAGCTTAACATAAATGTTCCAAGAGATAGAAAGGGTAAATTTAGACCACAAATATTACCTGACCCTTACAAAAGAGTTGATGAAGATTATATAGACCTTCTTATGAGTTTGGTATCCAATGGATACTCAGAAAGCAAGATAGATTCTACATTAAAAAGCTTGGGCTTAAACTACTCAAAACAACATATGGATGCAATCAAAAAACAGCTTATAGAAAGACTTGAGTGGCTTTAAAACAAGAGAGCTTCCATCGGATGCATTTGTACTGTATATAGATGCATACCACTGTGATATAAAAGAGAAAAACAAAATCAGAAAAGCTTCTGTCTATGTAGTTCTTGGAATAGATTTACAAGGAAATAAAGATATATTTGGATTTTACACATTTTTCAGTAGTGAAAACAAAGCAGACTGGATAAAAGTATTCAATGATTTAATAGATAGAGGACTAAAAAGGATAATGCTTATAGTAAGTGATGATTTTCCTGGAATATCAAAAGCCATAGAAACACTGTTTCCTTATACAGACCATCAGCTATGTTTAGTCCATTTACAAAGAAACGTTAGAAATCAGATGGATAAAGAAGATTCACAAGTATTTAACAAAGAATTAAAAAACATAAAAGAAAACAGCTTAGATTATGAAGATGGATTAGAAAAATTAGATGATTTATGTAGTAGATTTAAATCTAAATATCCAAGCTTTATAAAACATATTCAATCTAACAAAGAGAGATACTTATGTTTTTTAAAAATATCCAGAAAATCTAAGAAAACACATATACACAACAAATCCAGTTGAAAGTGTTAATAGCATGATAGAGAAGGTAAGAATAAATTTAGGTGGATATTTTCAATCTGTAGACATTCTTGAGATAAATCTGCTTATACAGAGAGATAATTTAAAGAATGGAAAATGGAAAAAACCTATACCTGCTTTTAAAGGATCTTCTTATGAAATTTTGCAATTGTTTAATAAAAAGTTTTCAATCCAGACACAAAATTATTGATAAGTCTCCATAGGTTAACGATTCTCTTTTGTTTCTTAGCATTGTAAGCTGCTGTTGTAGGTCTTCCAATATCTTTAGTTTTACTTCTATTTCTTTTTCTACATCTGATTTTGGTTTATAAAGCTCTCCATCGAAAAACGTTCTTCCATATTCTGCAATAAAGAATGAATCAGCTTTATCTGTTTTTACTCCCGCATGTTCCATTATGATAAGCATATATGACTTTTTAAACTTCTTAAGGTAAGGCTTTATTTTCATTTCAAACTCAACTGGGTCTGATTTAACTTCAAAATTTTCTTTCTTGTTATCATATAAAACTGTAGCAGTGAATGAGTTTTTAGATACATCAATTCCTATGACTATTTTGTAGCCATTCATAAGAATACCTCCTTTCATAAAATACTTGACATGAAAGAAACTTCCTGATAACCTATCATCGTAGTTAAATACAGGCTTAAAAGCCTAATGTTCTGATTCAGGTTTTAGGAAGTAGAGGAAGGACAGTCTAAAACATTCTACAGCGGTCTTAAAAGACCAATGACAAACACTTGATCTGTCCTTCCTTTTTTCTCCCATGTCTATAATTATTATAAAATCTTATTCTCTTATAGTTTAAAAATTTTTGGTATATTTAATATACGATGACGGAATATTATGGAAGATTATGGAAGCGGGGATTCTTCGCACGGTTTTAGAATGATGGATTATTATCTTGTCTGTCATCCTGAAGACTTTAGTCCGAAGGATCTCCTCTTTTAAAAAGGTAAGAAACTAAGTAGAGGCAATTCATGAATTACCCATACAGCGCATAAGTGGCTGGTATGACTTATACAAGCAGGAAACACCCCTTTCTACAAGGTATGGTATTTCACTGTTTTACATCTCACTTTCTAAAATACTTATAAAACTCTTTTCTTATAATATCTTTTGCATTTTTCACTTCTTTAAAAAACTCTTCAAAGCTCATGTTGAACGTGTCAACTATTCTCTCTGTTTGCAAGTCAGACTTAGAGATTTTTGAACTACTGCTACCTTTTACCAATCTTAACCTTGTCTCTACTTCTCTTAAAAATACATAATAATCAACTATGTCAGGATTTAAATCAAGAAGTCCTTCTAAAATGCTTGTTTTTCTTTGCTTTGTCTCAAGATAGTACAGCTGAACCATAAACTCTATATCTGTGATGCCGCCTTTTCCAAGTTTTATGTCCATTTCACTTTCTGTTTCTTTTGTCAATCCTTCTAATTTTAATCTCATCTCTAATAGGTCTATTTTTATGTCTTTTTTTATTTCTCTGCTGAAGATTTCTTCTTTTATAATCTCTTCAAACTTTTGTTTAACAGATTCATCTCCTGTAATAAATCTTGCTTTTGTCCATGCTAAGAATTCCCAAGGTCTTGCTTCGTTTTGGAAGTATTTCTTATAAAAATCAAGAGATGGTGAAAGCTCTCCTGCTTTTCCGTAGGGTCTTAATCTTAAATCTAATTGATAAAGCTGTCCTTCTTTTGTGTATGTAGTCAAATCTTTTATTATCTTTTGTGGAACTTTACTTAATGAAAATTTACTTTCTTCGTCTTTGAAAACAAAAACTAAGTCAATGTCTGAGCCGATGTTCATCTCTCTACTGCCAAGCTTTCCAAGTCCATAAATTGCGAATTTACTTCCTTCGTTAATCTTGTATAAACTTTCAAGAATAAAATCAGCAAGGTTTGTGATTGTATTGTTAAGCTTCTTTAGTCTTGCTATCGGGCTATGGGTTTTTATTTTATGAAGGTATTCCAAGGTTGCTAATACTTCGCTAATTTTCTTTAATTTCTTAAGGCTTTCAACTTTATCTTCAATCTTTATAATTTCAAGCTCTTTTTCAAAATCTTCTTTGCTGGATAAAGGTCTTGACGTGATAAATGCTAATTCTATAAGTTCTTTATCTTTTATCATAAGGTTTGTTGCATAGTCTGTTGTTTTTACAACTTCAATGATAAAATCAACAAGCTTTGATTTGCTTTCTAAAGCTGTTGTAAAAAGTCTGTAAATCTTCCCTTCTGTAAAAAATTTATTCAGATTTACAAGCAAGCTTTCTTTTGCTTTACTTTCTTTAAGATATTCTTCTAATTTTGGCAAGAAGTCTATTAAAAGATTTTTATACTTTTCCGATAAGAGAAGATACTCTTCGTCTTCAAAGATTGAAGTAATCAAGTTCAGCGCCCATTTTGGGTCCTTAAAACCGAGAGATTTTAGATATTCTGATACAATTTCTTCATTTTCTTTTGTAATGATGTAGGCTTGTATAGAAGTAAGTTCTTTTTTTTCTTCTCCCCCAAGACTTTCAAATATTCTTTTAACATTTTTTCTAACATATTCAAGCTTTTCTAAAAATTTTTCTTCTGAATCAAAGCCAAGTTTTTTAGCATATTCTGATGCATTTTTTAGATTTAAAATTTGTGTTTGAACGCAGTTTTTTAGCTGTATTACATGCTCTAAATTTCTTAAAAATACGTAAGCATCTTCTAAGAATTTACCTTTTTCTTCTGACAGCAATCCTTTTTCAACAATCTTTCTTAAAGCTCTTACTGTTTCTCTTTCTCTAAGGCTTGGGTCATGACCACCATGAAGTAGTTGAAATACTTGAACTATAAACTCTATCTCTCTAATTCCACCTTCTGATTTTTTAACATCTATCTCATCCGGATTTTTTGGCTTAGAATGTTTCTCTATCATTTTTTTCATATTTAGTATGTCATCTATAATTTCTTTGCTTAAACTTTTCCTGTAAACAAAAGGAGTGATGATGGCTAAAAACTCTTTAGTAGTGTTTTCATCACCTGCTGCGTGTCTTGCTTTTATAAGCATATGTCTTTCCCAAGTCCTGCCAACAGACCAATAATAATTTTCTAAAAATGGAATGCTGTAGGTTAATAAACCTTTTCTTCCCTCTGGTCTTAGATCTAAATCTACATTCCAAGCCACTGTTTCAGCGTTTCTTTTTGTTAAGTAAAGCGTTGTATCTGTAAATACTTTTGTAAAAAATTCTCTGTTTGAAATGCCTTTTTCGGTAGTTCCTTCTCCTGAACAGATGTACATCACATCAACGTCTGAGTAGTAGTTTAAATCCGTTCCTCCATGCTTTCCAAGAGCTATAACACTTCCACTTGCTGGTTTGCCTGTAAGCTCATCTATTGGCGTTCCAAATCTTTGTAAGTATTTTGAATAGGCTTTTTGATATGCGACTTCAAAGCAGGCATCGGCTAAATATGAGTATTCTTCTGTAAGTTGGATAAGATGATGTTTTTTATATATATCTTTTGCTACTATTCTGGCAAAGTGTTTCATTTTAAAAAATGTTAATTTTGTAATGAATTCATCTTCCTTTTCTATGTTTAAAAGCTCTAATGCTTCTTTAATTAGATTTTCTCTTCCAAGTAATGGTTTATCAAGACTTTCATACACATAAAACAGCTCTTCTGGATGTCTGAATATAAAATCTGTGATGCATGAAGAGTAGAAAGAAAGATTTTCTAAAAGTTTATACTGGCTTGGATTTAGACTAATTAAAAAATCTTTTTTAAGTGTTTCAAATTTAAATAGGTTTGACATGGTGGTTGCTCCTTTTTATCTGTTTATCAAAATCTTAATACTATTATAAAAATTCTCTAATACTTTGGGTAAAAATAAGAGATTCTTCGCCGGCTGCAGAATGACAATATTTTAACATTAACTTCTCATCCTCTTCTGTAGGGGCGATTCATGAATCGCCCCTACTCTTTCACTTTTCCATTTTATTTTTCATACTGAGGATTTTATCCAAAGGATTTCCTTATATGTTCTAAGTTATTCATGATTGATATCCATCATTGGCATCTTTGTGTTAAACTAATTTTAACATATCTTAAAAGCAGGTTTTTTAATGATTTTAGAGTATTTAATGATAACCTTAGCAGGTTTTTTAGGTTCCTATCACTGTATTGGAATGTGTGGTGCTATTCCTTCTATCATCTCTTATAAAAACTTCTGGATTGGAAACATTCTTTACAATATGGGAAGAATTTTTACTTACTCCTTTCTTGGCTTTTTGGCTGGAATGCTTGGTATGTATTTTCATAAATTTGAGTTTCAGCTTATTCAAAAAGGTCTTTCTATCTTTGTTGGGGTTTTGATGATTCTTTTTGGTCTTCAAATTACAGGCAATATTAAAGAAAAAGGCGTACCGTTTTTAGATGTTGTGTTTGAGGCAATCTCTGATTTGTTATCAAATTTTAGACAATCTCCGTTTATTCTTGGAATGTTTAACGGCTTTTTGCCATGCCCATTAGTGTATGCATTTTTAATGAAGGCTGTTTTAGATAAAAATCCGTTGGATGGAATGCTGACGATGTTATTTTTTGGAATTGGAACAGTTCCGGCTATGCTTTTTTCTTCAAAAATCATAAATATGATTTCTCCAACTTCAAGAAAAAGTTTAGTTAAAATTGCCGGAATTATTGTTATTATTTTTGGCATACTTACAATTCTAAGAGGTTTTGGAATAGGTTATCATCATTAAGGAGGAAAAAATGATAGTAAAATCTTTTGGCGGTGTAGAAGGTGTTACTGGCTCTTGTCATCTTGTTAATGTTGGACATCTAAATTTTTTAATAGATTGTGGAATGTTTCAAGGTATAGATGAGGATAAAAATTATGAACCATTTGGTTTTAATCCTGCAAAGATTGATTATCTAATCTTAACCCATGCACATATTGACCATATAGGAAGAGTACCCTTATTAGTAAAACAAGGATTTAAAGGCAAAATTATCTCAACCCGGGCAACTTATGCTTTAGCAAGAATTATGCTTCTTGATGCTGTTAAAGTAATGTCTGAAGAGTATAAAGTTAACTATAAAAAAGCTTTAAGAAGAGGAAAGCCTGAAGAAGTAAAGCCGGTTTTATATGATGAAGACGATGTATTCCAAGCAATGGAACATTTCAAAATATTCTTAGAATATGATGAGTCATACAAACTGTCTAAGGATGTAACTATCACATTTAGAAATGCTGGACATATTCTTGGCTCTGCTTACGTTGAACTTTTGGTTAACGATGAAGGAAGAAGTAAAAAAGTAATCTTTTCTGGAGACTTAGGAACAAATAATAAATTGGTTATAAGAGAGATAAATTATCCCCAAGATGCAGACTTTATCTTTATTGAATCAACTTATGGAGATAGAAAACATAGACCACTTCCCGAAACTATAAACGAGTTTAAAACAGCTATTATAGAAAGTTTCAAAGATGGTGGGAATGTAGTAATTCCAACATTTGCACTAGAAAGAGCCCAAGAGATTTTATTTATCTTACGAACGATGTATGATAATGGTGAACTTCCGCCTTGTAAAATCTTTTTAGATAGCCCACTTACAATAGCTGCAACAAAGCTATTTTTACAATTTCCAAACCAGTTAAATGGTGAAGTCTTAAAACTTTTAAAACAAAATAAAAATCCTTTTGTTTTTCCATGGGTTTATTTTACAGAATCTGTTGAGGAATCAAGAAAGATAAATGAGATAGAATCTGGTGCAATCATATTGGCTGGAAGTGGAATGTGTACCGGCGGAAGAATTAAACATCATTTAAAACACAATCTTTGGAGAGAAAACTCTTCAGTGATTTTTGTTGGCTACCAAGCAGAAGGAACTCTTGGAAGACAGATAATAGATGGAGCTAAATATGTTAAGATTTATGGTGAAGAAATAGCAGTTAAAGCTAAAATTTATACTATAAATGGATTTTCTGCCCATGCTGACCAAGAAAATTTATTAGATTTTATCAAGCAAACAAAAGGTGTTGAGACTGTCTTTCTTATTCACGGTGAACCAAAAATTCAAGAAATTTTCAAAGAAAAGATAAAAGAAACATTAAACCTGCCAACTCATATTGTAAAAAGACATGAAAATGTTTATATTGTTTAAACAAATTTTTTGGAGGTAAAGTATGTTTGATTTAGAAAAGTTTTTAGAGAATGACAAGCTTGTAATTGGCGGAAAAGAGTTTAAATCAAGACTTATAGTAGGCTCTGGAAAGTACAAAGATTTTCAGCAGACAAAGGAAGCAACGGAAGCATCCGGTGCAGAAATGATAACGGTAGCAGTTAGAAGAGTAAACATTACAGACCCAAACCAAGACAACCTTTTAAACTACATAGATACATCAAAAATAATGATTCTTCCAAACACTGCTGGATGTTATACAGCAGAGGAGGCTATTTTAACAGCTAAACTTGCAAGAGAAGCTCTGGGACATGGATTTGTAAAACTTGAAGTTATCGGAGACCAAAAAACTTTATATCCGGATATGATAGAAACACTTAAAGCGGCAGAAATCCTTGTTAAAGAAGGTTTTACAGTTTTACCATACATAACAGACGACCCTGTAATGGCCAAAAGATTTGAAGATATAGGATGTGCAGCGGTTATGCCACTAGCAGCTCCAATAGGCTCAGGACTTGGACTTCAAAATCCTTATAACATTCTTTTTATCAAAGAAGCGGTTAAAATACCTGTAATCGTTGATGCTGGAATTGGAACTGCATCAGATGCTGCAATAGTTATGGAGCTTGGAGTTGATGGAGTTTTAATGAATACAGCCATCGCTCAGGCTAAGGACCCTATCAAAATGGCTGTTGCAATGAAGCACGCAGTAATAGCAGGAAGACTTGCATATTTAGCAGGAAGAATTCCAAAGAAAATGTATGCTTCAGCATCTTCTCCAATGGAAGGTGTTATAGGAAGAAATTAAAGTTTCCATCCCGAGGCTGAAAAAGCCGAGGGATCATATTTTATGTATCAAAAATAATACCTTGGGCGAGAAATTATCTCCATAGTTTATTTTTTCTAAAAAAGTTATAACCAATAGTATATGCATATAGATAAGCGATAAAAGTTTTAACTTTTCTCCATCTACTTGTAAGATTAAAATTATTGTAATTCCTCTATTTATTCCACCTAAACATTTACATAAGCTATCATCAATATTATCCTTAAAATTATTCCTAAATTCATGCTCTTTTAGATAGTAGATAAAATTATCCTTACTTACACCATGAAATTTTAGCAACCTCTCCTTTACATAACCCCAAAATCCTTCAATAACATTTATATACACTTTACCATTTATAAGCTCTTGTGTCCTAATATCCATTCTTCATATTCTTTTCTGTTTTTGTCGTAAAATAGAAAATCATGTAGATTTATTTTTAGGTAGCTTATCAGGTTTCCATCATTTAATACTTCTGCAATTGCTAAATGAAGCCGACTCACATTTGTGTCTATTCCTATTGCTCCGTTTGATTTTGTGATTGTTATATTTGGTGTTGGCAGTTCAAAGGATACATAGCCGTAAATCTGATTATCTATTATTTTTATCTCAACTGTATAAGGAAAGTATTCTTCATACTGCCAAGCATTAACAAGCATAGAGATAAAATCTATCCATTTATCTTTTTGTTATTAACTTGTCTTTTTACTTTTAAGTATATCCATTTATAAGGTTTAACGTTAACTCTTAGATATAATTATCCATTTATATCTACGAATCTTAAAAGTAGATTGCCTTTTTCTATATTATTTCCCGTTCCAATGCTAACAAGATTAAACTGTCTGTTTTCTCTCCATTGATTTTTTAGTGTTTCTTTTTGTTTACCTTGCAAGTGATTTTTACATAGTTTTTCAAAGATATCTTTACCACCAAAGATGGCATCATATTCTTGGCTGATTAAGATGCTTTAATAATTGCATGCGTTATATATCTTGATGGTAGGTTTGGAGATGTCTTTCTGATTAAATGGTAGATATCTTTATTTGAATAGTTTTCTTTTAGTCTGTTATATGCAGATCTGACAGCAGACGATTGAAGTCTCATTAAGTCCTTTAGAGCTTCTAAATCTTCTTTCTTTTCTGTTATAAGTTTAAATTTAAGTGTGGTGTACATGATATGATATTATAGCAAAAAATTTTTAGAATAGTCTCTGCACTATGATAGAATATACAGCAAAAATCACATAGAAGGAAGTCTATGGAAAAAGAAAAACTACCAATAGAAAAAGATGTAGATTTAGAATTTGAGTACAAAGTTTATAGAATCTATGATTTTCTAAAAAAACATTTTAAATTTGTTTTAGCATTTCTCCTACTATTAATTATAATAAGTGGTGGTTTATATTACAAAAATCAGGTAGACAAACAAAACAGAGAAAAAGCATCTTTATATCTATCAAAAATTACAGACTTATTGTCTGAAAACAAATTAGAAGATGCAAGGAAAGAGCTTGAAAACTTTAAAAAACAGTATGGAAATACAGAGTTTTATAAAGTAGCTCTTGCTTACGAAATATTGATAAACAAAGAAGAAAATAAAGAAAATAAAGAACCTGCAGAAAAGTTAAAGAATGAACTTAAAACCGATCTATCATCAGGTGTTAATGAATATCTTGCATACCTAAAAAATAAAGAAGGTAATTCTAAAGAAGCAAAAGAAATATTAAAATCCATAGATTCAAAAAAGTATAACTACATATCAGCACAAACTCTTTACGCTTTAATTTTAAAGAAAGAAGGTAATTTCCAAGAAGCTCAAAAAATCTTTGAAACTATAAAAAATAATCAAAATTATAGATACTTTTCTTTATTAGCAAAAGAAAATTTATAGGAGTTTGTCATGGAAAAATTATATGAAGGAAAAGCAAAGATAGTATATCAATCTGAAAGTCCAAATCATGTTATCATCTACTTTAAAGATGAAGCAACAGCTTTTAACGCTCAAAAGAAAGATGTAATTGAAGGAAAAGGGATTTTAAATAATAAAATATCATCAATCTTTTTTACGCTTTTAAATCAAGCAGGAGTTAAGACGCATTTTATAAAACAGATTTCAGACAGAGAAATGCTTGCATACAAAACAAAAATCATTCCGATAGAAGTGGTAGTCAGAAACTTAGCAACGGGAAGCATTGTTAAAAGGCTTGGAATTCCGGAAAAGACAGAATTTAATCCACCGTTGATAGAGTTTTACTATAAAAACGATGCACTTGGAGACCCAATCATATGCTATGAACATGTTTTAGTTATGAAACTTGCAACAGAAGAAGACGTTAAAACTATCAAAGAAATGGCATTAAAAGTTAATCAAATATTAAGAGATTTTCTTATAAAGCATGACATTATTCTGGTTGATTTTAAGTTAGAGTTTGGAAAGTTATATGATGGAACAATCGTTGTAGCAGATGAGATATCTCCGGATACATGCAGATTTTGGGATGCAAAAACCGGTGAAAGAATGGACAAAGATAGATTTAGACTTAATTTAGGAGATTTGGCTAAATTTTATCAAGAAGTTCTAGAAAGGATAGAAAAATGAAAAAAGTCAGAAAAGCTGTAATACCAGTTGCAGGCTTTGGAACAAGATTTTTACCAGCTACAAAATCCACACCAAAAGAAATGATGCCATTAATAGACAAGCCAATTATTCATTACATTGTAGAAGAAGCTGTAAACTCTGGAATAGAAACTATAATTTTTGTTACAGGAAGACATAAAAGAGCAATAGAAGATTACTTTGATTACTATCCAGAGTTAGAACAGGTTTTAAATAAAAGTGGAAAAGAAAAAGAAATTGAAATGCTTAGACAAATAAGTAATATGGCAGAATTTGTATTTATCAGACAAAAACAGCAGCTTGGACTGGGGCATGCAGTATTAACTGCAGCAAATTTAGTCGGCAATGAACCATTTGCGGTTTTACTTGGAGATGAGATTATTAAAAACGATGAAAAGCCAGGAATAAAACAGCTTATAGATATTTACTATCAGTTTGGAAAATCAGTAATAGGCACGATGGAAGTACCAAAAGAAGATGTTAGTAAGTATGGGATAGTAGCGGGAAAAGAAGTCATAAATGGAATAAAGATTATTGAATCATTGATTGAAAAACCATCGGTAGAAGAAGCACCATCAACTACCGCAATAATAGGAAGATATGTCCTAACACCGAACGTATTTGATGCATTAAGAGAAACACCAATAGGAAGAGGTGGAGAAATTCAAT
This sequence comes from Sulfurihydrogenibium sp. YO3AOP1, assembly GCF_000020325.1. Classification (NCBI taxonomy): domain Bacteria; kingdom Pseudomonadati; phylum Aquificota; class Aquificia; order Aquificales; family Hydrogenothermaceae; genus Sulfurihydrogenibium; species Sulfurihydrogenibium sp. YO3AOP1. The sequence goes on from NC_010730.1 coordinate 896,110, forward strand.
TAACAGATGGATTATCAAAGCTTAGAGAGAAAGAAGTAATTTATGCAAAAGATATAGAAGGAATTAGGCACGACACAGGCAATAAGCTTGGATATATAGAAGCAATCATAGATTTTGCACTTGATAGACAAGATTTGAAAGATGAAGTCTTTAAAATGATAAAAGAAAAATATAAGGAGATGGAAAAGGATTCAGTTGAACAAAATTAAACCAAAAAAACGTTTAGGACAGCATTTTTTAATTTCAAAAAATGTTATAGAAAAAATTGTAGATGAGATAAATATTTCTAAGGAAGACATTATCGTTGAGATAGGACCAGGCACAGGTGCTTTAACTGAAGAAATTTTATTAAGAAATCCAAAGATTTTGTACGCCATAGAAATTGACACGTCAGTTCATCCGGTTTTAGAAGAAAAGTTTAGTATATATTCAAATTTTAAGCTTATAAAATCGGATTTTTTTGATGTGAATCTTTATGAATTGATTTCTGATGAAGAAAAAATAAAGCTTGTAGGAAATCTGCCATATAATGTTGCATCTTTAATGATTATTGACTGCGCGTTTAAGCTTGATATTTTAGAATTTTGTGTTTTTATGATTCAAAAAGAAGTGGCAGAAAAGTTGATAGCAAAACCAAAGACAAAAGATTATACATTTTTATCTGTATTTATTCAGACATTTTTTGATATAAAATATGTAATGAGTGTCCCGGCAAGGTTTTTTAACCCGCCGCCAAAAGTAACATCTGCAGTAGTAAAACTCACACCTAAACAAAACATAGCAATTAATAATGTAAAAAAATATAAAAATTTTATATCTCATCTGTTCCAAAATAGAAGAAAGATGATAAAGTCTAAAATTGAAGAAGAAATGTTGAATAAAGCAGGAATTAGCCCAAATTTAAGAGCAGAAGAGCTATCGGTGGAAGATTTTATAAGAATCTTTGGGGTAGTAGAAAATGATGATAGGTAGTTTAGTTTTAGAAATTCATATACCTGACTCATCAAATCTCAAAGAAAAAAGAATGGTTGTAAGGTCTATAAAAGAAAAGCTAAGAAGTAAATTTAATGTTGCTGTTTCTGAAGTAGATAAACAAGATTTATGGCAATCTGCAGTGATTGCTGTTGTAACTGTAGCACCTGATAAACTTCAGTTAGAAAAGGTTTTAGGTTCTATCGTTGGTTTTATAGATGCAAACTTCCCACATTTGCATATAAATATACATAAAGAAATAATTTAAAAAGGTGAGTTTAAAATGAGAGAAAAGTCACACAGAATGGAAAAAGTAAATTCTATGTTAAAAAAAGAGCTATCTGAAATTATATCTGAAGAGATAGCATTGCCAAAGGATAATTTTATAACAGTGAATTTTGTAGACACTACAGCAGACTTAAGCGAAGCTCAAGTTTTTATTTCTGCTTTAAAAGATGAGGAAGAAATTTTAGAAGTTTTAAATAAACAAAGTGGACACATAAGATACGTTCTTGGTAAAAGAATTAGAATCAAGAAAACACCGAAGCTATTGTTTAAAAAAGATATTTTTGAATTAAATATATCTTTGTAAATGTATAATAGATTTCAAAAACAATTATCGAGATTTCTTCTTTCGGCTTTGGAATGATACATTATTACTTTTGTCATTTTGAGGCCGTAAAGCCGAAGGATCTCCTATATTAAAGAAGGCAATAAAAGGAGTAGAGGCAATTCATGAATTGCCCGACAGTAAATAAGTAAAGTTTCTTCGCACGGCTATAGAATGATACTGTTTAGGAGCTTTTACCGGAAAGCAATAAATTAAAGAGTCTACTTTCCCACACCGGATATGACTTATACACGACGTTATACAATATCAATATTATGATATAATATTCTTTCTAATTTTTGTAAGGAGGATTATAAGATGGCTGTTTGTCAAATATGTGGTAAAAAAACTGTTTTTGGAAATACTGTAGCACACTCAGCTACAACAGAAAGAAGAACTTGGAAGCCTAACCTTAGAAGAGTTAGAGTAGTTCTTGAAGATGGTTCTACAAAAAGAATTTATGTATGTGCTAAGTGTTTAAAAGCTGGAAAAGTTAAAAAAGCAGTATGATTTCACATTTGGGATTGGGAGAAATTTCTTTACAGTTAAACTCCTAATCCCTTGTCTGTTGTTATCGTAATGGATAATCAAACCTTAGGCTTAATAGCAGCAATTCTTACAACTTCTGCATATCTTCCTCAAACTTACAAAGCAGTCAAAACCAAATCAGCCAAAGATTTCTCTTGGATATGGTTGATTTTTATGTGGATTGGCATATTTTTATGGTTTATTTATGGGCTAAGAATAAATAATCTTCCATTAATTTTAGCAAATGGAATTTCAATAATAAGTTTAACAATAATAGGTGTGATAAAGTATGTTTATAGACAAAGCTAAAATTTATGTAAAAGCAGGTGATGGTGGTAATGGCTGTGTTGCATTTTTAAGGGAGAAGTATGTTCCTTTTGGTGGACCGGCTGGTGGTGATGGTGGAAAAGGTGGAGATATAATTTTAATTGCAGATAGCAGTCTTCAAACATTGATGGATTTTAAGTATAAGAGACACTATAAAGCAGAAAGAGGTCAGCACGGTCAAGGTGGAAATAAAAAAGGTAAAGACGGAGAAGACTTAATCTTAAAAGTACCTATCGGAACTGTTGTAAAAGATGCAGAGACGGGAGAGATTATAGCTGATTTAGTAAAGAAAGGTCAATCTGTTGTGGTTGCGAAAGGTGGAAAAGGTGGAAGAGGAAATGCAGCGTTTAAGTCTCCAACAAACCAAGCACCAATGGTTGCGGAAAAAGGAGAGCTCGGTGAAGAAAGATGGATAGAACTCGAGCTTAAGCTTTTGGCAGATGTTGGGATTATTGGATTTCCTAACGCAGGAAAATCAACTTTAATATCTATTCTATCCAAAGCAAGACCAAAAATAGCAGATTATCCATTTACAACTCTTACACCCGTTCTTGGAGTTTTACAGCTTGATGTTAATGACTATATAGTTTTGGCAGATATTCCAGGACTCATAGAAGGTGCTTCAGAAGGACTTGGCTTAGGTCATGAGTTTTTAAGACACATTGAAAGAACAAAATTTCTAATTCATCTAATAGATGTGTCAGATTTTAGAGAAAGGGACCCTATTGATGCTTTTAACATAATTAACAAAGAGCTTGAAAAATATTCTCCTGACTTGATAAAAAAACCTCAAATAGTAGTTGCAAATAAAATAGATGCTTTATCTGATAAAAGCTTATTAGATAATCTTGAAAAGTATTTTTCTGAAAGAGGTTATCCTTTTGTTGCAGTATCTTTGATTACAAGAGAAAATATAGATAAGCTTATTAATTTGATTAGAGAAACAAGAGATAAAATGAAGAAAGAGGAAGTCAATGAAAGTGTTATTTTGGGGAACGCCTGATTTTGCAGTTAAAAGTTTAAAAGCGTTAATAGAATCCAATCATCAAGTCGTTGGAGTTATTACTCAGCCTGATAAACCGAGAGGAAGAGGACAAAAAATCCAGCCAACACCGGTAAAAGAGGAAGCCTTAAAACATAACATACCAGTATTCCAACCGGAAAAAATAAAAAACAACCAAGAAATTTTAGAAACGATTAAAAAACTAAATCCAGATATTTCAGTAGTCGTTGCTTATGGAAAGATTTTACCAGAAGAGATAATAAACATACCAAAGTATAAAACAATAAACGTTCATGCATCACTTTTGCCAGAATACAGAGGAGCAGCACCAATTCAAAGAGCAATAATGGAAGGTAAAGATAAAACAGGTGTTTGTATAATGGAGATAATAAAAGAACTTGATGCGGGGGATGTTTACGCATGCAGAGAAGTTGAAATTACAGAAGATGATGATATTATAAGCCTTCATGATAAATTGGCAGAAGAAGGAGCAAGATTACTTATTAAAGTGTTAGATAAAATAGAAAAAGGAGAAATAGATAAAAAACCACAAGACCATGAAAAGGCAACCTACGCAAAACCGATAGAAAAATCAGAAGGAAAAATAGATTTTAGCAGGTCAGCAAAAGAAATCTTTAATCAAATCAGAGCTTTAAAAGTATGGCCAAAAGCCTATGCTAAATTTAGAGATGAAGAAGTCAAAATCTTAGACGCAAAAATTGTTGAATGTAATTTAAACGCTTTACCGGGAGAAATAATAAAAGCTGATGAGAAAGAGGGAATAGTGGTAAAAACAGGTGATGGATGTCTTTTATTAAAAATAATACAATTTCCAAACTCAAAGCCAATAACAACCCAAGACGCAATCAGAGGATATAAGATAAAAGCCGGAGAAAGATTTGAGTAAATTTAAAAGTGATTGGTAAAATGGCTATTTTTATGTCTAAACTCTTATAAAACTTTTTTCTTATGATTTAAAATATTCAACATACCATTTGATGAAAATTTTTATACTTGACATTCTCCATAGAACATTCTGAAGCTACAGCGAATAATCTTATACTTTTTTGGAATTTCTCATCAAACACGTACTCACTTTATCATATAGCTTTTATTCATCTTTAAACTTAGCTTTAACATGCGTGCCATCGCAAAATGGTTTGTTTTTAGACAATCCACATCTACAAAGAGTTACTCTATTTCTAATCTTATAAAACTTATTTTCTTCATATTCTATAGGTACTCCACCTTTAACCCAAATAGGACCACTTAAACCTATTACAGTATCTTCCAAAATACTAATTTCGGGCTCAAAATCAGGCTCTATTTCATTACCATTTTTATCAAAAATAACCAACCTCCCTGATGGACAATTAAATGCTATCTCTTTAATTATCTCTTCCTTACCTTCTTTATTCAATAACTTCCAAATTCCACCATCTCTTAAACAAAACCTAGCAGAAGAACATAGAGGTTTAATATCCAATAAATCATATTCTAGACCTTCATATTTAACAGCTTCAAGATTATCTAAATCCTCTTTAGTTATTAATTTGTCATCTTTAAAGTCATTTCTATGTGAACCATCACAAAAAGGTTTATTCTTAGATAATCCACACCTGCATAGGGCATAATTCTCTTTAGTTTCATACTTCTTAACCTTTATCCATTTCAAGGGAATAGACATCTTATACTTTTCATTAGTTTCTTTATACAAAGGAATATTTCCGGATACTAAGTAAGGACCATTAGGAACAATTTTTATCTTCATTTTAAAAAACCTCACAAAAGGAATAGATATAATAAATATTATGAAGAAAAAGAAATTTGCAAATTAGAGGAAATCATGAATATACTCGGTATTGATTTAGCAGGGTCTGAAAAAAGACCAACAGGTATAGCTTATTTTGAAAATAATAGAATATTAACTAAAGTCGTATACAATGATGAAGAAATTCTAAAAATAGCTAAAAACTTTTCTAAAATTTTTATAGATGCCCCCCTTTCATTACCGAAGGGAAGAGATTCATTAGAAGTAAACAATGGTATACATTTTAGAGAATGTGATATAAAGCTTAGAGAACTTAAAATAAAATTTTTCCCACTTACACTTGGACCTATGAGAAAACTGACAAAAAGAGCAATGAAACTAAAAGCAATACTCGAAGAACAAAACAAAAAAGTTTTTGAAGTTTTTCCTGGCGGATTTTATGATATTATGAAATTAAGTCGTAAAGATAAAGAAGAAATCATAAAATTTTACAAAGACTTAGGATTTGAACTTGAAGATAAAGAATTTATCCAAGATGAACTTGATGCAATAGCTTGTTTGTTAACTGGCTTGATGCATGAAAAAGAGGAAAGTTTAATTTTAGAAGGCATAGATGGGTCTATCATCTTGCCAAGAAAAAAGTAATTTGAAGTTAAAAAGTTATTGACAAAAATATAATTATTATGTATTATTACATATGTAAATACTTCACAAGGAGGGATAGATATGACAAAGTCTGAATTAATCTCAAAAACAGCTGAAAAAGCTGGAATTACAAAGGCAGCTGCTGAAAGAGCTGTTAATGCTGCTATTGAAGCAGTAGTTGGTGCTCTCTCAAAAGGTGAAAGAGTAGCTATTCCAGGTCTGGGGGTTTTTAATGTTAAACAAAGAAAAGCAAGAAAAGGAAGAAATCCAAGAACTGGAAAAGAAATTACAATTCCGGCAAGAAAAGTAGTTGCATTTACAGCAGCTAAGTCTTTGAAAGAAGGACTGAATAAAAAGTAATGCCAATTTTGCAGAAAAGGGTTGGGATATCTAATTAATCTCAACCCTTTGTTTATTTTAAAGAAAAACACAAAAATTATCTTTTAAACTAAAAAATTTAATTATTTTATAACATAATTAAAGCTTTTATATTATAAAGCAAGTTGCCACTTTCTTAGACTTAAGATAAGTAAAGGAGTATTGGACTAAGTTTTTTTATATATGGGCAAACTTATTTGTCTTTCATAATATAACAGACAAGTAAGGCTAATATGTAAGTCTTTTGGTTGAAACATATGACTGACGTAAGTGGATTAGGACTTACATTTGATTAAAAATAGTAACGTGGATTATCATAGAACAACTAAATTTTGAAAAAATCTCAAAAATCCTTTTACCATTTTAAGTCTTGAATCTTTATTATTCTTAATCAAGAAGACATTGATTTAAGTAAATATCGGTTAATTTGGTCTAAAATCACCACTTATTCTTAACATGGATTTTTCAACTTTTCTTAACATGTTATGTTAAAAATATCAACCTATCTCCACGAGAGTGTTCTAAAAATCCACACTGTCATTCTGAAGCCGACGAAGAATCTCCTGTTTTTTCAAATCAAAAAATTAATAGGAGATCCTTCGGACTAAAGCCCTCAAGATGACAAGGAAAGACAAACTTACAAAAATTTTGGAACAGTCTCGCCTATCTCCACTTGCAAAAATTCAAAATTTTAGTATATTAATGACAGATAGTTTTATAATAGAGGTGATAGATATGGTAAAGGTTATCGTAAAATCAATAGCGATAGATTCATTGACAGGAAGTCCAATAGTACTTTTAGCTAATGAGGAAAATCAAAATGATGTATATCCAATATGGATAGGAATAGCTGAGGCAGAGGGTATAGTTGTAAACCAAAGTGGGTTTATTCCACCCAGACCTTTGACTTATGATTTATTTAAAAACGTCATAGAGGCTATTGATGGAAAAGTAAAGGAAGTAAGAATTATTGATATGGTAAATAACGCATACATTGCAAACATAGTAATTCAACAAGGAGATAGAGAAATAATCATAGATTCAAGACCAAGCGATGCAATTAATTTAGCTTTAAGATTTAATAGTCCAATTTATCTAAATGAACAGGTTGTCAAAAAACTAAATGTAGAGGAATTGAAATCTCAAGAAAAAGATGAAGAAATACAAACAGTCGAAGACCTTGAAAGACAGACAGAAACTCCAAAATTAGATTTAGAAAAAACAGAAGAAATTAGTATAAAAGATGAAGATTTAGAAAAGTTTAGAGAAATGCTTGAAAACATAAAACCTGAGGATTTTTTAACTAAGTAAATGATAAAATATATTATGTGGAAGTCAAAATTGGAAGTACGAAGCTTATTTTAACAATAGGTGATATAACAGAAAGTGAAACAGAAAGTATAGTCAATGCAGCTAATTCTACCTGTATGGGTGGTGCCGGTGTAGATGGTGCCATCCATTCAAAAGGTGGTCCTCAAATACTTCAAGAATGTATTAAAATTAGGAAAACCCTATACCCAGATGGTCTTCCTCCCGGAGAAGCAGTAATAACAACAGGCGGAAATTTAAAAGCCAAGTATGTTATTCATACAGTAGGTCCTATATGTAATGGTCCTTTGACAAAGCATCAAAAACAAATCCTAAAAAATGCTTATCAAAATAGTCTTAAATTAGCTTTAGAAAAGAATATAAAATCTATATCTTTCCCGTCCATTAGCACTGGAGCATACCGCTGTGATGTAAAAGTAGCATCAAAAATAGCACTCAAAGCGGTGATAGATTTTTTAAAACAAAACCCAAATAAATTAGATTTAGTCGCTTTTGTCCTATTTACTCCAGAAATTTATCAGGTTTATAAAACATCTCTTGAGGAAATCCTTAATGCAAATATCAATGATTGATTTTATTCTTATATCTGTAATCGCTTTAATAGTGATGCTGTATGCTTATTATAGATATAGAGAAGAAAAACACAAAGAAGAAAAATTATTAATTCCAAAACTTGAATCCTATAAAGAGAAATTTTTAGAAGAGAAAAAAAACTTTATCAAAAGATCTCAAGAACTTATAGATAAAATGGAAGAAGTCAAAAAAGAGATAGAAAATTTAAAAAACAAATATCATGAATACCCATGGACAGAATCTCAAATCAAATATCTAAAAACCATGAAAGGCTCAGAATTCGAATATTATTTAACCACAGCTTTCCAAATGCTTGGGTTTATTACAATAGATTTACCTTTTTATAAAGACCATAACCTTGACTTAATTATAAAGTATGAAGATAACAACAAAACAGAATATATAGCGGTTGATTTTTTAGATCATACAGAAATAAAAAAGTTAAATGAAAAATATGTAGAAGATTTACTTCAAGGCAAAGAAAAATATGAATGCGGCAAGCTTTTGATAATAACAAATGGTTATTTAGATGATAATATAAAAAAATTTTTAATAGAAAATGATATTAACTTCTTTGAGATTGACCAGATTGTAAGATTTATTCCTTCTTTAAATTTCTTTTATAGATACGAAGAATTAAAGGGAAGTTTTCATAATTACGAAATATTACATAAAGAAGCTTTTGATGAAGTTATAAGAAGAGAACATTGGCTTTCAGAGGTAGAAGAACAATTAATAAAAGCGTTGGAAAAGAAAAATGAGAGTACTTATAATAGAGGATGATTTACTACTTGGAGAAAGTCTTAAAGATTATCTTGAAAATAACGGTATAGAATGTTTATGGATTAGCAATGAAAGAAAATTAGAAGAAGCTTTAAGCCTTTCAGAATTTGATGTAATCGTTCTTGATTTGATACTCAGGTATTCAAAAGGTGAGGATATACTAAGAAATCTTAGAAATAAAAATGTAAAAACTCCAATTTTAATAATGACAGCCAAAAACTCTATTAAAGATAAAGAAACATGTTTTAACTTAGGTGCTGATGATTACATAATAAAACCTTTCGACCCAAAGGAGTTTTTACTTAGAATAAAAGCTTTAAGCAAAAGAGCTCACCTTCCAGAAAAAATAAAAATAGGGGATGTTGAGATAGATTTAGAAAATCAAATTGTTTTAAAAGATGGAAAAGAAGTAAAACTAACCAAAACAGCATGGACTTTGCTGTATTATCTTATAAAAAATAGAGGAAAAGTTGTAAGCAATGAAAACATTTTAAACTACGTTTGGCATGATAAAGCTGTAGGAGATGAAGTAATAAGAGCTTACATAAAAGAACTTAGAAAGATTCTTCCTGATGGAAGCATTGAGACATTTAAAGGAAGAGGATATAAATTAAATTGAAGCTTGAAACGAAAATATTTATTCTCATATCTCTTATTTTTATAATAAGCCTTTCTATGATCAATTTTATTAATCTTTACTATATTAATGACTTAATAGAAAAATACCAGCAGCTCCAAAATATATTGAAACAGCAAAATCAGCTCCCTGTAGTATTTCAAGATAACCTAAAATCTTATAAAAGTGAATATAGTAAGATGGTAATACTTTGGGAAACTTTTTTAGTTTTTGGTTCTATAATTTTAATTTATTATTTGACATCTATATACTTAAAAAAAGAAGAAAGATATAAACAGTTTCTACAACTTATGATTTTATCCATCAGTCATAAGCTTGGAAATAAGATTTCAAGTCTTAACATAAATTTAGAATTAATAAAATCAAACTGTAATAATCAAGCTGTCGATAGATTAGAAAAATCTTTAATTTCTTTAAATGAAGACCTAAAAACTCTTTTAAGCACACTCAAAAAAATTCAATTTGAAAGAAAAGAAGAAGAAAAATTTAGAGTTGACGAATTAGTTTTAAAGCTCCTTGAAGAATTTAAGCCTTTTGAGAATAAAGTTTTCGTAAGATTAAAACCTTTGAAAAGTTTTAAGAATAAATCTGACATAGAGGCTATTATTCAAATAATATTAGAAAATGCTTTTAAATATTCAGAAAATAAGGTATACATAAAGATTTACAAAACAAATTTAATAATCAAAAACGACATTAAAAATGAAATAGAAAGTGGAAGTGGATTAGGCTTACTTATAGTTGAAGGACTATCAAAATTAAATAACTTAAAAGTTATAAAAAGAGTGAAAGGGAAATATTTTACTATTTGTCTTGCTTTTTAACTATAGAAGCTTCTCCTTTAGCTATTTTATCTATTGCAATAACGGTTTTTTTAAGTGGAATTCCTTCCTCAGTGATGTATGTTTCAAGACCTGTTTCATACAATTCTATTGCAAGCTTAGATGCTGCATGAACTAACTCATATCTGCTTTTTACTTTTTTTAATGCTTCTTCTATTAAAGGTCTTCTGTTCATTTTATACCTCCTGTCATTATAGAAAATATATTATACCATAATTAACCTCTTCTTTGTCATCCTTAGGACTTTAGTCCGAAGGATCTCCTCTTTTATTGTTATTTGAAAGGAATAGGAGCAAAAGGAGATTCTTCGCTTCACTCAGAGTGACAGAATAGGAGAGTATGAATTAAAGCGGATATTCTTCGCACGGTTATTGAATGACAAGAAACGCAAAAATCGTATTCTTATCACAAATGCAAAATTTTAGTATATCAAATTTTAAAAAATTTTTGGAACATTATCATTTCTAACTTTATATATTAAATAACTATAACATAAGAGACCTTAACTCATCATCCTTTATTAAAGACAAATCAAATCGTTGTCTTTTAAATCTTTGAGATTTAATGATATGGCTCAAATTTTCTTTAGATTCAAGTAAGTTCTCATTAATTATTATGTAGTCATACTCTTTCCAGTGAGGAATTTCTCTTTTGGCTGTTTCTAATCTTTTTTGTATTTCTTCTTCACCTTCTCCTCTTATTCTCATTCTACTTTCAAGCTCTTTTAAAGATGGAGGAAGGATAAATATTGTAATGGCTTCAGGAATAACTGATTTTATCTGTTTCATTCCTTGAACATCTATCACTAAAATTACATCATAACCTTGGTTTAGAAGTTCAAACGTCTCTTTTTTTGGTGTGCCGTAATAATTTCCATGAACAATTGCATACTCTAAAAAAGCATTCTCTTTGATCATTAATTCAAAAACTTCTTTAGCAACAAATACATAATCAACACCATCTATTTCATTTTTTCTTTTTTTCCTTGTTGTATAAGTAATAACTCTCTTTAATTTTTCATTTTCTTCAAGCAAAAGATTTGTTAAAGTGGTTTTTCCGGCCCCAGCAGGAGATGAGATTATAAAAAGCTCACCTTTTATCATCTAACTCCCACATTCATAACAAGTATTGATGTTAATATATTAGAAATTTCCCAAAATACTGTTGGATAAATTCCAAGCATTAGAACAACTATTGCGAGAAATCCAACAGTGAACTTCTCAGAAACCGTTAAATTAAATCTCCCTTCTATTACAGGTTCATACATATACATATAAGCAACAACTCTTAAGTAATATCCAGCTGATATTACGCTTGTAATAACAAGAACTACCGCAAGCCACCAAACATTTGATGATATTAAAGCCATAAATACACCAAATTTACCCATAAAACCAACTGTTGGTGGAATTCCAAGCATAGAAAACATATAAATAAGCATGAATAACGCCATTATTGGATGTTTTTTTGCAAGACCTTTAAAATTATCAATGTCATTAGTCCATCTGCTGTCTTTTTCAAAAGCTGACAAGAATATAAATCCACCAATTGCCATGAACATATACACTAAAGAATAAAATATTAAAGCTGTAAAGCCCATTCCATTTGGGGAAGCTAAGGCAGCTAAGATGTACCCCGTATGTGCAATGGAAGAATATGCAAGCATTCTTTTAACATTTTTCTGTCTTAAAGCGATGATATTTCCAACGATCATTGAAGCTGCAGCTAAAATTGCCCATGCATAAGACCATATACTGTTAACAAGCGGAAAAGCTTCCACCATAACTCTTAAAATTAATGCATACGTTGCAACTTTTGAAATACTTGCAAGAAATGCAGTAATTGGCGTTGGTGCAGCTTCGTAAGCGTCAGGCGTCCAGAAATGAAGTGGTACAGCAGATGCTTTTAATGCAAGACCTAAAATTAAAAGTACTAAACCAGCTGTTAAACCTATATCAGCTTTATCCTGAACTTCATTAAATATTCTTGCAAAATCAAAACTTCCGGTTTTTCCATATAAAAGTGCAATTGCATAACTAATTACAGCAGTACCTGCACCACCAATGATTAAATATTTGAATGCACCTTCCTTAGATTTATAATCCTTCCTCCAAAGACCAACTAAAATGTATATAGAGACAGACATTAACTCTAAACCAATATAGAAGCTTACAAGGTTTGGAGAAGAAACCATTATCATTATTCCAAGTAGTGAAAATAGAATTAGGTAATAGTATTCACCGTAAGATGTTTTCTTACTATCGACATAAGATTGTAGGTTGATGACAATCAAAATGGTTGAAATCAGTAAGAAAAATTTAAATACTAATGAAAAACTGTCTACAATATATAATCCATAAAGAGTGACTGCGCCTTCTGTAATGGTCAGCGTAGATAAAGTTGCTAAGGAAAGACCTAATACTGAAGTTATAAGAAGAATGTTTCTATTTTTTGTAAATAATTCTAAAACAAAAACTAATATAGCAGTTGCTAAAACAATCATTTCGGGAAGTAAAACATTAAAATTTGGAACTCCAAAACCTGACACGATTTGCTGAACGATAGTCATTTTGCTTACCCTCCTACTATCTTGTGTAAAACAAATTGGGTAGTGTTATTAATTAGATTAATCCACCAATTAGGGTATATACCAATTACGAACATAAATATCACAAATGGCAAGAAAGACCAAAGTTCTGCTGTGTTTAAGTCTTTTAGTTTTGAGTACTCTATTATTTTTTCTTCAGATAACAGCTCTTCTTCAAACATTGTTTTCTTGTATAGCCATAGTGTGTATGCAGCACCTACTACTAAGCTGAGACCGGCTAAAACAGCGGTTAAGATGCTAACTTTGAATGTTCCAACCAGTGATAAAAACTCACCTACAAACCCAGACAATCCTGGCAGCCCTGCTGAAGCCATAGCTGATATCATAAATAATGTTGCAAAAACTGGAACAAATTTTGCCATTCCGCCAAGGTCTTTCATTTCATAACTATGAAGTCTTTCATAAATAAATCCTGCTGCCAAGAATAGCGCCCCTGATGTTAAACCGTGAGAAATCATAGTGATTATGGCACCGTTTACACCCTCAGGATTTAATGCAAATGTACCCATTGTCACAAATCCCATGTGCGATACAGAAGAGTATGCAATAAGCCTTTTTATATGTGTTTGAGCTATTGCCATCATTGCAGTATAAATAATAGCTATTACACTTAAAGCAAAGATTACCGGAACAAAATATTTAGATGCTTCCGGGAACCATGGAAGACTAAATCTTACAAACCCATAAGTACCCATTTTTAACAAAACTGCTGCAAGTATTACAGAGCCTGATGTTGGAGCTTGAACGTGTGCAGCCGGAAGCCATGTATGGAATGGCCACATAGGAACTTTGATAGCAAAACCAAGAGCAAGAAGTAAGAAAAAGATTAATTCAAGGTTAAAAGGCAAGTGTAATTTTAATAAATCAAAATAGCTTGTAGAAAGTATATTGTTTTCCATGTAGTTGTAAATATACATTCCAATTACGCCAATTAGAAGGAAAAGAGAGCCAAAGAATGTGTATATAAAGAATTTAGTTGCTGCATAAATCCTTTCAGCATAACCCCAAACACCGATGATTAAAAACATTGGAATTAACATAACTTCCCAAAAAACATAAAACGCAACAAGGTCAAATGCAACGAATACGCCAATACAAGCTGCTTCAAGAATTAAAAATGCTATAAAGTATTCTTTTATTCTTTTCTCTATGTTAGTACTCCATACAAAAGCAGCAACAAAAGATAAAGCTGTTAGCCAAACGAGAGTTAAACTTAGAGCATCAACCCCAACTTCGTAGCTTATTCCAAACTGTGGAATCCATGCATACTTTTCATAAAATTGAATTTTATAACCTGTTGGGTCGTATGTTAAAAGCATATAAGAAGATATTATAAAAACTATTATAGACGTTATGATACTAATCGGCTTAGCGAGTTTTTCGTTTGCAAAAAATACTATAAACGAGGCTAAAATTGGAATGATTATACTGATGCTTATTAGTGGAATGTCAGCCCTTACAAACTCTACTGTCATTTTCTACCTCCTCCTACTTCAAAAACAAGAATAGGGATAAAAAGATTACTACGCCGATTAACATTTGAATTACGTACCCACTAATTCTTCCCATCTGTGTTTTTCTAAATATATCACTTGCAAAAAGTGAAGTTTTTCCAGAACCATCAACAATTCCGTCAATGATAATTTTATCACCAATAAACCACATCACCTTAGAAAGTTTATAGTATCCATACACAAAGATTGCATAGTAAATCTTGTCAAAGAACCATCTGTTGTAGAAAAGGATGTATAAAGGTTTAAACATATCTCCAACTTTAACTGGGTCAATTTTTCTAATTTGATAAATTGTATATGCAGTAAATATACCGGCCAAGGCAGTTGCCAATAGAAGTATTCCTAATAAAGATGTTAAAGAATGTCCTAAAAATTCAAAAGCATTTGCTTCTATATGGACATGATGAGACCTGCTCAATCCTTCATTAACCAATGCTTTTACCTCTGGTGATAAGAAAGACATATATGCAGGGTCTAATGATGGTTTTAAGAAGTTTATAAAGAACTCTCTAAAGAAACCAAGAATAACTGTTGCTGTTGCTAACACGATCAATGGAATTGTCATATTTGGCGGTGATTCATGAACATGCTCTCTAATATGATGGTCTAATCTATCTCCGTCAAAGAAAGTAAGGAAGAATAATCTAAATATGTAGAATGCGGTCAAGAATGCTCCAAGCCACAAGAACGTAAACGCAAAAGTGTTAATTTCGTAAGCACCTTCAATGATAGGGTCTTTACTGAAAAATCCTACAAATGGAGGTATACCTGCCAATGCAAGAGAACCAATTAAAAATGTTCCCATTGTAATAGGCATCAATCTTCCAATTTGACCCATTTTTTGAACATCTAACAAGTGGTGAAGAGCTATTAAAACGCTACCTGAACCTAAGAAAAGTAATGCTTTGAATACCGCGTGGGATGTAAGATGGAACATACCTTCACTGAATAATCCTAAGCCTTCAGCAGCAAACATATAACCAAGCTGTGATAATGTTGAGTATGCAATGATTCTTTTAATATCGTTTTGAACAAGCCCCATAGTAGCTGCAAGGAATGCAGACATCGTACCTATGAATAAAACTGTATCTAATGCAATTTCTGAAGATGCAAAGACCGGCATTAGTCTTGCAACCATGTAAACACCGGCTGCAACCATCGTAGCGGCGTGAATTAATGCAGAAACCGGAGTTGGACCTTCCATCGCATTTGGAAGCCATATATGCAATGGAATCTGTGCTGATTTACCAACAGCACCACCAAATAATAACAACGCTATAAAAGTGACGATTATGTAGTCCATTCCGTGTAATTTGTTGAAAATTTGTAGGTAGTCTAAGGTTCCAAAAGTTGTAAATGCAAGCAATATTCCAAGTAAGAATAGCCAATCACCAACCCTGTTAACTACAAATGCTTCCATAGCAGCATTCGCCGCGGATTTTTTATAGTGCCAAAAACCAATCAATAGGTATGATGCTAAACCAACACCTTCCCATCCAAAGAAAAGCTGAACCAAATTGTCAGAAAGTGTAAGCATAAGCATCATAAACACGAATAATGATAAATATGCAAAGAATCTTGGATAAGATTCATCACCTTTCATATAACCGGTTGCGAATATAAAAATGAACGTTGATACACATGTAACGACACAGGTCATTAAAGCCGAAAGTGGATCCCAAAATATACTAACAGATATTGAGTAGTCGCCTATAGTAAGCCAATTAAAAAGCTTTAAATCATAATACTTTCCAGATTCAGCAACATCAATAAAACCTTTTACTGATGCTATTGCTGAGATTGCAACCCCTATAACAGCAACGATTCCAGATAATGGCTCTTTTAAAAGCTTATAACCAAAAAGCCCTATGATTACAAATGCTATAAGTGGTGAAAACGGTATAATCCATAAGTACTCCATGCTACTACCCCTTTAACTCTGTTAGTTTTTCTACATCAACATCTTTTTTCATTCTGTAGATTGCTATTATTAAGCCAAGACCTATCGCCGCTTCCGCAGCTGCTATAGTTAAGATAAAAAATACAAATACTTGACCTACCACGTCATGAAGTTTCATATCAAAGGCAACAAATGCTATATTTACTGCGTTTAGCATAAGCTCTGTTGATAGTAGCATCGCAATAATATTTTTCCTAATTATTACACCAATAAAACCAAGAACCATAAGAAGTCCGCTTAAAGCTACGTAGTATTCAAATGGTACCATTACTGCCCTCCTTCTTCATCTTCAACTATATCTTTTCTTCCAAGTAATATAGCACCAATCATTGCAACGAGAAGAATTAAAGAGGCAACTTCAAATGGGAAAAGATATTTTGTAAATAAAAGTGATGCTACAGCTTTTGCATTGGATATTTTTGTAAAAATATCAGGAGAGAATATACCTTTATTAGATGCCCATAAACCATAAATAGATACATAGGCAAGCTCTAAGAATAAAATAAATCCGAATGGAAGAGAAAGTAAAGTATATTTTGGGTCTATAGCTTGACCTTTGTACTGTGGTACTGTTGATATCACAAGAACATAGAAAACAACTATCGCTACCGCATAGATTAAGATCTGTAGTGCTCCTACAAGCTCTGCCCCGAGGTTAAAAAACAGTCCTGAAATCGCTATCAATGTTGAGATTAGCGACAAGACGGCATAAACAATATTTCTAAAGAAAACAACACCTATGGCTGATATAACCGCTATTGTAGATAAAACCCAAAAAGCTACTGCACTTAACTCCATTTGACCTGCCCCCATAACTTAATTCTTTCTGAGTCATTAATCCATATTCTATCTGGTTCTTTTAATCTTCTTCTATCAAAATCTTTTCCTCTTTCGCTCATATCTTCCATATGAATTACGCAATTTTTTCTTTGATACTGTGCCATTTCATATATATCTGTCATAATCAAACAGTTTACCGGACATGCATCAACACACAATCCACAGTACAGACAGTTTAATAAATTCATTTCAAACTTTTTAACTTTTTTCTTTCCGTTAGGAAGTTGCTCTGCCTCTATAACAAACAATGAAGGCATCGGGCATGCTTGCTGACACATATAACAGGCAACACATCTGCTTTCGCCTGTTTCAATATCCATAAATTTTTCTAATACGCTAAAAGATGGCGGTTCATTTCCATCTTTTACTCTATGAGCATGCACACCTCTAAATCTTTTTGGAGGAGTTAATTTCTCAAAAGGATATTTAGTTGTAATTGTTTTTTGCAATAAGTTTTTAAAAGTCACTTTTAAACCTTTCATAAAATCAATGAAAAATATTTTTTCCCATATGCTTAAGCTTGGTCTTTCTAAATATTTTAGCTTAACCATTTTAGCCCTTGATTAAAATTATTATCGCAGTGATAAAAATATTTAATAATGACAATGGAAGCATTACTTTCCAAGCAATTTCAGTAATTTGGTCTACTCTGTATCTTGGAAGCGTCCAATGCACCCATAGGAAGAACATAAACATCATAAATACTTTTAAGAAGAACCATATAAATGGTGATATTGGTCCAAAGATTTCAGGACCTTTCCAGCCACCAAAGAATAGAATTACAGCTATGGCACTAAGTACAAAAGTACCTATATACCATTCTGCCAATGGGAATAGACCAAACTTCATTCCTGAATATTCTGTGTTGTATCCCGATACTAGCTCTGCTTCTGCTTCTTGAACGTCAAACGGTGTTCTTCCTGTCTCCGCCAATATGGCAAAAAGAATAACAATAAACGCAATTGGCTGATACCAGATAAACGCACCAAAAAATCCATCTTGAGCGTATACTATCTCTTTAAGAGAAAAAGAACCAGCTAACATAATTGGTCCAACCATAGCAAATCCAAGGGCAACCTCATAACCTATTAAAACAGCAGCCTTTCTAAGACCACCTATCATTGGATATTTACTGTTTGAAGCCCAACCAGCAAAGATAACTCCATAAATGCTTATGCTACCAAATGCAAGGGCAAGGATTAATCCAATATTTAGGTCTGTAATATATGGCTTTATTTCAAATCCAAAGATCTGTATAGGCTCGCCAAATGGAATAACAGCAAGTATCATGATAGCTGGAACGAATGCAAGAAGTGAAGCAAGGTAAAATAAAACTTTATCGACATTATTTGGAACTAAATCTTCTTTTGTTAAAACTTTAAGAGCATCTGCTATTGGCTGAAGAAGTCCATGAAATCCTACATGGAGAGGTCCCGGTCTTTGCTGAACATGACCTGCAAACTTTCTTTCAATAAGAGTTAAATATGCTGCTGCTAAAAACATCCCAACAACAAAGACAAGAGATTTAATCGTTAGACCTATTATCGTTCCAAGCATCTCCATAATGCAAAACCTCTTCCTTGTAATTTTGTTAAATTATATTAACACATTACTACATAAAATTAAACACTGTTTTATTTTAAAAAGTCAAAAATTTATTTAAGGTTTTGATAAATATTTTTAATCTTTGTTAAGATGTTGAATTGTTTACTTATTTGGTTTTTTAAGACTTTTGAGAGCTGTAAGAGAAGGTTGTTATTATTGATTTAAATATTCCACACGTACCGGTTTGGATAGTTTGATTACCAAACTCTTTGTTTCTCTTAACTTGTAAAATAATTTTACCCTTTTTCTAAAGCTTTTAGTTCAACCTTTGATTACTACCCTTAGGACTTTAGCACGGAATGTTAAAATTTAGAGGTAGATATTGTTGGGGAGCGGTTCATAAATTTTTTTTTTGAGTAAAAGGATGAAAACGAAACTGCTCCAAAATTTTTGTAAGTTTACCTTTTTTGTTATCCAGAGTAAGTCCGAAGGATCTTCTCTTTTGATTTTTTTGACTTGAAAAGAAAAATTGGAGATTCTTCGCTTCACTAAGAATAACAGATAAAGTTACCCTTTTTTGATATTTATCAGCTAATTTTTGACTGTCATCCTAAGGACTTTAGTCCGAAAGATTTCCTTTTTAAATTTTATAAAAACTACCAATTTCTCACTTGACATATTTTAACCTTAAAAAAGCTTTTTATGTTATTACCTATCTGTTTCACCAACAACCGGGTCTATACTTCCAAGAAGAGCAACTGCATCAGCTACCGTCCTTCCTTTTATAAGCTCTGGAAAGATTTGAAGATTATAAAATGCGCCCGACCTTATTCTTAATCTGTAAGGTTTGCCTTCACCTTTGCTTACGATATAAAAACCAAGCTCACCTCTTGGATTTTCTCCAGAAACATAAACCTCTCCAACCGGTGCTTTTTCTCCATAAATTCTCAATGTAAAATCTTTAACCATAGACTCTATAGACCCATAAACTTCATTCAACGTTGGAAGTACATAAGGATTCTCTGTTGCTACATATTTATCATTCTTTAGTTTTTCTAATTTCTCTACACACTGCTGAACTATCCTTAAACTTTGCTTCATCTCTTCCATTCTGATTAAATATCTATCATAAGCATCACCAACTGTTCCAAGAGGAATTTCAAAATCGACATCAGCGTATGCATCTGTTGGTTGAATATACCTAATATCGTAAGGAACGCCGGCACTTCTTGCCATTACACCAGTAAGTCCATACTGGTAAACATCTTCCTTGCTTACTATTCCAACATCTTTATTCCTTCTTATCCAAATTCTATTTTTAGTTAGAAGGTCTTCATAATCTTTAACTCTTGATGGGAAATCTTTAATAAAATGCTTGATTACATCTAATGCACCTTCTGGTAGGTCATATCTAATGCCACCTATCCTTAAAAAGGAAGAGTTTAACCTTATGCCTGCTATTCCTTCTATAATATCCATTAATTTTTCTCTTTCTCTAAATGTATATAAAAACATTGTCAAAGCACCAAGGTCAAGGGCGGTTGTGCCAAGCCAAAGCAGATGGCTATTGATTCTTTGAAGTTCAGCCAGCATAGTTCTAATCCATTTAGCTTTCTCCGGCGGCTGAACTCCAAAAAGTTTTTCAATTGCATTAACATAAGCTATATTTGAACATAAAGCCGAGATATAGTCCATTCTGTCTGTATATGGTATTATCTGAGTGTATGTAAGGTCTTCTGAAAGTTTTTCAATTCCTCTGTGAAGTTGTCCAAGAATGATATCACATTCTCTTATTGTCTCACCTTCTAAATCAAATAAAAACCAAATTGTTCCGTGCGTTCCGGGATGAAGTGGTCCCCAGTTTAAAACTATTTGATTTTTTTTACTGATTCTTTTCCTTTCTGTTATTTCTAAGTCTTCAAGTGTTGGTATAGCGGTATGGTATGGGTCATAATCATGACTGGGAATATTTTTTCCTTCATTTAAAGATGGTAGATATGTATCTTTAAATCCTTCTTTTGGAAAATCTTTTCTAAGTGGATAGTATGGATAAGTCTCCCATAAAAACATCCTTACCAAATTGTCATGGCCATCAAACTTGATGCCAAACATATCATAGGCTTCTCGTTCAGCCCATTTGGCACCTTTCCAAAGATTAATTAAAGATGGCAGAGTATCATCAGTCCAAGTTTTGACTATAATTCTTTCGTTGTATTCTGGAGAGTAAAGAATATAAACTGCTTGAAATCTTGGGTTGTGATATGGATAATCTACGACTGTAAAGTCAATAAACATCTTAAAGGAAAAGTCCGGCTCCTCTTTTAGAAATTTCAAAAGATCGATTAAATTATCTTTTTCTATCTCTACCCAGACAATATCTTTATAACTTTCAATTTTAACATTAAAAACAGAATTTATCCTTTTAGCTTTATCTAAAGTTATCCATGTCAAAATAATTCCCTGCTATTTAGAGATAGGCTTTGATTCTTGAGGAACTTTTATAGGAATTTCTATAAGCTCTTTTCCTTCTTTTTTTGCTTTTATCTTTTTCTGAAGTTCTAATATTCCCCAAAGTAAAGCCTGTGGTGTTGGCGGACAGCCTGGAATATAAACATCTACAGGAATTATTCTATCTACTCCTTGTAATGTTGGATATGTAGGAAATGGGCCACCAGCAGATGCGCAACCGCCCATAGATATAACCCATTTTGGGTCTGGCATTTGCTCATATATAAGTCTAAGCATAGGAGCAACTTTATTCACTACCGTTCCGGCTACGATTAAAACGTCCGATTGTCTTGGAGAACCTCTAAATATGATTCCAAGCCTGTCTGTATCAAATCTTGAAGCTGCTGTGTGCATCATCTCAATAGCACAGCATGCTAAACCAACAGATACAGGCCATAAAGAGTTTCTTCTTCCCCAGCTTAAAACTTCTTCAACTGTTGTTAAAATTATTCCGCTACTTGTCATTGCCATTTTAACGCTCCTTTTTTCCAAGCATAGATATAACCAAGAATCAATATACCTAAGAAGAAAAACATTTCAGTAAGTATAAAACCGGGTGCAACCTGTGCAACTTCTCTAAAAATAGCTGCCCAAGGAAATACAAAAGCTGATTCAAGGTCAAAAAGAACAAGAAGTAATCCAAGAAGATAATATTTTTGGTCTATTGTTGTCCATGTTGTTTTATCGTAAAGGGGAACACCACATTCATAAGGATAGCCTTCATAAGGTTCAGGTGTTTTTGGTGCAAGAAGTCTGTTTATAACTAATAGAACTACTCCAATTGCGGTAGCCAGTATAAAGAAAATTGTTAGTCCTAAATAACCTGTGGTCATTATCGGCTCTCCTCTATAAAATTTCTTAAATTAGGATAACTCAAAATAAGAAAGTTTGCAAGAGTTTTATAACACAGTTTGAATTTTTTCTGACGAAATATTGTTAAGAAAATGAAAAATCGATCTTAATTTAATGAAGCAGATATTGAAAATTGATTTAAAAGAATAAATATTCTCTTAAGAAACTTCTTTTCTATTATATTAAAAGATACGTCGTATGAGAGATTTAATAAGATTAGGAGATTTTTTGCCAACTGCAGAGTGTAAATAGTCAAAGACGGATATTGAGTAATTCATGAACTACCCTTACGCAAGAAGTTAAGAGCGAAGTGTTAAAGGTAAGAAGTGAGTGAGACTGTTCCAAAATTTTTGTAAGTTTGTCTTTTCCTGTCATCCCGAGGCTGTAAAGCCGAAGGATCTCCTCTTTTATTGTTGTTTGATAGAAAGAGGGACAAAGGCGGAGATTCTTCGCCGGCTGCAGAATGACGATGTTGGTTTTTTGAACGGTCTCATAACATTTCTCAGCCTTCATTACCACTCTCTAATGTCATCTTGTATGCTTGATTCTTAGGCAAATTATACTCATCAGCTATAATCTTTGCTATCTCTTTTGACTTTAAGTTTTGATTTTTTAACTCTATTACTCTTCTTTTTATTTCATCTTCGTCTATAGTAGCTTTCTTTTCTGATGGATGGACAAGAATAACAAACTCACCTTTTATCTTGTCTAGATTTTTTTCAAAAAAATCTAAAATTTCAAAAGGATTACCAATGATAAACTCTTCATGAATCTTTGTAAGCTCCTTTGCAACAACGATATTAGCTTTTTCATCAAGGTCTTTTATAAGATTGACAGTATCTATAACTCTATTTGGACTTTCATAAAGTATTAAGGTTGTATCTAACTCTATATATTTTTTCAAAACCTTTTCTTTGTGAGACCTTTTTTGTGGAAGAAATCCTAAGAAAAGAAATTTATCTGATGGTAATCCTGAGGCAGATAGTGCCACAGCTCCTGCAAATGGACCAGGAATTGGCACAACTTTTATATTATTTTCTCTTGCCTTTTTTACAACTCTATAACCAGGGTCTGAAATACATGGAGTTCCAGCATCGGAAACCAATGCTATATCTTCTTTTTCTAAAATCTTTAATATCTTTTCCGAAGCTTCTTCTTCGTTATGCTCGTGATAGCTAATCAGATGCTTATCTTCTATCCCATAGAAATTTAGCAGTTTTTTTGTTTGTCTTGTGTCTTCGCAAGCTATGTATTTAACCTTTTTAAGTGTATCTAAGGCTCTAAACGAGATATCTTTAAGATTTCCGATAGGTGTGGCAACAACATACAAAACAGCCATTAAGGTAATCTTAATGTATTATTTTGAATACTACCATAACCTACAAAGACATTATTTTTATATACAGCAACCTTACCATCCGGAAAGTATTTTTTAGAGTTTATGGTATTTACTTTAGAATAAGGAAGCTCTAATCTGTCAATATTTATCAGCTTTGATGTATAAGGTTCAATAACTGTCTTATCGTACAATTTCACTACTCTCTCGTTTTCTTTAATGTATAAAGCTACATCATTTAATCTTATTGGCGTGTTGTTTACTATTTTGTAAAAGCCATTTAAAACAACTTTATTATTTGATATATCAGCAGTATAAACTACATCCCAGCTAAATCCATTTATCGGATAAATCAAATTAATTCCGGCTGAAACAGGTTTATCCGAGTTTAGCTTTATTGTTACTCTTGGTGCTTGAATATCTTGCCACTTTAAAGAAGATGAGAGTCTGTTAGGAAATGTTGGTAAAGTTGTTACTACTACACCGTTTTTTGTATCCAAGGTTATAAAATTGTCTTTTACAGATATGACTGTTCCACGTATTAATCTTCCGTCTCCTTCAATAGATATAGTCTTCCCAATAAGATTTTCTATAAAGTTTTCTTTTGTTGGTTCTATCATGTATCCAGATATTTTTACACTGCTATCTGAAGGCTTTATAACCAAATCATTAGTGTTAGCCATTGGTAAAAGCTGAATTGGTCCAATAATCGTTTCGCCCTGTGCTAATAAAAACTGTGAATACTGAATATAAGTAGATGAACCCTTTTTATTTACTATCAAACTGTCTGCAAATGAAAAGCTAAATAAAAATAAAATTATAGCACTGACTTTCTTAAACATTTAAACTCCTTTATTGATTTTGGTAAAAAATATTATATAACAGATGGAGAAAGACCTATAAAATCTAATAAATCTGACAGTGATACTGACTCTATGTCTGAAGATACATCATCAATAACATTGTTTATCATGCTTCGTTTTTCTTCAAGCTTTTGCATTATCTTTTCTTCTACTGTATTTTGAGTTATGAATGTGTAAATATTGACTTTGTTTTTTTGACCTATTCTATGAACTCTGTCTTCTGCCTGCCACATTTTGGCCGGATTCCAATGTAAATCAAAAAATATTACATAGCTACTTGATGTTAGTGTCAATCCTTCTCCTGCTGCATTAATTGTTCCTACAAAAACTAAACATTTTTCATCTTCTACAAACTTTTTAACGGCTAAATTTTTCTCATCCGGTTTTAAAGAACCATGATAACTTACTATCTGCTGGGGTTGTAATATTGTTTTTATATTTTTAATTATTTTATCAACACCTTCATTCACAAAGTTTGTAAAAATAACAACTTTTTCTTTTTGGTCAGCTAATTCTTTTACTATTTCTTTCAACCTTTCTACCTTTGGACTGTGGATTGATTCTGGCGGGAAATTACAAATCTGTCTAAGTTTTTGGAGTGAAAAGATTAAATTTTGCTTCATCATATAATTAAAGTTTTTTTCATACTTAATTCTTTCATAGAGATTTAAAAGCCTACTTCTTTCATAGTTTAAATAGTTTTCGTAGTACTGTTTTTGTATTGGACTTAACTCAAATTTTTCTATTTCTGGCGGTAGCTTTTCCGGAAGCTGTGAAAGAACATCTTTTTTCAATCTTCTTAGCATAATAGATTTTAAAATCTCTTTTAGCTCTTCAATTGTAAGATTATCAAACTTTTGATTTGGTATAAGAAATTCCAGCAAAGATACAAGTTCTTTTATGTTGTTTTGAAGTGGAGTTCCTGATAATGCCCATCTATAATGGGCATTCTTAGAAATACTTTTAACGGCTTTTGCTTTGAATGTATCCTTATTTTTTATGTTATGAGCTTCATCTAAGACTATTAAATCAAGATTTTTTGAAAAATCTTTTAATAACACTGATTTTTCTTTATAATCGTTTTTTAAAGTATCATAGCTAATTATATAAACATGGGCTCTTATCTGCCAAAGAATATTTCTCATATCTTTTGTATCGTTGATAGTTAAAAACTGAAGTTCTGGAGCCCAATTTTTAAGATGAGACTGCCATACATTTATAAGGTTTGAAGGAACAACTACCATAGCTTTTTTTATTAAGCCCTTTATAAAAAGAATCCTGATAGCCGTGGTTGTCATTACTGTTTTTCCCGTTCCCATTTGGTCTGCAAGGAGTGCTGATTTGTTAGACAGTAAAAATTTTATCCCTTGTATCTGGTAATTAAAAAGCGGGGAGGGAAAATGTAATTCTGAATATAAATCGACATCTATCTCCGGCATAAGTATAGGTTTTATATAATCAAACAATGATAAAGTTTTATATTTAGTACTGTTTGAAACATTCTTTTTATTTTCAGACTGTCTTGGCAGATTATAAATAAAACTTCCTTTTTTTAAGTCATAAATTTTGCCAGAATCTTTTATAGATGGAATATCTTTAAAAAGATTATCACTTATTGAAACTCTTTTATCAAAATTATCTATATTAAAAACAGAAGGAGTTCTTATCTCAAAATCTACTTTCTTAATCATTTAATCCTTCTGATTCAATATATTCAATAGCTTTTATTATTCTTGAGAATGGTTCTAATATATCAATGTTTTTATATATATCATTTAAAACTCTGCCAATTTGATTTGCTATATTCTCATCTTCGGGAAAAAACTTTAGATTTAAAGCCGGAAACTTACCAGTTAAATTTTGAATTTTAATAGCATACTTTTCTTTTGGTCTAAACTCATCATGCTTTTCAAAAAGGAAAACAGGTTTTTTTAGATCTTTCCTAATAGATAGAAGATTCTTATCTAAAATAAAAATTGCAGTAAAATCTGATTCTAAACTATTTAATAATTCAAGCAAAACCTTATCTATTATTACACCTTCTTTGAAAGTTTCTCCATAAAGAATTTTTTGTAAATCATTAACTTCAACCTTGGAAGTTATCCTAAACTCAACCGGCTTTGTCCTTTCATCAACAATTAATCCACCAGCCCTTATATAATTATCTTCATTTTTTAAATTTAGATAGCAAAAATTCAATTTTTCTCCTACCATGAGTTTAAAGTATAACAAAATTATACCAATTAAAAAAGTAATAATTTACATTTTTTAAAAAAGCTTATGAAATAAGGTAAGGCCTGAGAAGTAAGATGTTGGACTTTTGTTAAACAAAGAACAAATGTTCTACCCTATATCACTTACTTACCTATCTTAACAAGTTAAGTTAATTTAGTAATTTTAGAAGTTGAAAGAAAAAGAGTCTTCTGATAATGCCATTTAAGACATATGAAAGTATAAATCCTAATATTCCTAAATTCTGAATCCTTGATCGAAATAAAAGTTTTTATTTTTAATTTTAAAAATCGTTATTTAATTAAATCAAACGATATTGAATAAAAGCTAAAATTGACTTTATTAATATAAAAAAACTTGACAAAAGGTTACTAAAGTATTATTATATTAATATATCAAAAATATTGGAGGTATTAAAATGGGAAAAGTAATAGGAATAGACCTTGGAACAACTAACTCTGTTGTTTCTGTAGTTATTGGTGGCGAACCAGTTGTTATTGCAAACCAAGAAGGATTTAGAACAACTCCATCTATTGTATCTTGGACAAAAGAAGGGGAGATTTTAGTAGGAGAGCCTGCAAAAAGAAGAGCGGTATTAGACCCCGAAAACACAATTTATGAATCTAAAAGATTTATTGGAAGAAAGTATGATGAAGTATTAAATGAGATAAAAAACGTTCCTTATAAGGTAGTTGCGGATGATAAAGGTGATGCTGCATTTAACGTTCCTAACGCCGGTAGAATTGTAAGACCGGAAGAAGTAGGAGCACAGGTTCTTAAAAAATTAAAAGAGGCGGCTGAGGCATATCTTGGAGAAAAAGTGACAGAAGCTGTAATCACAGTACCTGCCTACTTTAACGAAAGACAAAGACAGGCAACAAAAGACGCGGGCAAAATTGCCGGATTGGAAGTTAAAAGAATCATCAACGAGCCAACAGCAGCGGCACTTGCGTATGGTCTTGATAAAAAATCAGATATTAAAATTCTTGTTTATGACTTTGGTGGTGGTACATTTGACGTTTCTATCCTTGAAGGCGGAGATGGTGTTATTGAAGTAAAAGCATCAGATGGTGATACTCACCTTGGTGGTTCTGACATTGATGCAAGAATCATAAATTGGCTAGTAGACGAGTTTAAAAAAGAGCATGGTATTGATTTAAGAAATGATAAAACAGCATTCCAAAGATTAAAAGAAGCAGCTGAGCAAGCTAAGAAAGAGTTATCTTTCAAAATGGAAACAGAAATCAACTTACCATTTATTACAATAGACCCAAACAACAACCAACCTTTACACCTACAAAAGAAACTAACAAGAGCAAGACTTGAAGAAATGATAAAGGACCTTGTTGATAGAACTATGGAAATTGTAAAAAGAACTCTTGAAGCGGCAAAATTAACTCCATCAGATATAGATGAAGTTGTATTAGTTGGTGGTTCAACAAGAATACCATTGGTACAACAAAAAATTAGAGAATTCTTTGGAAAAGAACCAAACAAATCAGTTAACCCTGATGAAGTTGTTGCTGTAGGTGCATCAATCCAAGGTGCAGTATTAACCGGAGAAGTTAAAGATGTATTATTAATTGACGTAACACCACTATCTCTTGGTATAGAAACACTTGGTGGTGTAATGACAGTTTTAATACCAAGAAACACCCCTATACCAACTAAAAAATGTGAAATGTTTACAACAGCAGTTGACAACCAAACAACTGTTGAAATTGCAGTATACCAAGGTGAAAGAAGCATCGCCAGAGAAAATAAATTGCTTGGTAGCTTTAGATTAACTGATATTCCTCCAGCACCAAGAGGAGTTCCTCAAATAGAAGTGTGCTTTGATATAGACGCAGATGGTATACTACATGTTACAGCTACAGATAAGGCAACAGGTAGAGCACAATCTATAACAGTTACACCATCAAGCGGATTAACTAAGGAAGATATCGAAAAACTAATCGAAGAAGCTAAAAAACATGAAGAGGAAGACAAGAAGTTTAAAGAAACAATTGAATTAAGAAACCAACTTGATGCTTTAGTATACAGCTTTGAAAAGGCATTCAATGAAAACAAAGCTAAATTTACACCAGAAGAGATTTCAGAAGCAGAGAATACAATATCTGAAGCTAAAAAAGCTATTGAATCTAACGATAGAACACAAATTCAAACTGCATTAGATAAATTACAAAATGTTGCTAACAGATTGGCACAAAAACTTTACGGACAAGGTGGTAGTGAATCTGGCGGAGATGTAATAAATCCAGAAGTTCATTAATAACTAATAGAGAAAAAACTTTTAAAAATATGACCGAGGTGGGTTGAAAAATATCTGCCTCGGTTTTATTATTTATATAGCATTTTAGAAATAGGGGGTTTTAAAGAATGGCAAATCAGCTGAAAACAGTTTTACTTTTAGGAGTTTTAACAGGTTTATTTCTTGCTATTGGTCATTTAGTGGCTGGGAAGCAAGGTATGATAATTGCGTTTGTAGTAGCTTTATTTATGAACTTTTTCAGCTATTTCTTTTCTGATAAAGTTGCTTTGGCTATGTATGGAGCAAGAGAGATTATGTATGAAGAAGCACCTTGGCTTCACGAAATGGTAGAAGATTTAGCAAAGAGAGCCGGCATTCCAAAACCAAAAATCTATTTAGCACCTATAGCTGTTCCAAATGCTTTTGCAACAGGAAGAGACCCTAACCATGCAGCTGTAGCTGTAACCTCCGGTATTTTACAAATTTTAGACAAGGATGAACTAAGAGGTGTTTTAGCTCACGAACTTGGACATGTTAAAAATAGAGATATACTTATTTCTTCAATAGCTGCAACTATTGGTGGAGCAATCTCTATGCTTGCCAATATGGCTTATTACACTGCATTCCTTGGCGGAAATGATAGAGAAAATAACAATCCAATTGCATCAATAATAGGTTCTATAATCTTATTTATAGTTGCTCCTTTAGCAGCAACTTTAATACAAATGGCAATATCTCGCTCAAGAGAATTTGTAGCAGATGAAGCAGGAGCAAAAATCTCTGGATGTCCTTTATGCTTAGCTAATGCTTTAAGAAGGTTGGAAGAAATAGCACATAATCCACAGATACAAGAGATAGCATCACAAGAAATCAATCCAGGAACTGCTCATATGATGATTGTCAATCCACTTAGTGGTGATTTTATAATGAAATTATTTTCAACACATCCACCAACGGAAGAGAGAATCAGAAGATTAGAAGAACTTGCAAGAAAAATGCAGCCAGGATATGGATTTTAATATGGATTTAAATATCTAAATAATTCCTAACTCGGGGGATAAGCCCCGATTCAATTTTTAATCCAAAATATCATGATAATTTCTTAATTCATTGCTTGGTTAATTATTACAAGGAAGGTTATACTTAGTCTGATGAAAACCTTTAAAACAAGCCAAGTCTATGTTAGGAAGCCGACGGAAGGAATTTTGGTTGGCAAGTTTTGAAGTAGCCCTTGTTTTCCTTATTTCTCTGTGAAATCATCAACAATTTCAGAAACGTAAAATAGGATGACAAGAAAGTCAGTCCGACGAGGCGTTCCTGAGTAAAACAGAAATTTTACAACAGTTTTATTCAAATGCATATACATAAAATACCTTGAGTGAGAAATTGGTGGATTCAAGATCCTTCGGACTTACGTTCTTAGAATGATAAAGCCATCCAAATCTGCCATTCTGCAGCCGGCGAAGAATCTCATGTTTTTTCTTTTCAAGTCAAAAAATCAAAAAAGAGATCCTTCGGGCTAAAGCCCTTAGGATGACAAAGAAAGTGAAAATACGTTAGCAATTGCCTTATTTGTCACTCTGCAGCCGTGCGAAGAATCTTATATTTTATTGAACTTTTCGCCCGATATATAATTAAAAATTCAAAACTATCGATTTATCACCCGCATTTACAAAGCTTAAAAAAGTTGCAGCTCCAGCTGGTTTTTCTACACCTTCTATTAAATCATCGACCGTATAGCCAAAAAGAGTCATTGCTGTCTGGCATGGATATAATTTTATCTCTAAATCTTTTGCTTGCTGGATTAGTTGCTCTAAAGATGGGACTTTATGTTTTTCCATCATTCCTTTCATCATAGATGTTGCAAAATCCATCATGCCCGGCATTATTGTTAGTATCTGTGGCACAGGAACAGGCATAGGCATTGCTGGATTTCCTACCGGAGAAACTTTTAAATTTTTATGTTTTTCTTTATGAATTGCATTTAATCCATAAAAGCTAAAAAACATTCCTACTTCTAAACCCATAGCCGCAGCTGTAGTCCCAATTATAAAAGCAGGCATTACTTTATCTAAGGTTCCACTTAAAACGATAATTCCAACTCTTGTAGCCATTTTTTACTCCATATATAAAAATATATTTTCTATATTTATTGTATAGCTCTTAATATATCATTAAAAATGACGTATATCATTAAACTACCAAGAAGCGCAAAGCCTATGTATGCTAAATATTCTTTTGCCTTTTCTGGAAGTGGTCTTCTGATAATACTTTCTATTAAAAGAATAAATATTAATCCGCCATCAAGAACTGGAATAGGAAGTAGGTTTAAATATCCAAGCTGTAAAGACATAAAAGCCATTGCAAATAAGAATGTTGCAATTCCAGTTTCTAATGCTTCTCCCGAGAATTTAGCAATAGAGATAGGACCACCAAGGGTTTTAAATGATACTTCACCTGTAAATAAACCCGCTACTACCTTATATATTGATGCTGTTAACTCTTTTGTTTTATCAAATGCTTTTACTATTGCTTGGTCTATAGGATACTGAATGGTCTTTACTTCAAATTTTGGAGATATTCCTACTGTATATTTTTTAAGTTCTTGATTGTATTCTGGTGTTATTGTTAAAGAAATAACTTTTCCATCCCTTTTAACAAGAAGGTTAATGTCTCTTTTTTCGTTCAGGTTGGACATAAAATCTACAAATTCAAACCATGTCCTTATTGGCTTTCCATTTACAGCAATAATAATATCGCCTTCTTTTAAACCTGCTTCTTCTGCCGGTGTATTTGGTAAAACTTTACCAACCTTTGGCTCTATTATTGGAGAAATGCCGAAAGAATCTTTTGTCATATCTTCTGGAAGCGTAGCGGATACTTTATAGACATTACCATTTCTTAAAAACTCTATATCTATATTTTTACCAGATTTCATTGCTAATTTAATTGTTAAATCTTTCCAATTTTTAACTTCTTCGCCATTTACTTTTAAAATCTTGTCAAACGGCTGTAGTCCTATTTTTTCAGCAATAGAGTTTTTCTCAACATATCCTATTTCCGGTGGCTGTGTTAAATACGCTGGTTCTTTTATACCTATTGCGTAAACAGCTATAAATAAAACTATTGCAAGGATTATGTTAAAAAGTGGTCCGGCAAATGCTATTAACATTTTTTGCCATCTTGCTTTTGAATGAAAAGACCTTGGGTCGTTGTAGGCTTCTTTATTAACTTCACCTTGTACTGGTTCTGTCATTGAATCTTCGCCATACATTTTTACGTATCCACCAAGGGGAATAAGTGCTATTTGGTACTCTGTTTCTTTTCCTTTCCATCTAAATATTGGTGGTCCAAAGCCTATGGAGAATGTTTCTACTTTTACGCCAAACATTCTCGCAAAAAGAAAATGTCCAAATTCATGTATCGTAATCAATACTCCAAGCATTATTAAAAAAGCTAAAATTGTCAAAACTTTTTACCTCCTATCTAAAAAATTATTAAATATTTTAATCCAAATTGCAGTGGTAAAATATGTTTAAATACACTCTATTAGAAAGTCAAGGATTTGATAGCCATTATTTGGCTACCGGATAATATCATTCCAAGTTATTTAATCTGATTTACCTGTAAGAATGCTTTAAAATTTTAACTAAATCTAAAAATTAATTAACCTTTTTATCGTAATTCTGTAGACGAGTGAAGACTTTCCTACTTTTACTCTCACATATTCATTGTATGGGCAATTCATGAATTGCCTCTACTTACTTTCTCACCTTCTTTAAAAGAGGAAGTCCTTTAGACTTACGTCCTCAGGATGAAAAAGAAAGCAACATTATATTTACATACACATTAAAACATCCTCTTTTGACCTATTCACTTTTTACCTTAAACCCTCATGTGCCTTATCTATTATGTTTTTAATGTACTCATCAGGCAATGTTTTACAATCTTCTGATTTTCTTTCTATCAATGCTAAGAATTCTATGTTACCTTCCGGTCCTTTTATTGGAGAAAAGTCTAAATCTTTTATACAGTAGCAGGACTGTTTTAAACTTTCAATTACAGACTTTATGGCTTTAAAATGCAGTTCTTTATCTCTAACAACGCCGTCTTTTACTTCCTTTTTTGATAATTCAAACTGTGGCTTGATTAAAATTATTCCTTTAAAATCTTCCTTTAACAAATTACATATGTTTGGAAGTATTTTTGTAATGGATATAAAAGATACATCGCAAACCAATATATCAATCTTTTCCGGAATTTCATTTTCAGTTAAATACCTTGCGTTAAACTCTTCTATTGAAATAACTCTACTGTCAGCTCTTAATTTTTCATGAAGTTGATTTTTTCCAACGTCAACGGCATAAACTTTTTTAGCTCCATTTTGAAGTAAACAGTCGGTAAATCCACCAGTTGAAGAGCCTATATCAAGACAAATCTTATCTTTTACATCAAGATTAAAAATTTTTAAACCTTTTTCTAACTTAAATCCACCTCTTGAAACATAAGGCATTTTTTCTTTGATGTAGATGTTTGCATCTGTTGGAACTTTTGTGCCCGGTTTGTCTATTTTCTGATTGTTCACAAAAACAACGCCAGACATAATAAGAGCTTGTGCTTTCTCTCTGCTTTCAACTAAACCTTTATCTACCAATAACTTATCTATTCTTTCTTTCTGAACTTTCAATTTTTATGCGTAGATAGAGATGCTACCGTTTTGATTTTCTGGAGGTTTTTTAGCTTGATTTACATTTTGTGTTTGCTGTATTATCTGATAATTTAACTGCTTCATCATCTCAAGAACTTGTTTAAAAAGCTCAACTTGAAATTGGTCTACTGGGTCTACCTGCATTGTTAAAACCTCACTCTTTATAAACTTTTCTTCTAAAGATATCTTTTGGAGAAACTACTTTTTCTATAAAAACTTTTCCTTCTAAATGATCTATTTCATGCTGAATAACAACAGCTTCGAAGCCTTCTGTATCAAATGTTATTAAATTTCCGTTTATATCCTGAGCTTCTACTTTAATATAGTAAAATCTTTTTACATTTCCAGTATAGTCCGGAACTGACATACAACCTTCTCTGAAAATTATTTCACCTTCCGCATGAACAATCTTTGGATTAGATAAAACCATCAAACCATGGGAAACTTTATTTGTTTTATGTGTAGATTTTGATGTGTCTACGATTATTGTTCTTATAGGATTGTTC
Organism: Sulfurihydrogenibium sp. YO3AOP1; assembly: GCF_000020325.1. Classification (NCBI taxonomy): domain Bacteria; kingdom Pseudomonadati; phylum Aquificota; class Aquificia; order Aquificales; family Hydrogenothermaceae; genus Sulfurihydrogenibium; species Sulfurihydrogenibium sp. YO3AOP1. Next base: position 930,231 of record NC_010730.1, read on the forward strand.
ACCTGTGGTGCGGCTATTCCAACACCGCCTGGTGAATTATACATTGTATAAGTTAATTTTTCTATAAATTCTTTAAACTCTTTTCCAAAATCTACGACTTCGATAGATTTTCTTTTTAATCTTTCATCCGGATATTTAAGAATCTCGAGTTTTTCCACTTTATAACTCTGCCGTTTCTACGTTTTCTATTTCTATGTCAACATCTAACTCTTGTTTTAGCTTTTCTATCTCTCTATTAAACTCTAAAATATTCACTTCTTCCGGAAATTCTGATTCTATAAACATAATATAAAGACTATTTACCTTTTCTGTTCTTAAATCTGAGATATTTATTCCTTTGTCTGCAAGTAGTTTTGATACTTTATAAACTATGCCTGGCTTATCAGAGCCGTAAACTGCTATATTGAAAATTGGTAATTTTTTTCTTGGTTTGTTTATAACATCCTCAGATACTTCTTTTATGATGATAGTTAAGCCTTCTTTTTCAAGCTGGCTGAATTCTTGTTTAAGATGTTCTAAGCTTTTATCTCCTTTCACAATCAGCATTATTGTAAACTCATTGTTTAATCTTGTCATTGATGAATCTTCAATGTTAAAACCGTTTTTAAATAGGATTTCAGTAACTTTTGCAACTATTCCTGGCCTATCTTCTCCAATTGCTACAATAATAAAATGATTCATAATTATTCCTCTTCTTCTGTAATTGCCTCTAAATAAGCTCTATAATCATCCGCTGTCATTAAATCTTCTATTTCTGTTAGGTCTTTCATTTGAATATCACATATCCAACCATCACCGTACGGGTCTGAGTTAATAAAAGATGGCTCATTTACTAAATCTTCGTTTATGGAGATTATCCTTCCTGTTAACGGTGAGTATATTTCAGATACTGCTTTTATAGATTCTACCGTCGCAATAACTTCTCCGGATTCAACCTCTCTTCCTACTTCCGGCAGCTCAATAAAAACAACGTCGCCAAGCTGACTTTGTGCATAGTCTGTAATGCCAATAGTTGCAACATCATTCTCTATCTTTACCCATATATGTTCTTTTGTGTAATACAATTCATCTAATATCTTATACTCTCTCAAAGTTTTCCTCCTTTATTTTTTTCTAATTAGATTATATCAGAAATTAATTTAGAAAAGCTTACCAATAGCAACATCATAGGAAGCATAAGCAAATATTTCTGTTAATGATGGATGGAAGTAAATAAAGTCATGAACTTGTTTAGCCGTGTATTTTTCTTTGATAAAGGTTGATATTGTATGAATTAACTCTGATGCACCACTGCCGACAACATCCGCTCCAACAATTATTTCAGAGTCTTTTTCAAAATACAATCTTACGTAGCCCTCTGGCTCAAGTTCGTCTACCGCCTTTTCGTTAAATCTGTATGTATAATATCCTGAAATAAGCTCAACTCCTTTTTCTTTTGCAAGCTCTTCGTTTAAGCCAATATGTCCTATCTCGTAAGCTGAGAAAATAGCCCAAGGAACTAAATCGTAGTTTGGAGATTCTTTTTCTTGTGATGTTATGTTATGTAAAGCTATTTTTGCTTCGTATCCGGCAACATGAGCAAGCATTGGAGAATTTATAACATCTCCTATAGCGTAAATATTTTCATAGTTTGTCTGTAAATATTCATTTACTTTGATAAATCTTTTACTGTCTTTTTCTATGCCTATGGTGTCTATATCTAAAGTGTTTGGCTTTCTTCCAACTGTCAGAAGAATCTTTTCAACGTTTACAACTTCACCGTTAGAAAGTTTAACGTCAATAGAATTATCTTTTATCTGATAGCTTTCAACCGTTGCCTGGAAGTAAGTTTTAATTCCAAGGGATTTGAATTTTCTCAATAAATACTTTGAAATCTCCTGAGAAATTATGTTTGATGGTAATAATCTATCTTGAAGCTCTGTTAAATAAACATCACAGCCGTATATTTTTGCAATGTATCCAATCTCACACCCAGCTACGCCACCACCAACAATAAGCATACTTTTTGGAAGTATATTTAATCTTTCCATGTAATCTTCCGTAGTGATTATATAATTGCCATCTGGCACTAAATTTCCAACAGATGCAGGAACAGAACCAGTAGCAATAATAATATTCTTTCCTTCTATTATTTCAAAGGTTGAATCCTCTTTTACAATCTGTACTTTGTTTTTGTCTACAATTTTACCAACACCTTTATAAACAGGAACTTTTTTTGATTTTAAAAGCTGTGCTAAAGAGTTTCTTAAAAAGCTGATGGATGAATTTTTGCTTTCAAAGGCTTTTGAATAGTTAAGACTAAAATCTTTTATATCTATTCCATACTCTTTCAATTTTGACAACTTTTCTATCTGATAAGCTCCGCTTCTTAAATATTTTGTAGGAATGCAGGCTCTATTAAGACAGTTTCCGCCAAGTTTGTCTTTTTCAACGACGGCAATGTTTAAATTTTTTCTCAGTGCTGTAAGAATAGCCTCATAACCCCCCGGTCCGGTTCCGATGATTATCAAATCGTACATGGTCAAAACCTCAAATATAAGTTGTTTTTATAATTATAACTTAAATACGTCGGGCGAGAAATTCAAAAGATTAGGCTGCTCCAAAAAAGTTTTTGATAAAGATATAATCTTGCCTGTAATTCTGAGTGAAGCGAAGAATTTCTTTTTTCTCAATTTTTAGAAGAGGAGATACTTCGGAATAAAGTCCTCAGGATGTTCTATGTTAAATGTCAAGTACAAAAATTTTCATCAAATGATTAGTTTACCATATCCTCTTTTCCAGCATTCAACTTATTCTCTTTTTCCTATTTTATAAACTTTATATCCCAAGCTCCTGTTTAAAGGCTTCGTTTACATCGCAGTATTTTCTTGTAGCTCTAAATTCATTAATTTTATTGAAGGAAAATCTATCATCAGTATCGTCATATTGAAGCTCATAAATAGTGAATTTAACAGTATCTTTATCGGCATACGTTTTTTCTCCTGATAAGTAGCGTTCAGCTTTAATTAAGTAGACTTTTTTACTGTTTTTTATTTTAACTAATCTAAAATCTCTTAATATACAATCAGCTCCTTCATGAGTAAATAATTGATATTCTTCTTTGTCAGGCAGTTGACCGATTGAAATTATATCCAATCTCTTGATATTTGATTTCTCTTGACTATCTATCTTCCTTGATAAATAAAAGGAAATTACAGAAAACGTATGAGCAGAGATATTGTTTCTATAACCTTTTACAATAATATCTTTTTCTCCGTCCCCATCTAAATCAAGATAATTTAGTCCATTAGAAATAACGGTTGACCAAGTTATACTTTGCTTTAAAGTTTCTATCTTTTCTTTCTCCTCACTAAACCCATGCTTTGGCAAGATAAACAATATAAAAACTAATAAAATCCGGAAAATTTTGAGTCTTCTCATATGCACTCCTCCTTTTTGAAAAATTTTAATTAAAATTAAATATTAGAGCAATCATTTTTGACTTTAATACAGATACGTCTTTTATTTGCTATGATATTTTGTAAATAATTCTTTTTCCCTGCTCGGAAAATAGTAGTATAGATAATCATAATTTTTTTATTTTCTGCATAAATCAAAACTTAAATTACTTACACCTCTTTTTTCAGTATTCTATGTGTTTTTCATCTATTTCTATTGAATTTTCTAGCACTCCTATATTATATTTTTTCCCATTCATATCATAGACTTCAAAATATTCACACTCTGGACAATTTCCTCCACGATAATAGTCGAACATTACAAACCATTTACCAGTAGGACTTTTGTAACAAGTTATATGTGTTATAACGTAAGGCAATATTCTTTCCCCTTTTATTAACTTCCTTGTTTTTGGATCTATATTTAATAGAAGAAATCTTTCACTTTTAATTTTAGGCGAGGTAGAATTTATTTTCTTTTTCCCTATAATGATATATTGATTATCAGCTACACAAAAAGGCGGTAAAGCTTCACGATAAATACAGTGTGTAATTACCTTAACATCAACCCCTCCACAACTAAAATCTGTTTGAACTGTATAGTTTTGCTTAATATCCTCACTCCAACTTTGCCCCTGCAAAACAATTAATATAAAAATTGGTATTACCCAAGACTTTCTAAACCATCTCATATTAAGTTTTACCCCCAATATAAACACTTTTTTATCTATGAGATATTATACTTTAAGTCTTCTCACCTAATCAAAGTGTAAATCACAAAGCTAACAATCCAAGCAGATGTAAAGTTTATCAAAATAGATATAAACATCCATCTATAACTGTTTAGTTCTTGTTTTATTGCAAAAACTGTTGCAAGACATGGAGTGTATAAAAGCAAGAAAGCTAAAAAAGAGTAAGCTTGAGCAGGTGTAAAACTTTCTTTCAATACAGAGCCAAGACCTTTAAACTCATCCTCTTCTTTTTCTGTTTTTACAAGCCCAAAAGTAGAAGCCAAATCTTTAAAAAGACTTACATTAGCATCTATAAAGCCGCTAAAAATCTCATTTAACCCTTCTTGAAAGGATAAACTTTTCTTTTCTTCCTTCAGCTCTTCTCCAACATAAATATTACTCATTGTTGATAGTACTACTTCCTTAGCTACAAAACCAGAAAATAATGAAGCTGTCGCTTGCCAAGTTCCAAATCCAATAGGCTCAAAAATTACCGATACTTTTTGAGAAACCTGAGCAAGTAAAGACTCATCTTTTTTAGCTCCAAAAGGAATGTTTGTTAAAAACCAAACTATGATTGAGGTTGCAAAAATAAACGTTCCAGCTTCAACAATAAAAGATTTTACACGTACCCAAGCATTGTTTAGAATGTATTTAAGCGTTGGCATTCTGTAAGGTGGTAGCTCTAAAATGAAAACTTCAGACTTTGTTTTAAAATAAAACTTATTAAGCAGTGTCGCTACAATTACAGCAACTAAAATCCCAATCAGATAAAGAGAGAATATAACTAAACCTTTTTGATTTTCAAAGAAAACGCTTACAAAAAATGCAAAAACTGTTAATCTTGCTCCACAAGACATAAAAGGAATCATTAAAGCTGTAAGGATTTTTTCTTTTTGGCTTTCAATCGTCCTTGTTGCATAAACAGCAGGAACGTTACAACCAAAACCAAGAAGCAGTGGAATAAAAGATTTTCCGCTCAATCCAAAGCTACTCATAAACCTATCCATCAAAAACGCTGCACGGGATATATACCCACTTCCTTCTAAAAAAGAAATGACTATATACAGCACAAAAAGCACCGGAACAAAAGTAATAACAAATCCAACTCCACCTATTACAGCATCTGCCACAAAAGATTTAATAAACTCCGACGCATTTAAAGACTCTAAAATCTGTAAAGCCCAGATACCAATCACTTCCAAAACTTTGTTTAGAAAATCAACGTAAGGAGAAGAAAATTTAAAGGTAATCTCAAAAGAAAGCCAAACCAAAAATAAAAATATTGGAATGCCAAAGTATTTATGTAAAAAGATTTTATCTAAAAATAATGAACCTTCTACTGTATTAACCGGCTCTTTTTTTACAGTTTGCTCGTAGATGCCTAACACTATCCCGTATCTTTCTTCAATAATCAAAGTCTTAACGTCTTTTCCATAGATGCTTTTAATTTTTTCTCTTAATTTTTCTAACTCTTGCGCAAGTGCATCGGAAAGATTATCTTTTAGACTTCCTTCTAAAAGAGATACTGCTAAATAGCGTTTAGGATACAAGTTCAAAAGAACAGGTTGATAAATCTCTACAAGTTTTAAAACTTCTTTTAAATACTTCTCAAATTCTACTTCAAAATGCTCACATTGGACAAACTTTTTATTTTCATATACTTGTATGATTTTATCTAAAATCTCATCAATTCCAAGCCTTTTTTTAGCTGATGCAGGAATTACAGGACTGCATAAAAGATTTTCAAGCTTTTTAAAGTCAACAGATATTCCTTTTTCTACCGCCTCATCCCATATATTTAATACTACTAAGATCGGAATCTCAAACTCTAATAACTGAGTTGTTAGATATAAATTTCTTTTTAGATTTGTAGAGTCTAAGATATTTAAAATCACATCCGGTTTTTCATTTAATAGATAATCAACCGTTATTTTTTCTTCTGCTGTTTGATTTCTTAGGCTGTAAATACCCGGTAAGTCAACAAATCTGATGATATAATCTTTATAAGTAATAGTTGCTTCTTTTTTTTCTATCGTAACGCCCGGCCAGTTGCCAACTTTTAAATCAGTTCCGGCAATTTCATTAAGTAGAGCGGTTTTTCCAACGTTTGGGTTTCCTATTAAAGCAACTTTTATTTCTTTTAACATTTTTCTTCCACCAAGATTTTATAAGCTTCTGTTCTTCGTAGTGCAAGACAATAATCATGAAGTTTTATTTTTATAGGTCCACCAAAAGGTGCTACTTGTATAAGTTCTAATTCCGTTCCGGGTAGTATGCCAAGTTCAAAAAGTTTTAGCTTCAAAGCCTCATCCATATCCACATCTTTCACAACAGCCTTACAACCTTCCTTTATATCTAATAGTCTTTTCATCTTCTTCCTTTAAATTAAGATTTAATCTCAATAATATTTATTATATGCTAAATCAAAAGAATCTGTATGTCAAACCGCCATAGAAAGAATAATCATTTTCTCCAGTAAAGTTTTTACCTATTCCAATACCTATCTCTATTTTACCCTTAGAATATCCTACACCAATCAATCCACCTTTTTCTGTTTGGCTACTGTAATTAGAAAGATAAAAGCTTGTTATTACACTGAAATTATCGTTAATGTTATACTCCCCGGAAACAGACTGAAAAATTTCATTTTGTCCAACTATTCTATTTTTATGAACCATGAAAGATGAGTTTGCATAAAAAGTAAATTTATCAACTTCTAACTGAGAAATCAAAGTAATTCCATAGCTTAAATGACGTTCGCTAAAATCGCTATCTCTCTTTACAGGTATTCCAAGAAATGGCTTTATAGCAAACTTTAAATTTTCTCTCTCAAAAAATCTATACTTTACTTCAACAAAAGGGTCTGATATATCTGAGTAAGTGTTTTCATAATTTTTTAAGTATCCAAAAGGAATGTTTAAAGCTATGTCTGTTTTATCGTTATATCCATACGTAAAGTTAAAAATATAACTGCCTTCTCTATCTTCTGTGTTTTTTGTGTAAAAAAAGTAATTTTCATTTTGAGAATTTCCTGTTCCAAGCGTTTCTGTATCATCCCATATAAGAGCCTTTTTACCAGCAAATGCAAAGCTTGGGATAATCAATAATGATAGTGAATAAATTAAATACTTCTTCATTTACGAAAACCTCCTCTTTGTATAGTTTCTGAAGTTTGCATATTTTGTAAAGTCGTCAGTATCTTATAATAAGATTCAAAGATCTCAATTTTTCTTTCTTTGGAGTCTAAGGAAGCAATAACTTTTGAATAAACTTTTGCCAACTCTTCTACTCTTTCAATCAATTCTTTTGAATGCATTGCCAAACCTCCAAAAATTATTAGAAATTGAGATTTATTCTCAATTAAAATTTTAAAAGAGAAAATGATTTTAATCACAAATATTTTATGATTTAAAGGTGAATTAGTCATATTGAAATTCAATCTCAAATTTTAAAATAATTTACGAAAAAATTTTAGGAGGTAATCATTATGAGGAAAACATTATTATCTATGGCTTTATTATCTTCTGTAGCGTTAGCTCATGCTTCGGAAGATAAAATTAAAATACTTGAAGACCAGATAAAACTTCTTCAAGAAGAAGTACAAAAACTAAAACAAGAACAAGCTTCCGTTAAAGAAGTAAAAGAGGAGAATGAATCTATAAAAGAAGAGCTTAGAAAGTTAAAAATAGAGATAGCTATGCCAGAGCTTGAAGTTAAATCTTACTATGGAATGGGTCCCGCTGCATCTAAGGCGATGTTTAATCAGAAAGGTGTATCTATTGGTGGATACGGAGAAATCCACTTTGTTCATAACCCGGATAAAAAACCAAAAAACACCATAGATGCCAAAAGACTAATCCTCTACTTTGGTTATGCCTTCAATGAAAAGCTAAAATTCAACTCAGAGATTGAATGGGAGCATGCATTCGTAGAAGGAAAAGAGGAAAGCGGAGAGACTGCAGTAGAGTTTGCTTTTATAGATTACAACTTTAGTCAAAAGTTAGGATTAAGAGGAGGATTACTTCTTATACCTGTAGGTATTGTTAATGAATATCATGAACCACCTACTTTCCCAAGCGTTGATAGGCCATATCTTGAAAGAAACATAATTCCTTCCACATGGCGTGAACTTGGTTTTGGTGCATATGGAAAACTGGGAAATTTAGAGTATAAAGCCTACATAACAAATGGACTAAAACCTAACGAGGAAGCAGGTGAGAAAGTGGAAAAAGGGGAAATTCTAAAAGGATTTAGACAAAATGGTTTTAAGGCGGCTTCTGACCAGATAGCTTTTACTGGTAGGCTTGACTATAATTTGCCGATTAATTTAAAAGTAGGTATTAGTGGTTTCTTTGGAGGCGTACAGGATGATGAGGGGAATAAATTAGGTAGTATTAATCTTTTATTTCCCCACCTTTGGTGGCAGTACAGGGGATGGGATCTTAGATTGGTAGGAGCATACGGAACTACTTCTGGAGCAGATAAGATATCCCAGGGGATAAGCACAAACCCTGTATGTCAACTTGGCGATACCACCCAGTGTACCACATTTCCTAAAAAGTTTTACGGATTTTATACACAGGTAGCATACGATGTGTTAAAGTTTTTCAAAGTATCTGACCAGCAACTAAATTTATTTGGCATCTATGAAAACTACGATACCCATGCCAGCGTCCCAGAGGGCTTTGAAAAACCAGAAGGACATAAAGTGGAAGTATATAATATAGGACTCTCATACAAGCCGCATCCTTTAGTAGCATTAAAAGCTGATTATGTTCGCTTTTCACCGCATGATGCAAAAAAACAAAATCTTTATAGATTTGCTATCGGATGGATGTTTTAGGAGGGTGAATATGAGAAGACTTGTGCTATTATCCGTGATATTCCTTTATTCATGTGGTGGAGGGGGGAGGAGTAAAAGAAAAAAAAGGAGAAAGCTTTGTTAACCCTGAGCCTAACATACCCCTTGAATGCTATACTGACACAGGCATCGTGAGATACGGAAAGGCGATAGCAAACCCTTGTTACGTATGCCACACGCAAGCCAACACCCCTTATGCCAACGAAAAATCAGATATGAATCTAACCCTTAACTACTCTTTTCCTGAGAAGATACTAAAGATAGGAAATCCTTGGCTCAACGCAATAAGACCAGACTTGACCTTGGTAGGTGTAGATGCTCCTTCTGACGCAGAGGTGCAAAGTTATATAAGGCAAGATAACTGGAGTTTTGCTTACAGGAATAGAGGTAGCGGAGACCTTAAATACTTTCCTGACGTGCCACCACTGTACTCATACACAGGTGGAGGGTATAACTTGGCAAATATTGATATGGAGGGTTTTGTATTAGACCCTGAAACTGGAAAATACACTGGTTGGAGGGTTTTTAAGTGGAAACCCTTCCCAGGTTTTTTCCCTACAAACGGTAGAATCGACTCAACCTTAATAAGACTTGACAGACCCTTCAGAGAAAGTAGAGGAATATTCAACAAGGAGGTTTACAAGAAAAACTTAGCCATAGCGGAGTGTGCAGTAAAAGGAGTAAAGCCCGGTGAAGTTTGCAGAGGCACAGAAGTAGGAGACTTTACAATGCCAGAACACTATGAAGGGGATGCAAGTGGTGTACCGGTGATAACATACCAGTATCCACCGGGCACTGAATTTGCCCATCCTCTCTATTACTTGGACCCCTCAAACACAATATCTTACAAATCTCTCCGTATAAAGGAAATGCGGTATATGAAAAAGTTGGCTTATATAGGTGTCCAAAAAGGTGGTGAAGAGGAAGAGGAAGAGAAAAGTTTTTTTTGGGACAAAGGGCTTGTGTTTAATGATAGTAAGAACTGGATAATGGCAGGGTTTATAGAAGATAAGGATGGAAGGTTGAGACCTCAAAGTGCTCAGGAGATGAAGTTTTGTGTAGCATGTCATGGGGGCATAGGGGGAACTGTTGATGCCACCTTTACATATTGGCGAAAAGTTCCCGGTGCAGATGGTTGGATGGAACAAGATTATAATTTAACCATTAAAAACATAAAAGATTGGAACTATGAAAGTTTTGAAGGAAATCTTGGTACCGAACTTGCTAAAATTGAAGCTTTAATAAAAGGTGAATACCAGCTGTATTTCTCCATGACTAACGGGGGAGATCACTTTAGAAGCAACGAAGAGATACGCTCAAGGATAAGTAAAGATGTTAACAAGATATCGTTTATACTTTCGCCGCAGGACAACATTATCACAAACCCAAGCCTTATAAACTATCTGGATAATGAAGACTACATAAAACCTGAACTTTTTCTTCCTTCGCCTGAACGCGCATACAGTATAGATAAACAGTACATAAGAATAGTAAAAGCTCAAGGGTTCATCTTTGGAAGAGATGTTTTTGATAGACCTTTTGGTATATCTTCAGGAGGTAATTCCCTTGAAAAACTCTCTAACTTAGATAGTACAGGCGTAAAAGAGTCCGGATTATGGGCTATTATAAAAACCCTACTTCATTTAAAGTAATATACGAGTTAAATTTTATAACTTCTTCATCTCAGACCTCCTATTATTTAGCCGGTAGTTTATGCTGCCGGTTTTTTATATGATATGATAAAATTCATTGGGACTAAATCCCGGTTTTGAGACTATATTTATAAAATTCTCAATTGTGGAGGTGTTTATGTTTAAATATGCTATATACACTCTAATCCTTATATTTACTTTTTCTTATGCTAATGAATCTAAAAAGCCAGAAGATGTTTTAAAAAGGATTTATCTAGGCTCTAATGTTGAAATAAAAAATTTAGTTCTAAATTCTCAACAGTTAGAATCAATTCAAAAACTTTCAGGAGTTAAATTTGATTCTAAGTTAGTCTCTATATATATTGTAAAGAAAGGACAAAATATAGTAGCTTATGGCTATGTAGATACACATGTAGTAAGAACAAAGCCGGAGGTTGTTTTATACACAATAACTCCTGATTTTAAAATTGATGTTATAGAAGTATTACATTTTGGAGAACCCTTGGAATATCTTCCAGAGAAAAACTGGTTTGAAAATTTTAAGGGAAAAGGTTTAGATAATGATGGTCTTAAATTAAGGGCTAATATTCCTAATGTTTCCGGTGCAACTTTAACTTCAAGGGCAATCACGGACAGAGCAAGGCTTGCGGTTGCAATCATAAAAACCTTGTTTGGTGAAAAAAAATGAGATTTTTGATTACAAACGATATTAAGCTTAAAAAAAACATTTTTTATATAGTGCTATTCTTTAATATATTTTCTTTCCTGTTTATTATAGCTTCCATCTTCCAGTACAACATTACGTATGGATTTAGCTATGAAAGTTTGTATAAATACTTTTTTACAGACCCAGAATTTCCAGAAAAGGTCTCTGTAAAACAAGTAGTTGAAAATGTACATATCAATCTATTTTTAAATATGTTTCTCTTTATAATAGTATCCTCAATTTTTAATGTATTTAACTTTACTCTAAGATTAAAAATGTTTCTTATCATTGCTTTCTTTATAAGCAGTGTTTTGTATTCTTTTTCTGATCTGATAGTGTATTATTTTGACAGCTTCTTGTATATTAAACCATTATCATTTTTAACATTTATTGCTTTAGCATTTATAATGCTTATCCTCTCAACCTTTTACTTATTAAAAAAAAACATAAAACCATCCATAAAAGCAATTAAATTTATAATTATATTTTTTAGCTTTTTTACTTTAGTATTTATTGTTTTTAACTTTTTTATCTTTTACATCAAATTCGGACTTACATCAGAAAGCATAAAAGACTACTACTTAGGAAATCCAGAAAGATATACAAAGCCAAAAACCTCAGAAGGACTGTTTAAAATCTTTTATCCCCACTTGCTGAGTATGGCGTTGTATTCTTTTACTGTTGCCCATTTATTACTTTTTACAGAATTAAAGAAAGTTATTAGTCTAACAATAGGTTTAATCTTATTTGTATCAAGCTTTTTAGATAATCTTTCTGGTCTGTTTATAAGATTTTTTAATGAATCCTTTGTTTATTTAAAAATGATCTTTTTTATAATCTTCGAGCTATTTTCTCTTTTTGCCATAATTTATATTATCTTGGATATAATTATATCATTTAAAACGGAAAAAACTTAATTTCTTCAAAGAAATCTAAGAAATTTTTATTAAACTCTATATTGCCATTTTCAAACATTAATAAATATCCAAACTTTGCATTTTTTAAGAATTTTTCTCTTTTGTTTTTATCCATTGCAAAGATTGCAGTTGATAAAGCATCAGTAAATGTGCATTCGTTATACACTACGCTAACTTGTAATAAGTCTGTTTTTTGTCCAATTATATGTTTTTGAAAATAGTTTCCTGACGTAGATACACATATATCTTTTTTTGCAATCCCTTCTGTTAATATTTTTTTTGTAATAGGATTGAAAATTCCTATATTTCTCTCATGACCCCATGATTTTAAATCTCCGGCAATTGCTATAAAACCTTTATCCTTTTTAATAAATTCGTATGCTTTTTGTATAGCATAACCCTTTCCAATCCCACCCAAGTCTATAGCCATTCCTTTCTTTTTCAAGAAGACAGTCATATTTTTCTCGTCTAATACAATATCTTTATAATTTACAAGTTTTTTTGCTTGTTTAAGGTCTATTTCCTTGTCTCTTTTATATCTAATTGTTATAGCACCAACGGTTATATCAAAAGCTCCATCTGTAAGCTCTGATATCTCTACTGATTTTTTAATTACCTCAAAAGTTTCCGGACTAACTTTAACGGGTTTTATTCCTGCAAATTTATTTATTGCAGAAATTTCAGAGTCTTTTATATAATCAGACAATTTGTCTTCTAAATTTTTTAAAAATCTGTAAACTTCATATTCTAATTCTCCATCTATCTCTACTATTGCATAAGTACCCATAAGGTTAAAAACTTTTTCTTCACAATAAACTTTTGAACTTAGGAATAATGTTAAAATTACAATTAAATAAACCATGTTTACACCTACTTATAAACTTAGTTTTAAGTATGTAATAAGATATCATTTGTTAGAAGTTAGAAATTTAAAAAACTTAAAGAGGGAATTCTCGGACTAATGTCCTTATGATGAAAAAATAGCAGGCAAAGAATCTCATAATTAATCTTTCGAATTTCTCTTCCAACATATTTAAAATACTTCCGATTTAATTTCTTCGGTATTTTGATACTTTTAAACAAAGAAAAAAGCTGATATTTTTTCAATCAACTTACATTGAATAATTTTCAATCATAAAAACTTTTTTCAAGAGTTTCTGAACTCTGTATATCTTGCAAAGTTCTCAGTATCTTATAATAAGATTCAAACATCTCAATTTTCCTTTCTTTGGAGTCTAATGAAACAATAACTTTTGAATAAACTTTCGCCAGCTCTTCTACTCTTTCAATTAATTCTTTTGAGTACATTTTAACTCTTCCTATTTTAAAGTTTCTAATATTGTAGCAATTGAGATTTAATCTCAATATGATTTAAATAAGAAAGGATCATGCTGTTAATATGATAAAAATCATATATTGGATGTGAAGTTTAAAGATAAATCTTTTGCATTTTAATGTGGGACGTTAGAGGTGGAAAGTTTACTATTTGAAACAAAACATATAAGTTTAAAGATGCTGCAAAATTTTTGTAAGTTGTAGAGTGTGTATGTAAATATGCGTTGACTGAGAAATTGGGCAAAGGTAGAGATTCTTCGCCTGCTTCAGAACGACAAATAAGGTTACTTTTCTCTGATATTTATCAACCAACCTTTGACTGTCATCCTGAGGGCTTTAGCCCGAAGGATCTCCTTATCTAAATTTTGTAAAAATTCTTAATTTCTCACCCAAGGTATGTCAATTAATTTTTAGTCTTAGTTAAAATTTTAAAGCACGCTCCATACAGGTTTTATTTAAGTTGATAAAATAATATTATTCTACGTCTTACATTTCAAATTTATGTTATCAAGATTTACCCATTTTTTAACAGCTCCAATATCTCATTTTGAACTTTTTCCAGAAGCTCCTTGTCATAAACTTTCTCTTTATTTTTTGTTCTAATATAAAAAGCATCTCTAACTCTCAAACCCTGCGTTGAAGCTTTTACCATATGAACATATAAATCATACTTTGAGAATATTTTGATTATATCAAAAAGTAGTCCAACTCTATCTTCTCCAGAAATATCAAAGATTGTGTAATTTTCTGACATTTCATTGTCTATTTTTACAAATGTAGGCGGTGGAACAGTAGAAGCTCTAAATCCTCTATCTCTTTTTCTTATCAGATTCTCAAACTTTTCTTCTCCGTTAATTACTTTTAAAAGTAAGTTTAAGAATTTCTCAAATTTTTGTTCATCAATAGCTTCTAAGCTTGAGGTTGAAATTTGAGATTCTATAAGGTATATTCCATCTTTCCTTTCAAAGCTGTATACAGTAAGAATGTTAATGTTTAAGTAAGTCAAAATTCCAGTGATTATTAGCAGTGGATTTTCTATGTTTTTAACGGCTATTACAACATCAGAATATCCTGCTCCTATGTTTTTCTCAAAGGTGGTAGTAAGTGTAAGATTTTCTTCTATAAGCTTATCTTCTAATTTTATATGTTTTACTATATCTTGTAGTGGTGTTGATAAGATATAGTAATCCGAAAGTCTGTTTAAATGAAATTCTGCTTTTTCTTTAGAAAGCTCTAAAGATAAAAGTTCAAGGAGTTTTCGCTTTTTATCTTCAAATCTCTTTTGAATTTGTACTTCTAAATCTTCGATGCTACTGCTTTCTAAGTATTCAGAAGCTTTGTTGTAAAGGTCCATCAATAATGCAAACTTCCAGTCGTTCCAAGCTCCAGAGCCTACAGCGTTTGCATCACACCATGTTAAAACTGTTAGCATGTTTAAAAGTTCTTTGTTTTTGATAACTTTAACGAAATCTTCAATAACTCTTGGTTCGTGTAGGTTTCTCCTTTGTGAGATGTGAGCCATATCTAAGTGATGTCTTACTAAAAAGCTTACAGTTTCTATATCTTTTAAAGGATATCCAAATCTATCTAAAATATCTCTTGCCATTTCTGCACCAAGGACGCTATGGTCTGCCTTATGTCCTTTTCCGATATCATGTAAAAATATTGCCCAGATTAATAAATCTTTTCTTTGTATTTCTTTGTAAATCTCAAAGATTTTTATTTTTTGAAAGCTGTCAATCTTAGGAAGGTTTTCTAACTCTTCTAAAGCTTTGATAGCATGGGCATCGGTTGTATACTTATGATAATGGTCGTATTGGAAATGACATCTTTGAAATCCAAACTCAGGAATTAAATCATCAAGGACATAAAAATCTTGCATTCTTTTTAGCGTTTTTGGAAGGTTGTTTATCGAAGAAAATATTTCTCTAACAATATCTTTTAAGTCATCAGATAGTTTTTTACCTTTTAAAAATCTTTCATTTTTTCTAAGCAAATATTCAAGGTTAGAAGAAAAATTTAAGCCGTATTTTTTAAAGTATTTAAAAGCCTTTAAAATGTTTTTCTCCGGCTCTTTTTCAAACTTTTTAGAGTTTAAAACATCTATTTCAGAAGATGTTCTTATAAATACATCATCAATTGGAATATATTCTTCGTATGGACTTTCTGACTCTGTAAGATTTTTTAGTATTCTGTTTGTTATGTTATTGATCGACCTTGCGTTCAAATAGTAAAGTTTCATCATTCTTTCAACGCTGTCTCTTAAGGTTTCATAATCTGCATTTTCAGGAGCATAGCCAAGCCTTTTAGCCACTTCTTCCTGTAATGCAAAGGTTAAAACATCACATTTTTTATTGCATAATAGATGCATCTGATTTCTTATTCTTAAAAGAAAATCATAAGCATTCATCAATTCTATATATTCTTCTTCAAGGATTATGTTTTTTTCTACAAAGTATCTATAATCGTTAACATCATCTAAAACTTTCGCTATCCAAAATACTTCATGAAAATCCCTAAGACCACCTTCACCCTCTTTAACATGCGGCTCCATCAGATAAATGCTACTTCCTGTGTTGCTGTATCTAACCTTCCTTGCTTTTAGCGTAGCTTCTATGTATGCTTTTCTTTTAGACCTTATTAGTTTTTTAAATTTTTCTGATAATGTTTTATATATATCTTCATTTCCACATAGAAATCTGCCTTGAAGTAGTGCTGTTGCTACTGTTAAATCTTCTTTTGACAAATCTAAAAAAGTTTTAATATTTCTGGGAGAAAATCCAATGTCGCATTTTAAATCCAGCAAACAATAGTAAAAATTTTCTATGCCAATTTTTAGACTTTCTATATCTTCTGTGTTATAAACTATCGAGATATCTATATCAGATTTAAAACATAACTCTCTTCTTCCATAGCCACCAAGGACTATAATTGATATCTCATTAAGATTTGGAAAAGAAATTCTCGCAAACTCTTTGATTGTTTGGTCTGTTAAATCTGATAACTCTTTAACAATTGTTAGTGCACTTTCTCCAGCATAATGTTTTGCTATAAGCTCTTTTTTCGTTTTATTGTAGTTATCTAAAATATGTTGTTTTTTATTTACTTCTAATGCCGTTTCCATTTTTCAGCTCCTTTTAGAATAAGTTGATTACATAAGCAATCTAAATCGCTGCTAATAAATTATATAAAAAATCTCTTACAGAAAATAGATATTAAATTAAATTTCTGTAGGAGGTAAATCATGAAGGAATCTTATTAATTTTAGTATATCGCATTAATCTAAGATAAAAGCTTATACAAAGAGTTCAGAGATTGTCAGGACGAAAATGTTTTCATTAAGCTGTTTAATCCTATAATGATAGTCATTCAGAGAAGGAATTTTAAAGCCAAGATATTTAAGCTCTTGAAGAACTTCTCTATAAGAATATTGTTTTAGTGTTTGATATAGAAATATAGCTATTATAAATTCATCTTTGTACTTTCTTGGTCTACCTCTTTGACTATTTTTCTTTTCCTTATATTTAATCTTTTTAAAAAATCTTTTTGTAAGTTTATAGATTTATTATTTTATTTAAAAGATATTCCTGTTTTTCTCATGCAAACATTTTATTTTTTGATTTTGCGTATTTAATTTTAACTAATAAAATAATTTTGGAACAGTCTCCCAACCCCCCTGTATAAGCTAAAAGAAATATGGGAAAATATAATATAAGAATTTAAAATTATGAAAATCGGGGGATAAAGATGAGAAAGAAAGTAGGAGCATCTACCTACATTCAGAGAATTAATACACTTGAAAGAAAGCTTTTAAAACAAGTAAAAGAATTAGATGATGTTATGGAAAAACATCCAGAAATAATCTTTAGATTGCAAGTAGTAGAATTTGCTTTAAAACATTCAGTGAAGGTTGCAGTTGAAGCTTTTGGTGTATCAAAATCTACCATATACAGATGGATTAAAGAGTATGAAAGCAGTAATAACAATCCTGTATCTCTTAAAAATCGTTATATATCAAAAAAAGGAATGAAATTAGAAAAATTACAAAAAATAACAGAAAAACATAAACAATTAGTTTTAGAAATAAGAAAGAAACATCCTAAGCTTGGGAAAGAAAAAATAAAGGTTTTACTTGATAAACTCTGTAAGCAGCACGAGACTTATCAATAATTTTGTGTCTGGATTGAAAACTTTTTATTAAACAATTGTAAAATTTCATAAGAAGCTCCTTTAAAAGCAGGTATAGGTTTTTTCCATTTTCCATTCTTTAAATTATCTCTCTGTATAAGCAGATTTATCTCAAGAATGTCTACAGATTGAAAATATCCGCCTAAATTTATTCTTACTTTCTCTATCATGCTATTAACACTTTCAACTGGATTTGTTGTGTATATGTGCTTTCTTAGATTTTCTGGATATTTTAAAAAACATAAGTATCTCTCTTTGTTAGATTGAATATGTTTTATAAAGCTTGGATATTTAGATTTAAATCTACTACATAAATCATCTAATTTTTCTAATCCATCTTCATAATCTAAGCTGTTTTCTTTTATGTTTTTTAATTCTTTGTTAAATACTTGTGAATCTTCTTTATCCATCTGATTTCTAACGTTTCTTTGTAAATGGACTAAACATAGCTGATGGTCTGTATAAGGAAATAGTGTTTCTATGGCTTTTGTTATCCCAGGAAAATCATCACTTACTATAAGCATTACCCTTTTTAGTCCTCTATCTATTAAATCATTGAATACTTTTATCCAGTCTGCTTTGTTTTCACTACTGAAAAATGTGTAAAATCCAAATATATCTTTATTTCCTTGTAAATCTATTCCAAGAACTACATAGACAGAAGCCTTTCTGATTTTGTTTTTCTCTTTTATATCACAGTGATATGCGTCTATATACAGTACAAATGCATCCGATGGAAGCTCTCTTGTTTTAAAATCATTAAGTCTTTCTATAAGCTCTTTTTTGATTTTATCCATATGTTGTTTTGAATAGTTTAAGCCTAAGCTTTTTAATGTAGAATCTATCTTGCTTTCTGAGTATCCATTGGATACCAAACTCATAAGAAGGTCTATATAATCTTCATCAACTCTTTTGTAAGGGTCAGGTAATATTTGTGGTCTAAATTTACCCTTTCTATCTCTTGGGACATTTATGTTAAGCTTGAAAGAACCAGTATTTAGGTTTCTTTCGTAGTATCCATTTGCTTTGTTATCTTCATCATTTTCAAGGAAGAAATTTCTTTCCTGATTCATGACCAGTTCTACAACAGATTCTAAAAGCTTTCTTATACCTATCTTTTCTTTGGTTGTTATACCGTTTGGGAAAAATTCTTTTACTAATTCCTCTGTGGATCTGTTTAATACTTTTTCAAAGTATTCTTTTTTATCCATTATCATTCCTCCTTATAAATTTAATTTAGACACAACATTATTTTAACTCCCAGCAGCACAATATTCCTACGATATCTGCAAGTTCAATTGGAAATATAATAAAAATGCTTAAAGAGGAAAGGAAGTTAAATCATGAGTACGCCAGGCAAAGAATCTCAATCAACGGAAGAACTGGAAAGCTAATAGTGAAAGAAGATAAAAAGAAAACAAAGAAAGATAGATATAAAGACAAAAAACCAACAAAACCAGGAGAATTGGTACAAATAGATACAAAGCATGAATATGTAAATGGTAGAAAAGTTTATATATTTGTAGCCAAGGATGTAAAAACAAGAATCTCTTTTACTTTTGCATATGACAGGCTAAACAGTAAAAACGCAAAGGACTTTTTAGAGAAATTAATAAAAGCAATACCATTTGAGATAAAAGGTATACAAACAGATAATGGCAGTGAATTCTTGGGTGAGTTTAGCAAGGCATTAAAGAAAAAAGATATAAAACATTATTTTAACTATCCAAGATATCCAAAAGGACAAGCATATGTAGAGAGAATGAATAGGACATTACAGGATGAATTTATCATGTACTACGAAGATTATGAATTAAAAGATGTTTATGAGTTTAATAAAAAATGATGGAGTATATGCTATGGTATAACATAGAAAGACCTCATCATAGTTTAAACAAAAAATCACCTATTGCATACTTTTGTGATATTATAAATTCAAGAAAATCGGAATTTTCCCAAACTGGTATGACCTATACAACAATTTGAACAAAAGCCATAAATATGATAAAATTTGAGAAAAGATTTATAAATGGAGGTTTCATAATTTGTCAATTGGAAAAAGAGTTAGACTTGAAAGATTGATTAATAGAGAAACAGGTAAAACTGTTTTAGTTCCCATGGACCATGGTGTCAGCTCAGGTCCTATGGAAGGAATTGTCAACTTAAAAGAAACTGTTCAGAAAATAGCAGAAGGTGGAGCTAATGCAATAATTTTACATAAAGGAATGGTAGAAGCAGGACACAGAGGAAAAGGTAAGGATGTTGGATTAATAATTCATATGTCTGCTTCTACAGATTTATCACTTAGAAAAAATGATAAAGTTCTTGTTTGCACAGTTGAAGAGGCTATAAAACTTGGAGCTGATGGTGTTTCTATTCATGTTAACATAGGTGCTGAAGATGAAAAACAGATGCTAAAAGATTTTGGAGAAGTATCTAAAAAATGCTTAGAATGGCAAATGCCACTTCTTGCTATGATGTATTACAGAGGTCCTGAAGTAAAAAATCCATACGACCCAAAAGCCATCGCACATATTGCAAGAATTGCTGCGGAGCTTGGAGCTGACATTGTAAAGGTTCCATATACTGGAGACCCAGAAAGCTTTAAAAAAGTGGTGGAAGGATGTCCTGTTCCAGTAGTCATTGCTGGAGGTCCAAAAGTAGATTCCGACGAGGCATTATTGAAAATGGTCTATGATGCTGTTGTAGTAGCTGGTGGTGCTGGATTGTCAATTGGAAGAAATATTTTCCAACATAGAGATGTGGCTTTAATTACATCTGTTTTATCAAAGATAGTAAATGAAGGTATTTTTGTAGAAGAAGCATTAAAGTTTTTGAATAAAAATTAATTGCTTTTTTAAAAATTATGTTATAAAATTACTTTTATAAAAATAAGGAGGTGTGTGATATGGAAGCATGGTTAGCGTTTATTATCATGACAGCTTTCACAATTTTAACAGGAGTTATTGTGTTTGTAGGTGGTATGCTAAAAAGAGGCGAAGAATAAAAATATTTAAGGATTTTAATTGTTAGATGATATCAAGAAGTTAGGAAATATATTTTTTATTATTTCCTTTCTTCTTTTTCTTTTTTTAGGATATGTAATTTTTTCTCCGTTTATAGGTATAATTACAGTTTCAATTTTGCTTGTTGTAATTTTTTATCCAATACATCAAAAAATTTCAAAAATTGTGAAAAACTCTGTTTTAAATTCTCTAATCTCAACATTTATAATACTGACTACGCTATTACTACCATTTAGCTTGATTTTGTTTTTTCTGACAAAGGAAATCATAGAACTGTATCCACTGATAGCAGATTATATAACAAATCCTAATTTGATTGTTGAAAAATTAAAAGAAAGTCCTTATCTATATAAACTCTATCTTAAACTTCAAGAATTTTATCTAAACAAGCTTGATAGTAACTTCCATGATTCAATAATTAATTATCTTAAACAATTTACAGCAGTTATGTTTAATTTTGCAAAGACATTTTTATCAAATGTTATTTTGATTTTTATTGCTATTTTTATTATGGCTATAACCATTTTCTTTCTTTTTAAAGATGGATATAAGTTGTACAATTTGGTTTATTCAATAATTCCTTTAGAAAAAGAAGAAAAAGATTACTTATTTAGTAATTCTTATGCCGCGGTTCAAGCTGTAATTCTTGGTTCTGTATTTGTAGCAATTGCTCAAGCTATAGCATCTTTAATTGGATTTTTGGTTGCTGACGTAGAATACAGTCTTGTTCTTACTTTTCTGACATTTTTTGCTGCATTTATTCCTTTTGGCGGTGCGTCCTTAGTATGGGTTCCGGTAGCTATTTATCTTATGGTCAGCAAAGGTCTTTTAGTAGGAATTCTTTTTGCTGTTTATGGAACTTTTGTAATTAGTACTGTGGATAATATTATCAGACCTATAGTTGTTGGAACTAAAATTGACATGCACCCAATGATAATGTTTTTTGCTATTATTGGTGGATTAAGTACCTTTGGATTTCTTGGCATCTTTATTGCTCCTGTAATCGTTGCATTGATAGATGCTTTTATTATGCTTTATAAGAAGAGATATGGAATAGAAAATGAGTAAAATGAGTAATGAGTAAATCATTTAAATAACAAAATCTAAACGTCAGGTGAGAAATTCAATAAAAGTATGAGATTCTTCGCACGGCTTTAGAATGACAGATTTTTATTTTCCTTGTCATCCTGAACGTAGTGAAGGATCTTGTTTTTTAATGTTTTTTAAAAAGAAAAAAAAAGAGATTCTTCGCTTACGCTCAGAATGACACCATTATAACGTTCTCTGTCATCCTGAAGCTGTAAAGCTGAAGGATCTCATGTTTTAATGCTTTTTAAAAAGAGAAACATGAGATTCTTCGCCGGCTGCAGAATGACAGTGTGGATTTTTACAAGCAGCCTCAGGAAAGAGGAGATTCTTCGCCTACTTAGAAATGACAACGTTGATTTTTGCAAGCAGTCTGAGGTGTTTCTTAAAGATAACAAAATCTATCCCACAACACCTTTTGATTCATTCCAATATTTATCCATCTCTTCTAAACTCATCTCTTCTAACTTTTTACCTTGCTGTTTTACTTTCTGCTCAATGTAATTAAATCTTCTTATGCTTCTGTCTGTTGCTAAATGAAGTGCTTCTTCTGGGTCTATTTTTAAAAATCTTGCAAGATTGACAAGTGCAGTTAGAATATCTCCGAATTCATGGACTTTTTCTTCGTATGTTTTGGCTTCTTTTAACTCTTGTATCTCTTCAAAGACTTTTTCCCATACATCGTTTATGTTTTCCCATTCAAATCCAACCTTTGCCATCCTATCTTGAACTTTATAAGAACGCAAAAGTGCCGGCATTCTTTTTGGAATTCCCTTTAAAATAGAGCTTTTTTCTTCTTGTTTTATTTGGTGCCACTGTTTTAAAACTTCTTCGGCATTTTTAGCCTCTGACTCTCCAAAAACATGCGGATGTCTTTTTATAAGCTTTTTTATTAGTCTATCTATTACAGCAACTATATCAAACTTACCTTCATCTTTTTTGATTTGGCTATGGAAAACAACCTGTAATAAAACATCTCCAAGCTCTTCTATCATCTTTTCATCATCGTTTTCTTCAATTGCTTCTAATAGCTCATAAGCTTCTTCTATGAGATTATTTTTAATAGATTGATTTGTTTGCTCTTTATCCCACGGACATTCTTTTCTTAATCTTTGAACTATCTCGACAAGCTCTTGAAACTTCTTTCCTTCCTCTTTACATTCCATTGTTAACTCCTCTCACTGTCTCACGATCTTGTATAAAAGTATAACAAACATAAAAATTGAAATATATAACATTAAGTTTGCCATAAAAGGCTGATTTGACAGATGAAAAAGTGCAGATGAAACTAAAAATGCAAAAAAGATTATAGCCAAAACAATTTTATTTATCTGATTTTTATAAAATTCTTGAAGTTCTTCTATGTCTTTAAAAATTACTCTAAAAGTAAGTCTTTCTATGTTAAGCGTTTTTATTATTCTGTCTAATTTAAATGAAAGGTTGTAATAAAAGTTAGCTATATCCATAGCTTCTTCAAACTTTTCTTTTATATAGTCTTTTGTTGATTTTGTTAAGAATTTCGTAAGTCTTTCTGTTGGGTTAAAGTTAGGGTCTAAGTATCGGATTAGTCCATCAAGTCCAATAGATGCCTTTCCAAGATATGCTAAGGTTGTAGGAAGGTAAAGATTACATTCTCTTACAAGTTCAATGATTTCTAAAACCATATCTTTTAGATTTATGTTTTGAAGTGTCTTGTTGTAGTATCTGTCAATAAAGACTTCTACTAAGCTTTCAAGCTTCTCAATGTCTGATTTTGGGCTAATCATGCCCATGCCTTCGTAAAAGTTCATAGCTAAGGTTTTGTTTTTGTTGACAACCGCAAATATATGCTCGTAAAGTAATCTCTTTTTCTCTTCCGATAACGTTCCTACCATTCCAAAATCTAAAAGGACCAAGGTTTTGTCTTCTTTTATTAGCAGATTTCCTGGGTGAGGGTCTGCATGGTAAAAGCCGTCATAAAAAACCATCTTATAGTAAGCATCTGTAATAAGTCTTGCTATATCCTGTTTTTCTGATGTTGTCAGTTGTATCTGATTTATCTTTTTACCTTCTATAAACTCTAAAACTAATATATTTTTTGTTGAATACTGCGGATAATACTTTGGTATGTAAAACTTTTCATTGAAATTTTCAAAGTTTTTTCTAAATGTCTGTATGTTAGATGCTTCTATCTCAAAATCTGCTTCTCTTAAGGTTGTAAACTTATATTGATAGATGACAGATTTTAGGTTTAGGTCTTTGACAGTTTTAGAATGCCTTTCTAAAAAAGATATGACTTTGTAAAATACTTCCGCATCTAAGGATATCAGCTCTTCTAAGTTTGGTCTTTTTACTTTTATTGCTACTATTTCGCCTGTTTTTAAAATACCTTTATAAACTTGTGCTATTGATGCAGAGCCAATAGGATTTGGGTCTACATAAGTAAAAACCTCTTCTATTTTTTGATTAAGTTCTTTTTCAATGATGTTTTTTATTATTTCAAAATCAACAGGTTTGACGTTGTCTTGAAGTTTTATAAGTTCAAGGATTACAGATTGGGGGACTATATCCGGTCTTATGCTTAGCACTTGACCAAGCTTTATGAATGATGGACCAAGTTTTTCTAAGGTTTCTCTAATTCTTTGTGGTCCAAGGGATGGGTCTGTTTCTATGCCAAAAAGTGCTTTAAAATAATCATAAATATTGTATATTCCAAGCTTTGATAACTCTAAGGTTATATCTTTAAATCTTTTATAAAGCTTTAGCTTTTTATTAAGCACCTTAAGAATCCAAGATTTCTTTCATCAATTTAGCAACATTTCTAATTTCCCACTGGGCATGGGGTGTATTTCTTTTTTCTATAAAGTCTTTGATCCAACTTAACGTTCCTGAAACTACGATTGTTGTTCTCCTTCCTGTCGGCAAGAAAAATCTTGCATCCTCTCTTTTTATTTTATACCCATACACAAGCAAATCATATATATACTGTGATAGTTCATCGTGTAGTTTTGCTAGCTCATAGGCTCTAATTTTTGACTTTAATTCTAAAAATTTAGGCTCAGGGATTTCTTCTTTAAGATTTTTTAAAACTTCATAAATTTCAGCCATTGTTTGATTCATTCCGGAAACATCTACTTCTATCTCTTCTTGAGATTCTAAAATAGATGGTGGCAAGACTGTATAGTTTTCATCTTCTCTTACATATCTTTGACTTCTTTGTGAGAAATTTAATGCGGTATGGCGAACTAACTGATGGGTCATAGCTCTACTAACTCCATCAATAAAAAACACGGCGTAGCCGTCATACTCTTTTTTTAACCCTATAAGAGAAACTGTTAGATCGCCTTCTGTACGAATCTCTATGGGGTCAACAGGTGTATCATATTCTGCAAGCTTTTCAAAAGCTTTAAAATATTCACTTTCATTAATTTTTAAAAGTTCTTCTAAATAGTGTCTTAAAGATACTCCAATCACATCCGGATATTTTGGGTTGTAGTGGGTTTTAAAATAGGTAGCACCAATCCTTAAAGCGTTTTCCTCTCCTACTTTTTTATACACAAAAGAATGGGCAAAAACAGAAAAATGCTTATAATTTCCAAGCTTAGATAAAAACTCTGCTCTTTTTTGTTTTTCTACTACCCTTGGGTCGTTTAAAAGAGAATTTAAATCTCCACTGTTATAACAAACCCTTGCCCCAAGAGCTGTAAATGGAAAACTGTCTTTAAAGTCTTCTATAGAAAAGAAATTAAGCAGCATTTTTTATCTCCAATGATGTGTTTATATTGTATATATTTTAACTTAAACTTATACCTTAGGTGAGAAATTAATGATTTTCATAGAATTTAAAGAGGAGGAGATCCTTCGGACTTACGTCCTCAGGATGACAGCCAAGGTTGAATGATAAGCATCAGAGATAGCCTTCCTTGTCATCCTACAGCCGGCGAAGAATCTCATACTTTTATTGAATTTCTCACCTGACGTATAAAATTTTGCTAAACTATTATATTAAATTGACGAAAAAGAGGTAAAAATCTTTACGGAGGGAATATTTAATGCGACCAAAGATTGAACCTAAACCAATTGAAAAGCCTGTCCCGTCTGACAAGTTTCTTGTATCTAAGACAGATACAAAAGGCATTATCACTTATGCAAATCCAATATTTATTGAAATTTCTGGATACACAGAGGATGAGTTAATCGGTGCAAATCATAACATTGTTAGACATCCAGATATGCCAAGGACTGTTTTTAAGCTTCTTTGGGATACTATACAGAAAGGAGATGAAATTTTTGCATATGTAAAAAACATGGCGAAAGATGGCAGTTATTACTGGGTGTTTGGACACGTGACTCCAACCTTTGACAGCTCAGGAAAGATCATTGGTTATCAATCAGACAGAAGACCTGTTAGAAATAGAGAGTTTTTAAATGGTGTTATAATTCCATTATACCAAGAGCTAAAAAAAGAAGAGCAAAATGGACTGGATGCAGGAATGAGAAAGCTTGAAGAAACGCTTAATAAAGCTGGAATGTCTTATGAAGAATTCATTTTTAAAAACTATTAAAAAAGTGAGTAAGTGAGACGTAAGTAGGTGAGAAAGTGAAAGATGTATTTACATTATTAAGAAAAGTTTTTAACCACTTCCACTTATTCACTTTCTCGCTTACTCACTTCACAAAAGGAGGTAAACAATGACAACACACAAAGTTTCTTCGTTAACTAAAATACAGTATGCCAATATGCTGTCAATAGGGATATTTACATTTGCTCTTGTAATTGAAGTTTACAAGCATGGATTTGATTTTATTAGAATCCTTAATATTATCAACTTCTTAACTGCTTGGTATATATTTGTTAACATTAAAAAAGTTCAAGGGTTTGTAAGTAGGATAAGTAATGTTGTAAGCAAAGCAGAAAGGGGGGACCTTGAGTCAAGATTAGTAAAAGAAAAAGAAGGCGGTGAGCTTTTAAAACTTGCTTATGATGTGAATTATTTGTTAGACCAAGTGGATGCATTTTTAAGAGAAGTTCAGAGTCCATTAGAGTATGCATCCAAGAGAAAATACTGGAGAAAGGTTATAACTGATGGCTTTACAGGTACGTTTAAATCAGTGGCTGAAAAGCTAAATGTTCCTTTGAAAGCCATAGAAAATAATGACAGATTTATAGAAAAAACAAAGATGATAGAAGAGCTTTCTCATTTAGGTGGTGGCATACAGGGTAATTTAAAAGTTATTTCAGAAGATTTAAATAAACTTGTAAGCAAACTTTCTTTAATTAAAGAAGAAAGTAAAAAAACTGTAGATATAGCAGTAGAAGGAAATAAAGAGATAGAAAAGATAGTTAACGACTTGTCGCAGGTAATAAAAAATATTGAAGAGTCAAACAGAGTAATACAAAATTTAGCTAAGAAAACAGAAGATATTAGCGTTGTTGTTTCATTGATTAAAGATATAGCAGACCAAACAAACTTGCTCGCTTTAAACGCAGCAATAGAAGTGGCAAGAGCTGGAGAGATGGGAAGAGGCTTTGCAGTAGTTGCAGACGAAGTTAGAAAGCTTGCAGAAAGAACCCAAAAGGCAACAGAAGAAGTAACACAAGCAATAGCTGTACTTCAAGAAGAAAGCAAGAATACATTAGCCAAATCAGAAAAAATGGTAGAAATAACCCAAGCTTCAGCTAAATCAATCACAGGTATGACAGATATCTTAAAAGCTTTCCAAGATACAGCATTAAACAACGAAAAATTAACAGAAATCATGGCAACTCAGGCATTCCTATCTTCTAAAAAATTAGACCATATAATATTTAAAAACAATGTTTACTCAAGCGTAACCCAAGAAAAAATGACATTTAAATTTACAGACCATTATAATTGTGCGTTTGGCAAATGGTATTACGGCGATGGTGTTAAGGAATTTGATGGAATAACATCATTTAAAGAGATTGAAAAATATCATGCAAACTTCCACAATGCTTTATACAATATCGTCGAAATAATAGAAAATAATAAAGATATATTAAAACATAAAGAACTGATATTTAAATCTTTTGAAACTGCTGAAAAAGAATCTCAAGAACTGTTTAAAGAAATGGATAAAGTTGCTGAAGAGAAAGCGAGAAGGCTTGGAATACAATTTTAGAAGTGAGTAAGTGAATAGGTGAACAAGTGAGTAAGTGGAATTGGTTAGATAATTTTTTTATGTTAAAACCTTATCCACCGTCTCACTTACTCACGTCTCACTTACTCACTTATTCACTACTCCGAAGGAGGTAAGCAATGGGTTTATTTGGCGGATCAAACAAAGAAAGAGAAAGACAGCTTGAAGCACAGCTTGCTGAATGCCAAAAACAGCTACAAGAATTATCTAAGTTAGAAAAAGGCAGTGATGAGTACGAGGAAAAGTATCTTGAGTTTAAGCAGGCTTTAGACAATCTATCTGAAGAGGCTGTATTTTTTGCAACAGCAGAGTTTAGAGAAGGAAAAGCGGGCAATGAGATTGTTTATGTCAATAGAAAAGGAAAAGAGATTATAGACAAAATGTCGCAAGATATCAGGTCTAATTTTGGGATAGAAATCAATTCAAACAACATTATTGGGAAATCTATACATATCTTTCACAAAGACCCAGAAAGGATAAAACAGCTTTTAAAAGCTTTAAAGCCCGGAGAAGTAAAAAGAAATGCAGATATAAAAGTAGGAAACACTATTATTCAATCAGACAGGTCAGTGATTGCTGATAAAAATGGAAATGTAAAATACTACATGACATCAATGAAAGATGTGACAGCCGAAAGATTGATAGAACAAAAAATTATACCTTTAAACGCAAAAAATACAGCGTTAGCAGTATACAACTCTGTAAAAACACTTATTAATCAAATCATTTTAGACATCTATATTCAAAACCAGCTTCAAAGCTTACTGAATGAAACACACGGTATTGTTAAAGAAGTAGAATCTTTAAAAGAGACTACAGCAGCAACTCAGAAAAAGATAAAAGATTCTGAAAATGTTTTAAATCTTATTTTGGAGATTTCTGAACAGACAAACTTGTTATCATTAAACGCAGCGATTGAAGCGGCAAGAGCTGGAGAGATGGGAAGAGGTTTTGCAGTAGTTGCTGATGAAGTTAGAAAGCTTGCAGAAAGAACAGGAAAATCTACAGAAGATGTTAGAAAAATAATCTCGGCTGTAATATCAGAAGTATCTCAAACAGCAAACCTTGTAGACAAAGCAGTAGCCAGAATACTAAAAAATTCAGAAAACTTTGAAACATCTTCCAATGATTTAAAAAGATATGCAACAGAAATAGAAAATTCTTCAAAAAAAACATTCAACGAGCTTTTAGATTCATGGAATGTATTCAGAGAGTTGAAAGAAACAACAAAAAATGAAAATCTAAAGCTTTATATATATTTAATCGAAAAAATCATAGACCATGCTAAGTTTATGCTTAACATAGCTGAAGCAGTTGAAAGAAAAGAAATTATCAACGTTGTATCTCATCATGAATGTGATTTAGGTAAATGGTATTACTCTGTTGGTTCAAAAGAAATAACAATATGCGGAGCAGAAGGAGAAAGGTTATTTAGAGATATTGAAGCTCCACACAAAAATTTACACGATATAGGCAGACAAGTTATGGAAGCAATGAAAAGAGGAAACATGGACGAGCTTATACAACTGCTTAGCAAAATGTTAGAAGATAGCCAAAATATAATCAATGATTTAGTAAGATTGGGTGAAAGCTGTATTAGAACGTGAAACGTTAAACGTTAAACGTTAAAAAAAATGGAGGTAAAGAAATGGAAAACCAAGAAATTAATAAAAACGTAGAAGATATAAAGAGAATGGTAGATACAATAAAGAAGATAGCTAAGCAAAGCAACTTGCTTGCACTAAATGCAGCTATAGAAGCTGCAAGAGTTGGAGAGATGGGTAAAGGATTCTCCGTTGTAGCAAGTGAATTTAGAAAGTTAGCAGATGACACCAATAAAATAGCAACAGAAATAGCAATATTAATATCTAATTTGGAAGAAGAACTTAAAAACGTGAGTAGGTGAGGAAGTGAGTAGGTGAGTAAGTAAGTGAAGTGAGAAAATGAGTAGGTGGATAAGGATTTTTTAAAAATATGTTAAAACCAATTTCACTATCTCACTTTCTCACTTATTCACTTATTCACTTTTTAAAAAACCACTT
This sequence comes from Sulfurihydrogenibium sp. YO3AOP1, assembly GCF_000020325.1. Lineage (NCBI taxonomy): Bacteria > Pseudomonadati > Aquificota > Aquificia > Aquificales > Hydrogenothermaceae > Sulfurihydrogenibium > Sulfurihydrogenibium sp. YO3AOP1. The sequence continues at coordinate 960,356 of NC_010730.1, forward strand.
CCACTTACTCGCTTACTCACATCTCACTTACTCACTTTAAAAAAGGAGGTTAAAATGGAATACGGATTACCAGAAACCCTTAAGACAGGACAGAACGAATTAGAGATTATAGATTTTAGAATATTTGAGAGAAAAGAAGACGGCAGTATATACCAATGGATACTTGGGGTTAACGTTGCTAAAGTTAGGGAAGTTTTAAGAATGCCAAAGCTTACAAAAGTTCCTAATATGCCACCAGAGATTGAAGGAATGGCAGAAATCAGAGGAGAGCTTATTCCCGTTGTTAGTTTGGCAAAATGGATGAAGATTCCAGAAGAAGAAGAGTTTAAAAAATACTTGCTTTTTATGGAGTTTTTGAGGGAAAAGGTAGGAGTGATAATTCACGCAGCAAAAAGAATAAGAAGAATTCAGTGGTCTGATATAAAAAAAGCACCTGATATTTTAAATACAAGGTTAAATGGGAGAATTACAGGAGTAGTAGATACTGAAGAAGGATTATTATTAATATTAGACTTTGAAGGTATCTTGAATGATATGAACTTACTTACAGTGTTTAACGTAGGGCCAGACCAAGAAAGAAAAGCCAAAAAGAAATTAAGAATACTTGTTGCTGAAGACTCTGCCGTAGCAAGAAAAATAATAAAAGATATTTTAGAGAGTGCAGGGCATGAAGTAATAATGACAGAAAGTGGAAAGCAAGCATGGGAAAAGTTAAACGAAATTTTTGAAAAAGCTAAAGCAGAGGGAAAAAGTGTTAGAGATTACATTGACTTAGTACTAACTGATATTGAAATGCCAGAGATGGACGGTTTGACTTTAACAAACTTGATAAAGCATACAGCAGGATTTTTAAATTTACCAGTAATTGTAAACACAACTTTATCCGATGAAGCAAACAAACAGAAAGCTTTTTCAGTTGGAGCTGATGATTATCTTGTTAAATTTGATGCATCTCATCTTATTGAGTTAGTGGATAAGGTAAGTGAGTAAGTGAATAAGTGAGTAAGTGAATAGGTAAAAAATAATATGAAATATAAAAAAACCACTTCCACTTACTCACCTACTCACGTCTCACTTACTCACTTCTCCGAAGGAGGATAAAATGAGAACGCATAAAGATTTAGATGTATGGAAAAATGGGGTAGAATTGGTTAAGAAAATATATGTAGCTACTTCAGATTTTCCAAAAGAAGAGATGTATGGTTTAACATCGCAAATAAGAAGAAGTGCTATATCTATTCCAAGCAATATAGCAGAAGGTTCAGCAAGGAATAGCACAAGGGAGTTTATACAATTTCTTTATTTTGCATTAGGTTCTACTGCAGAATTAGAGACGCAGTTATTAATATCAAAAGACCTTGGCTATCTAAAAGACTTGAGTGTATTTAAAGACTTAGAGAAAATAAAAGTTCAGCTTGTAAACCTGATAAAATCATTAAAAAATAAAATAGGCGAATAATTGGAAGTGAGTAAGCGAGTAGGTGAGTAGGTGAGTGGGTGGGTGTGGTTTTTACATTAATAAAAAATAAAATATGTATCCAACCACTTCCACTTATTCACTTATTCACTTACTCACTTATTCACTTATTCACTTCTCCGAAGGAGGAAAAGATGATACCCAATGAACTAAGAGAATTATTTGATGAGTTTCTTGTTGAAGCAAGAGAGCATCTTGAAAATTTAGAGAATAAACTTTTAGAGTTAGAAAAAGACCCAGATAATCCAGAGCTTTTGAATGCAGCTTTTAGAAGCATGCATACACTAAAAGGTGGTGCAGGATTCCTTGGACTAACTGCAATAGTTGAAACAGCACATAAAGCTGAGGATATTCTTGGTAAATTAAAAGAAGGGAAAATGAAATTCTCTCCTGAAATAGGAGATGTTCTACTAAAAGCAGTTGATTTTATTAAAGAAGCTCTTAGGTTTTATGAAGATGGAGAGTCAGTAGAACCAGATCCATATTTGATAGAAGAGTTAGAAGCAATTCTGGAAGGCAAAAAGTCAAAAGGCTATGTAGAAAGTGGCAAAGAAACGACTCTAGATAAATTATTAAAAAAGTACAACTTGCATCATCTCATTGGTAAGCCAGTAGAAGAGATTTTAGAAGAGTTGGTGCTGCTGCCACCAAGTAAAAGACCGCAAGAAATTGTAGATTATATAGATAAAATACTGTCGGGTGAGATTGTAGAGGAAGAAGATACATCATCTATCTTACCGATTTTAGAAGAAGAAGCAACAGAAAGAATGCTTGAAATGATAGAAAAAGAAATAACACCAGAGGCTCAAAATAACCCTCCAGATACCAAAAAGGAAGTAAGCCAGGAAGGCCAGACTATTAATGCAGAAACAAAACCACAAGAGCAAAGAAAAGCACCAGCAAAGAAAGAGGAAGAAGAAAGAGTATTAAGAATAGACGTTCAAAAAATAGAAGACTTGATGAAGCTTGTTGGGGAGCTTGTTCTTGATAGAAATAGATTGATGAGAGTGGTTGGAGAAATAACTCAAAATATGCAACCTAACAAATACACAGAAGAGCTTGAAAGTGTTGCATCGTCAATAGATAAAATTGTCGGAGACCTACAACTTGCCGTAATGAAAACAAGAATGCAACCTGTAAAAAGACTATTCCAGAAATTTACAAGAGTTGTAAGAGACCTGTCAAAGGTTGTAGGAAAGGAAGTTGAGCTGATTATTATTGGCGAAGATACAGAAATGGACAAATCTATTTTAGAAAAGTTAGAAGAACCTTTGGTTCACATCATCAGAAATGCATTAGACCATGGTATTGAACCACCAGAAGAAAGAAAAATACTTGGCAAACCACGTGTAGGTAAAATTATATTAAAAGCATATTATCAAGGAGATAGGGTATATATTGAAATTGAAGATGACGGAAGAGGTATAGACCCGCAAAAGGTGGCACAAAAAGCATTAGAAAAAGGATTAATCACAAAAGAACAGCTTGAAAAAATGACAGAAAAAGAAATACTTCAACTCGTATTCATACCAGGATTTTCAACCAAAGACCAAGTGTCTGAGATATCAGGTAGAGGCGTAGGTATGGATGCAGTTATGAATACAGTTTTAAACTTCAGAGGAACGATTGATATTTGGAGTGAGAAAGGTAAAGGAACAAAAATAAGTATGGCATTTCCATTAACAGTTGGAATTATAAGGTCTTTACTTGTGAGCGTAAGTGGAAGAAGGTTTGCGATACCAATTTTCTTAGTGACCGAGATTATATCAGCAGAAAATGTAGACATCAAAAGATTATCAGGCAAAGACGTCTTAATTCTTAGAGAAAAAGCACTTCCACTTATAAATCTATATGAAATGCTAAAAATACCACAATCCAACGTTGGCTATGTAATCGTTTGTCTAATCGGAAATCAAAGGGTAGCCTTTACAGTTGAAGATTTATTTGGCGATGAAGAAATAGTTGTAAAACCTCTTGGAAAGATTTTTGGAGACTTACACGGTATCTCTGGAGCAACTATAACAGGAGATGGAAAGATTGTGTTGATTCTTGATATTGTGGAATTATTGAAGAATAAAAATTTAAGGATGTAAACGGAGGATTTATTATGGAATTGGTAAAAGCAGGAAGTGTAAAACCAGCTGTATATGGTGGCCAGCAAATCAAAATACTTGAATTTTTAGGCGTCAAAATTGAAGATGAATTTATAGGAATATCTTTAAAACATGTTCTTGAAATATCAAAAATTTTAGAGATATTTCCAGTTCCATTATCTCCTCAGTATATAAAAGGGGTCATAAATCTTAGAGGTGAGATTTTGCCAGTCGTATCTATAAAAGAGATGATAGGAATACCAGAAAAAAAACAATCAACAAGATTGATAATTTTAGAAACAAATTTAGATAAATTGGCTGTTATGGTTGATGAAGTTTATGGAGTTGTTAGAATTAGTGAAGATGTACTTGAACCAAATCCTATGACCAGCATATACAGCGATTATATTTCCAACGTTGCTCAAACAAAACATGGATTTATTAGTATAATAGATTTAGATAAATTATTTCCTGCAGTAGAAGGATAGTGAGAAGCTTGTTTTTATATAAATTGTTAGAATTTATAAATGACAAGAGAATGGAACTATTTCAAAGCATGTTTTACAACTTGTATGAAAAATATGATAGGGATTCGGAAAAGTTTATTGAAGATTGGTTTGAAAAATACACTTACATAACTCTTAAAAGATTTTTTAAAGAAGATTTTTTTAAAGAAGATTTAGATTTGTTTTTCCAAAAAAATAAAAATGTTTTAAAAAGCTATGTAAAAGCATACTGGGCGTTTTGCAATAATCCAAATTCTAAGCCTTATTATGTAAAAGAAGCGATGGATTATTTTGGTTTAAAAGAATTGAATATGAAAGAGTTAAAAAAGGTATATAGAGAAATGGTAAAAAAATACCATCCCGATGTTTATCCAGATAAAAAAGAAGGAACGATGAAAACGATTGAGATAAACCATTATTATCAAATTTTAAAAACATATATAGAAAAACTGGGAGGCTAAGATGGAAGATTTAAAGCAAGTGATAAGAACAATCCTTGAAGAAGTCAAAACTTTAGAAGAGAAGATAGATGAAACAACAAGAAAGGCTCGAGAAATTACACAGATAGTAGAACCATCAGCAACAGAAAGCTTAAAAGAGGTTATTAAATTTACAGAAGAAAGCTCCAATAAGATTATCTCAGAAATTGATAAAGTTGAAGAAAATTGTAAAATTATTGATAAAGAAGTATCAGAACTTTTAGCATTAAATCCTATAAACAGTATAAAAGAAAAACTCAGCACAATCAAAGAAAAAAATACAGAAAATATCAATATATTAATTAAAGTTTATGAGCTTTTCTCTTTCCAAGATTTATCTTCACAACAAATTAAAGAAGTTATAAATATTCTCGAAGAAACCAAAAAACACTTATTAGGAATAGCTGTGGCATCAATAGAGGCATCAGGGGAGCTTTCTAAAGAACAGAAAGAGGTAATATCAGGTAAGGTGCATGAATTTCTAACTGGAGATAGAATTTTCCAAGAAGAAGTTGATAAATTATTAGAAGAGTTAGGACTATAAAAGGAGGTATATAATGGGATTTCCAGTGGCATCAAGAATTTTAACAGTTGATGATATGGCAACAATGAGAAAAATTATAAAGAGTTTATTAAATCAACTTGGTTATACAAATATAGATGAAGCAGAAAATGGTAAAGAGGCTTTAGCAAAATTAAAACAAAGTAAATATGACCTTGTTTTACTTGATTGGAACATGCCAGAAATGGATGGGATAACACTTCTACAAGAAATAAGAAAAGACACGCATCTAAAAGATATTCCAGTAATAATGGTAACAGCAGAAGCAAAAAAGGAAAACGTACTAATAGCTATACAATCAGGAGCTAATAACTATATAGTTAAGCCTTTTACAGCTGAAACACTAAAAGAAAAATTAGAAAAAGTATGGCAACAGATAAATGGTTAAAGTAGTGAAGGGTGTGGTATAGTGATGAGTGGTGAACGTGTCTTAATAAAAGATTTTAACGCTTCATGCGTCACACATCACTTTTTCATAACACATCTCGCTTTAAACTACTTTATTCGTCATCCTGAAGACTTTAGTCCAAAGAAGCTTCTCTTTTAAAGAAGGTGAGTAAGTGAGTAGAGGCAATTCATGAATTGCCTATACAGTAAATAAGTGAGAGGTAAAAAGGCGGAGATCCTTCGCCGCCTTCAGAATAACGCATCATTAACTTTCTTTGTCATCCTGATAGAAGTGAAGGATCTATTTTTTAAGCTTTATAAAATTTCTTAATTTCTCACCAACAGACTGTTCCGAATTTTAACTAAGTCTAAAAATTAATTAATCTTTTGATTGTTACTTTGAAGCAGGCAAAGAGTCTCCTATCGGTGTCATTCTGAAGGAGTGAAGAATCTCCTGTTTTTTCCAAAAAATCAAAAGAAGAGATCCTTAGGACTTACACCCTCGGGTAACAGCCAAAGTTAAAGTTATATCTACAATTACATTCTATTACATTAAAAAATTTATAACATCCTCATTTCTCACCATTGGATTAGTTAGCTTTTTGACTTTTAGAATAGAAAGATGAATTTGAGAATTCTTAGGAAGATTTGAATTGAGTTTATTTTTTCATTTTTGGTTGCGGGGGCAGGATTTGAACCTGCGACCTCCGGGTTATGAGCCCGGCGAGCTACCAAGCTGCTCCACCCCGCGATGTTATGCGCCCGGCACGATTCGAACGTGCGACCTACGGATTAGAAGTCCGTTGCTCTATCCAGCTGAGCTACGGGCGCACTTACCATAATCTGATTTTTTGATAGTCGGAGTGGCAGGACTTGAACCTGCGACCCCGTGCTCCCAAGGCACGTGCTCTCCCACCTGAGCTACACTCCGTTTTAAAGAGATAAATATTATATCACTTTTTAGAAAAAATTTCAAGCCCTTTTGAAGTTTTCAATTGATTTAATAATATCAGCCTTAGCTTCGTTAGAATCTTTGAAAGATTTAACTTTCACCCATTTTCCAGATTCTAACTCTTTATAGTGTTCAAAGAAATGTTTAATTTTATTTAATGTTGCCTCTGGTAAATCCTTTACTTCTTTTATACTGTCAAACGTTGGGTCTAACTTAGAAACTGGAACTGCAATAATTTTTGTATCAATACCTTCTTCATCTTCCATTTCAAGCATACCAATAGGTCTGCATCTTATAACACTACCGGGAACAACCGGTTCTCTTGAAATTACCAATACGTCAGTTGGGTCTCCATCATCTGCTAAAGTGTTTGGAATAAATCCATAATTAAATGGATAATACATTGCTGTAAATAAAAATCTATCTACAAATATAGCTCCACTTTTTTTGTCAACTTCGTATTTAATACCGCTTCCTTGTGGAATTTCAATAACTACATAAATATCTTCCGGTGGATTTTTACCTGCTGGTATTAATGAGAGATTCATTTAGTCCTCCATTAGTTTTATAAACGAAAAAATGAAAAGCTCCCGAGGAGGGATTCGAACCCCCGACCAGCCGGTTAACAGCCGGCTGCTCTGCCTGCTGAGCTACTCGGGAATAAAAAGATATAAATATTATAATAAATTTTTAACATAAATGCAACTGTTTTTTTGGAGGATGCTTTAAAATTTTTGTAAGTTTACCTTTATCGCATCATCTTAAGGACTTTATTCGAAGAATCTCCTTTTTTAAAGAAGGTGAATGAACAGAGATTCTTCGCTTACGCTCAGAATGACAAATAAGTAAAAATAAAATGCTTCTCACAAACTCTTTTAACTTTTGCTTATTCAATTGCCAAGGTTTAAGATTTAGAATCAGTAAAATGAATAAATATTATAACATAACCTAATTTACTAAGTAATACCTTGCATAGTGTTCCAAAATTCTTGTAAGCTTACCTTTTCTTGTCATCCTTATGACTTTAGTCTGAAAGATCTTCTATCTTAAAAAGTGAGAAAGGAAGGAGATTCTTCGCCGGCTGCAGAATGATAGGCAAGATAATATCTTTATCAAAAAATTTTTTTGGAACAGCCTCATACCTTTTCACTTTTAACATTCTACAGCTACAACTAAGAATCTTGTAATCTTTTTGATTTCTCACCCCAAGGTATGGGGTTGATGGACGTTGGGGCAATTCATGAATTGCCCTTACGTAAAGGTGAAAGGTAAGAAGTGAAGCGTCTATTTAATTTGTTATCATCACTCTTCATTTATTCTGAAGGCTTTAGTTTTAGCAAAACTCCAAATTTCTTACTCAAGGTATATTTAACATAAGCTAAGCCTCTTAATTATCTAAGAGTGTTCCAAAATTCTCGCAAGCTTCCTTTCAGTGTCATCCTGAGGCTGTAAGTCGAAGGATCTCCTTTTTTGATTTTTTGACTTGAAAAGGAAAGTATAAGATTCTTCGCCGGTTTCAGAATGACGATGTGGATTTTTGCAAGCAGCCTCTTAATTATCTTGAGAATGTTTTAAACTGTGCTATAATATTATAATGTCTTGGAGAGGTGGCTGAGTGGTCGAAAGCGGCTTCCTGCTAAGAAGTTGTCGGGGGTAAAACCCCGACCGCGGGTTCGAATCCCGCCCTCTCCGCTCTTAAAGATTTATCACTAACCAAAGTCCAAATAAAGTAAAAATCAACGTTGGAATTGTCAGAATTATACCAACTTTAAAATAATATCCCCATGAAATATTTATTCCTTTATTATTAAGTACATACAACCACAAAAGAGTAGCCAAAGAACCTATCGGTGTTATTTTTGGTCCTAAATCACACCCAATAATGTTTGAATAAGCCAATATTTTTGCTGTTTGTATAGGTAAGTTTGCTTCTTCTATGGCAAGGTTAACAAGCATTACGGATGGTAAATTGTTCATCACAGAAGATAAAAACGCTGCTAAAAATCCGGTTGTAAAAATACTTGCAAAATTTCCATACTCTGCTGACTTGGCTATAATTTCAGCTAAGATATTGGTAAAATCTGCATTTTTTAGACCATAGACTACAACATACATTCCAACCGAGAAAACAACAATATGCCATGGTGTCTCTTTTGTTAAAACAAACTTTAAATCAATAACTCTTTCTTTTAATGAAGCGATGGCAAAAATTACAGCTCCAAGTCCGATTATAACGGAAGTCGGAATTTTATAATGTTCTCCTACAAAGAAAGCAACTAATAAAAATGCAGAGATAATCCATGTAAGCTTAAATAGAAATTTGTCTTTTATGGCGTATTTTGGTGGTTTGTCTTCCATGGCTTCTAAATCAATTTTCTTTATTAAATCTTTTCTGAAAAATAGATAGGTAAAAATTATGGTTGCAACAAAAGAAAAGATATTTACAAAAACCATTACAGAAGCATATTCAAAAAATCCTATCTTAAAAAAGTCTGCTGTAAGTATGTTTACAAGATTAGAAATTACAAACGGTAGGCTTGTTGTATCTGCTACAAATCCACTTCCCATTATGTATGGAAGCATATATTTTTGACTTAGTCCAAGATGTTTTATCTTTTGATAAACAATTGGTGTTAGAATTAATGCTGCTCCATCGTTTGCAAAGAATGCAGAGATTGAAGCTCCAAGAAGTAAAAGATATATAAATAAAACTCTTCCATCGCCCTTTGAAAGCTCTATCATATGCAGTGCAGCCCATTCAAAAAATCCAATTTTATCAAGAATGATTGATATAAAAATGATTCCCAAGAATGCTAAGGTTGGGTCCCAAACTATCTCTACAACCCTGTAAACATCCTTTATTGATACTACACCAAGAATTAATGCTAAAATTGCCCCAACCGTTGCAGTCCACCCAATGCCTATATTAAATGGCTTTTTTATGATAAAAAATAATACAATGAAGAATAAAAGATAAGAGATTAGATTACTCATTTCTTTCACTCAATCTCTTTTATAAGCTTTTCAACTTTTTCTTTGATTTGGTCTTTTATTTTTCTAAATGCTTGGAGCTTAGCGTCTTCAGTTGGTCCGATTACTCTTGCTGGGTCTGGTAGTCCCCAATGCTCAGTTTTTGCTCCCGGTACAACCGGACAAGTTTCTGCAGCATCTCCGCAGAGTGTAATAACATAATCAACTTCATTTATAGGAATTTCATTAATATGTTTAGAGTACTGCTGTGATATATCAATGCCATCTTCAGCCATTACCTTTATTGCCAATGGATGAACATAGCCTGATGGATTAGAACCTGCTGAGTAGATTTCGACATCTTTTCCATACAGCTTAGCAAAATATTTTCCATACCCTTCTGCCATTTGAGACCTTGCAGAGTTTCCTGTGCAGATAAAAGCTATCTTTTTCATCTTAAACCCCCAAATATGATATTAAATAAATATCCGGCTATAATGATGGATACAGAAACAATGCCTGCAAATATAGCAATAAGTTTTGGCTTCATTATCTGTTTTAAGATTACAAATTCTGGAAATGATAAAGCTGTGGTAGCCATCATAAAGGCTAATGCAGTACCTATTGGCACACCTTTATCTATTAATGCTTGAATAACCGGCAAAATACCGGCAGAGTTAGAATATAGAGGAACGCCTATGATTACAGCTAATGGCACAGATAAAAACCCGGCTGAATTCATAATGCTTTTTATTGCTTCTTCTGGTACATATCCATGGATAAAGCTACCTATTCCTATTGCAACGATTATGTAAATTGAGATTTTTCTTAGAATATCTTTTACATTATTTTTTGCAAACTCTATCCTTTCTTTAAAAGTCATCGGTTTTTCTTCTGTTTCTCCAAAAGAAAGTTCAAAAACATAATCTTCTATAAGATGTCTTGGGTTTAATTTTTCAATAAAAAACCCGCTTATTATAGCAACTGCTACACCAAACACAACATAAGCCAAAGCAACTTGAAAACCAAAAGATGCAAACAACAATCCAAGTGCAACTTCATTAACCATTGGAGAAGATACTAAAAACGCAAACGCAGCTCCAAGCGGAATTCCTGCTTCTACAAACCCAATAAACATTGGAACAGCAGAACAAGAACAAAAAGGTGTAAAAATACCAAGAATGGCAGCCAATGGAATTGCAATAGCTTTATGCTTAGATAAAATCTTCCTTGTTTTTTCAAGTGGAAAATAACTTCTGATAAAAGATACTACAAAGATTATTAGCGTTAAAAGTGTAAAGATTTTTAAAGTATCATAAATAAAAAAGTGTGCTACTTCGTATGATTTATCACTTAGATTTAAAATGTTTTTTGTTATAAAATTAGCTATGCTGTCGTAAATTTCAAACATCTTAATCACCTGTGACTAATTCTTCAATTATTTGTGGTGCAGGGATTGGCGTTCCAATATGTTTTACTTTGCCATCAACTACTAAGACAGGTGTTTTCATAGTTTTATATTTAGCCAACTCTCTAACATCTATAATTTTTTCAACCTCTGCTGGAATATTTTTGGATTTTACTATTGTACTTACTACATTATAAAGAAGCTCACAGTTATTGCAGTTAGAAGCACTGATTATTTGAATTTTTTTCATTGTTTCTCCTCCTGATTTATAATACAGCATCCTATTTCTTCTTTATCTAACTTTATCTCTTTTATAAATTCTAAGACAGCGTTTAAAAGCGGATTTTCTCTGTTTAGTGAACAATGAACCCATCTACCAACCTTTTTACAGGTAATAACATTAGCTTCTTTTAAAACTCTGATATGGAAAGATACATGGGGTTGAGACAGATTTAACAATCTCATGAAATCGCAAACACAAAGCTCGGAATTATCCATAAGCATTCTGACTATCTTTAATCTGCTTTCATCTGATAAGCTATGAAAAAACTGTTTCAACTCTTTCTCTTTCATAATTTAATATTGTATAAAAAATTTTTTATATAAATAATGATTTATATCATATAAAAATACGTCAGTTGAGAAATTCAATAAAAGTAGGAGATTCTTCGCTTGCTACAGAATGAAGATGTGAGAGTGTTCCAAAATTTTTATAAGTTTAACTTGTCCGTCATCCTGAAGCCAAAGGCTGAAGGATCTTATCTTTTAAAAATTGAGAAAGAAGGAGATTCTTCGCTTCGCTCAGAATGACTATGTTGGTTTTTTTAAACAGTCTCAGATTCTTCGCTTAGCTGCAGTATGGTATCTATCACTTTTGACTCTTTACGCCTTCCAATATTTTCTCTTTTAGCTCTTCTAAGCTTTCTACCTGGAAAATGATTTTTTCTTTTTCAATTTTGACTGGATTTAGATTTTCTATAAGCTTTAATATTACTTCTGGATTTGTTTGGTCTGATAGTTGTAAGTAAGCTAAATCTGATTTCATATGAAGTTTTTTTATTTTTAACCGGGATAGTAACTTTTTTATCTCTGAGATAACTAAGTATAAATCAAATGCTTTTGGTAAATCATTGTAAAATTCTTTTAAGTATTTTCTTAATTTTTCTATCTCTTCATAATCTTCTGCTTTTGACACAGCCATGTATATATTTAACCTTTCAGTCGGGTCTTTAATAAAATCTTGTGGAATGTAATAATCAAAATCTATCTCTATTTCGGCTTCAAACTCTTTCTCTCCCCTTTCTTCGTTGATAGCTTCTTTTAAAAGTTTAACGTAGTAATCAAAGCCTAAGGATTTTATAAAACCGCTTTGCTCAACCCCGAGAATATTCCCTGGTCCTCTTATTTGCATATCTTCAATAGATACTTTTAAGCCTGAGCCCGGCCTTGTTAGTTTTAAAAGTGTATCTATTCTTCTTTTTGCATCTTTTGTTATTTCTTTTGGAACTATCAAATAGCAGTAAGCTTGAATATTACCTCTTCCGACCCTTCCTCTTAAATGATAAAGCTGTGCAAGTCCAAACAAATCAGCTCTATCTACGATTAAAGTATTGGCTGTTGGAATATCTATTCCTGTTTCAATAATAGAAGTAGAAATTAAAACGTTTGTTTTCCCTTCTAAGAAATCAATAATCTTTTTTTCAATCTCGGAAGGCTTCATTTTACCATGTATAAAGTCTACTTTTGCCTTTTTGACTAAGTTTTTTAAAAAATCTGCTGTTTCTTTGATTGTCTCTATTCTGTTATGTAGATAAAAAACCTGTCCGTTTCTGTCTATTTCAAATTCAATGGCTTTTTTTATAAGCTCTTCATCAAAATTTGAAACATATGTTTTTATCTCATACCTTCCCTCCGGTGGTGTGTTTAAAACTGATATATCTTTTAGTCCTGAAAGTGCCATGTTTAATGTTCTTGGAATTGGCGTTGCAGTTAAGTATAAAGTATCTACACTTTCTCTTATCTGTCTTATTTTTTCTTTTGCTTTTACTCCAAATCTATGCTCTTCATCAATCACAAGGAGCTCAAGCTTATTAAAAGATAGGTTAGTATGTAAGATTTTATGAGTTGCTACCAAAACGTCTATTTTTCCTTCTTCAAAAGCTTTTATTGTATTATCATTTTCCTTTTTTGATTTTAATCTTGAAAGATTTTTTACGATTATTCCATAAGGTTCAAGCCTTTCTTTTAATTTTTTATAATGCTGATAAGCAAGGACAGTAGTTGGAACCAAAAGCAGAGCTTGGTATCCATTTATTACAGATATAAAAATACCTCTGATGGCTACTTCGGTTTTACCAAAGCCAACATCTCCACATATTAGCCTTTCCATTGGCTTTGGCTTTAAAAAATCGCTTTTTATGTCTTTTATGGCTTTTATCTGGTCTGGTGTTTCTACAAATGGAAACTCTCTTTCAAACTTGCTTATTAGCTCATCATCTGTTTTTAATGGTGGTCTGTATATATTTTGTCTTTTTGAATAGATCTCTAACAGATTTTTTGCAATATTTTTTAAAGACTCTTTAACTTTTTTCTTTAGATTTCTCCAAGAAGTACCGCCGATTTTATCAATCTGAATGATAGAATCGGTTTTGTATTTATGAATTTTATCAAAATGAAGATATGATACATAAACCTTCTCACCGCCTGAATACTCAAGAATCATAAAATCATAAACTTTTCCTCTAATCTCTCTTGTCTCTATCCCTCTGTAGATACCTATTCCAAAATCTTCATGAATTATATAATCACCTTCCTTTAAAGGCTCAACATCTAACTCTAACTTTTCTTCAACCTCTAGCAGGAAAGCCGTTTTTTCATTAAGTAGTACAAGTTCTTTTTTTAATGGAATTTTATAGACAGCAAACTCTTGTGTAATATCTTTTATAGTTCCAACCTCAGGATTAGAAAATTTTGAGAAAAATTGACCCTTGATAGGTAAATTTAAGTCTTCATAGATATCTAAGGTGTAAATATCGTTTTTTAAATAATCTCTAAAAAAGGTACTTTCTTCATCTTCAAAAATAAGTGGCGTTTGTGATTTGATGTTAAAGTCATAAAGTGGCAGAATGGATATTTCTTCTATTTCTTTTCTTGTTAAGATTTTTGATTTTAAAAAGATGTTTTCTATTGTATCACCGAAAAAATCTATATCTACTATGCCTACCTTTGGAATGTTGATAGATAAAAAGCCACCTCTTACAGAAAATTCTCCTTCATTTTCTGGAAATTCTTCTCTTATGTATCCAAGTTTATAAAGTTTTTCTATCAAAAATTCTCTGTTTAACTCCCCGCTTTTCTTTATATTGATAATGTCTTTTAAGAAATTTTCTTTTGTTCTAACCTTTACATTTAAAGCATCTTTGGAAAATACTAAAATCCAATTTTTTCCTGCTAAGATTTTATAGATAGCATAATTTCTCTCAATCTGACTTAAAAGGTCAAGTTTTTCTTGAGAAGATGGAAAATGAATAATTTCAAGGTCTTTTTTAAAGAAATCTTTATAAGCCTTAAGATTTAAAAAGCTTTCTTTTGCAGACTTTTCAGAGTCTGTTATCAAAAATAAAGGCTTCTCTTTTTGAATAAGTAAATATTCACAATATGAACTGTTGCCTGTGTATACTTTCATAGTATGCTATTTTATACATTAAATTAATATACCTTGGGTGAGAAATTAGGGATTTTTATAAAATTTAAAAAGGAGATCCTTCGGACTTACGCCCTCAGGATGACAGGAAAAGGTTGAATGATAAACATTAAAGGAAGGATAACCTATTCCGTCATTCTGAGCGAAGCGAAGAATCTCCTGTTTTTGTTGAATTTCTCACCCGACGTATAGTATGTTAAATTATACATTAAATTAATATAAGCATTTTATCAAAAATTTACATACCTTGGGTAAGAAATTAGTGGTTTTTATAGAATTTAAAAATGTGATCCTTCGAACTTACGTCCTCAGGATGTTCTATGTTAAATGTCAAGTACAAAAATTTTCATCAAATGGTCTTCTGCTTTTTAATACACCATATGCTTGCCTTAATAACTTATGTGCTACAGCCACTAATGCTAACTTTTTAGCCTTACCTTTACTTACTAATCTTTCGTATAATTCTCTGCAGTATTTGTTAAACCTTATTGCTGATAATGCTGCCATGTATAATATCTTTCTTACATATGGATTTCCCATCTTCTTTATCCAGCCACTTTTCTTTACACATGCTGCACTTTCATATGGGCTTGGACTGATTCCTATAAAACTCGATATATCTTTTACACTCTTGAATCTTTCAAAATTTCCACATACTGATATTATGGGAGTTAAAATAATGTTGTGTCTAAATAAAATTATAAGGAGGAGTAGTAATGGATAAGAAAGAATACTTTGAAAAAAATATTAGACAGATCTACCGAAGAATTAGTAAAAGAACTTTTCCCAAACGGTATAACAACTCAAGAAGAAAAGATAGGTATAAGAAAGCTTTTAGAATCTGTTGTGGAACTGATTATGAATCAGGAAAGAAATTTCTTTCTTGAAAATGATAAAGACAACAAAGCAAACGGATAATATGAAAGAAGTCTAAATACAGGTTCTTTCAAGCTTAACATAAATGTCCCAAGAGATAGAAAGGGTAGATTTAGACCACAAATATTACCTGGCCCATACAAAAGAGTTAATGAAGATTATTTAGACCTTCTTATGAGTTTAGTATCCAATGGATACTCAGAAAGCAAGATAGATTCTACATTAAAAAGCTTAGGCTTAAGCTATTCAAACAACATATGGATATAATTAAAAAACAGCTTATAGAAAGACTTGAGTGATTTCAAAACAAGAGAGCTTCCATCAGATGTATTTGTACTGTATATAGACGCATACCGCTGTGATATAAAAGAAAAAAACAAAATAAGAAAAGCTTCTGTCTATGTAGTTCTTGGAATAGATTTACAAGGAAATAAGGATATATTTGGATTTTATACATTTTTCAGTAGTGAAAATAAAGCAGACTGGATAAAAGTATTCAATGATTTAATAGATAGAGGACTAAAAAGGGTAATGCTTATAGTAAGTGATGATTTTCCTGGAATATCAAAAGCCATAGAAACACTATTTCCTTTTACAGACCATCAGCTATGTTTAGTCCATTTACAAAGAAATGTCAAAAGTCAAATGGGTAAGGAAGATTCGCAAACATTTAACAAAGAGCTGAAAAACATAAAAGAAAACAGCTTAGATTATGAAGATGGATTAGAAAAATTAGATGATTTATGTAGTAGATTTAAATCTAAATATCCAAGCTTTATAAAACATATTCAATCTAACAAAGAGAGATACTTATGTTTTTTAAAAATATCCAGAAAATCTAAGAAAACACATATACACAACAAATCCAGTTGAAAGTGTTAATAGCATGATAGAGAAGGTAAGAATAAATTTAGGTGGATATTTTCAATCTGTGGACATTCTTGAGGTAAATCTGCTTATCCAGAAAGATAATTTAAAGAATGGAAAATTGAATAAGTCTATACCTGCTTTTAAAGGAGCTTCTTATGAAATTTTACAATTGTTTAATAAAAAGTTTTCAATCCAGACACAAAATTATTGACAAGTCTCCATATACTGATATTATCATTCCTATAGTCCTATCACTTATACCAGGTATACTTTTTAAAAGTTTGTATTCCTCTTGATAATTCTTCTTAGACAATTCTTTTATCTCTTTCTCAAGTTCTTTTATACTCTTTTCTATTTTTCTAATTAGCTCATCGTAATATTCTAAATTCTCTTTCAGTTTTTTCATTGGTACATGACTTAATGATTCTCTTTTGTTTTTTAACATTGTAAGCTGCTGTTGTAAGTCTTCTAATATCTTTAGTTTTACTTCTATTTCTTTTTCTACCTCTGATTTTGGTTTATAAAGCTCTCCATCGAAAAACGTTCTTCCATATTCTGCTATAAAGAATGAATCAGCTTTATCTGTTTTAACTCTTGTCATTTTAGCTTCCATAAATTTCTTTATTGAAAATGGATTTATTACTGCTACATTATAGTCATTTTCATACAGATAATTAGCAAGCTTTAAATGGTAAACTCCCGTATGCTCCATTATGATAAGCATATCTGACTTTTTAAACTTCTTCAAAAATGGCTTTATTTTCATTTCAAACTCAACCGGGTCAGATTTAACTTCAAAATTTTCTTTTTGTTATCATACAAAACTGTAGCAGTGAATGAGTTTTTAGATACATCAACTCCTATAACAATTTTGTAGCTGTTCATAATAGTACTTCCTTTTATAAATACTGTATAAGCTAAAAGAAATATGGGAAAACATAATATAAGAATTTAAAATTATGAAAATCGGGGGATAAAGATGAGAAAGAGAATAGGAACATCTACCTACATTCAGAGAATTAATACACTTGAAAGAAAGCTTTTAAAACAAGTAAAAGAATTAGATGATGTTATGGAAAAACATCCAGAAATAATCTTTAGATTGCAAGTTGTAGAGTTTGCTTTAAAACATTCAGTGAAGATTGCAGTTGAAGCTTTTGGTGTATCAAAATCTACCATATACAGATGGATTAAAGAGTATAAAAGCAGTAATAACAATCTCGTATCTCTTAAAAATCGTTATATATCAAAAAAAGGAATGAAATTAGAAAAATTACAAAAAATAACAGAAAAACATAAACAATTAGTTTTAGAAATAAGAAAGAAACATCCTAAGCTTGGGAAAGAAAAAATAAAGGTTTTACTTGATAAACTCTGCAAGCAGCACAATATTCCTACGATATCTGCAAGTTCAATTGGAAATATAATAAAAATGCTTAAAGAGGAAAGGAAGTTAAATCATGAGTACGCCAGGCAAAGAATCACAATCAACGGAAGAACTGGAAAGCTAACAATAAAAGAAAGTAGAAAGAAAACAAAGAAAGATAGATATAAAGACAAAAAACCAACAAAACCAGGAGAATTGGTACAAATAGATACAAAGCATGAATATGTAAATGGTAGAAAAGTTTATATCTTGAGACTTGTCAATAATTTTGTGTCTGGACTGAAAACTTTTTATTAAACAATTGTAAAATTTCATAAGAAGCTCCTTTAAAAGCAGGTATAGGTTTTTTCCATTTTCCATTCTTTAAATTATCTCTCTGTATAAGCAGATTTATCTCAAGAATGTCTACAGATTGAAAATATCCGCCTAAATTTATTCTTACTTTCTCTATCATGCTATTAACACTTTCAACTGGATTTGTTGTGTATATGTGCTTTCTTAGATTTTCTGGATATTTTAAAAAACATAAGTATCTCTCTTTGTTAGATTGAATATGTTTTATAAAGCTTGGATATTTAGATTTAAATCTACTACATAAATCATCTAATTTTTCTAATCCATCTTCATAATCTAAGCTGTTTTCTTTTATGTTTTTTAATTCTTTGTTAAATACTTGTGAATCTTCTTTATCCATCTGATTTCTAACGTTTCTTTGTAAATGGACTAAACATAGCTGATGGTCTGTATAAGGAAACAGTGTTTCTATGGCTTTTGATATTCCAGGAAAATCATCACTTACTATAAGCATTATCCTTTTTAGTCCTCTATCTATTAAATCATTGAATACTTTTATCCAGTCTGCTTTGTTTTCACTACTGAAAAATGTGTAAAATCCAAATATATCTTTATTTCCTTGTAAATCTATTCCAAGAACTACATAGACAGAAGCTTTTCTGATTTTGTTTTTCTCTTTTATATCACAGTGGTATGCATCTATATACAGTACAAATGCATCCGATGGAAGCTCTCTTGTTTTAAAGCCACTCAAGTCTTTCTATAAGCTGTTTTTTGATTGCATCCATATGTTGTTTTGAGTAGTTTAAGCCCAAGCTTTTTAATGTAGAATCTATCTTGCTTTCTGAGTATCCATTGGATACCAAACTCATAAGAAGGTCTATATAATCTTCATCAACTCTTTTGTAAGGGTCAGGTAATATTTGTGGTCTAAATTTACCCTTTCTATCTCTTGGAACATTTATGTTAAGCTTGAAAGAACCAGTATTTAGGCTTCTTTCATAATACCCGTTTGCTTTGTTATCATCGTCATTTTCAAGAAGAAATTTCTTTCTTGGTTCATAATCAGTTCCACAACAGATTCTAAAAGTTTTCTTATACCTATCTTTTCTTGAGTTGTTATACCGTTTGGGAAAAGTTCTTTTACTAATTCTTCGGTAGATCTGTCTAATATTTTTTCAAAGTATTCTTTCTTATCCATTACTATTCCTCCTTATAATTTTATTTAGACACAACATTATTTTAACTCCCGTATAGGAAATTTTGAAAGACTTAAGAGTGTAAAAGATGCATCAAGTTTTATAGGAATCAATCCAAGTCCATATGAAAGTGCAGCATGTGTAAAGAAAAGTGGTTCAATAAAAAAGATGGGAAATCCATATGCAAGGAAAATATTATACATGGCAGCATTATCAGCAATAAGGTTTAATAAATACTGTAAGGAATTATATGAAAGATTAGTAAGTAAAGGTAAGGCTAAAAAGTTAGCATTAGTAGCTGTAGCACATAAGTTATTAAGGCAGGCATATGGTGTATTAAAGAATAAAAGACCATTTGATGAAAATTTTTGTACTTGACATTTAACATAGAACATTCTGAGCGAAGCGAAGAATCTCCTTTTTTCTCTTTATTTTTCAACTGTCATAAAAATAAAGAGATCCTTTAGCTTTGAAGCCTCGAGATGGCAAGGAAAGGTAAACTTACAAAACCCTTGAAACATCTTTAATTTTCGCAATTCATCTCACTTAAGCTACTGCCAACATTCTTTCAAGAGGAATAACAGCTTTCTGTATGATTTCCGATGGTAGAATAATTTCGTTTGTTTCTTTTTCAAGAACTTCTAAGACTTTATCAAGTGTATTCTTTTTCATATCGCAACAGTGAACCGTTCCACAATAATCAGCAGACTGAGGGAATACATAATTTTTGTTTGGATTTTTCTTTTTAAGTGCGTGTAGTATTCCGACTTCTGTACCAATTATAACAGTGTCAGCATCGCAAGTTGTTGCATATTCTATAATTTGTGTTGTGCTACCTACAAAGTCAGCAATTTCTACTGTATCCGTATTACACTCTGGATGAACAGCAATTTTTGCCTCCGGATATCTTTGTTTTAATTCAAGTAATGTTTCTTTTGATAAATTAAAATGTGGAGGGCAAAATCCTTTCCATAAAATAAACTCTTTTTCCGGTACTTGTCTTGCAATATAACTTCCGAGAAATTGGTCAGGAACAAAGATTATTTTTTTCGCATCAAGAGATTTTACAACTTTAACAGCATTTCTTGAGGTTACGATAACGTCAGAAACTGTTTTTACATCAGCGTTTGTATTTATATAAGACACTACAACAGCATCCGGATGCTCTTGTTTTAATTTTTTAACGCCTTCTAAGGTTGCCATGTCTGCCATAGGACAGCCACTTTCTGGATTTGGATGTAAAACTTTTTTAGTCGGATTTAGTATTTTTGCGGTCTCTGCCATGAATCTAACACCGCAGAAAACAATAATATCAGCATCTGATTTTTGAGCTATTCTTGATAATTCTAAGGAATCACCGATAAAATCAGCTATATCTTGTATCTCCGGTCTTTGATAATAATGAGCAAGGATTATTGCGTTTTTTTCTTTTCTAAGTTTATTTATTTTTTCAATGAGTTCGTTATTGTTCACAAACAAACCTCCTTGTTGTTTATAAAAAATCAAACAGTGTTATAAAATTGCATAATAATTTAAGCTAAAAGTAAAAAATTTTCAAGCACTATCGCTAATATTATACGATAGATGACATCTATCACCTTCTGTATTTTTCTGCTTCTAATGGTAAGCTTTCATCATTACCCCATTCATACCAGCTTCCTGTATAGATTTTTAGATTTTTAGCTCCTAAATATTTAAGGGGGATAAAGACGAATGAAGACCTATTGCCAATGGTACAGTAAAGAATGATTTTTTTATTTAAATCTAAGTTTATCTTCTTTATATCCTTTTCAAGAATTTCTATAGGCTTGTAGGTTGAACCTTTACCCTCAAACCATCTCCAATAGACAAACTTAGCCCCCGGTATATGACCAGACCTTTTAATCTCATTCATTTCCTGTCTTCCTGTAAATTCTAAAAATGTTCTTGTATCTACCAAGATTGTGTTGTCATCAACCCCGTTAATATAGTTCTTTACATATTGCAATACTTCTTCTTTTGAAGCTACAACTTCATACCTTGGCTTTGCAGTGTATTTAGCTTTTTTCTTGATTGCATCATCTTGATTTGAGATAGGCAGATTCTCTTTTTTCCAGTTTTCAAGACCACCATCAAGAATTAAAAGTTTGTTTTCATCATGACCCATGCTGTAAAGCAAAAACCACATGTAAGATGCTTTATTTGGAAGATTTTTTGAGTAGTAGATTATAACTTTATCATTGTTGCTAATCCCATTTTCAGAAAACAGCTTTTCAGCAGTTTTTGGACAAAGTGGTAAGTATTTACACTTTTGCTTTTCATTATTTTTTATTGCTACATCTTGAACTGCCAAAACATCAATATTGACTGAACCGGGAATATGTTCATTCATGTAGGTTTGATTATCTTCTGTATCTATAAATACTGTGTTTTTATCATTTAGTAGTTTGTAGGCATCTTGTGGAGAGATTAAAGGAAGTCTGTTTTGTGCGTAAGAAAAGCTAAAAACTAACAAAATCATATATACTATTTTTAACATCCTGAAACTCCTAAGCAAAATTGTTGACAATAAAATTTAGTTTAAAAGGAACTGTAAAAACATGACTAACATCAAAGATTTAGAAAGTTATATGAAAATTGCTTTAGATTTGGCAAAAATTAGAAAAGGATTAACCCATCCTAACCCAACCGTTGGAGCTGTTATTGTAAAAGATGGAAAAATAATAGGTAAAGGCTATCATACCAAAGCAGGCATGCCCCATGCAGAAAGAGAAGCAATAAAAGACGCAAAAGAAAAAGGATATGATTTAAAAGGTTCTACTATGTTTGTAACCCTTGAACCATGCTGTCATTATGGAAGGACGCCCCCCTGCACAAACGCAATCATTGAAGAGGGTATCTCAGAGATTGTAATCGGAGTATTAGACCAAAATCCGGTAGTAAAAGGTCAAGGAGTAAATATACTAAAATCTCATGGTATTAAAGTAATTACAGGTGTTTTAGAAAAAGAATGCGAGAAGATAAATGAAGATTTTTTTACATACATAAAAGAAAAAAGACCATTTGTCCATCTAAAAGTAGCTCAAAGCTTTGATGGAAAAATAGCCACAAAAACAGGTGATTCTAAATGGATAACATCTGAAAAATCAAGACAATTTGCCCATCAGCTAAGAAAAGAAGCATCAGCCATTCTCGTTGGCACAAATACAGCTTTAAAAGATAATCCAGCCTTAACAGTTAGACACGTAGAAACAGAAAAACAACCAGTAAGAATTTTGATAGACAAAAGATTAAAAGTCCCGCCAACTTATAACATTTATAACAATGAAGCTAAAACCATTGTGATAACTTCTAAATTAGCCAGTCAAGAAAATCTTAAAAGATTATCAGAAAAAGAAAATGTTGAAATTGTGTTTTTAGATTTAGATGAAAATGAGAATTTTAAGATTGATGATATTCTTAAAACGCTATACGCGAGAGAAATAGTTCATCTTTTGGTTGAAGGTGGTAGAGGAGTAATAACAGACTTAATAAAAGAAAGAAAGTTTGATAAAATCTCAATTTTTACAGCACCTATATTGATAGGTGATGATGGAATCTCTTGGCTTGGCTATCTTGGAATTGAAAAAATTCAAGACAGCTTAAAGCTCAAGGTTGAAGATTTTAAGGTTTTAGACAAGGATTTTTATTTTGAGTGTTATCCAGTAAGCTTTTAATGATTGATGAATGATAGGTTTAAGATTTTGAAATACTAACTTTTACTTGACCGTTTGACCACTGTCTATTCTTTGCTAATTTTAGAAAGTTTCAACTTCTCATAGACAAAACGGAAATGTGACGGGTGATGAGGGATGTGTGATGTGTAGAAAAACTTTATCAACGTATTATCTCTAACTTCTCACTATCTCACCTACTCACTTTCTCACTCTCTTCAACAAAATAGCCAGCTCAACAGCTTCTATTGTAGATGATGGGTCTGCTATGTTTTTGCCTGCAATATCATAACCTGTTCCATGGTCAGGAGATGTTCTTATAAAAGGAAGTCCAAGAGTTATATTTACAGCTTTTCTAAAACAAAGAAGTTTTAAAGGAATCAGTCCTTGGTCGTGATACATTGCAACATAAATATCAAAATCTTTGTATCTATTAAACGCAGTATCGGGAGATAACGGGTCTGTTATCTCAATACCATCTTCTCTCAATGTTTTTACAGCCGGAAGAATTATATTTTGCTCTTCATTGCCTATATTTCCATTGTCAGATGCATGGGGATTTAGCCCAAGAATTGCAATTTTTGGCTTAGAAATGCCAAACTTTTCTTTAAACTCTCTGTTTATAAGTCTTACTTTTGAAATTATCTTTTCCTTGGTAATTTGACTTGGAACATCTTTTAGTGGAATATGGGTTGTAATGAGGGCTACTTTTAACTTTTTACACATTAAGACCATTGCATACTCTTTAGCACCGCTTACTTCTGCTAAATAATCTGTGTGTCCTGCATAAGGAAAACCACTTTCCATAATCCATTGCTTGGAAATAGGAAGAGTAATCAAAGCATCTGCTTTCTTTTCTAAAACATCTTTAACTGCATTTTCAAGATAAACAACAGAAGCTTTTCCGGTTTCTTTAGAAGAGCTTCCAAATTCAACATCTAAATCATAAAGATTTATAAGATATATTCCGGATTTTACAACGTCATTTATAGATTTTATCTCTTTTATGTTTAAATCTACGCCTGTTAGTTTTTTTGCCTTTTCTAAAGCTTTTTTTGAGCCGTAGATGACATATGAAATGTTTCTTTTTGGAAGTTTATTTAAAGCTTTAAGAAGAATTTCTGAATTTATTCCTGATGGGTCACCAAGAGTGATAGCAAGTTTTACCAAACAACCACCTTGTTTGATTTTTCTATGAGATTTAATATCTCTTCATAATCAAGGAGTTTACTTTCTTGAATCTTAATTCCTCTTGCTATTACATCTTCTTTGCAAGCATACCAATTATCAATGGAAGGTTGTCTAAGAACGCCATCTTGGATTAAGATTAAAACGTCATTATCTCCGATAATGTCTAAGATTGGAAAATCTGCAGGTTTTTTTATTAAGAATACTGTATCTACCATGTTAGCACTACCTCTGCAGATTTAAGAATTTGACAAATCTCATCTTTTGTTTTTATCTGTATTTCTACAGGAAATTCTTTTAGCTTTATGATTCCTCTTTCGCTTAAAGACTCTTTTTCAGCTATGATGGTTGCATTTAGCATGCCAAGAGCTTCTATAGATTTATCAGAAGAGGGAACGCCAATCATTTCTGACTTCCAATCTGTCAGAGCAAACACGCCATCTTTTATGAAGATTACATAAACTTTATGGTCCATAGCCATTCCGACAGCTTGCCTTAACGCCTCAAAAGTTTTCCAACTAAACGGGTTTGATTTTATCAAGCTTACAGCTTTTTTCTTTGCCATTTTTACATCCTAAGATAAGCTTATGACTTTTTCACTTTCAGAAATGAGCTTAGAAAGTCCATACATACTGCTACTTTCAGCCCAAGATTGTGGCTCAATCTTTCTTTGGTTAGCATTATGGGCACAGTAGTATATCTTTGCTCCCTCTTCTGCCAACTTTTTAACATCATCGTGAAGTAAACAGTAGGTTCCATTTGCCATAAAAAATATGCTCACTTTATCGTTTCTTTTTAATCCAGCTCTTGCAAATTTTACTAAGGTATTAAAATCTGCTGAATAAGGATTGCTTGCCATTATTAAAAGTAATTTCATTTTACCTTTCTCACCAATACTTCCCAGAGGTTTTCACCGATTTGATTTACAGCTAAAACTTCTTGACCTTCCATTTCCATGCTTTTTGGCACATTTTCAACCGATGGCTTGTAATCTAAAATAACTCTTAAAACTTGACCTTTATCCATCTGTTCAATAATGAGCTTACTTTTTACAAAGGTAAACGGGCAAACCTCACCTTTTAAGTCAAGTTCTCTATCTATCTGCATATCTCACCTCTAAAAATGAACTTCACAAGCTTGGTCGTACTCTATAAGCTCTTTTATCGTCGGATTTTCTCCGCATAGATTACACTTTTTATCTTTTCTTAATTTTACGGTTCTAAACTCTGTTGTTAAAGCATCAAATACCAACAGCTTGCCAACCAAAGGCTCACCAATTCCAAGAATAAGCTTTAATGCTTCATTTGCCTGAAGAGTTCCCATGATTCCACCTACTACACCAAGCAAGCCAGCCTCTTGACAACTTGGTACTAAACCCGGTGGTGGTGGCTCAGGAAATAGACATCTATAACATGGTGAAGTTTCTTTATTTCTGTAATCAAAGGTTGTAAGCTGACCTTCAAATCTAAGTATTGCAGCAGATACCAAAGGTTTTCCAAGCATATAACATGCATCGTTAACCAAAAATCTTGTTGGAAAGTTATCCGAACCATCTAAAACAATATCATAATCTTTTATGATATCTAAAACATTTGATTTATCAATCTTTTGATTGTAAGGAATTACTTTTACGTCAGGGTTTAATGCCTCTATTGTCATCTTTGCAGATTCTACCTTTGGAATACCGACTCTTGAAGTGTTGTGTAATATCTGTCTTTGTAAGTTAGAAAAATCTACAACATCAAAATCAACTATTCCGATTGTTCCAACCCCTGCAGCTGCTAAATAGTATAAAGATGGAGAACCAAGTCCACCGGCACCGATAACAAGCACCTTAGCATCTAAAAGCTTCTTTTGACCTACACCACCAACTTCCGGAAGTATTATATGTCTACTGTATCTCTTAATCTGCTCTTCTGTAAACTGAAAAGACATTTTAGTCTCACCTCTCTAAATTACAATTAAATAATTATACCACTTTTGATATAATTTATTATATCCAATATATTGGAGTTATAGTATGATTAACAGCGGTGATCTAAAAACATTTAGTCTCATAGATATACTCCAAATTATCAAAGAAGGCGAAAAGAACTGTATTTTAGCCATCGAAAATAACGACAATGTATATGGAATATACTTTAAAGGTGGCGATCCGGTCTATGTAAGAAAAGTTAAACGAAGCTTTTTCCTTTACATGGATTTAGATTTTGAATCTGTTTTAAAAAGAGACAAAATTTCAAAGCAAGATATTTTTAAAAATTTCGCAGCCTTACTGCCCATAATCTTAAAATTTAAAGAAGGCAAGTTTTCTATAACATCAGGTTTTATAAAATACTCTGAAGACATAAAGCCATTAATCAATACAGAAAAGCTCATCATTCTCCTTTCAAGAAATTTAAGCTTAGAAGAAGTAAACAGAAAAATTACAGACCTTGAACTGATTTTTGAAAAAACAGAAAAAGCTCAAGAACTGTCAGAATTAGCAGACCTTAGCAGTCAAGAAAGAGAAATATTAGTTCTTGTAGATGGAAAAAATAAAGTAAGCGATATTATCGCTAAAATTCATTTTAATAGAATCTTGAAAGATGAAAATATCTTAAATATAAATGACGAAGAACATGTTAAAAAGCTGTATGAAGACAGCGAGCTGTTAGTAAAAAGAGCATTATATGGATTTTTGGCAAGCGGTATAATAAGAAAATTAAGAAACATTAAAAAACCAGAATCTATAATAGAAAGAATTCTATCTTATATAGAATCAAAACCTATTAAAGAAAGTTTAAAAGAAATCTAAAAAGGAGTAGAAAGATGGACAGCAGACAGTATGCAGAGAATATTGCAAAAAAAGCGAAAAATACGGTAAGAAAATTATCATCATTAACTACAAAAACAAAAAATGATGCTTTACTAAGGACAGCAGAATTGCTATTAGAAAGAAAAAGTCAAATCATAGAAGAAAATAAAAAAGATTTAGAGCTTGCTGAAAAGAAAGGATATTCAAAAGCTCTGCTTGATAGACTTGCTTTAGATGATAAAAGAATAAATCAGATGGTTCAGGTTTTAAAAGATGTTGCAGCATTGCCAGACCCGGTAGGCGAGATAATCAACATGTGGACAAGACCAAACGGCTTAAAAGTTGGTCAAATGAGAGTACCACTTGGAGTGATTTTGATTATATACGAAGCAAGACCAAACGTTACAATAGAAGCTGCATCTCTGTGTATGAAATCTTCAAACGCAGTGATTTTAAAAGGTGGAAGTGAGACAATTAATTCAAACAGGATATTGGTTGACATAATCAAACAAGCTTGCAGAGAGACTTGTTTTCCAGAAGAAGCAGTTCAGTTTGTAGATACAACAGATAGGGAAGTTGTAAACCATTTATTGAAGCTTGAAGGATTAATAGATGTGGCAATTCCAAGAGGTGGTGAAAGCTTAATCAGAGCAGTGGCAGAAAATTCAAAAATTCCAGTAATCAAGCATTATAAAGGTGTTTGTAATCTTTATGTTGATGATGAAGCAGACATGGAAAAAGCTTTAAATATTGCCTACAATGCAAAAGTACAAAGACCATCTGTATGTAATGCTATAGAAAATCTTGTAGTTCATAAAAAAATTGCAGATAAATTCCTACCGGAGATTGCCTACTACTTCGGAAAAGCAGGCGTTGAAATGAGATGTGATGAATACAGCTACAATCTGCTAATAAACCATCCAAAAGCAAAAGATACAGAAATAGTTCCGGCAAAAGAAGAGGATTATTATGAAGAGTTTTTAGACTTGATAATTGCTGTAAAAGTAGTAGATAGCTTAGATGAAGCAATAGACTTTATAGAAAAGTATGGTTCTCACCATTCAGACGCAATAGTTACAGAAAACTATACAAAAGGAATGAAGTTTATCCAAGATGTAGACAGTGCGGCTGTTTATATTAATGCATCTACAAGATTTACAGATGGAAATGAGTTTGGGCTTGGTGCAGAGATGGGAATTTCAACTGACAAAATTCATGCAAGAGGACCAATGGCATTAAAAGAGTTAACTATTCCTAAATTTATAGTGTTTGGAAATGGCCAACTTAGAGAAAATGTAGGAATACCAAAAGATGAAAGTGAAATAAAGATAGATACAAATGCATGTAGTTTGTAATGTCAAAACAGATATTTGATATAACAGTTAGAGATGTATCAAAAGAGCTGATTGGATAAGAGGGATATTGCTAATTCTTGGATTAAGACCTAAATTGAAAAAAGAATTTCAAAGATTGATAGATAAGGAGGAAATAAAAATACCAATAACCATAAGAATAAGAAGAGATTTAATAGAAGATTTGCCAGTAATAGGAGAGCTACTAAGAGAAGCTGAAAGAGAAGCTATTGAGAAGGGGGTTAAGAAAGGTTTAAAGAAAGGTTTAAAAAAAGGTTTAAAAGAAGGTTTACAAAAAGGTATGCAGAAAGGAATTAAAGAAGGATTGCAGAAAGGTCTACAAGAAGGCCTCGTTAAAGCAAAACAAGAAGATATAATTAAAGTCTTAGAGACAAAATTTGGAAAATTAAATAAAACAATTAACAGTAAAATCAAGAAAATAAACGATCTAAATAAATTGGAAGCTTTACTTTTAGAAGCTGTAAAATCTGAGAGTTTAGAAGAGTTTAAAGCAAAATTATAAAGACTGGAGCTTTTATGAAATCAATAAATGAGTTTTTTAAAGCCAAGGAAGAAAATAAGAAAATAACTGTTATTTCAACTTACGACTATTGGTCTGCCAAATTATGCGAAGAGGCTGGAATAGATGCTATTCTTGTTGGAGACTCTTTATCTATGGTAGTTCAAGGGAATGATTCCACCTTACCTGTTAGCTTAGATGAGATGATTTATCATACAAAAGCCGTAAGAAGAGGAGCACCTAATACGTTTATTATAGTTGATATGCCGTTTTTAACCTATCATACAACCGTCGAAGAAGCTGTTAAAAATGCAGGAAGGGTATTAAAAGAAACAGGAGCTAACGCAGTCAAACTTGAAGGTGGAGAGCAGATAGCAAAAGCCGTAGAAAGGTTAACATCTCTTGGAATTCCTGTAATGGGACATCTTGGACTTACTCCACAGTTTGTAAATATCCTTGGCGGTTATAAAGTTCAAGGAAAAAGTCAAGATAGTAGAGAAAAAATAAAAAAAGATGCTAAAATTCTTCAAGAAGCTGGATGTTTTTCGATAGTTTTAGAAGCTGTACCCGCAGACCTTGCTAAAGAAATAACAGAAAGTTTAAAAATTCCAACCATTGGAATAGGAGCCGGAAAGTTTACAGATGGGCAAGTTTTAGTTTTTCATGATTTGATAGGAATCTTTCCAAAAACTCCAAAATTTGTAAAAAGATATTTAGAAGCTGGAAATCTGATAAAACAAGCACTTTCACAGTTTAAAGATGAAGTCTTAAAGGAAGATTTTCCAAGCAAAGAACATGAATATTAACATTTCAACAAAATTAGATGATGCTATTGATGTAATAAAACACGGTGGAATAGTAATTACTAAAACAGATACTATCTACGGAATTCTTGCTAATGCTTTAGATAAAGAAGCTGTAGAAAAGGTTTATTTAATCAAAGAAAGAGAAAAAGATAAGCCATTTATAATTTTAATTCCAAATACTAAATTTTTAAAAAAAATCAAAGTTAAGGAAAATCCACAAGCTGAAAAAATTTTAAATCTTAAAGGAATCACTGTAATTTTTGATGTTAATGATCCAAATAACGAGCTTGAATATCTACACAGAGGAACAAAAACCTTAGCATTTAGAATTCCGGATGATCCAGAGTTTCTAAGCTTTTTAAACAAATTAGATACTCCAATAGTAGCACCAAGCGCAAATCCATCTGGTCTAAAACCGGCTGAAGATATAAATAAAGCAATAGAGTACTTTAAAGACAAAGTAGATTTATATATAGACAGAGGAAAGTCTGAGACAAATATCCCATCAACAATAGTTAAGGTTGAAAACTCAAAAATAAAAATTTTAAGGCAAGGTTCGAAACAGATAGATTTATAGTGAGAAGCGAGAGATTGGTAGATGTTTTTTTACATCAACCTTAACTAATCAATTATCACTCATCTTGATTACTATTGCAAATTTTTAAAAATTTTTCATAGGTATCTTTATATTCAGGTTTGTTTTCTATATTTTTAATCTGGTTTAAATAATATTTCGCATTTTTACAATCCTTTATTTCTAAAAATACGTATCCTAAGTTATTTAAAACATCGTCATTTTTATTTATCTCTAAAGCTTTTTTAAAAAATTCTATAGATTTTTCTACATCACCTTTCTTGTAATAAAGATTGCCAAGGTTAAAGTATGCTAAATAAAAATTTTTATCTTTCTTTAAAGCTTTTAAAAATTCTTTTTCTGCTAAATCGTATTCTCCTTTTTTGTAATAAACAACTCCAAGGTCGTTATGTTCTTTAGCTGATAATGGGTCATCGTATACTATAATTTTTGGAAGTGAACACGAAGAAAGCAAAAAGCACGAGACACTAAACAATATTATTCTTGGTAAACTACTAAAATCACCTTTCCTAATTTTCCCCATTTATCTAAGAATTCTCCATAAGACATATTTTTTCTCTCTTCATATCCATCATTTATTATAAATCCATTGTCATTATAACCTATTATAACAACATAATGGGGCTTTGTAATAAACAAATAACCATAATCCAACAATGCAATTACCGGCTTTCTTTCGTCTATAAATTTCTTGATTTCATCTATATCTGATTTTTTAAGAATAGTCTTAAATCCTTTTTCTTTAGCAAAATTTTCTAAATCTGTGATTAGTGCACCTTTTAGATTTCTTGCATATACTGATTTTGCAATTTCTTCTTGAGATATATTTTGTCCATAATATTTTAATACTGATGATAAAGAAGCTGGACCACAAAATTCACTTTTTTGTCTTTCAAAAGGTACATTTAAAACCTCTCCCCCGTAAGAGAGGGAGAAGAGTAAAAAAGAAATAAACAAAAATTTTTTAATCATTCATAAGATTATCTTATAATTATCTCTTTGTTTAAAAGTTTCAATATAACAATTACTAATAAAACAATAATAAGAACCCCTATTGCTGCTCCAATTGCATCACCGCCGGCTAAAACCTTATCGGAAGCCTGAGCTAACATATGGATTTGATTGTCAGACATTTTTGACAATTTTTCTTTAACTTCTTCATCTGTCAATCCATATGCTTTCAGTTTTTCTTTAACAAGCTTATTCTCTAATGCCTTTTGAATTTTGTTAATTTCTTCTTCTCTTTGGTTTATAACTTGATTTTGATTTTCTGAGAAAATACTATCAACCATTGCAGCCGGAGCTGAAGAGGTTGATAATAAAGTCATATAACCTGCTAATGCAATCGCTATTCCTGATTTTTTTAACTTAATTAACATATTTTTACCTCCTAATTTTTTATTAGTAGTATTATAGCAAAATATAAAAGTTATAGGTAAAATGCACAGGTTTAGCTATATAAGCTCATTATTCATATGTAATATGTAATAAGTCTTAAATACGTCAGGTGAAAAATTCAATAAAAGTAGGAGATTCTTCGCTTCGCTCAGAATGACGAATAAGATTACCCTTCCTTTATGCTTATCATTCAACCTTTCGCTGTCATTCTGAGGACTTAAGTCCGAAGGATCTCCTTTTTAGATTTTATAAAAATCCCTAATTTCTCGCCCAAGGTATATGAAATGTGCAATAAGTCTTAAATTTCAACTCTCAATTAAGATAAGGGCTTAAATAAAAATATACACCATTTCCACTTTTATCGTGTATATATCCACAACTACTATTATTTTTAAGCATTTTGTCTTTTACAAAAGACAGTTTATTAGCAGGAGTGCTTAAAACTATACTACAAACTCTATCGGAATTTATAGAGCTGTAGTTATTATATTGAAAAGCTTCAAAATCGGTTTCGTTGCTTTCAAAAACTACTATTTTATCGCTTATGTTAAAAAACCTTGAATCTACGTTAGTGCCAGGATTTAGTATTACAAGCTTACCTTTTGAATTAACATATGTATAAATACTGTTATAGTAAGAATATTTTTTAATGTTGTTAGAAACCTCATCGATAAAAAATCCGTCTATCTTGTCAGTTCCGTATAATGAAAGCCATTTATTTATGTCGCTTGTAACACTGGAAAGACTTCTTTTCCCATATCTTGTATAAACATATCCAATAACATAAAAGCCTTTTGCTTTCAACTTATTGATTGCATCTATATAGTTAGCATCTACCGAATTCCCTGGACCATTATTTGGATTAATTATTACATAGACAATTTTAGATGTACTTAGATTATAAAGCTTGTCCCACTCAGATTGATATTGTCCAACCGGATAGGAGTACATTGGAATTACATAAGACGTTAGGTCAGTTAGATTAATGCTGTTTGAAAACAATTTAGTGTCTGTTGGCATATACTACTGCCAGATGATGAAATTCCCCCTTCGCCACCACATGATACCAAAAAAACAAAAATCACCATTAAAAAAACCTTTTTCATTCTACCACCTCCACTCTACCTTTATTAACTTTATATATTAAATCAGCTCTATCTTCTACCTCCTCATCGTGAGTTATAACTATTAGCTGTTTTAAAAAATTTTTTTCTTTAAAGTCTCCAAGTAAATCTATAAGCTCCCTCTTTCTTTCTTGGTCTAAATGAATTGTTGGCTCATCTAAGATTAAAAAGTCTGTCTTTTCATTAAAAAGTCTTGCTATTGCCAATCTTAACGCTATTGCAAGTGCTATTCTTTGTCCACCGCTTAAAGCTTCACTGGAAACCTCTATATTACTTGCTCCGACCTCTAAAGCATCAAAGATAATATCATATTTTTCTGTAAATCTTAGTCTTGAAAATTGAGTAAATCCAAACTTTTCAAAAAGCTCTTCTGTATACTTAGGTAGTAAGTATAATGCCTTTTCTTCAAGCACTTTGCATACATAATCTATAGATTCTATAGCTTTGCTGTATTTCTCAAGCTTTATTTTCAAAGTTTCTATCTCTTGCTCTTTATTTTTTAGCTCTTCGATAGATTTTTCATAATTATTAATTTCATTCTTCAAGCTACCTATTTTTCCGGATAGTTCTAAAAGCTCTTTTTGATAATTATCTTCTTTTTCTTTAAGAAATTCTTTTTCTTTTAATAGCTTGTCTAACTCTATTTTATCTAACTTTTCTCTTAGTTCTAAGAGTTTTTTATTTTTATTTTCAAGCTCTGCTTCAAATTTTTTTATGTTTTCTTTAATTTTACTCTCTTCTTCAATTTCTTGCTTTGCTTTTAAATACTCTTCTCTATACGGCTTTAATTCTTCAATTTTCTCTTTTGTTTCTCTTAGCTTAATTTCAATCTCTTCTTTTGACGATGCAGAAAAATCTATTTGTTTTAATAGGTTGTTTATCTTCTCTGAAAGTTCTTTAATTTCTTTATTTAGGTTTTCATAGCTTTTTTGAATATTTTTTGATTGTAGATTTTTAAAAAATCCATAATCTTTTTGATGTTCTTTTATAAACTGGTCAATTTCTTCTTTCTGTTTCCTCAAATTTTCTTCATTTTTTAGCTTATGAGTAAAAATGTTAAATTTTTCTCTTGCTTGCTTTAATTCGTCTTCTTTTTCTTTTATTGATTTATAAATTGGCTCTAATTCGGTTAATAACTCTTTTATTTTATCTTGCTTTTCCTTTTCTTCTTTTGAAGATTTTAGTTTTTCGTCTAACTCTTTATACTCTTTTCTTTTTATTTCAATTGCTTGTTCAAGCTCTTTAATTAGCTCTTCTTTTTGATGTTCTTCGATTGGTCTTAGACAGGTTGGACATTTTCCTTCCAGCTTCTGGATACTTTCTAAACTTTCTCTTAAAGCCTTACCTTCAGTTCTAACTTGGCTTAATTTATCTTCCAACTCTTTTATCTCTTTTTCTAACTGCTGAAGTTTTAATTTATTAGCTTCTTTATATTCTTTTATCATTAAAGGATTTAGTTTTAGAGTCTGGAATTTTTGATATATCTTAGTCAGGTCATCTACAATTGCCATATATTCTTGTTTCTTTTTTTGGATATCTGAATTTATCTTCTCAATTTGTTTGTTTAGCTGTGAGATTTCACCTTTAATTTGGTTTATTTCAGCCAATTTTGATTCAATTTGCTTTAAAGAGTTTTGTTTCTCTTCAAACTCTTTAGCTTTGTCTTTATAGCTTTCTAAAAATTTTAAATCTTCTTCAAGCTGTTTGATTGATTCTTCTTTGCTTTCTTTTGTAATGATTAACTTTTCTATTTGGCTTAGAATCTGACTTTTCTTTTCAAGATTTTCAAGTTGGTTAAATTTACTTTCTAATTCTGAAAACTTAGCCTTTAAACTTTCAATCTCTTTCAGCTGATTTTCATAATTTTCAATATTTGCTTTTATGTTTTTTATACTTTCTTCTAACTTTCCAATTTCTGATTGTAAGTATGAAGCTTGTTTTTCTTGGTCTTCTATTTCTTTTAATTTTTGCTTGATATTATTTAGCTTTTGGTTTAGGCCTTCGTAATTTTTTAATAAAATCTCTAATTGATTGTTTAATTCTTCAAGATATTGCTGAATCTGAATTTTGTCAGTTTTTAAAATATCTTCCTGCAAGATATCTAACCTTGTTTTTACTCTTTTTTGATTTTCTTTAAACTGTTCTTGAATTTTTCTGTAAAGATTTATGTTTAAAAGGTCTTCTATGATTTTTTTTCTTTCAGATGGCTTTTCTCTAAGAATCCCTTCTATTTCACCTTGTTTTATTAAGACCGATGTAAAAAATGTTTTTTTAGTCAGTCTTGTTATTTTTGGAAGAATTTTATTTACCTCTTTTTGATAATACGGTCTAAATCTGCCATTTTCATATATAAAAATTTCTGAATTTGTATTTACATTTTTTCCTGTTTTATTTATCTCTTTTATTACTTTATAAAGTCCATCTTTTGTTTCAAATTCAAGCTCTACCTTTGCCTGTCTTCTTCCCCATTTAATTAAGTCTTTAAGATTTCCTTTATCTGAATCTCCAAAAAACGCAAATTGAATAGCTTCAATGATTGAACTTTTCCCTGACCCATTTTCACCAATAATTGCAGTTATACCATTTGGAGAAAATTCTAATTGAGTATCTTCATGTATTAAAAAGTTTTTTAGAACAATCTTTTTCAATATCATTTCTTAACTTCTTTGCCAAGTTTTTCTTCCACTGATTTAATTTTTCCTTCTATTCTATTTTGTGGATTCTTTCTAATATCCATTTTGATAACAGTATAAACTCTATTGCAATCTGGCTCAAGCTGTTTGTATGCTTTATGTATAACTTCAAGGGCTTCTTCCATAGTGTTGGTCTCAAAAACTGTTCCCATTGGAGTAAGTCTGTAAGGTATACCTGATTCATCTATCATTTTAATTATTCTGCTAACATAAGGACTTACGCTTTCTCCTTTATCTGTTGGAAACATTGAAAACTCTACTAAAAACGACATGGCTTTTTCCTCTAAATTAAGATTTTATTATTATAACAATACGTCGAGTGAGAAATTCAACAAAAACATGAGATTCTTCGCTTTGCTCAGAATGACAAATAAGGTAATTATTAACATGCTTTCGTTTTCTCCGTCATCCTGAGGACGTAAGTCCGAAGGATCTCCTTTTATAAAATTATATAAAAATCACTAATTTCTCATCCAAGGTGTTAAGATATTATTATAACAATTTTTAAGATAGATTAAGAAATGTATGTGTAAAGCAAGCTTACTTTTGTTTGGCATCCCGAGGACTTTCTGATGGACTTCCTCTTTAAAAAGTTGAGAAAGCGAAAGACTAAAAGGCAAAGATTCTACTCTCTGTGCCAAAATGACGATATTGATTTTTGCAAGCATTCTCGTGATATATAAAAGAAAATTCCAATACCCAACGTTTGCGAAGAATTTGGTGTAGAATACTGGGATTTATATTAGAATCATCTTTAAAGCCCTACCCTTAAAAATGGTAAAATAAATATATTAAATTATTTTTTCAGAGGTTTAACGATGAAATTAAAAGCCTATAAAAAAGACCTGCAGGAAGCGTTTAAGAAAGTTATATCAGAAAAGAAAACAGCACTTCCTATCTTAACAAATTTCTTATTAAAAGCTGAAGATGGAAAACTAACAGTTTACGGAACAGACTTGGAAGTATATACTTCATACTGGATACCTGCAGATGTTGAAGAAGAAGGTTCTCTTTGTGTAAACTCAAAAAAGATATCAGATATATCAAAAGTTTTAGCACAAAATGAAGCCTTGCTTTATACAGATGGAGAAACTTTAAAAATCACATCAGGAAAAACAAAATATAGCCTACCAACCTTTGAAGCTGATGATTTTCCATTGCCTGAAGCCTTTCCATCTGATTTAGCAGTATCAATAAGTGGTAAAGAACTTTTAAAAGGAATATCTAAAACGATTTATGCTGTTTCAAAGGATGAAAGTAGATTTGCTTTAAATGGTGTTTGTTTTTCCTTTATTAAAGGAAAGCTTGATTTTGTAGCAACTGATGGTCATAGGCTTGCTTTATACTCTACTGAAATTACTGGAAAAGGACTTGAAGGTAAGTATATCGTTCCACAAAAAGCGTTAAATGAGATTAAAAAACTTGTAAGTGATGTTGAAGATGTAGAAGTGGCAGTCTCCGGAAGTAGTATATTCTTTAAAGGTTCAAATTATGTTTTATCTGCAAGATTGCTTGAAGGTGTTTTCCCAGACTATACTCAAGTTATTCCAAATAGCTTTAATATTGAAATAGTCTTATCTAAATCGGAATTGATAGACTCTATAAAGAGAGTTATCATTGCAGAAGAAAATGAAAATAAGCCTATAAAGTTGAAATTACTTGATAATAAACTGATTATATCTACACCGCCAACAAGCGATACTTACGCAGAAGATGAAATAGAAGTAAATTATGATGGCGAGGAGTTTGAGATTGGCTTTAATGGAAAATACATTCTTGAAGCTGTAGATGAGATAGAAGATAAAAACATAGTTGCAAAATTTATAAATAAAGACTCTCAAACTGTTATTATTCCTGAAAATCCAGAAGAGAGATATTTAGCAGTAGTAATGCCAATGACGATTTAACTTGGAGGTTATGAAGATTGGAAGAAAGAAAAGATAATATACAAAACAATATAGAATATTCAGCTGAAGCTATTCAGGCTGTAACTGGTCTTGACCACGTTAGAGCAAGACCTGCTATGTATATTGGAGATATAGGTGAGAGAGGTCTACATCACTTAGTTTGGGAAATCGTAGATAACGCTGTTGACGAAGCAATGGCAGGCTATGCAAAAAATATATCTGTAATACTCCATCAAGATGGTTCTGTAACTGTGGAAGATGATGGTAGAGGTATTCCAGTAGATATTCATCCGGAGTTTAAAATTCCAGCTGTTGAAATGGTATTTACTATCCTTGGAGCAGGTGGTAAGTTTTCTAAGAAAGCATATCAATACTCCGGTGGTCTTCATGGTGTTGGTGCGTCGGTAGTAAACGCCTTATCTAAATGGCTTGTTGTTGAAGTGTACAGAAACGGAAAGATTTATAGACAAGAATATTCATACGGAAAACCAGCTCATCCATTAAAAGAAATTGGAACAACAACAAAAAGAGGAACAAAAGTAACATTTAAACCGGATGATAGTATTTTTGAGACAACAACCTTTAAATATGACACAATAGCAAAAAGAATTAGAGAGTTAGCATTCTTAAATCCAGGGGTAAAATTCACAGTAATTGATGAAAGGAAGGATATAAAAGAAGAGTTTTATTATGAGAACGGTATTATAGACTTTGTAAGAGTTTTAAACCAAGCCAAAGACCCATTATTCCCAGATGTCATTTACATAAAAGGAGAAAAAGACGGAGTTTTAGTAGAGGTAGCATTTCAATATAACACAAGCTACAATGAAACCTTGGAAAGCTTTGTAAACAACATTAAAACAGTAGAAGGTGGTACTCATGTATCGGGTTTTAGGGCTGCGTTGACAAAATCAATGAACAAAACCTTAGCCGGAATGAAACTTCCAAAAGAGTTAAAAAGTGGTGTAAGCGGAGATGATTTAAGAGAAGGTTTAACGGCTGTAATATCGGTAAAAGTTCCAGAGCCACAGTTTGAAGGACAAACTAAAACAAAGCTTGGAAACCAAGATGTTAAAAGAATCGTTGAATCGGTAGTAGGTGATTATCTGATAGATTTCTTCGATAAAAATAAAGATATAGCCTTAAAAATAGCAGAAAAGGCTATAGAGGCAGCAATTGCAAGAGAAGCGGCAAGAAAGGCTAAAGAAATTTCAAGAAGAAAATCATTCTTAGAAGATAGTTCATTACCGGGAAAGCTAGCTGACTGTTCTGAAGATAATCCGGAGATTTGTGAGCTTTTTATAGTAGAAGGAGAATCAGCTGGTGGTTCTGCAAAGCAAGGAAGAGACAGAAGAACTCAGGCAATCCTGCCGCTTAAAGGTAAAATACTGAACGTAGAAAAAGCAAGGATAGATAAAATCTTATCAAACGAAGAAATAAGAGCAATCGTAAACGCAATAGGAACTGGAATAGGACTGCCGATTAAATCAGAAGATGAAGAGAATAAAACAGAAGAAGGATTTGATTTATCTAAGTTAAGATATCATAAAATAATCCTTATGGCGGATGCTGACGTAGATGGTTCTCATATTACAACTCTTTTACTTACATTATTTTATAGATACTTCCCACAAATTATTGAAAACGGACACTTATATTTGGCACAACCGCCACTTTACAAACTCAAAAAAGGCAGGTCTGAAATATATGTTAAAGACGATGAAGAATTAGCAAAAATCGTTATTGAGTATGCATCTGACGAAGTTAGTATAGAAGGTAAAAATTTAAACAAGCTTGAAATAAAAGAGGTGGCAAAATTAAGCAGAGAATACAAAGATTTAAAACAAAGCATCTATAAAAGAAAAGATAAAAAAGTAATAGATGAGATATTGAAGCTTAGTTTAACAGAAGAAGATTTAAGGTCGGAAGAAAAGGTAAAAGAAATTGTAGAAAAACTTAAGGAAGTTCTAAAAGAATACGAAGTATATTATAAGTATGACCCGGAAGAGGCAGACTATGATATTTTTGTTGAAAGAAAAGAAAGATTTTCAAAAACTGTTAACAAAATAGATGTAGAGCTTTTATCTTCTTATGCTTACGTAAGAGTTAAAGAAGTAGAGAGAATTTTATTAGAAAAGCTTGGCACGCTGCCGATTATTGTTAACTATAAAGATAAATCAATAACGGTAGAAGATTTAGACAAACTGTATGATGTTATTTATGAAGCTGGTATGACTGGTTGTGAGATTCAAAGATACAAAGGATTAGGGGAAATGAACCCGGAGCAGCTTTGGGAAACAACCATGAACCCAAAAACAAGAAGATTATTACAAGTAAACATAGAAGATGCGGCATTAGCAGATGAAATATTCTCAATATTAATGGGTGAAAAGGTAGAACCAAGAAAAGAGTTTATCATGAAATATGCAAAAGAAGTTAGAAACTTAGATATCTAAGAGGTTATAGTTGAGATTAAAGTTTTTAATAGTCTTGTTGCTTGGGGTTTTCTTTTTTGATAAAAGTTTTTCACAGGAGCCTAAATATTATGGCTGGGATTTTAAAGTAATAAAAATAAAAGACCATTACTATCTACTTAACCAAGAGGTTTTTAAGCCTAGAGAAAATGGAGAGTTTGGAGAAAATTATATATACAAAGTAGAAGAGGATACTAATTTTGTTGATTTGGCTTATAAATTAAAAGTTAGCTATTATGAATTAAAAGAAGCTAACAAATCTGTCGATCCTTTCAAAGTAGAAAAAGGAACGGTGATCACGATTCCTTTAAAGAAAAAACTTCCGGAGAATTTTAACTATAATACTGTTTACGTGTCTTTAAAAGATAAAAGGTTGTATTATCCAATAAAATTGGAAGATGGTGATTATGTAATAACTTTTCCTGTTGGCACAGGAGACGAAGAATATCCAACTCCAACCGGTGAGTTTGCTATAACAGAGAAAAAAATCAATCCTGATTGGATAGTTCCACCAAGTGCAAGGGCTAATAATCCAAAATTGCCACCGGTTGTACCTTTTGGAAGTCCGGAAAATGGTCTTGGAACCAGAGCTTTAAGATTAAACGAAAGTTCCTACATGATTCATGGAACAAGTAAAAGAAGTGAAAAAGGTGTAGGCATGAAAATCTCTTACGGATGTATAGTCATGAGAAATAAAGATATAGAAAGATTATATGATTTAGTAGATTTAAACACAAAGGTTATCATATTTGAGTGAAAAGTTTGTTTATAAAATATTATAAAATTTATAAAAGGAGTTGTAAATGAGAAAAAAAACTTTAATTTACGTGCTATTTTTAACTATTTTCATAAATATAGGATTTGCCATGTCTGAAAAAAAGCAAAGTACAGATGTCAAACCTTCCAAAAATCAAAATGCTGAAGTAAAAGAAATAGTAAATATACCAGGATTGATATTTAAAACAGATAAACAGGTTTACTCAAAAGCAGAGCAAGTTTGTTTTACATTAGAAAATCAATCTCAAGCAGAGTACATACTTCCATCTTTAGCACCTTATGCAATTTTTAATAAAGAAAAGCCGGAAGTTGCTATTTACTCTCCTGTATCAGCCCAAGTTATAACACCTTTAAAACCAAAGGAAGTTAAAAAATGGTGCTGGGATCAAAAAGATATAGAAGGAAAAGAAGTTTCGTCGGGAGATTATTTTGTTAGATTAACAATTTTTGATAAATCAGGAAAAGTAAGCTTTCTAAAGGCAGATTTTACTATCAAGCTTAAATGAAATTTCTAAAAAACACTTTTATATTTTCTATAGCCACACTAATCAGTAGAGTTTTAGGATATTTGAGGGATGCGGTTGTAGCTTACTACTTTGGAGCAAATCCGGCTACAGATGCTTTCTACGTTGCTTGGAGGCTTCCAAACACCCTCAGACAGCTTGTAGCTGAAGGAAGCTTCAACGCTGCATTTATTCCAATCTATACTCAAGAGTACTCAAAATCTTCCGAAAATGCAAAATGGTATGCATCATCATTGTTTACATATTACACGATAGTTTTGATAGTACTGACTTTATTAGTCATAATTTTTGCTCCTTACTTTGTAAAAATCATAGCTCCCGGATTTGCCAACAAAGGAAATTTTGACCTTACTGTTGAGCTTGTAAGATGGATTTTTCCTTATCTAATTTTGATAGGTTGGACATCATTCTATATGGCTTTATTAAACACTAAGGATAGATTTTTTATTCCGGCAGTAGCACCGGCACTGCTAAATCTTGCCTTTGTGATTACCTCAGTATTTTTGTCATACTCGATGGGAATATACTCATTGGCAGCTGGGGCTTTACTTGGTGGATTTTTACAGCTAATAATACAATTTCCTCTTGCAATCAAGGAAGGGTTAATCGTAAAACCAACCTTTACAATCCACCCTGAAATTAAAACAACACTAAAAAAACTTGGGCCGGCGTTTTTATCCTTTGGAGTAAGCCAATTTGCCTTTGTAATAGATACAGTTTTAGCATCTTTTTTAATGGCCGGAGCGGTTACTTATCTGTATTATGGAAATAGAATATTTCAGCTTCCACTTGGCGTTTTTATCATTGGACTCGGAAATGCTCTCTTAGTGTCTCTCTCAAAAAATTATGCAAATAAAGATTTTGAAACTTTTAGAAAAGACCTTACCTTGAGCCTGAAATTTTCTATCTTTATCTCAATGCCAGCAACCATTGGAATGATTTTTCTTGGCAAAGAAATCATAGATGTTTTATTAGTAAGAGGTGCTTTTAACGAAAAAGATGCTCAGCTAACATACTACGCTTTGATTGGTTATGGTCTTGGACTTCTTGGATACTCTTTAACAAGACCATTCAAAAGTGCCTTTTTTGCAATGGGAGACACTAAAACACCCCTTTACTCAACCATGATTGGGATTATGGGAAGTATTATCTCTGCTATTGTTTTAACATTTATCTTAAACTTTGGCGTTTTTGGTCTTGCCTTTGCTTCATCTCTCGGTGGATATATAAACACAATCTATCTTTACAAGCATTTTAAAATGAAGATAGATTTAAAAGAAATTTTTAAGACATTTATAAAAGTATCCATTGCCGGCTTTATTATGATTCTCTTTATAGAGGCTTTAAAGTTTTTTGTTTTTAATACGTTTATAGTTGTATTTGTTGGGATTTTAATAAGTAGCATTGTATATTTGTTTGTTAATTATTTATTGAAAGAAGATACAACGATTTTGTTTGTTAATATTGTTAAGAGAAAGTTGTAAATTTAAATTTTGTTTAAGTTAAAATAGATATGGGAATATTTATGATAGATTTCAAAAAGAATTATTGAGATTCTTCGCTGTAGCTTTAGAATGATACATTATTAACTTTTGTCATCGTATATTCCTGAGGACTTTAGCCGAAGGATCTTCTTCTTAAGTTTTATAAAAATCCTCAATTTTTCACACAAGATATTTGAGTGTGATATACATGATAAGATATAGCAAAAAATTTTTTAAAACAGCCTCATACACAATTGTATAAGCTAAAAGAAATATGGGAAAATATAATATAAGAATTTAAAATTATGAAAA
The DNA here is from genome assembly GCF_000020325.1 of Sulfurihydrogenibium sp. YO3AOP1. Classification (NCBI taxonomy): domain Bacteria; kingdom Pseudomonadati; phylum Aquificota; class Aquificia; order Aquificales; family Hydrogenothermaceae; genus Sulfurihydrogenibium; species Sulfurihydrogenibium sp. YO3AOP1. The sequence continues at coordinate 1,003,162 of NC_010730.1, forward strand.
TCGGGGGATAAAGATGAGAAAGAGAATAGGAGCATCTACCTACATTCAGAGAATTAATACACTTGAAAGAAAGCTTTTAAAACAAGTAAAAGAATTAGATGATGTTATGGAAAAACATCCAGAAATAATCTTTAGATTGCAAGTTGTAGAGTTTGCTTTAAAACATTCAGTGAAGATTGCAGTTGAAGCTTTTGGTGTATCAAAATCTACCATATACAGATGGATTAAAGAGTATAAAAGCAGTAATAACAATCTCGTATCTCTTAAAAATCGTTATATATCAAAAAAAGGAATGAAATTAGAAAAATTACAAAAAATAACAGAAAAACATAAACAATTAGTTTTAGAAATAAGAAAGAAACATCCTAAGCTTGGGAAAGAAAAAATAAAGGTTTTACTTGATAAACTCTGCAAGCAGCACAATATTCCTACGATATCTGCAAGTTCAATTGGAAATATAATAAAAATGCTTAAAGAGGAAAGGAAGTTAAATCATGAGTACGCCAGGCAAAGAATCTCAATCAACGGAAGAACTGGAAAGCTAACAATAAAAGAAAGTAGAAAGAAAACAAAGAAAGATAGATATAAAGACAAAAAACCAACAAAACCAGGAGAATTGGTACAAATAGATACAAAGCATGAATATGTAAATGGTAGAAAAGTTTATATCTTGAGACTTGTCAATAATTTTGTGTCTGGACTGAAAACTTTTTATTAAACAATTGTAAAATTTCATAAGAAGCTCCTTTAAAAGCAGGTATAGGTTTTTTCCATTTTCCATTCTTTAAATTATCTCTCTGTATAAGCAGATTTATCTCAAGAATGTCTACAGATTGAAAATATCCACCTAAATTTATTCTTACCTTCTCTATCATGCTATTAACACTTTCAACTGGATTTGTTGTGTATATGTGTTTTCTTAGATTTTCTGGATATTTTTAAAAAACATAAGTATCTCTCTTTGTTAGATTGAATATGTTTTATAAAGCTTGGATATTTAGATTTAAATCTACTACATAAATCATCTAATTTTTCTAATCCATCTTCATAATCTAAGCTGTTTTCTTTTATGTTTTTTAATTCTTTGTTAAATACTTGTGAATCTTCTTTATCCATCTGATTTCTAACGTTTCTTTGTAAATGGACTAAACATAGCTGATGGTCTGTAAAAGGAAACAGTGTTTCTATGGCTTTTGATATCCCAGGAAAATCATCACTTACTATAAGCATTATCCTTTTTAGTCCTCTATCTATTAAATCATTGAATACTTTTATCCAGTCTGCTTTGTTTTCACTACTGAAAAATGTGTAAAATCCAAATATATCTTTATTTCCTTGTAAATCTATTCCAAGAACTACATAAACAGAAGCTTTCCTAATTTTGTTTTTTTCTTTTATATCACAGTGATATGCATCTATATACAGTACAAATGCATCCGATGGAAGCTCTCTTGTTTTAAAGCCACTCAAGTCTTTCTATAAGCTGTTTTTTGATTGCATCCATATGTTGTTTTGAGTAGTTTAAGCCCAAGCTTTTTAATGTAGAATCTATCTTGCTTTCTGAGTATCCATTGGATACCAAACTCATAAGAAGGTCTATATAATCTTCATTAACTCTTTTATAAGGGTCAGGTAATATTTGTGGTCTAAATTTACCCTTTCTATCTCTTGGGACATTTATGTTAAGCTTGAAAGAACCAGTATTTAGGCTTCTTTCATAATACCCATTTGCTTTGTTATCATCGTCATTTTCAAGGAAGAAATTTCTTTCCTGATTCATAATCAGTTCCACAACAGATTCTAAAAGTTTTCTTATACCTATCTTTTCTTGAGTTGTTATACCGTTTGGGAAAAGTTCTTTTACTAATTCTTCGGTAGATCTGTCTAATATTTTTTCAAAGTATTCTTTCTTATCCATTACTATTCCTCCTTATAATTTTATTTAGACACAACATTATTTTAACTCCCTCTGCAAAAGTTCAATTGGAAATATAATAAAAATGCTTAAAGAGGAAAGGAAGTTAAATCATGAGTACGCCAGGCAAAGAATCTCAATCAACGGAAGAACTGGAAAGCTAATAGTGAAAGAAGATAAAAAGAAAACAAAGAAAGATAGATATAAAGACAAAAAACCAACAAAACCAGGAGAATTGGTACAAATAGATACAAAGCATGAATATGTAAATGGTAGAAAAGTTTATATATTTGTAGCCAAGGATGTAAAAACAAGAATCTCTTTTACTTTTGCATATGACAGGCTAAACAGTAAAAACGCAAAGGACTTTTTAGAGAAATTAATAAAAGCAATACCATTTGAGATAAAAGGTATACAAACAGATAATGGCAGTGAATTCTTAGGCGAGTTTAGCAAAGCAGCAGAGAAAAAAGAAATAAAACATTATTTTAACTATCCAAGATATCCAAAAGGACAAGCATATGTAGAGAGAATGAATAGGACATTACAGGATGAATTTATCATGTACTACGAAGATTATGAATTAAAAGATGTTTATGAGTTTAATAAAAAATGATGGAGTATATGCTATGGTATAACATAGAAAGACCTCATCATAGTTTAAACAAAAAATCACCTATTGCATACTTTTGTGATATTATAAATTCAAGAAAATCGGAATTTTCCCAAACTGGTATGACCTATACAATAAATTTACAAGCTTAAAAAAATCCTGTATAATATTACAGAATTAAATATAATGGAGGAGCAAATGGAACAGCATGTTATAATGGCTCTTACAGTGTTAATAGTGGTTCCGGTTATATTTACTATTTTTGCAAAAAAGCCATCATTAATACCGACACCTATTCAAAACGTATTTGAGATATACATAGAATTTATAGATAATCTTATAAAAGAAAATATGGGTGAAAAAGGTAGAAAATACTTTCCATTGATAGCATCAATTGGATTGTTTGTATTCTTTGGAAACTTGCTTGGAATTATACCAGGTTTAGAATCTCCAACAGCAAACTTAAACACAACAATGGCTCTTGCTCTTTTAGTGTTCTTTATATACAACTTTGAAGGCATTAGAGAAAATGGTATTGGCTATTTTAAACACTTTTTAGGTCCTGTTCCTGCAATGGCTCCGGTATTTGTTATCATAGAACTTCTTAGCCATCTTAGCAGACCAGTAACATTGGCTCTTCGTCTTTTTGCAAACATGACAGGTGGTGAGCTTATAAGCGTTGTTTTAATCATGCTTGTTCCATTCCTAATTCCAATGCCAGTTATGCTAATTCACTTAATAGCTGTATTCTTGCAAACATACGTTTTTGTAGTCTTGACAACTGTTTACATCGCTGGTGCTATTACTCATGCTGAACATTAATGGAGGATAATAATGGTTGAAATAAAAAAGATTTTTATAAACTTTCAGTTTAACAACATCTCTTTAAAAGCCTTAGAAATTGCAAAAGACTTAGCTAATAAATATAACAGTCAGCTTGTCATTTTCCATGAAATAGAAGATGTGTATATGATGAAAAAATTTGCAGTAAGCTTTGGATTGCCTGTTCCACCGGATATTGAAGAAAAAAATAAAACCTCTGCTAAAAATAGGATAGAAGATTTATTAACCGATTTTTCTAAGGATGTTAAAATAATAGTCGATATATCAGACAGTGTAAAAAATTCACTTCCAAAATTTGTTAAAGAGGAAAGCCCAGATCTGGTTATAATAACGGAAGATTACGAATACTTAGCTAAAAAAATAGAATCAAATGTCTTTATTGTAAAAAAATAATTACTTATAGGAGGTTGTATTAATAATGGTTAAGTTCTCAAAAGTGTTGATGTTGATGGTTTTAGCAGGAACGGTTTCTGCTGCGTTTGCTGCAGAAGGTGACCCAATGGCAAGAGCTGTATTTTACGGTGCGTTAGCTATCGGCGCTGGCGTTGCTATCGGTGCAGCTGCAGGTGGTGGTGCTGCTGGTCTTGGAAATGCAATCAGAGGTGTTCTTGAAGGAATGGCAAGAAACCCTAACATGGGTCCAAAATTATTAACAACTATGTTCATTGGTATGGCATTAATAGAAACGTTCGTTCTCTATGCATTACTTATCGCAATTATATTTATCTTTACTGGTATTTTCGATTCAAAAGCAGGCTTCTAAGATAAATTTTAGCTTAAAAATTTGTTGGCAGCCATAAAAGGCTGCCTTATTTTATTTTATAGGAGGTGTATAGAAATGGCAAATATGAAAGCAAAATCTCATTTATCAAATAAGAAAAGAAAGAGAGCTTCTGGATTTCTTGCAAGAATGAAAACTAAAGCCGGAAGAAAAATCTTAGCAAGAAGAAGAGCAAAAGGAAGAAAACGCATCGCTATCAAGTAAATGATCACATTAAAAAAAAAGACATACAAAATGTTTTTTCTAATAAACAAATTGTAGATAATGAAGATTTTTTAGTGGTTTACCTGAAAAACGATCAAGAAAAATCAAGGTATGCTTTTGTAGCTTCAAAAAAAAACTTTAAAAAATCCGTAGATAGAAATAGAGCAAAAAGACTACTAAGAGAAGCCGTAAGGCTTCGTCTTAACTTATTAGATAATCTTAAATATGATATGATTTTTATAGCAAAAAAAAGTATTTTAAATAAAAAAATTTATGATATCCTATCTCAACTTAACACAGTAATAGGAAAGCTAAAAAATAATGATTAAAAGGTTATTTATTAACGTAATAAGATTTTATCAAAAATACATCTCACCTATTAAAGGGCAGAGTTGCAGATTTCATCCGACTTGCTCAGAGTATGCAGTTTTATCTATTGAAAAGTATGGAATTATAAAAGGCTCATTAAAAGCTATCTGGAGAATACTTAGATGTAATCCTTTTTCAAAGGGTGGCGTTGATTATCCTTAAAACATTAGAGGTGAAAAGATGGAACAACAAGATATGCAAAAGAGGTTTATGATATTTTTTGGAGCAGTTGCACTGCTTCTAATATCTTTTTCTCTAATCAGTCAATATTTTTTTAAAGACAGTACTCAAAATCAAAAAAATCAAACTCAGCAGACTCAAAGAGAGGTTGCGGCTCCTATTAAACAAATTAGCGGAAGTTATGACCTTGTCTTAACTGGCGAAAGAGTAAATACTGATAATTTAAAAGATTTGGTTAGAATTAAAACAAAGGAAGGCTATATAGAGTTTAGTAATATCGGCGGTAGAATAGTATCAGCTTTTGATAACAGATATAATGTTGATATTATTCCTGAATTTTCTAAATCTAATAAAGTTTTTCCTGGAGAAATTATAACCACAGATATAAATACTACAAAACTTTTAAACTTTTCAAAATATGAATCAAAAATTCAAGATAATAAAATCTTATTTTACTTGAAAAATGAAAATGTAGAAGTTGAAAAAACTTATACAATTAACGATGATAATACTATAACAGTTGACATTAAAACCAAAGGTCTTGAAAATGTAGGATTAGCATATTTAACAGGTATAACTTTAAAATCTGAGGGAACTTTTGGACACAATGGACCTATCATTAAGACTGACAAGGAAATTATAAAAATAAACAACGATATTAATACTATTCAAACAATCAGAGATAAAATACTTTGGGCTGGTCAAGAAAATAAATATTTTATGCAGATTCTGTCGATTAAAGGTGGCATAAACACTGTTTATATAGTTCCGGTTGCAAAAGATACTACCGTTGTTTTATCTGAAATCCCAGCATCTTTTGAAGGATTTAATTATTTAGGTCCAAAACTCTACTCACTTCTTGGAGAAATTACAGATAAGTATCAAAAGCTTTGGAATGTAGATTTAAATTTAAGAAGTTCTGTTGATTTTGGCTTCTTTGGTATTCTTGGAAAACCTTTATTCCTACTGCTTCATTTTATATATGACTTTGTCCATAACTGGGGGTTGGCAATCATTGTCTTAACTGTATTATTAAGACTTGTGTTATTCCCGCTTAATCACAAATCTCTAAAAGCAATGAAAAAAATGGCAGACCTTGCTCCAGAAATGGAAAAACTTAAGAAAAAATATGCAAAAGACCCACAAAAACTACAAGAAGAAATTATGAAGCTGTACGCAGAAGCTGGAGCAAATCCAATGAGTGGATGCTTGCCAATTCTTGCTCAAATCCCTATATTCATAGCATTATACAATGTTTTAATGGTAACAGTTGAGTTAAAAAATGCTCCGTTTATGCTTTGGATAAAAGACCTTTCAGATAAAGACCCTTACTATGTTTTACCAATCTTAATGGGACTATCAATGGTTGCTCAGCAGTTTATAACTCCAAGCTCTGATAAAAATCAAAGAATGATCATGTATATTATGGCTGGTGTGTTTACATTTATGTTTATGAATTTTCCATCAGGACTTGTTTTATACTGGCTAACGAATAATATATTAGGATTAATTCAAAGTGTTATTATTAACAAATCAATGAAAAAATGAACAAAGATACAATCGTAGCAAATGCAACCCCACTAATTCCATCAGCAATTTCAATAGTTAGGATTAGTGGGGATAAAGCTTTAGAAATAGGTAGAAAAATATTCTCTCTGCCGGAAAACATAACTCCAAGAAAAGTTTATTTTGGTAAAATTTTTAACAATAAAGGTGAAATTATTGACGAAGGTTTATTCGTATACTTTCAAAAGCCAAAAAGCTTTACTGGTGAAGACCTTGTAGAGATTTACCCCCACGGAAGCGTTCCTGTTGTAAAAAGCATATTAGAAGCTTGTTTTATGTATGGTGCAAGATTAGCAAGACCGGGTGAATTTACAGAAAGAGCTTTTTTAAATGGAAAAATTGATCTATTACAAGCAGAAGCTATAGCAGACCTAATCAATGCAAAATCTGAAAGAGCAGCAAAAATTGCAGTCTCTATACTGGAAGGAAAATTATCTAAACAGATAAACATTTTAAGAGAAAAGCTGATAAATCTTATATCTTTAATAGAAGCTGAGATCAATTTTCCTGAAGATGTTGAAGAGATAGACAGTAGTCTTATTATTTCTCAGTTAGAAGAGGTAAAATCTCAAATAGATAAACTTTTAGCAAGCTATAAAAAAGGAAATCTTATAAAAGAAGGTATTAAGCTTGCAATCGTTGGAAGACCAAATGTTGGAAAATCCTCTTTATTTAATGCACTTGTTGGCTATGAAAGAGCAATAGTTTCTGAAATACAAGGAACTACAAGAGATTTTATAGAAGAAAGCCTTAAAATAAAAGATATTCCAGTTATTTTACTTGATACAGCGGGGCTTAGAGATACAGAAGATAAAATAGAAAAAATAGGCATAGAAAAAGCACAAGAGAAAATAAATGAAGCTGATATTATCTTATTTGTGATAGATGCATCCTCTGGTTTTACAGAAGAAGATAAAAAAATTTATGATAAAATTAAAGATAAGCCACATATAATTGTAGTAAATAAATCTGATTTAAACAACAAACCTATTGATTTTTTTGAAAAATATGATAACATTGTATATACAAGTATTATAAACAATCAAGGAATAAAAGAGTTAGAAGAAAAAATCATAACATCCTTAGGAATCATAGAAAAAGAAGATGATCTCTTCATAAACCTAAGACAATCGACTTTACTAAAGCAAGCAAAAGAAAAAATAGAGGAGATAGAAAATCATATTAACTATTTAATCAATAATAAAGAAATATTAATGATTTACATTCAAGAGGCTTTAAATTACTTAGATGAAGTCGTAGGGGCTATATCAACAGAAGATGTTTTAGATAATATCTTTAGTAAATTCTGCATAGGTAAATAATCAACTAATTAAAGGAGGTCTCATGGTAGACTTATCAACCATCACACCTGAATCATTGAAAGAAAAAACATTGGCAGAATTAAAAAAATTAGCTGAAGAGATCGGTGTAGAAAAAATAACAGGACTAAAAAAAGATGAGCTTATAGAAAAAATCATAGAGAAAAAGGAAGAAAAAGAAGGTTTAGTCAAGATAAATGGTGTTTTAGAAATCCTTCCTGAAGGTTTTGGATTTATTAGATTTCTTGAAAACAATTACGCACCAAGTCCACAAGATATATATGTTTCACCTTCTCAGATAAAAAGATTTGGACTTAAAACCGGAGATACAATTATCGGAGTAGCAAGGAATCCAAAGGAAGGTGAAAAATACAGAGCATTAGTCAGAATAGATAGAGTTGGAAGTCTTCCGGTAGAAGAGTTAAAGAAAAGACCATCTTTTGATAAGCTTATCCCATACCATCCAACAGAAAGATTGAATTTAGAATACGACCCATCTGATTTATCAACTAGGGTTGTTAGCCTTGTAGCACCTATTGGTAAAGGCCAAAGAGGATTGATAGTTGCACCGCCTAAAGCCGGTAAAACAGTTTTAATCCAAAGAATAGCAAAAGCTATAATAAAGAACCATCCAGAAATTCATTTAATAATCCTTCTTATAGATGAAAGGCCTGAAGAAGTTACAGAAATGAGAAGAATAGTAGGCTCCGGGGCAGAAGTAGTAGCATCTACGTTTGATGAACCACCAGAAAGACACATACAAATCTCTGAGCTTGTAATTGAAAAAGCAAAAAGGATAGTAGAGGAAGGTAGAGATGTTGTGATCTTACTTGACTCAATGACAAGGCTTGCAAGAGCTTCAAACGCTGTTACACCACCATCCGGTAGAGTTTTATCCGGTGGTATTGAAGCAACGGCATTACAAAGACCTAAAAAATTCTTTGGGGCAGCTCGTAATATAGAAAACGGCGGAAGTCTTACAATTCTCTCAACAGCTCTTGTGGAAACTGGTTCAAGAATGGACGATGTAATATTTGAAGAATTTAAAGGAACTGGCAATATGGAGCTTTACTTAGACAGAAGATTAATGGAAAGAAGAATTTTTCCAGCAATAAATATAAGTAAGTCTGGAACAAGAAAAGAGGAACTTTTACTGGAAGACTGGCAACTGCAAAGATTATGGGTATTGCGTAAATTCTTATCTACAATGGATGAAGTTGAAGCAATGGAATTTTTGTTAAGCAAACTTTCCAAATTTAAGACAAATGACGAGTTTTTAAGGTCTATGAATGCTTGAGAATGAATACAGTATAAAAATTATTGATGTCTGACCATCTCGTTTACTTACTGGAAGTGTTCTAAAATTCCAGTTAGTTGTATAATGTATGCGTAAAATGAGTTTGTTTTTGTCTGTCATCCTGAGGACTTTAGTCCGAAGGATCTTCTCTTTTAAAAACAAGAAAGTAGAGGCAATTCATGAATTGTCCATACAGTAAATAAGTGAAATGTAAAGGACGGAGATTCTTCGCCGGCTGCAGAATGACGATATTGATTTTTGGAATAGTCTTACTACTTACTTCTTGCGCAACATATAAATTTGATATAATATTTAATTCAAAATTTTTTAAAAATTTAGGAGGTATAAAATTGAAACAAGGAATTCACCCAGAATTAAAATTAACTAAATTTGTTTGTGGTTGTGGAAATGAGTTTGAGATTTATACTGTAAAAGGTGGAACTATACATTTGGAAGTATGTAATAATTGCCATCCTTTCTATGCTGGAAAATTAAGAATCAAGCCAAAATTCTTAGAACTTCAAGGGCAAGCTTCAGAAAAATAATAGATGGATAAAAAGTTTTTAGTCCAATTAGAAAGCATAGAAGAAAAAGTAAAAAAGCTTGAAGAGTTGATGGCTGATCCGGAAGTTTTAAAGGATCAGTCTAAAATTCAGTCTATAGCAAAAGAACACAAAGAACTATCAGAAATTTTAAATCTTTATAATGAATATAAAAAAGTAAGTAGACAAATAGAAGAAGTAAAACAACTTCTAAACTCTACTCCTGATGATGATTTACGCGAATTGGCAGAAGAAGAGTTAGAATCTTTAAAAAAACAGCAGGAAGATTTAGAGAAAAAAATAGAGATAGCACTTCTACCAAAAGACCCTAACGATGAAAAAAACGTTATCTTAGAAATAAGACAAGGGGCAGGTGGAGACGAAGCATCTTTATTTGCTGCTGAGCTTTTTAGAATGTATCAAAGATACGCTGAAAGACACGGCTGGAAAACAGAAATTTTAAGCTTACATCCAACAGAAAAAGGCGGTATAAAAGAAGTTATAGCCTTAATTAAAGGTAAAGGTGCATACTCAAGATTAAAGTATGAAAGCGGTGTTCATAGGGTTCAAAGGGTGCCAGAAACTGAATCTTCTGGTAGAATTCATACTTCGACTGTTACAGTGGCTGTTTTGCCAGAAGCTGAAGAGGTTGATATAGAAATAAAACCAGAAGAGTTGAAGATAGAGACTATGAGAGCTGGCGGAGCTGGTGGTCAACATGTAAACACTACCGATTCAGCTGTTAGAATTACACACATTCCCACAGGAATGGTAGTTACATGCCAAGATGAAAGGTCTCAGCTTCAAAATAAAATGAAGGCTATGCAGATTTTAAGAGCAAGACTTAAAGATTATTATGAAAGGCTTGAAAAAGAAAAGATTGCAAAGGAAAGAAAAGAACAGGTTGGAACCGGTGAAAGAAGTGAAAAGATAAGAACTTACAACTTTCCACAAAACAGAGTTACTGACCATAGAGTAAACTATACTTCTTATAGAATCAACGATATTATGGATGGGGATTTAGACGAAATTATAGATGTGTTGATCGCAAAAGAAAACGAAGAAAAATTAGCAAATTTAGAAATTTAAAATAAATTTTTAAATACATGCGCCCATAGCTCAATTGGATAGAGCATGTGACTACGGATCACAAGGTTGGGGGTTCGAGTCCCTCTGGGCGCACTTATTACAGTGTAATATTTCCTAAACTAATATGACTTTATACATTCACTGAGGGTGCTTTAAAATTTTAACTAAGTCTAAAAATTGATTAACCTTTTGATCATTATTATAAAGCCGTGTAAAGAATCTCCGCTTATGCCTCTACAGTGTCATTCTGAACGAAGTGAAGAATCTCCTGTTTTTCTCTTCAAAAAATCAAAAAAGTGATCCTTCGGACTTACGTCCTCAGGATGATGAGAAAAAGTAAGTTAACATATACATTCTACAACTTACCAAAATTTTAGAACATTCTCTACATTCACTTGCAATATTCAAAATATAGTGTATACTATATAGAGTGAAAAGAGGAAAGGAATCCTCTAAAAATAGGAAAATATTATGGAACCCGGGAGTCGGGATTTCGGAGCTTAAAATATAAAATATTATAAAATCTTTCCAAATCCCACACTTCTAAGTCCTTACTAAAATCCTTAAAATCAGAGCATTTCTTTTCCTCTTTAAAAAAATTTTTTAAGGAGGCATTTTTATGTCAAATCAAGGTAAAACATTCAAGGATTTAAATCTATCAAAGGAGACTTTAAAATCCTTAGACGAATTAGGTTATTCTAAACCTACAGAAATTCAAGAAAAAGCAATTCCGGCAGTTATGACCGGAAAGGATTTGGTAGCACAAGCACAAACAGGTACAGGAAAAACTGCAGCTTTTGGAGTACCGATTGTTGAAAAAGTAAATCCAAAACAAAAGAAAGTTCAAGCATTAATCTTGGTTCCTACAAGAGAGTTAGCAATTCAAGTAGCTAAGGAAATTAAAGAACTTGGAAAAAACAAAAAAGTTTATACCTTAGCAGTTTACGGCGGTAAATCTATTAGCCATCAAATAAACTTTTTAAAGAAAGGTTCGGATGTGGTAGTAGTTGGTACACCAGGAAGAGTTAGAGATTTATTAGAAAGAGGCGTTTTAAATCTTGATAATGTAAAAATGTTTGTTTTAGACGAAGCAGATAGAATGCTTGAAATGGGATTTATAGACGATATTGAAGAGATTATGTCTTACCTTCCAGAAGATAGACAAAATTTATTATTCTCAGCAACTATGCCAAAAGAGATTTTAGATTTAGCTGAAGAGTTTTTAAATGAGAATTATGAAACAATAAGAGTTAAGCCAGATGAAGTGACTGTTGAAAAGATAAAACAAATCATTTACAGAGTAAATCCAAGAGATAAGTTTAAGAAATTAACAGAAGTTTTATCTCAAAATGAGGCAGAAAAAGTAATTATTTTTACACAAACTAAAATCGAAGCTGACGAGCTTGCAGAAAGATTGAATGAAGAAGGCTTTAATGCAAGTGCTATTCATGGTGATTTTTCTCAAAAGAAAAGAGAAACTGTTTTACATAATTTTAGAACAGGCAAATTAAAAATTCTTGTAGCTACGGATGTTGCAGCAAGAGGACTTGATATAAAAGGTGTTGACCTTGTTATAAATTATGGTTTACCAAGAGATGCAGAAAGTTATATCCATAGAATAGGCAGAACCGGAAGAGCAGGAAGAGAAGGGACAGCTATTTCTATAATGACTCCTTCTGAAGACAAACAACTTCAAAATATTCAAAAGAAAACAAAAGCGAATATAGAAGTCATAAATGAAGCACAAGAAAAGAAACTTTCTTCAGCACAAAAAGATAAATCTTCTCAAAAAGAAAGGTCTTCAAGAAATCAAACAAGAAGAAGACAGAGAAGTTAAAAATAGATAGAGGCTCGTAATACGCATCTGGTATATATTTAGAGTGAGGAAGCGAATAAGTGATTAATGAAGAATGATATATTGGGCAGTTCAAAAGCTGCCCATACACCATACATCAAAGGGGTTTGTGATTCGCTTCAAATAATGCGTTTTATTTCTCACATTTAAATGATTAACTCTAGATATTTCTGTTGTTCACAATTTATTTACAAATCTAATACTCAAGTTATTATATAATTATTTAAAGATAAAAAAAATTAAAAGGAGAAGTACATGAAATTAAAGTTATTTTTTGCAGGATTAATGTCTGCAGCATCATTAGTAATGGCAGCAGAAAGTTGTTTAGGTGGTGGTTCTAAAGTAAGTACATCAGAAGTTCAAAAAGCACTATCAGGTATACTTGGTAATGCAAAGGTTGTAAGTGTTTCAAATGCTCCAATTAGCGGTTTATATGAAGTTGTTATCGAAAGTGGTGGAAGAAAAGTACCAATCTATATTGATTGCAATTTAAAATACTTGGTGAATGGTGAAATAATAGATATTAATAAAAAAGTTAGCTTGACAAGAGAAAGGTTTCAGGCACTGCAATCACAAGCAAACTCAGAAAAAGAAACAAGACTTACTAAGATTTTAGGTAAAGATAAAGTTGAAATGTTAAAAAAAGAAGGTTTATTAGAATCTGTTAATATAGTAGATTTAAAGAATTTGCCAAAACCTAACGTAAGCTATGGAAATGGAAATATTAAAATCTATGTTATAACAGACCCTCAATGTCCATTCTGTGCAAAACTGCATGAAGAAATTAAAAAAGTCTTGGCTCAAAGAAAAGATGTTTCGTTTGAAATGATTATGTATCCATTGCCGTTCCATAAACACGCATCTGGAGTGGCTCAAAATATTATTTGTCAAAACGATAATACAGCAAAGCAAAAAACACTTGATGCTGCATTTTCTTATACTTTAAAAAATGATGAAAATGGGCTGGCATCTCTTGAAAAACCTTGTAATGCTGGAAAGCAAGCTGTAGATAACAATCTAAAATACGGTCAAGCTAATGGAATTAACGGAACACCAACGATAATCTTCCCTAAGGGTGTGGCAATATCCGGTGCATTACCTGCTGATAAATTAAATAAATTGATAGATATTTTAAAGTGATAGAGGTTAAAAATTTAAAAGTTTCCTTTCAGATAGAAAATCAAGTTATAGAGGCTCTGAAAGGAGTCTCTTTTTCTTTAAATAAAGGTGAAATTGTAGCAATTGTTGGAGAATCTGGTTCCGGTAAGAGTGTTACATGTCAGGCTATCATGGATATTCTTCCAAGTTATGCTAAAAAAGAAGGTAAAATCATCGTTGATAATAAGGATTTAGATTCTTTATCCAATGAAGAAAAAAGACAACTTAGAGGAAATAAAATATCAATGGTATTTCAAGAGCCATCTGCGGTACTAAATCCTTTAATGACAATTGGTGAGCAAATAGTAGAGACGATTTTGGCTCATAAAAACGTATCGAAAAATGAAGCAAAAGAATTAGCTTTAAGTGCTATGGAAAAAGTAAAGATGCCAAATCCAAAACAAAGGTTTAACCAATATCCTCACGAACTTTCCGGTGGACTAAAACAAAGAGCTGTAATAGCTATTGCCGTTGTAAATAATCCTGATTATCTTCTAGCAGATGAGCCAACGACTGCACTTGATGTTACAATTTCTTTACAGATATTAAATTTATTCAATGAGTTAAAAGAAACTTTAAACATGGGAATTCTTCTTATTACTCATGATTTAGGAGTTGTAGCCCAGGTTGCTGATAGAGTCATAGTTATGTATAAAGGAGAGCTGTTAGAGGAAGGTAAAGCTTTTGAAATTTTTGACAACCCTCAGCATCCATATACCAAAAAACTTTTATCATCAAGAATTTTTTTGGGAGTGTCCTAAAATTTTTGTAAGTTGTAAAATGCATCTGTAAATATAACTTTGCCTTTTCCTGTCATCCTGAAGACCTAAGTCCGAAGGATCTCCTCTTTTAAAAAGTCAGAAAGTGAGTAGAGGCAATTCATGAATTGCCCGTACAGTGAATAAGTGAGAGGTAAAAGTAAGAGATTACTCAGTATCTATAACATCTCACGGCTTACGTTTCATCTTTAAATGTCTGAAGAAAATCTTGAAGTGTTATAATTATATTTCAAAAATAAGTAGTAATGAGGTATTTTTTGGATAGAAAGCTAATCGTCACTAAAGGCTTTAAAAATACATTTTATCTTATTTTAGAAGACAACATACCCGTTGAACTTAAGATAGAAGATATTGAGATATCTAAGCAAACTGGAAGTATTTATAAAGGTAAGGTTTTAAGATATAGTCAAGCGATGGAAGCTTTTTTTGTTGATATCGGAGAGGATAAAGAAGCTTTCCTGCCAAAAAAAGATATTTGCGAAGAAGTTTGTAAGAATATAGATAAAGGCTCTTCGATCTTGGTACAGGTAAAAAGGTCTCCGGTTAGTACAAAAGGAGCAAAACTTTCCTGTAAAATTTCTCTTCCGGGTAAATATTTGGTATTACTTCCCCAAAGCAAAGGCAAAATTTCTATTTCATCAAAATATGAAGATAATGATGAAAGGAATGAAATTAAAGAAAGAATAAAGAATCTATTGCATGAAATAAATCAAGAAAATTTTGGATTAATCATTAGAACCGCTGCAAAGGATGCACCGGATGAAGCAATTTTAGAAGATTTTAAATTTCTGATAGAATTATGGAACCAAATCCAAAAAGATTATAATAAGAAAAAAGCTCCATCTGTAATATATGAAGAACCATTCAAAGCCTTTGCAATTTTAAGAGATTATGCAGGCTCATTTTCTGAAATAATCTCAGATGATGTGTCTATTTTAAAGCTGATTAAAAAGTTCGTCTTGGAAAATTTTACAAATGCAAACATTAAAATGACTCCTTACAGAAAAAGAAAAGAGTCGTTATTCTATGAATATGAGTTAGACAAGCTGATAAATAAAATCCTATCGCCATATGCATATCTAAAAAGTGGTTCCTATCTTGTAATTCAAGAAACAGAAGCGTTAGTAGTTATTGATGTAAACAGCGGAAGCTGTCATAAACAGAAAAATTTAGAAGAGACAGCATTTAGAATAAACTTAGAAGCAATTCCAGAAATTGTCAGGCAGATAAGACTTAGAGATTTAAGCGGAATAGTTGTAATAGATTTTATTGATATGATAAATCAAGAGCATAAAGAAGCAATTGTGGAAAGACTTAAAGAAGAATTTAAAAAAGATAAAAGACCTGTAAAGATTAAAGGATTAACACAGCTTGGACTTTTAGAACTCTCAAGAAAGAAGCTTGAAGAAAGTCTTATAAAACAGCTTTCAGATTACTGTCAGCATTGTTATGGAAGAGGATATATAAAATCTCAAGATGTAGTGATATTTGAGCTTGAAAAGACAATTAATAAACTAAAACCATTTGCAAAAATGAAAATTATTATCAATCCAAAGCTTTCCAAAGCTGTAGATAATTTATTGGAAAATTTAAAGCTAAAAGAACTTGTAGAGATAGAGTATAATAATAAAATGCAGTTAGATAAATTTGAGGTTGAAAAAGTATTATGAAAAGATTTGTTGTATTTTTAATTTCAGGATTGGTAATAATTTCTTGTGCAGATAAAGGGCAAAAACTCTATGAAGGGCAGGAAAAACTAAGTAAAGGTCTTGAACTTTATAAAAAAGGTGAGTATAAAAAGGCAAAAGAAGAGCTTAAAAATGCAATCTTTAAATCTCAAGGTTTAACACCTGCTCAAATCATGGAAGCAAGATTTGCATTAGCAGATTCTTACTACAACAGAGAAGAATACATAGATGCAATAGTAGAATTTGAGGAGTTTATAGCACTATTTCCAACATCTCCAAGAATGCCAGAAGCTTTATATAAACTTGCCATGTCTTACCTTTTTGTATCCCCGGACTATAAAAGGGATATGACCTATGTTAACAAAGCACAAGAAAAAGCGGAAGAGATAATTTCAAGCTATCCAGACAGTAAGTATGTTAAAGCAGCAAAAGAGATTTTAAAGAAAATAAATGAAATAAAAGCTAAACATACCTTGTATATTGCAGAAACATATGAAAAGTATGGAAAGCCATACTCAGCTTCTGTATACTATCAGGAAGCTTATACAAACTATAAAGATTACATAGAAAAAGACTATGTAGCATACAAACTTGCATATAATTTAATCAATGCAGAAAATCAGTATGTAGGAGAAATAAACGAGCTAAGACAAAAAATAAAAGAATTAGATAAAAAAATCAATGAAGAGAAAGATTTAGAATCTAAAAACATACTTATAAACAGAAAAGCGATTCTTGAGCAAGAACTAAATGTATATCTAACAAGAATAGAAGAATCAAAGCAGAGAGCAAAAGAGATTATAGAAAACTTTCCAAAAGCATTTCCAGATTCTAAGTACTTAGCAGAAGTCAAAAACCTTGAAAAAAGTAGTAATTTGCAAAAATTATTAAGAAAAATAGATATCTTTAATTAAAGAGGTGAGATGGAAACATTAGAGATTGTAAAAAAGATAATTGAAAAAGCTGAAGAGAAAAAAGGCGAAGATATTGTAGCTCTTGAGATAGGAAAGATCAATCCTATCATTGCAGATTACATGATTATTATAACAGGGACAGTACCGATACATACGAGAGCAATTGCAGATAATATTATAGGTGGTTTAAAAGAATACGGAGTAATACCTCACCATTTGGAAGGATATACAGAAGGAAGATGGATTGCCGTAGATTACGGAGATATTATGATTAACATATTTCTGCCTGAGCTTAGAGATTATTATAAGCTTGAGTGGTTATGGTCTGATGCTCCACGGGTAGAATATACAGCAGAAGGAATAAAACAATAAATGCCAATTGGTATATTTGATTCAGGGATAGGTGGACTTACCGTATTTAAAGAGATAGCTGCAAGCTTTCCAAAGGTAGATTTATACTATCTTGGAGATACAGCAAGAGTTCCATATGGAAACAAATCAAAAACGACGATTATCAGATATTCTGTAGAATGTGCTAGTTATCTGTATCATAACTATAATGTAGATGCGATAGTAATAGCCTGTAATACAGCCTCTTCATATGCACTTGATACATTGAGAGAAATATTACCGATTCCTGTAATAGGCGTAGTTCAGCCGGGAGCAGAATCGGCAGTAAAAGTAAGTAAAAATAAAAAAATTGGTGTGATAGGTACATCAGCAACTATAAAGAGCAATTCTTACTTTGAGACTTTAAAAAGCTTAGATAAGGATTTAGAAATCTATCAAAAAGCTTGTCCGTTGTTTGTTCCGCTGGTAGAAGAAGGCTGGATAGATAATGAAGTAGCAAAGTTAACAGTTAAAGAGTATCTTGACGACCTTGTTAAAACAGGAATTGATACGCTTATACTTGGATGTACCCATTATCCACTTTTGAAAAACACAATAAAAGGTTTGTATCCACATTTAAATATAGTTGATTCGTCTGTCGCGATAGTTGAACATCTAAAAAACATAAAACTAAATATTGAAGAGACAGGAAAAAGAAAGATTTTTATAACCGATGAGTCTCATGCTTTTGATAAGTTGAAAAATATGCTTGTTGGAGATATTAAGACAGAAAAAATAGAACTTTCAGACCTATGCTCTCTCTAAATTCAAGGAGAAAAAATGCTTAAAAGATACACAGTAAACTCACCAAAAACATTAAAAGATTTTATAGCTGAAAGCTTAAAAATTTCAAAAAATCAAGCAAAAGATATTATCGACAGTAGAAATGTTATTGTAAACAACAAAAGAGTTTGGATAGCATCACATAATCTAAAACCGGGAGATGTAGTTGAGATAGTTCAAAGTGAGTTAAAAAATGATTTAAAAATACTATATGAAGATGATTATATCATTGCAATTGATAAGCCACCAACAATCGTAAGTGATAAAGAAAGTTCATCTGCAGAAGATATACTTAGAAAGAAATTAAAAAACGATAAAATAAAAGCAATTCATAGACTTGATAAGGAAACATCCGGTGTTTTACTTTTTGCAAAAGATTATAAAATCTTTGAAAAGTTTAAAGAGATATGGGAAGATAAAAACGTTTTAAAAATTTACTTAGCTATATCTCATAACGAAGCAAACTTTAAAGACTTTACAATCAATCAAGATATAGATGGAAAACAGGCTATTACTCATTTAAAAGTTTTAAACAAAGGAAATGGTTTTACATACTTTCAAGTAAGAATAGAAACTGGAAGAAAACATCAGATAAGAAAACATCTTGCAAGTATAAGACATCCTATCGTTGGAGATAAAATTTACAGTATTAAAAAGTTTGAGAATAATTTAGTAAAAAGAGTAACAAGACAGATGCTCCATTCATACAAATTAGTGTTGACACACCCTTATTTAAATAAAAAAATAGAAATAACCGCACCACTTCCATCAGATTTTAAGAATGTTTTGAATTATTTGAATGAGAGATGAGAAGGAATCCTTCCTTGAATGTTTTTTAAAAGAAAAAGGGGATTATTTGAACGGCTACAGAATGACGGAATAAGGTTATCCTTCCTTTAATGTTTATCATTCAACCTTTTCCTGTCACCCTGAACGTAGTGAAGGATCTCATTTTTTAATGTTTTTTGAAAAGAAAAACAGGAGATTCTTCGCTTACGCTCAGGATGTTCTATGTTAAATGTCAAGTACAAAAATTTTCATCAAATGGTCTTCTGCTTTTTAATACACCATATGCCTGCCTTAATAACTTATGTGCTACAGCCACTAATGCTAACTTTTTAGCCTGGAAGTTAAAATAATGTTGTGTCTAAATAAAATTATAAGGAGTAGTGGTAATGAATAAAAAAGAATACTTTAAAAAATATTAGACAGATCAACTGAAGGATTAGTAAAAGAACTTTTCCCAAACGGTATAACAACTCAAGAAAAGATAGGCATAAGAAAACTTTTAGAATCTGTTGTGGAACTGATTATGAATCAGGAAAGAAATTTCTTTCTTGAAAATGATAAAGACAACAAAGCAAACGGATAATATGAAAGAAGTCTAAATACAGGTTCTTTCAAGCTTAACATAAATGTTCCAAGAGATAGAAAAGGTAAATTTAGACCACAAATATTACCTGGCCCATACAAAAGAGTTAATGAAGATTATTTAGACCTTCTTATGAGTTTAGTATCCAATGGATACTCAGAAAGCAAGATAGATTCTACATTAAAAAGCTTAGGCTTAAGCTATTCAAACAACATATGGATATAATTAAAAAACAGCTTATAGAAAGACTTGAGTGATTTCAAAACAAGAGAGCTTCCATCAGATGTATTTGTACTGTATATAGACGCATACCGCTGTGATATAAAAGAAAAAAACAAAATAAGAAAAGCTTCTGTCTATGTAGTTCTTGGAATAGATTTACAAGGAAATAAGGATATATTTGGATTTTATACATTTTTCAGTAGTGAAAATAAAGCAGACTGGATAAAAGTATTCAATGATTTAATAGATAGAGGACTAAAAAGGGTAATGCTTATAGTAAGTGATGATTTTCCTGGAATATCAAAAGCCATAGAAACACTATTTCCTTTTACAGACCATCAGCTATGTTTAGTCCATTTACAAAGAAATGTCAAAAGTCAAATGGGTAAGGAAGATTCGCAAACATTTAACAAAGAGCTGAAAAACATAAAAGAAAACAGCTTAGATTATGAAGATGGATTAGAAAAATTAGATGATTTATGTAGTAGATTTAAATCTAAATATCCAAGCTTTATAAAACATATTCAATCTAACAAAGAGAGATACTTATGTTTTTTAAAATATCCAGAGAGTCTAAGAAAACACATATACACAACAAATCCAGTTGAAAGTGTTAATAGCATGATAGAAAAGGTAAGAATAAATTTAGGTGGATATTTTCAATCTGTGGACATTCTTGAGATAAATCTGCTTATACAAAGAGACAATTTAAAGAATGGAAAATGGAAAAAGCCTATACCTGCTTTTAAAGGAGTCTCTTATGAAATTTTACAATTGTTTAATAAAAAGTTTTCAATCCAGACACAAAATTATTGACAAGTCTCTTTTCATTGGTACATGACTTAATGATTCTCTTTTGTTTTTTAACATTGTAAGCTGCTGTTGTAAGTCTTCCAATATCTTTAGTTTTACTTCTATTTCTTTTTCTACATCTGATTTTGGTTTATAAAGCTCTCCATCGAAAAACGTTCTTCCATATTCTGCTATAAAGAATGAATCAGCTTTATCTGTTTTAACTCTTGTCATTTTAGCTTCCATAAATTTCTTTATTGAAAATGGATTTATTACTGCTACATTATAGTCATTTTCATACAGATAATTAGCAAGCTTTAAATGGTAAACTCCCGTATGTTCCATTATGATAAGCATATCTGACTTTTTAAACTTCTTAAGGTAAGGCTTTACTTTCATTTCAAACTCTACCGGGTCAGATTTAACTTCAAAAGTTTCTTTCTTGTTATCATACAAAACTGTAGCAGTGAATGAGTTTTTAGATACATCAACTCCTATAACAATTTTGTAGCTGTTCATAATAGTACCTCCTTTCATAAAATACTTGACATGAAAGAAACTTCCTGATAACCTATCATCGTAGTTAAATACAGGCTTAAAAGCCTAATGTTCTGATTCAGGTTTTAGGAAGTAGAGGAAGGACAGTCTAAAACATCCTGATCGGTCTTAAAAGACCAATGACAAACACTTGATCTGTCCTTCTTTTTTTCTCCCATGTCTATAATTATTATAAAACTTATTCTCTTATAGTTTAAAAAATTTTTAGTATATTTAATATACGATGACAGCGAAAGGTTGAATGATACGCATTAAAGGAAGGATAACCTTATATGTCATTCTGAGCGAAGCGAAGAATCTCCTGTTTTTAATGAATTTTTCACCCGACGTATAAAATACTTATTTATCCCTCTTTACTTTTAACTTTCTCGCTCAAGATTTGGCATAAGTTATAATAATCCCAAATATCATAAACAAATTGAGGGAATAGAATGATAGCAAAAGTATCAGCTTGTATTATAGCCAAAAATGAAGAGAATAATTTGCCCAGGTTGCTTGAAAGTATAAAAGGGAAATTTGATGAAATAGTTTTAGTAGATACAGGTTCAACTGATAAAACTGTAGAGATTGCAAAAAGTTATGGAGCAAAAGTATTTTATAGAGAATGGAATGGATTTGCAGATGCAAGGCAATATGCAGTAGAAAAAGCAACCGGAGAATGGATTTGGTTTTTTGATGCAGATTGTGAGCTTGAAGAAGATGAATATGAGAGATTCAAAAGAATATTGTTGTTAGTTCATGAGAATCCTGTAATAGAAGGAATTGGTGTTATTTATAAAAATATAGACATAAACGGACAAGTAAAAGGATATTCAAGTACTGTTCATATTCATAGAAAAAAACCAGAGCTTGTATGGGAAGGTAAAATTCATGAAAGAGTTGTGAACAAAAACACCGGAACAATAATTATTCCACCATTTTCCGTTTACGTTTTACATCATGGATATGCAGATTTAAAAACACAGCTTTGTAAAGCCAAAAGAAATTTAAAACTCATCTTTGAAGAATTAAGAAGGTCAAAATCTAATCAAAAAGAGTACTACTTAAATATTTTTTATGTTGTACAATCCTATCTTATTCTTTCTGCTGATGAAAATGGAAAAAAATATCTAAGAAAAAGTCTGAGATATATAAACAAGTTTTTAGAAAATAAAGATATTATTGAAAATGACAGTACTTTTAAAATACATTTTTATTCTTACGCATCACAAATATATAAACGATTGAATGAAACAGATAAAGCCTTAGAGCTAATAGATGAGGGGCTTAAATTAAAAGAGCTTTATCCTGACTTTCATTATTTAAAGTATGAAATCTATAAAGAGAAAAAGGAAATGGAAAAAGCAATAGAAGAGGGAATTAAATTTTTACAAAGTGTTGATAGATATGGAAATAAAGTTATTACAGACTATGTATTTATGAAAGATAATGTTTTAAATGAATTGGTAAATATGATTAATTTAGAAGAAAGTAAAGAGGAAATAATCCAAAAAATAAAAGAAATATACAAAAAACATAGAGGTTTATACATTAGCAGACTCTTGTTTTACTTAATAAAGGACAAAAACAAAAAAGAAGCAGAAAAAATAATTTTAAAATCTGCAATTTTATACAATTCAGACCAAGCATATGCGGATATTGGATTATTGGCTTTAGAAAATAATGAACTTGAAAAAGCAAAAGAGTATTTTATAAAAGCCTTAGATATAAATCCGTTTAACACTCAAGCCAATAAGTATTTGTATGAGATTTCAATTAGAGAGAACAATTTAAATAAAGCTTTTGAGTATCTTAAAAATTATGTTTTGTATTCAAAAGATGCAAATTATCTTCCAAATTTAATAGAAATATCCGATAAATTAGGTTTTTCCGAATTTTCAAAAAAGTTAAAAGAAAGACTAAAAAATTTTTAAAAACTCACGATAATAAAATTGAAAATAAATTTTTAGGAGGTAAAAATCATGGCACTAAGAATTAACTACAACTACTCAGCAGACTTCACATTGGTTAATCTTAACCAAACAGAAGCACAGCAAAACAAATCCTTAGAAAGATTATCTACAGGATTTAGAATTAACAGAGCAGCAGACGATGCAGCAGGTTACTTCATAGCTAACCAATTAAAACAATATGCAGCATCATTGCAACAAGGAACAAGAAACGCTAACGATGGAATCAGCTTAGCCCAAATTGGACAAGGAGCATTGAAAGAAGTTTACAATATCTTAGTTGATATTAAAAGTAAAGTCATTCAGGCATCTAATACATCTGATGATACTTCAAGAGGACAAATCCAACAGGATATTAACAGCTTAGCAGATGCTATAGGTAAAATATTCAAAGATACGGAATTTAATGGATTAAACTTGTTTAGTGGAGCAGGACCAACTACTTTCACAATCCATTATGGTGGAAGAACAAACCAAGAATTAGTAATGACAACAGCTTCTGCTACAGTACAAGTTGGCACAGCAACAAATGCTCCATCTACAGTTGCAATTGGTGGAACTACTTTTGCAATTGACGTAACTACTCAAGCAAATGCTAACGCGTCAGTATCAACTGTAGATGCTTTAATTAAAGCAGTAGACGATATGGCAGCTAAATTTGGTTCATACCAAATAGAGCTTGAAAAAATCATATCTAACAACGAAACAGCAAGAGTTAACACATCAGAAGCTGAAAGCAGAATCAGAAACGTAGATATGGCTAATGAAATGGCTAACTTTACAAAACTTCAAATCTTAATGCAATCTGGCACTGCAATGCTCGCTCAAGCTAACGCTAAAAATCAATTAGTATTACAATTATTAAGATAATAATTTATAATATTAAACCTGGGGTTTTGCCCCAGGTTTTTATTTTTTTAAAGTTCTGGGTTCCAAAAGATAAGTATAAAAATACTTATGCTTTGGAACTTGGGCTGGTTAATAAGGAGGTGGTCAGACATGAATGTTAATAACATTAATCCTTTTTTGAATGATATAAATCAGAATGTTCAGCCTATAAATCAAGATAGAAGACCTGAAAATATTGATAATTCTCAAACTTCAACTGCTATCAATATACAAAAGGCTGCAAATACAGATCAAAATCAGCTTGAAAATCAGTTAAAAGATTCTATAAAAAATGCAGAAGAATTAAAGAAAATTCTACAAGAGCTACAAAATAAGATTAGTTATTTAAATAAATCTCTTAAGATAGAATTAAATGAAGAAATAAAGGAGCCTGTTGTAAAAATAATAGATATTACCAGCAACGAGGTAATCAGACAAATTCCACCTGATTATGTAATAAATATAATTAAAAATATTAACAAGATGCTTGGTGCATTGGTAAACGAAAAAGTATAAAAAAGTGAATAAGTGAGTGGGTGAATAAGTGAGTAGGTGGATGTGGTTTTATACATTATTGAAAAATAAAAATATGTTAAACTAATTTCACTTATTCACTTATTCACTGTCTCACTTCCTCACTTCCGACTGAAAGGAGGCAATCATGGCTGGAGAACTTAATGTTACAGGCTTAGTTAATGGTTTTGATATGAATTCTATATTGCAACAAATTCAAGCGATAAAAAGTCAGCAAATTCTTATGCTACAGGGGCAACAGCAGCAGATTTCTGATAAAAAAACTGTTATTTCAAACATTCAAAGTATTCTTAAAAATTTACAAAGTTCTATCAATAACATTTCTGACCCTTCTACAGTTAATGCAAAATCTGTGAATGTATCTAATCCTAATGTATTAACTGCATCTATAACAGACCCTACTAATGTATCAGAAGGAATTTATAATATAAACATATCTCAATTAGCTACAAATCAAGTTTATGCTTCAAATAATTCTTTTTCTGACAAAAACGCATCCTTGGGTTTAAATCCAGGTACTTTGACAATTTCAATGAATGGTAATAGCTATAATATTAACTATGATAACACAGATTCACTACAATCTTTAGCTGACAAAATTAATAATACTGCAAGTGCCAATAGTGGTAACTTTAGAGCCTCTATTATAAACGTTGGTACATCAAGCAATCCAAAGTATAAGTTAGTAATATCTGGGACTAAAACAGGAGCTGATAACTCATTTACGATATCTGATACAGGAAATGCTGTTTCTGTATTAGGTTTAACAAACATTCAAAATGCTCAAAATGGGGCAGCAACAGTAAATGGATTACAGGTACAAAGCGACACTAATACATTTACAAACATACCTGGTTTATCTTTTACAGCATTTCAGACTGGTTCTACTGTTTTACAAATTCAAAAAGATAATAAGCCAATAACCGATACTCTTCAGGCAATTGTTAATTATTATAACCAGCTTGTAGATACTGTTAACAAAGAAACAGGCAAAGGTGGGAAATTAAGCGGTGAGTACGGTTTAAATCAAATTGTTAACGGAATATTTAGCCAATTACAACCTCTTTTTACTGCAGATATTATAAACTTCGACAGAACATCCGGACATATTTCTTTAAATACATCAAAGCTAAATGATGCTTTGACTAATAATGGGGCAGATCTTCAAAATACTTTAAATAATATTAAAAATAATTTAACAACCTATCTAAATCCATATACTCAATTTAATGGCATATTAGACCAATACAATAAATCTTATGATAGTCAAATTCAAAATATTCAAAACTTAATAGATTTACAGACAAAAAGAGTTCAAATTGAAATTGAAACTTTAAAAAATCAATTCATACAAATGCAAATGCTACAGGCTCAAATGAACGATATTAGTGCAAGAATTCAGGCAACATTTGGCAATCAAAGCTCAAAATAAGAAGGAGATTAATAAGTGAATCCATATGAAAGCTATTTAAAAACAGGCTTGGAAACAGCAAACCTTCCAAAGCTTATTTCTATGGGATATGAAAGGATTATATTAGAACTAAAAGCTGCAATAGAAAGTATAAAAAATAATGATTTAAAATCAAAAATTAATCACATAAATAAAGCATTAGATATCCTTTTAACTTTAAAAACAGGTCTTGATATTGAAAAAGGTGGAGAGATAGCTCAGAATTTATATGAAATTTATAACTTTTGTGAGAAACAAATCATGCTTGGAAATTTAAAAAATGATGAAAATACTTTAAATGAAGTTATTGATATTTTAAATACAGTTAGAGAAGGATGGGAGGAGTTATCATCAAAAGTTTAGACGATTTGTTAGCTGAATCTGAAAGGTTAGTCATTCTTCTTAATTCAAACGATTTTGATTCAAATATTTATAATTATTTGGAAAGTTTAATTAAAGACATTAATGATTTTTTAAGTCAAAATAGTACATCACTTGTAAAACAGGAAAAAAAAATATCGCTACTGCAGGAGAAGGTAGACATAATATCAAATAGTTTGAGAGAAAAAATGGATTTAATTATAAATAAATTAAACGATAAAAATAAAGAATTAGAATACTTGTATAATGCTAAGAAAATGTTGCTTGAATGATTGACGGTACCGGACTAAAGTCTTCAAGATGACAAAGAAAGTGAAAGAGCAAACATCGCACGTTAGTAGTTGCCTTATTTGCCTTTAAAAGCCGGCAAGAAGCCTCCACCTTTATAAGTGTTTTCCAAAATTTTTGTAAGCTTATCTTTTCTTATCATCCTGATGCTGTAAAGCCGAGGAATCTCTTCATTTAAAATTGAGTAAGAATGAGATTCTTCGCTTCGCTCAGAATGATAGACAAGGTAATACTTTTATCAAAAACTTTTTTAGAACAGTCTCCTTTGATTTTCTCATCCGACATGATTAACAACAGAGACTGTTCCAAAATTTTTGCAAGTTTACCTTTTTGTCATCTTGATGATTTTAGCCCGAAGGATCTCATCTTTTGATTTTTTGAAATGACACTATTGGGTCGTTCTTTGTCATCCTGAGGCCGAAGGCCGAAGGATCTCATGTTCTAATGCGTTTAAAAGGAAGGAAACAAAAACAAAAGATTCTTCACCGGCCGCAGAATGACTGTGTAGATTTTTAGAACAGTCTTGATTTATAACAAAATATTTACCTTTCAATCTCTTTCTCTACCAAACTACAAAACTTTTCATAATCTTCTTTTGTATCAATGCCGACGGTATCCTTAGAAACTTTGGCAAGTTTTATTTTGTAGCCATTGTATAAAAATCTTAGCTGTTCTAACTTTTCTACTTCTTCTATTGGTGCAGGTTTGAGATTGTATGAAAAATCTATCAATGCTTTTTTATGATAGCCATAAATACCTAAGTGTTTTTTTGGAGTAAGTATTTTTAACATCTGATTAAAATCTAAATCTCTATAAAATGGAACTGGACTTCTTGAAAAGTAAATAGCAAAATCATCTTTATCGGAAATAACTTTGACTATGTTTGGATTTAAATAATCATCTTCTTTTTCTATCGGATAATACAATGTTGCAACAGGAGAATTTTTTAACAGATCAAACAGTTTGACAATATCTCTTGGCTCAATTAATGGCTCGTCTCCTTGAACGTTGACTATATAGTCTAAATCTTTATCTTTTACTGCGTAAGCTATCCTGTCTGAGCCACTTTTTAGGTCAGATGGTGTAAGAATAATTTCAATTGGATAATCTTTTAAAATTTCTACAAATTCTTGACTATCGCAGGCAACTATTACAGGAATGTCCGTTTTAAGACAGTTTTCAACAGTCCAGGCAATTATAGGCTTTCCATTTACTGGCAAAAGTAGCTTATCTTTTAATCTTGTAGAACCTTTCCTTGCCGGTATAACGATGGCTTTTCTCATTTTACAATACAGATAATTTAAACTTTATGTATAGATCTTTTTGAAAATCTGTTAAAAATCCAATTGTTAAGCCTTGGTTTGTAATATCAACACCTTTTTCCGATTGGCTGATTGTGTTGATTGGATAGCTAAAAATATCACAATCCTTTACAGATTCTAAAACTATGGTTTTATTTGTAAACTCATCAAATATAGAAAATTTATTGCTTTTTCCATGATAGATTGGTTGTCTGAGCCTTTCTTCTAAATTGGCAAAATGGAAGTTAAATTCTAATAAGTATTTTAAAGGCTTTTCGTATTTTGTTGTAAGGTTTACAATATATTCTAATACAGTGCCTTTAATAAAGTATTTTTTAATAAGAGTTGAATCATATTTTTTGTCTAAGTAAATACCACCTTCTCGTTTAAAAATGATTTCTTCATTTATATATTCAATATTAAATGACTGGTTTGCAAAATCTGAAAACTCTCTAAAATTACACCTATAAAAACTGTCCAAATTAAAGCTCTCATCTGTAACATGGTCTATAAATGAGTTTTTGTTATACCAATCGTAAATAAGTAAATCTTTTGATTTTTCTGGGTCTATCGTCGTTTGTATCTCGTGAATTGTTGAGATACCCTCATCGTCATGATTGTTTGATTGATTTGTTTGAAGTAGCTTATAGTGATATCCTTCTTTTCTTCTTGTTAGTGTGTTTTGAAAGTTAAACTCTTTATCTTTAATTGAAAGTTCTATTAGTTGACCTGCTTCTTTGCTATCAAAAATTAATATCAAATTATCTGTATGAACTTTTACCTCTTCGTATCCATCGTAATTTATATCTTTAACTTCAACTTTTTTATGCTTTTTTGTTATTTTTTCAATCTCTTTTTCTGCTTTTATGATAAATCTGTAAGCGTTATTTCTTAAGTTTGGAAGGTAAAGACCGCCAAAAATTCCATGCCATAAAACATCATTACATTGAGATTTTAAAAGATTGTCTAAAAAAGTTTGATTTTTCTTATAATCTCTGTAAGAGATTGATAAATCTAAAAATCTTTTATGTATCCTGTTTGATTCTGGATACTTTACCAAAAAGTTGTGCCATATGTTGCCTTTTACAAACTTTTCAAACTCTTGACTCATGTTGTTTTTTTCTAAAAATTCTTTTAATCTTTCAAACTCTTCAAAATCTTCTGCAAATAAACTCCATTCTCCCATTTCATGGTATGAAGTGATAGGAAGGTAAGCTATTCCAAGTGGTTTTTGATTTTCTGAATATTCTTGGTAGTGGATAAATTCAATGTTCTTTGAATTTGAAATTTCGCTTAAAAAGTTTTCTAACCAACCTTGCTGATAAACCCACTGGTAAGTTTTTGGCCAAATTCCAAACTTTTCTCCATCGTCAAAAATTATTCCTGCTGGATTTTCAATATTTGGCAAAGTATACAGATATTCTTTTATTTTATCAACTGTTTTAAACGGAATTAAATATCTAAGATTTTTATTTATTGGAAAAAGCTTTACTTTGTAGCCGTTTGACTCTGTAATGTAATATCCATAAAGATTTTCTTTTTTAAATCCTGCTGATAAGAAATGATAATCATCTACAATCACATACTCAATTCCAAGATTTGTAATATCTGGTATGATGCCACTGTCCCAAACCCTTTCTGTAAGCCATAATCCTTTTGGTGTCTGGTCAAAGTTTTCTTTGATAAATTTATTTAACTTCTCAATTTGATATTTTCTATCATCTGATGGGATGGCTGCAAGGATTGGCTCGTAGTATCCACCACTGAAAAATTCTATCTGACCGTTAAGTGCTAAATCTTGAAGAAGTTTGAACGTTTCTTTACTATAATTTTTTATATACTCTAAAAGCCATCCTGAGTAGTGAACTGCAAACTTAAATTTTGGATATTTTTTAGCTGTTTTTAAAAAAGGTTTATAAGCCTTTTCTATAGCTTCATCGACTACTTCATAAAAGTTTTCAACCGGTTGATGACAGTGTATTCCAAATAGTAATTTAATCATCTTACACCATCCAATCATAATCAAAATTTTCTGATATATCTAACATAATTATACTGTAAACAGGCAGCTTCTGTAAAAGCCGAGAATCTTTCAAGATTTCTATATAAAACTCAAACTTTTTCTCGTTTAAAAGATTTAAAGGTATTTTAATTTCAATTATTTTTTCGCATGCAGCTTCAACGCCGTTTTCATCTGTATACTTTTCATTTGAAATCGGGATGGAAAATGAAATTTCTTTATCTGTGATGAAATTTAGTCTTAATATATCATTTTTTATCTGATTAACACTGCCATCAAATCTAAGATAAAAGTTTTCTTTATCATAGCCATAGTAAAGTTTATTTAATAAAATCTCTGTGTTCATAGATGATAAATCAAAGGTTAGGTCTATCTCTCCTGAAAACAACCATTCAAAATAGTTTGTAATCTTTCCATCAATTGTCGGTGTGATGTAGTTTTTCGGCTTTTTTATAATAGGTTGTTTGAATGTTTGTTTTATAGGTTTGCTTAGCTTAGCCGGTGGCTTTTTACCAAGAACATCATAAACTTTCATTAGATTAGACCTAAATAAAAGGTCAAATTTGTCTGCGTAGATGGTAAAATGGTCATCTCCATACCACCAAAACCAATCGCTCCCTTCTGCTATGTAGATATATTCTATTGCCTTTTTATATAAATCATTTTCTTTTTCTGATTCTAAAAAGTTTCTTGTTTCTGATAGGTACTCCCATGCTGTGTTTTTCTCCGGGTGTCCTACCCATGTTGTAAAATTTCCGTATATCCAACTACCGGCTTTTATTGATTCTAAATTTTCAATTTCTACATTTTTCTCTAAGACTTCTGAAAATGTAATACATTCTATCCACTTTTGGTGGGAAATTTCAAAGTACAATCTATTGAAGAAATCTTTACCATTGTTTTTATAAAACTCCCAAGCATTTTCTCCATCAAGAATCACACTTACAACTTGACAGTGCTGAGAAGAATTATAGATTGACCTTAAATGAGATATAAAATCATCCACCGCATTTTTTTCGTTCATGTTTTGATATCTAAATCCTATGCTATCACTTAAATATTTATCTCTAAAAAAAATGTAAATATCTTTATACTTGTAAATTTTATACTTATCTCTTTTTCCTGCCACGTTGTAAAGCACATCTTCATCTGTTGCTGTCCATTTTATTTTATGCTCTATAAATAAATCTAATGTTTGATTTGATAAAGAACCTTCGGCCGGCCAAAGTCCATTTGGTTTTTTATCAAAAATACTTTGATACTCATCTAAAGCTGCGTTGAGGTGATAAACTGCATCTTCTTTAAAGTTTGCTGTAATCTTAGGTAGAGAGATGTCAGGTTTAGATTCTTTGGCTGATTCTATGTTTAAAAGTAAAGGTAAGATTGGATGGTAATACGGCGTTGTGGTAATCTCAATCTTTCCTTCGCTTTCGAGTTTTTTGTAATATGGAATGATTTCTTTTAAAAAGTCTAATAGAACATTTGTAAGCTTTTCTTTTTCTGCTTGAGTAAAATTTTTTCCTTTTTCTAAAAGAGTTTTTATATAATGATTATTTTCTCTAAGATAATTACCTGTCCAAGATAGCAAAAAAAGAACTTGCAAATCTAAAAAATCTTGATTGGTTAAGTTTTGAGTAGTCATATACTTTTGATGAATCTGAAAGTATCTTGGAATTGGCTTTATCATAGTGGTAAGATTTGTATTGAAAAGTATTGTTAGAAGATAATCTTTTTCAGTATTAGAAATCTTATTTGCATCCTTCTTCAATAAGTTTAAGAATTTACAGCTTGAAGGATTTTCTGAATATATTTGAAGTTGTTTTATTAAAGAAGGAACTAAGTTAAACGTTGCTTTTATTTTTTTGTATCTTGAAACAAGCCATGGCATTTCGTAGTAGTCTTTTATTGCGTGTAAAAACACCCATGGCATTTCAAATTCTTGGGTAAATGGGTCTATATACCAAGGTTGGTGCATATGCCATAAAAAACAGAGGTATAGTTTTTTCATTTAATATTTTCTAACTCCTCAATACTTTTAGCTAAAGCTACTTTTGTAAAAATTTTGTCTAACTCTTCTATCTCTTTACACTGTTTTATTATTTTTTCTAAACTCTCTGGAATAACTCCAAATTTTAGTTGAGTTAATTTTATTAAATCTTCCATTTTAGCTTCTAATTTACCTTCCAATTTTCCTTCTAATTTTCCTTCCATTTTCCATTTTTCTGTTAAAGTCATCATTTTTTCATCACCTCCGGCTACTTCTTTTAAAACTTCTTCTACTTTTTCAATATCCTTTTTTACTAATACAATGTAGTCAAAAGCTAAATACAGACAATCTGATTTATATTCAATCATTAACTTAAAAATCGGTTTAAAGTTTTGGATATCCTTAAAGATATGCTTCATAACAAGTAATGCTGAAATTGTGCATACATCTTGATATAGTCTGTTTTTCAAATCTTCATCTGATATTTGATTTAAATCTATAAGCAGGTAGTTTAACTTCAAGCTGTATTTTTCTAAATTTTTACTGCTTAAAACAGGCAGACTTGTAGATATATTCCATTTTCTTTCTCCGTGATAGAAAACTATGTTAATGATTGGTGGGTAGTATTGTTTTTCTTTTGCTGTTTCTTGCCATATTACTGCGTTGTAGTGCAATAATTGAGATGGTAAGTCATAATCTATGTAAGATTTATGCTCAAAAATCAGTCTAATAAATGCTTCTTGGTCTTTAACTTTACATGTGTATAACAAATCAAGCATAAACTTTTTAGATTTTTTAGAAAATTTTTCTGTGTTTACTATGTTAAGCTGCTGTACTTCTTCTGCTAAATCTGGAGCAAATATATCTAAAACAGTTTTCACGCTTTTTGGATTGGAAAATATTTGCTTAAAAAACCAATCATGTGGCTGGATATTTTCCATTTTCTATTCCATCCATTTGTTTATCTTGTCGATATACTCATTTAAAACAGCTTTTGCTTTCTCTTCTTTGTCAGAATTGACATATAGATGTAAACTATCTGCATACTGGTCTGGAAGCATTAATATCCAAGTTTTCTTATCTATAAAGATTTTAACACCATCAACAAAAGATGCATCTTTTCCTATCGCTTCTTCTGTGAATTTTCTCATCATCTTTCCTTTTAGATTAATAGGACAAGATACAACTTTATGCTCAAAATAATG
This sequence comes from Sulfurihydrogenibium sp. YO3AOP1, assembly GCF_000020325.1. Taxonomy (NCBI): domain Bacteria; kingdom Pseudomonadati; phylum Aquificota; class Aquificia; order Aquificales; family Hydrogenothermaceae; genus Sulfurihydrogenibium; species Sulfurihydrogenibium sp. YO3AOP1. Next base: position 1,036,394 of record NC_010730.1, read on the forward strand.
GTTTGGAATAATTTTCTGTATATCTGATATTTTTTGTTTTGTCTTGCTTAACATCTCAAGAATTTTAATAGATGCAAACATACCATCAAAGCTATAAGACATTTCTGTAAATGTATAATTTCCTTCAAGATTTCCAAAGAAGTAATAATCTTTTAAAAAGTTAGATTTTAGACCGATAGTTTTACCCCTTTCTACGATTATATTTTCAAACATCTCATCCATAACTTCAGGAACGTAGACAGGTAAGTAAACTTTAACTTGTCTATTGACTGTTTTATCTATCAAATAGAGTATTATCAAAATAGCTGTTTCATTGTCTAAAATTTCACCATTATCTGATATGATTACTACTCTTTGACCGTTTGGATACATTACAAATCCTATATCAGCAGATAATACATTGACCATTTTCGAGATTTCTTCAGCGGATTTTTTATGAAGAGTTGAGATTTGAGACAATTTTTTCTCATCAAAATAAGCATTTAGAATAATGTTTTCTATTCCGATTGTATTTACTATATCTGGATATATAATGGAAGTAGAACCATTTAGCAGGTCTGTAATGATTTTAAATTTATGACTTTTAATGCTCTCTTGGTCTATCAATGATAAAAATTTTTCTTTGTAGGATTTTAATGGCAGTGGTTCATCTTTGATTTCTCCTATTTCATTATAATTTACTCTTCTAAAACTTTCTCTAAAGAATATTCTTTCTATGAATTTTTCTGTATTTGTGTCTATCAAAAGCCCGTCGTTGTCGTAGAATAAAATCTCTGTGATTGTTGGATTTTCTGGAGATTGTCTGAAATGTACTCCACCGATCGCATCGGTATTTGATAGTAAAAATCTCATAACTGGAAGTGGCATAAGTTTTAAATCTATAACGTTTAAACCTGAACCAAGCAGTCCACCAAGGAAAGACCTTTTTAACATTCTTGAAGCCCTATGATAATCTCTTGACATTAAAATTGTCTTTCCAAGTGGTAATATAGACCCAAAGCTTGCAGCAAGCTTGGCTGCCATTTCATTAGAAAGCTCAATATTGGTTCTTCCGGAGACTTTACCACCTTCAAACAATGAAGATTTCCATTTATCACCCCAAATAAGATTGCTACTAATAATAGCGCCTTCTTCAATGAGTTTGTTTGGCCAAATAATAACATCTTTCTCAAATGCTACATTATCTTTTATCTCACAACCTTCTGCTATGATGACTCCATGCTCGGCTCTTACATTGTTTTCTATAATGTTATTATTACAGATAACAGAGTTTAAAAATTTGCAGTTACTGCCAATTTTAACATCCCACCATAAAACACTGTCTTTAATGTATGTATTTTTTCCTATATGACAGTTTTTGCCAACGACTACATTTTCAAGTATGATATTTTCTTCTAATTTTACATTTTCATCTAATACAACTTTACCAACGATTTCTAAACTTGCCGGTAAATCTTTTGTTTTTGTATATAAAACACCGGATGGATAAACGAGTTTTTCGCCTTCAAAATCTATCTTTACCTTTTCTTTTAAAATATCTTTATTTACTTCTCTATAACTCTCCGGATTTCCAACATCTCTCCAATAGCCTTTCGCATTATATCCGTAAAGTGTGATTCCTTCTTTCATAAGCTTAGGAAATAGGTCTTTACTAAAATCAAACGGAATATTATCCGGAATATAATCTAATATCTCTGGTTCAATTACATAAATACCGGTGTTTATCGTGTCGCTAAAAACCTCTCCCCATCCTGGCTTTTCTAAAAATCTAAGAATTTTTCCATCTTTATCTGTAATTACTACTCCAAACTGCAGCGGGTCTTCAACAGATGTTAAAGTGATTGTTAATTTAGAGTTAACAGCATCATGAAATCCGATTATTTCTTTAAAATCAAAATCTGTAACTAAATCCCCACTTACTACGATAAACCTTTCATCAAGATACTTTTGGGCTTTTTTTACAGCCCCAGCTGTTCCGTAATCATCATCCGGCAGCACATAGTTTATTTTAATTCCAAAGTCAGAGCCATCTTTAAAGTAGTTCTGGATAACTTCTGGCTTAAAGTATAATAAGACAACGATTTCAGTGATGCCAACAGATTTGAGTTTTTTGATAATATGCTCCATCATTGGTTTGTTAAGGATTGGAAGCATCGGTTTTGGAATGCTGTTTGTTAATGGTTGTATTCTTGTACCAAATCCACCTGCCATAACAACTGCTTTCATATTCTCTCCCCCTATCTCAAAAAGGTTAAATAATTATAGCATTATTCAGGTATGCTAAAATAATACTAAAAGTAAACTCTGGGTGAGAAATTAGGAATTTATAGAATTTAAAAAGGAGATCCTTCGGACTTACGTCCTCAGGATGACAGCAAAAGGTTGAATGACACGCATTAAAGGAAGGATAACCTTATTTGTCATTCTGAGCGAAGTGAAGAATCTCCTCTTTTTACTGAATTTCTCACCCGACGTATATAGTGGATTTTAATATAAAAAAGTATAAGGAGTATTGAATGAACAAGGCAATAAAAAATCTTAAAAATTATCCTATGGAAGAGTTAAATAAAATTAAAGCATCGCTAAAAGAAAGAGGAATAAAAATTTATGATTTTGGAACAGGTGACCCAAAAGAACCAACGCCAGAAATAATAAGAAATGCAATTAAAAATGCAATTCCGGAAGTTAGCCAGTATCCATCAGTTGCCGGAAGAAAAGAACTAAGAGATACAATTTCAAAATGGTTTGAAAATAGATTTTCTGTAAAACTAAATTCAGATACGCAAATAATACCATCGGCAGGCTCCAAGGAAGCAATTTTTCATTTTCCGTTGGTTTTTATAGACCCGGAGGAAGATAAAAAAAGAGTCATCTTTGGAACGCCGGCATATCCAGTATACGAAAGAGGAACGTTGTATGCAGGAGGGATTCCAACGCCTATAAAACTAAAAGAAGAAGACGGTTTTTTACTCAGACTTGATAAAATTGATAAAGAAATACTAAAAGAGACAAAGATTGTATGGATAAACTATCCACACAACCCAACCGGAGCAGTAGCACCTGCAAGCTATTTTGAAGAAACTATAAAAATTTGTCAAGAATATAATATTATTTTATGTTCTGATGAATGTTATACAGAAATATATTTTGAAGAAAAACCACATTCAGCTTTACAATTTGGCATGGATAATGTTGTAGTTTTTCATTCTTTATCAAAAAGAAGTGGTATGACTGGTTACAGGTCTGGGTTTGTTGCCGGAGATGAAAAGATTATAAGCTTTTATAAAAAAGAAAGGGCAAATTTTGGCGTTGCAAGTCCAGATTTTATTCAAATGGCAGCTAAGACAGCATGGGAAGACGAAAGCCATGTAATTGAAAGAAACAAAATTTTTAGAGAGAAGAGAGATTTATTTTTAGAATTCTTAAATAAAAAAGGTTTTGAATATCTGTATCCAAAAGCCACTTTTTATATTTGGATTAAAGCTCCAAACGGAATCTCTTCAAAAGATTATGCAAAGATTTTGTTAGAAAATGGTATTATAGTTTCTATCGGAGAAAATTTCTGTAGTAGCACAGAGATAAACGAAGGAACCTGCGAAAGTCAATATTTTAGAATTGCATTAGTTCCAACCATTGAAGAATGTAAAGAAGCGTTAAAAATTTGGGAGAGTATATAAAAATGAGAGTTTTAGTAAAGATTAAACCAAAAAAAGCTGAAAATTTAAATGATATCTTTTTGATTTTGAAAAATTTTAACGTAAATACAGCCAACTTTTTTAAAGACCTTAAAGAGAAAAATTATTTTGAATTTTATTTAGATGTTTCTACAATTGAAGACATAAAAAATAAACTTGAAGAATTAGCATATTTGGAAATAGAAGAACATAAGATTAAAGATAATATACAAGAGTTTAAACAACCAGAGTCTGTACCTTCAGATATAAATAGCCCCTATGCTTTTTTTACGATAGCTACTTTAGATGTTTTTATTTTGTTAGTCGTTATTGAAATTATCTTCAAAAGCCTATCCATGGAAAGTTTAATCAATGGTATTATCAACATTACTAAGCTTTCTATATTTTTGACAACATTATTAAAATTGGCGTTCTCTTTTCTATATTTTAGAGGTCTTTTGGATATTTTCCAATCTACATTAGTCGGCAGGTTGTTTAATGTAAAAATTTATGGTTTGAAACTAAACATTTTATCTATTCTTCTACTTCCGATAATCGGTTTTTATTTCATTAATAATTCTGAAATTGGTTTTATATTTAAAATTTTTGGATTATTTTTGATAACATTTTTTGTCATTGCAACATTTATATCTTTTGAGTATCTTGGTATTTCTTTAAAAAGAAATAAAGATTAATCATGAAAGAGATAAAGTGGAACAAAAATATGTATAGAATGTATTGATAAACATCGTGAAAGTTTATCAGAATAAATCCAACGTAGTATAAAACCAAATTTACAATTACTAAAGCTTTAAATCTTTCCAAAGTTATGTTTGATGTAAAGATTACTAAGTTAAATATTAAAGGTACGATAGCTAATATATAAAAGGGTAAATATTGGTAAGCATCTAAAAATTTACTCCCAAAAAGCATAAGAAAAATAGGTTTTCCTAAAATCAAAGTTCCAACAAAAGCTATCAGATTTATAGCTAAGAATAATCCAAGTGAGTAAAGTAGATACTTTCTATAGTTAGTTTTGTCTTCTGTCAGCTTAACAAAGATTACTGAAAATAAAGTCATACAAAACCAGATTAAAGCTTTTCCAAGTATGGATGCAGATGCATACAAACCAGCAGTTGTCGGGTCAAAAACTCTTTTGATAAAAAGGTCATCCGCATAAACAAACAGTCCAACCGGAACGGACAAGAAAGATGTTTTAAAAATATCTTTAATTGGAATTTTTTTTATCTTTCCAAACAAATTTTTATTGATAAACAACACAATTATAAGCACTAACAATTCAGCAAACAATGACGAACCAACAGCACCGTAAATATTTAATCCTATTTCTATTAAAAAAACAGCTATTATTAGGCGAAATGTTAATCCAAATGCATTTAAAAATGAATATTCTTTAAACTTTTCTTGAGCTTGCAAAAAGCCCTTTTCTACACTTAAAATAAAAACAACTAACCAAACCAACCCAACTATTATGATTGCAAGCTTATGAGTTATTTTAAAAAAAGATTGTATAAAGGGTAAAGATATTATTAATCCAATGAAGAATATTAACCCTGTTAAACCGGCTATAATTCTGATAAATCTTAAAATCTCATACTTTTGTTCTTTATTTTCTAAAACGGCTTTTATGGTTAAAGTTGGATAGATATTAGATAGAAAACCAACTGTAAGCATGAGGGAGTATAAAACCATAAACTCGCCATATAGCTCCGGACCAAGCTTTCTACTTGCAATAAAATGGAATATGTAGCCAAGAATGTTTACGTAGAAAAACATCAAAGATAAATAGCTAAAATGTTTAAGCATGATAGCTTAAAACTCTAAGTAAATAATCTTCAAACTCAGAGGCTATTTTGTCCCATGTAAACTTTTTAGCATATTCTATACCTTTTTTTCCCATTTTTAAAATTAAATCTTCATTATTCCAAAGATAGTCTATTTTTTCTTTAAAGTCTTCTATATCTTCATTTTTAAAGCTTATTCCAAATCCATTTTCTACAACATATCTAAGCTCTGGGATGTCTGAGACTATCACAGACTTTCCCATAGATGCAGATTCTAATGCAACAATTCCCTGTCCTTCAAACCGAGAAGGCATTATTAAAAATTTAGCATTTTTTATCAAATCTAACTTTGTTTTTCCTGCAACTCTACCAATGTATTCAATATTAGAAATATTTTGTATCATTCTTAAAAAGTTATCTTTATCTTTGCCATCTCCAGCCACTACAAGTTTTATATTTTCTAATCTTTTAAATACTTCTATAATCAAATCAATACCCTTTTGATTTATATCTAATCTTCCTAAAAATAATACATATTGACCTATTTTTAATTCTTCATCAACAAAATCTACTCCATTTGAGATCACCTTTCCCTTGAGCCCAAACTTTTCATTCAAGCTTTCAGACACGGTAATTATATTTTTAAATTTGCGTGGATATTTTTTTTCTAAAAGAAAAAATGGGACGCCCAATATATTGTATTTTTTCAAAATATAAGATCCTAGAAAAACTTGAAGCTGTAGGACAATAGGTTTTTCAGCTTGGAATCTATATGAGAATATAGGATACCAAGGAACAAAATCTTCAACAACTATATCATAATCGTTGAAATATTTTCTTAAAAATTTATTCCCCTCATAAGCATATGAAAATATGCTTAAAACATAATTTTTAGAAGAACCTAAAAACTTAAATTCAAAATTTTCATTCACTTTATAATCTGTTGCGCCAGGATAGTTTCCGCATATAACAGTAACTTTATGTCCCTTTTCAGAAAGCCTTTTATAAATCTCAAAAGCTCTAACTGCTACTCCACCACCAAACCAATAATTATTAATATGATCATAAGCAAAATGAAGAATTTTCATGGTTTTTTAGCTATTATATAGACTATTTTTCCTAAGATTTCACAGGGAATAAAAGAAAAATTGCTTGGAGTCAGTAAATTAAGAATAGGAAAAATTGGCAACAAAGGTAAATATTCCCACCATCTAATAATTCCAACTTCATGAACCTCAAATCCACTCATTTCTGCTAAAGTAGATAAACTTTTTTTGGTCCAAGGTCTTACATGAGTTGGATCCTGATAAAAATTATAGCCATCAGGGCAAAAAACAGATGTATAATACTCAGTAACACAATAAAAATAACCGCCACTTTTTAATGTTCTAAAAGTCTCTGAAAAAAGATTTTGTGGATTTTTTAAATGCTCTATAACAAAAGAAGATATAACGACATCAAACTCATTATCACTAAAAGGAAAAGTCTCAATATCCACATCACATCTTAAAAATTCTATTTTCTCAGAAAGTAAAGGATTTTTATCTAAATCTAAGCAGTAGAATTTTGCTTTAGGGTTTAAGAATCTACTTATATAATCAATAATATTGCCTGTACCGCAGCCTACATCTAAAATTTTATCTGCATTTTTTATGTTTGGAACAGAAGATAACTTTTTTACCGGTATATTTGTTAGTCTCATAAATAATTTATAAAGAAAGTCATTTTTAAGTGCAAAACTTTTAACGTACTTTTTTAAACCTCTTTCTTTTTCTTTGGTTAAATAATCTTGATATCCTTTATACTTTCCCAAACTTCAGCCTCCATACCATGATAGCAGCCTCTAATGCTATTTTTTTGCTCATTTTAGAAGACCCACCATTTCTTTCATAAAAGATGATCGGAATTTCTCCAATCTTACAACCTTTTTTAAAACATCTGTAAACCATCTCAATTTGAAAAGCGTATCCATTAGATTTAATCTTATCTAAACCTACAGCTTCTAAGCATTTTCTACTATAAACTCTATATCCACTTGTTATATCTGTAAGATGTTTCAGTCCAAGAATTGTAGTAGCATACCAATTGGCAAACTTAGAAAGTAAAAGTCTTTTAAAATCCCACCCAACAACGCTTATAGTATTATTCATATATCTTGAGCCAATCACAACATCACAGCCATTTTTTAAAGCTTCTATAAACCTTGGAATATCGTCAGGATTATGTGATAAATCTGCATCCATTTCAAAAAATGCTTCATAATCTCTTTTTAATCCCCATTTAAAACCGTCTACGTAAGCTGTACCAAGTCCAAGCTTTCCCGGTCTTTCTAAAATATGTATCTTTGGATTATTTTTTATCCACTGATAAACTTTTTCTCTTGTTCCATCTGCCCCGTTATCATCAACTACTAAAATATCTAAAAAATCTAAAAAATCATACTTTGTTAATCTTTCTAAGATTTTATCTATATTCTCAGCCTCGTTATAAGTTGGTAAAACCACTAATGATTTCATTTTTCAAATTCCTTTATAGCTTTTATAAATTCTTCCTTTGTTTTATCCCAAGAAAAGTTTTTAGCCCAATTTAAAGCATTTTGGCATAGCTTACTATACTCTTGTTTATTATTCCAAATGTCTATAATCTTTTTCACAGCTTCATCTTCAGAATTTACTAAAAAACCTGTTTCATTGTCTTTTATGCTATCAACAAGACCATGAACCCTATAGCCAACTGCCGGCGTTCCAAAAGCGTTAGCCTGTATTACAACCTGCCCCCACCCCTCCCGAATACTTGGAACAATCAAAAAGTGAGACTGTTTTATTAAATTTATCTTTTCTTCTTCCGAGACATAACCTAAAAATTTTATTCCTTCAATATTTGAATACTTATCTTTTAAATAATCCAACAAAGGACCTGTACCGGCAACAAAAAGATTTGCATCTTTTATACGCTCTTTCACTTTTAAATATTTTTTGATTGCAGATTCTGGATTTTTTGTTTTTTTCAGCCTTCCAAGATACAGCAATGTTAGATTTTCATTTTTCTTTGGCACCTCTTCTAATGGTTGATATTCTAAGCCGTTATAAACTATTTGTATATCCTTAAATCCAAGGTTTTTTAAATCTAATTGGGTTGATGGTGAGACCGTGATAGTTTTTTTGTTTTTGTACAATCTTAAAAATATCTTTTCTAAAAATCTTGGGATGTAGCCAATAAATCCAAGCTCTGTGTTCCAAAACTCTTCATACAGCTGATGTATAAGCAATATTGAGTTTTTCTTGAAGAATGTAAAATATCCTACGCCGTTAAACTCATCTATGATTAGCCAATCTTGATTTTTGTTTAGCATATACATAAATCCATAAAAATGAGTTGTAAGCTCGTTTCCTTTACGAATAAACTTTATACCATCAATTACTTCCTCATTTTTTAATTCTTTTGTCTTTGAAGAAAACCACTCAACGCTGTATCCAGCTTCTATTAAGCCTCTTGCGATATGGTATGTATAATTTTCAGCTCCGCCCTTTTCAGGATGTTTTATACATCTTCTGTTTAAAATTAAAACTTTCATGCTTTATATAAACTTACAATCCAAAGTGAGAAAAATACTATAAATATTAGAGAGTATAATAAAATCTGCTTTTTGTTGTTTGCTTTCCAGATAAACAATAGCACTGAAGAAATCCAGCCTATCAAAGATAAAACAACTATTAAACTCCAAAAATCTGAAGGCTTATTATCATAATTTAATACCTGCATTTGTGCATTGTATAGTTTTTTATAGTCTGCCATTGTGTAGTTGTTAAACTCCCAATTGATAGATTCTAAAGCTCTTAACTTTGCAATTTCAGGATTAATCTTTTCTAAATACTCTGTATATGGTCTTGTGATTGGGTTTTGTATTTGGTATATACTTGTTCTAAGAGTTTCTAAGCAGTATAATCTTTCATCATCTTTTTTAAATGTATGGCAGTATAGGTATAATTCTTCTACAGCTTTTGAGCCAAGCGGACTAAATGGTACATAAGATAAAATTACTTTTTCATATGCTTTGACTTTTGCTATCCCGTCTTGCTGTTTTGCAGAATTATAATGTTTATATTGGTAGATCAGGTTTTTGATGATAAAAAATAAAAATATGACAATAAGTAATATAACTAACTTTTTCATAAAAAACCTCATTTAACATTTTTTTCTAATTCTTCAGGTATTAAATAGCTTTGTGAATAATCATTATAGGCTCGTATAGCTTTAAACATTTCTAAGAAACTTTGATTTTGTGGTGAAACATAAATCGTTAATTTAAAAGGTGCTTTAAAGCTTCCATAACTAATATCTGCATCAACTACAAGCTCATTTAGTCTTATGGTAGGTTTGATAGAACTTGCCATGACTAAATAAGAATTTGAAAAGAATTTACACATTTCAAAAGTAAAAATATCATCTGTATTGTGGTTTAGACAAACTTTAGGAGTTAAAAATTTAAACTTAGAAATATTTAGATTATCAAACCATTCTTCCTGTGTATTATCATCTTTCTTTAACCAAAAGAATGCATACAATAAAGGTTTAATTTTAACAAAATTATAAAACGGATGCTCTGGAGCTAAGTTAACACTTGATAAAAATCTTTTCTTCTCCATAATGGATTGTACATTACCTTCAAAAAATTCAGGAATATCACTTTTATAAATATCTTTTGGTTTGCATCCTTCTATTCTCCAATTTGTATTATTATAATAATGCGATGTTAAATGACAGATATCATCTCTAAACCTTCCTAAAATTTTAACATACCATAATTCAAAAGTATGATTATCTCCATATGTTGAAAATATTGAAGAGATTGGAGTTATTGCTAATAAATCCTTTCCATGATAATAAGGAACCCAGTTGTTAAAGTTATTAGTTTCATTTAGCCTGCCAATTAATAAAACTAAAGGAAAAACAACTAAAATTTTAGGAACAAATTTATATGTAAACTCCATTTTTTGATTTTTTATAAAAATAAAACCATAGTAAATTCCCAAGCCTGAGATAATTGAAAAAAATGCCAGAGCTGGTAAAAAATATTGATTAGCAGCGACATAGAGTATACCTATTGTAAATGGTCCAGATAATGTTATTTTTGCCAAGATTAAAGAGTACATTATAAATGCTATTAAAGTATATAGAAATATTTTTTTACTCTTTCTAAAAAGAGCGATGAATCCTAAAAGTAAAAAAAAGATAAATGCAAAAGAAAAGTTTATATTAAATAGATAAAGAATATTTTTTAATGAATAATATAAACCCTCTCCTGTGCCCAATGCTGAAACAGGTGCATCTAAGGAAGAGCCAGAGCCATAAAATTTCCTTAAAATCATAGCAACAAATTTTTCAAAATTTTCAGCCTTATGTGCTGCTGTGAAAGTATCAACTTGACTTCTTATGTAAAGATGTAAATTTACAAGGAATCCAAGAGCAAAGAATGAAACAGCAGGAAGAAGCCACTTGATGAAATTTTTAAAATAAATAAAACCTACAAATAACAAAGATAGAGATATCAATAGACTTGTATGGTGTATTGAAGCACCTAAACCTAAAAGAAATGATGCTGTTAGCACATACTTATAATTTAAATTTCTTTCTATTAAAGATTTAAGACCTATGTAAAATAAAACTAAGATAAGAAATAAGTTTAATGTATAAAACTTTATAACAACAGAGTTAAAATAATAAGAATAAGAAACAGCAAGAAAGACTACAGGAATTACAGAAAAAATCTCAATGTACTGTTCATCATTAGTTATTTTTATTATAAGAATTTTTGTTATTAAATAAACCATATAAAGAGAGAGTATTGAGAATAAAACAGATATTAATGCAATTCTTGACCCTATATTTCCTACTGGTATAAAGGAAAATAATTTACCTAACTCTATATAGAAAGGATATCCTGGTGGATGGGCTATACCAAGCATATATGCAGAAACAGTTAAGCCTCCTCCGTCACCAGTAGAGAATACAGGATAAAGAGATATTAAATAAATAAATGAAAAGAAAATGAGAATTAAATGAATTAATTTTATTTTACTGAACATTCAATACCTTTTGCGTTTAAATAACATGATGCTTTATATTCTTCAATACTATCAAGTTTGCCACTTATTGTTCCATCGGAAACGTATCCACTACTATCACATGTAACTGAGCCACTTATGTTTATTGTTAAACTTCCACCAGGAACAATTGTACTTTCACAATTTTTTAATCCATTTAATGATAAAGTAGTAGATGATGAAATATTTATCTCTTGACATAGACCTGCCGCATCGTATGCGCATGCTTTAACCATTGGTAAAGCATATGAAGTTACTTTTGCTTTATTTTGATATTTCATATATATAGGTATCGAGATAGAGGCTAATAAAGAGATTATAGCGATAACAACTATTAACTCTACTATTGTAAAAGCTTTTATTGTTGATGTATTCATTTAAGCCTTTTCCCCAGCAATTTTAAGAAAATAGGATGGGCAGAAATTTTAACCCACCCTTAATATATTTAATATATTATTATTGAACTGTACACTTAAATCCGTTATTTATTACAGTACATGATGCAGTATAATCACTTATATTTCCAAGTGTTGCAGTAACGCTACCTGCTGTAATAGATCCTGTATTATCACACACAAACCCGCCACCATTAAGATTGACTGTTCCCCCTGGTGTAACTGTTGTTGTTGTACAATTTTTAGCTATTGTAGAATCAATTGACAAAGTTGCACTTGGATTCTCAACGCAATAAGCAGCTAAGTCCATCAAACATGCCCTTGCTATTGGTTCTGCGTAAGAGCTAACTTTAGCTTTCCTTTGGTACTTCATGTACTGTGGAATAGCGATAGATGCAAGGATCGCAATGATAGCGATAACGATGAGCAACTCAATGAGTGTAAAACCTTTTTCCTTTCTTCTCTCACCTTCAATTTTTGCTGTGAGAGACATTGCTTCTGCAATTGACTTAAAAATTCTTTCCATGACTATTACCTCCAGATAAATTTTTCTAATACTAATTATAATGAAAAATTTTTAAAAAAGCAATACTTTTTCACATTTTTTTTATCTTACATACGATGCTTCAATTCTAACCTTTGTATTGTTTGGCCCATAGGCTTCTGAAACTATTGAGTAAATTTCTCCTTTACTACCAGCAATAGTTTTAGAATAAGCAACACCTTGAGCTTCAAATCCTGGACGAGATTCATAGCCGAGAAGACAAATTTGAATACTTGCTGTATATATATCATTACTTCCAAAAAGTTTGTACTTCATAGTATATGGATTAGCAGTACATTTACCCGGCATGCCTGCTCCATCATTGTAAGGCTTATTTTGATTTATTAAAACAACCCCATATTTTACAGCCGATTCTGCTGCTTCTTTTACGCTTGTGTAGGTTTTAATATCCTGCGAGGTTTGAAAAGCCCTTGTTAGCATATAGTATATCCCACCTAAAACGATCAAGACTATAATTGCAACTGCGATAGCAAATATTAACGTTGCACCTTTTTCTTTATTTATCTTATATTCATTAATGGGATTACTTGCTCTATTACCGCCCATCTGTAATACCTCCAATCATTGTTTGAATAGTTAAATTGATCACAACCACCAGCTTGTGAATAGTTAGGTGGATTATCTGGTACAGACTGTCTTCCACCAACCTGGACTATCATACATAGTTTTATTGCTGATAATTCATTTAAGTTAGTTATTGAAGTTGCTACTGTGTTATCTGTTTTTACATATTTAACTTGAAAATCTAATACACATGATATTACTGGAGATGAGCTTGTCCCTATAGTTTTCTGTAAATTAGAAGTTCCTTGGGCACATTCTCTTGGTAAATTTGTATTGTTTAGATTATAAATTATTTTGAAATCATTTGGATATGTATTATTTCCTACATAAAATGCATAGGAATTGCTTTTTGAAGAATCAGGATTGTTAGGATCATATGTAAAGGTTTCTAATAAGTATTTTGATGTATTAAGTCTAATATATTTACCAGCAATTGGCTGACATAGTTTATTTAAATAGCTATATGAAAGATTTTTGTTATCCACAGTCATCTTTAACGCACCTGTACTATCAATAAAACCCCAGCATCCAGCATATTGATCTTCAGAACCTGCTAAGCTTAAATAAGCTAATTGTTTTTGTGTAGAGCAGTATGTTAAAAATGGATTGTTTGTATCATCTAAATCACAAGCCGTACCACCATTTATTTTCAATCTATCTGCATCAACGCCAAAACCAATTGTAGATAAATCTTTAACAATTTGATTTGCAAGAATAAAAGCGTCCTGCTCTTGTTTAGCTATAGTGCTTTTACTGATATTTTCTTTAATAACAGTATTATAAAAAGTATAAAAAGCAGCCCCAATTATCAATGAAATTGCTATGACAACAAGAAGTTCAAATATTGTATATCCTCTATTTTTCATTGGGTTTTCTCCTTGAACACTATAGTATGTACAGATTTGTATTTATTTGTGTTAGGATCAAAGTACCAAGTAATAACTCCTATCGCTATGCCAGATTCTAATGGTCCATTCATTATTTTTGCTGTTGTTATGGTTGTATAAATTCTAAATTTTTGTATATTTATATTATCTTTAAACGATATAATACAATTTGGTTTAGAAGTTAGGCTGTTTATTTGAGGAAGATTGGAATAATCACAAGTTCCGTCGTTATTTGGTTTAACTGATAGCCAATTGGCAGTACTTAACGGATTTGTTTTAAAAGTATCATTATTTCCGTTATATGGGTCATAAAAATCTGGTATGTTATCTCCATCTGAATCTGTTTGAAGAAATGAACATGTACTATTTGTAGTGTCGCAGGTTTCATTTTGCCATTTCGGAAAATAATTAATCTTGCTATAATCAATAGTTTGATAAAATTTTGCTACCATCAGATTGTATTCAGATGCTTTATCCTTCATTTTATTAGCAAGAGAATACTGCATAAAAAATAAAACACCTCTCAGAAATCCAATTGTTACTATCATTATTATAAATGCAGCAATTAGAACTTCTATGATTGTAAAAGCTTTATTATTTTTTAATTGCATGGCACATCTCCATTTAAAACTCTAATCCTTCCATACCTGTCAACGCAAATTGTTTTAATGTTTCCGAATGTATTTTGAAGTTTTATATTAGCCATTCCAAGCCCACATGAAGCATTTCTTGGTAATCCCTTTCTATCAAAAAGAAAAAAAACATCATTTATAAATGTTATGCCCGATGGCAATACTATTGCTTTAACAACGGTATCTGAACCATTATTGTATGAGCAATTACCGTCGTTGTTTTGAAAAATAATATAATTATTTGTATTACTATTCGCTGTTATGCCCATTAGACTACTTTTAGAAATTGAATATATTTTAGCTTCGTTTAAATCTGAAACAACCATATTGACTGCTTCGTTTAGTCTTTGATTTGCAACAAAAACAAGAATAGGCCTTATGACTAAAGCCATAAGGATTCCTATTATAACTAAAACTACCAAAATCTCAAAAATATTGTATCCTTTTATTTTTCTATCCATAGTATAAACCTCGGTTGAGCAGAAGGTGTTGGTTGTTGAGTTTGTTTAATAACGACACCTGTTGAAACTTGAATGAATTTTTCATATCTATTTGTTGAGCTTTGGCTAACGCTAACTTGGAATGGATTACCAACAGGTGGTGCACCTCTTCCAAGGTCGATGGATTTGTATATAGTTACTTGTCCACTTGTTCCACTTGTAGCCTTAGGAGATAAAATTGATGGAACAGGATAAGCAGTTCCTGATTTATAGTACAAAGCATATAGTTTAGAATTTCCTTCAAAAGCACAGATATCATTTGGTGGAACATAGGTTATGAAATCAACAATTCCTCCAAAAACTATACCTTGAGATGTAACAGCTTCGTTTGTTAACTCTTGATACCACCCTTTATCTACTTCAACTGGTTGAGTGTAATTTGTAGTTCCTGTTACAACAGTCTTATTACTACATCCGCTACTATCACAGATACAGAGTTGCTGAGTGTTTGTTACTGTAGCTGTTACTGTTATATTTGTTTGATTAATAAAATCACCTTTTACAAAGGTAGTTGAACAAGAACCATTCCAGCACGGGTCTTTAAATCCTATAAAATAGTTATTATAATTTAAAACCTTGTCTCCTTCGCTTAAAAATCTTCCTGTTCCGAAAAATACCCACAAATTACCCTTTTCATCTTTTGAGAAAGTTGGTGCAGCAGTAACTGGTGGTGTTTGACCGTTATTTACAAAGCTTGATAGATCAACCGCAACAGATGGAGTATTTGAAAGAGAATCATTTAAAACAAGTCTATAAAAATTACCCCAATTATTCCAGCTATTACCTTGTTTTTGTAATCCATATAATCCAAAATAAATAGCATCATCATTATAATCATCGTCAGCGTCTATTGGGAATGTATCAGCTACAGCTGCAACAGTGTTATTAGGTAGCGATATTTGTGTAGTTTTTACTAAATTCCCTGTCTTTAAATCAAAGAAATATACTTTTGGAGAGCTTGTATAATCGTTGCTAGACGATGGATTTGGAGCTTTTGGTCCTGAACCAATTACTAAATACCAATTTCCGTTTTTATTTGCATCTCCTCTTCTTACGACCGATGGGAAGGACATTGTTAGTGTATTATCAGACAAAGTTTGTTCCCATAATAATGTTGGTGTTGTTGCCGTGCCATTTAGCCAATCAGTAAGGTCTAATGCAAATATAGACGAGCTATATGTAGTAGTACCGGCAGATAATGATTTTCCACCAAATCCCATAACACCAACTAATATAGTTCTCCAAGAATTTGATGTCTTATCGTCTGTTGGATTACCGTTTATAGAAGCATCAAAAATTAAAACTCTACTATCAACTGTTGGAATATGGCAATAGTCTTTATGACCATACCATAATAAGTATGGAATCGCATTTTTCGGTATAAAAGCAAATTCTTCTTTAGCTATTAAATCTGTTCCTGTATTGTTCGGTGAATTTTGGAGTACAGATGGATTATCAGGATCTGTTGAGGACTGGTCTTTTATGTATCCAAGTCTGAAGAAATGGAGCATACCATCGTTTGCTCCAACGATAATTCTTGACGCTCTGTTTTTGTATGACGCAGAATTTATATAATCATAGTATGTACTATCAGAATATCTTAAATGGAAATTGTTTATTGGTTCATTTCCAACTACTGCTGGTGTAGAATGGATTATATCTCCAAGCTTCCATGTTTTTATGCCCGTAGAACCAGGACAGAATTCTGAAATATTAATTTTTAAATTTCTTTTTACATAATCAAAATTACAGTTTGAATCATTTGATACGTCTTCACCTCTTATATATCTAATTATACACGATGCAAGAGTTGAGCTAATTGAATTATTTGATGTGCTATCATCTACTAAATCCCATATATTTTTCAAATCGTTTACATTGGTAGTTTTAAATTCTTTTATGTTAGTGCCAGCAGAATAGTAAATATTTCTATTGTTAGGATCACAATTTCCAAGCCAGCAACCGCTATCAAAAACAGGTTTAAGGTCTTTCATATTAACAATAGAATCCATACTACATGTGCTTGTATCAGAAAGAAGAGCTGCTTTGGTTTCGTTATTAGTTAAATCATAGAATGTTTGGAATATTTTATCAACGCTTAAATTTAGTACTTTATTTTGGTTTGTATCTTCTCTTAAATCATTTTTTGGGTCAACCCAGAATGATCTTAAAAATCCTGGCCAGTTTACTGTGTTTCCTTGAGAGTCTGTATAAGTTGGATAGAAGAAAGGCTGAACTAATACAGAAGAAATTGCTGTTTTAGTTGATAATGTAGCAACTGTTGAACCAGCAGAAGCACGTTTAAGGATGTCTAAAATCGCCTTATACATGACATCTTTTATTTCTTTTGCATCTGACGCAGCAAAAAATGTATCTGGGTTTCCATCTCCATCTTTATCCCAATCTGGAGAAGAAGGTGGTAAGTTTGCACATGAACTACCTTTTCCACAATTAGAAGTATTACAACAATCGTCTATAGGACCGCATGTAGCTTTAGGATAATCGGATAAATTATCAGGCCAATTTTTATATCTATCAAAAGAACCATACATAGCTACATTTTTTAATGACTTCTCTCCTGTACCACCAAGCCATAATCCAATTCCATATAAAGCCTCAACGTAAAAAGTAGATTGTCTATTATCAACTGGATTTGTAAAACCTTTTTTATGTAGCCAGTAAGCTGGAACAACTGGATCTGCTGAAGCATTCTCAAAATTGTTATCGATTGAGCAGGCAATTCCATTTCTACCAGTATTCCATTGACCATCTGTCAATAGAATTACAAAGTTTTTAGCACAAGGTACCGGTTTAAGCTCATTACCTTGACAGTTTCCATCGTTATTCTCGTCAAAACATTGATAAAGTGGATTTTTCCATACGTTTTGTCCTGTTTGTGGTTGTAATCCACCATATTGTGGCGCATTTTGAGCAAAATAATTGTATGTATCCCATAGAGCCAATGCAGTAGGAGTAGATCCTGATGGAGATTCATAATTTATAGCTGTAATTGTATTTTTGTATGGATTCACTCCGTCATAGTTAGCCGAGCCTACAAAATCACCTATATAAACACTGTTATTTCTTACTCCTGACCCAGAAAAAAACATAACTCCAAATCGTGGCTTTAATGAAAGAGTCTTTAATTGAAAAAGTAAACCACCTTCAGTTCCAGTTATTCTATTCCATGGAACTTTTACTTTTGCACCAGAATCAGACCATAATATACAACCATAACTGTCGCAAGTTAACTGTGTATTTGGATATACTTCCGGATCGCATTTTTGAATTTGATTATTATTACAACTATTCGGCTTTCCACCTGTTAAAGCCCATCTAATCAAATCTATACGTGTCATATAAAGGAAATTTAAACAACTGCCTTGATATAATTTAGCAGTATTGATATCAGATTTTCTTTTTGGGCAACTTTGTGGCGTTCCTGTAGTTTCTTCCCAGTAACCTTGTGATGAGTTGTATTTATAAACTTTGTCAGGTATAAAATAACCCTCTTCAGTTCCTTTATACGTCCATCCACATCCGCTTGAAGAATTACAACATCCACTTTTTGAGCTATCGGGGTTGTATGCACACCATGACATTGAACCGCTTACGTCAATATTCAACATTACGTTTGGAGACACAGATGTAGCAATTGTTGGTGGAGTATAGCAATAATCACTCATATTAGCAGCTTTTGTATTATTATAGAAAAATATTAAAAGTAAAAATAATATAAAATTTTTAAAATTGAACATTTTTAATCCTCCACCATGAAATATTCTATAATCTTATGCTTTTCATTTTTTATACATTCTGAACTATCTATAATAAAGTTTAATTTCTTATTAATTATTCTTTCTCTTTGTAAATTTTTGCTTGAATTGATTATAAAAACCTTCTCACCTTCACATGAATTATTTTCAACCGATATTACTATTTCTTTTGTTTTTGGATTATAATCTTTTACTTTACCATAAAGCATTAATTCATCAATAGCAAATGATAAATTAAATGTTATCATTAAAAATAAAATAAAATATCTAAAAAGTTTCATATTTTTCCTCCATTTTAGCATGGTATTTTAAATATACTCCCTTTTCGTGAAAAAATCATGATTATTTAGAAATTTGAGACAAAAAGTAGATTAAGCTTTATTAATGGTTAGTGAGAAATTCAAAAAGTATGAGATCTGTAGCTTAAGAATGACAAAAAAGCAAAAATAGCATTCTTATCACAAATGCAAAATGTTAGTATGCAAATAAGAATTTTTTAGCAGTACTATTATTAACCTCTGATTGTTTTTAAAAGGAAATGTTAATTTTTATTACTTAAAAAACTCAAGCAAAGACAATTGTCTGTTTTGATTGTATGTCGCTATTAATGCTTGATATGCTGTTTGGGCTTTTTGAAGATTCGTTATAGCTTCTGCAGTATCTACATCTTGAAGATTAGATATTAAATTATTGTTAAAGACTTTATTTTTCTCAAAGCCAGATTTTAAATCATTGATAATTTTAACTTGCGTTCCTATGATAGATGTGTATTGTAAAACATTGTTCAATCCTACATCAAAAGCTTCAAGGATTTTTAAATTTTGTCCATTCACAGAAATGGTAGCAGTATTTAAATCTCCTAAGCTTCCTGTTCCTGCGATAGCGTTATCTATTATACTAACTATCTTATCGATAGCTTCTGCCATAATCATTTTGTTTGAATCATTATTAACTCCAAGATAAACTTTCCCATTAAAGGTTGTGTTAAGCTCCACCCCAGGAGCAACAGGAACTTTGGTTTCTGTAGTTTCTCCTTGATATGTGCCGTCAGGAGCAAATGGGTCTGTCTGGCTTTTTACTCCACCAAAAATTCTCGTATCACCAATAGAGTAGTTAGCTTGCTTTATAATATAATCTTTCATGTTGACAAAATAATCTCTTAAAACTTTCGCATCTTCTTTATCTAAAACACCTGTATTTAATAATCTAATAATCTCAACTCTCAACTCTTGTCCTGCTTTTGATATATTACTTAAAGTACTTTCTGCTTGGTCTAAAACGTTTGATACAAAATCCATATTTCTTAAGTAAGTGTCTATGTTTTGATTGATTGTTTTTAATCTTAATGATGCAACAGTTGCAACAGTGTCATCAGATGGAGAAAGTAATTTTTTTCCTGTTGCTATCTGCTTGCTGTATTTTTCTATCTCATTTTGTCTAATTTGGTCATTCTTTATGTAATTGTCATATTTAATCAAATCCGTAATTCTCATGACATCACCTTATACGTTAATGTTTGTTAAATTTATTATCGAATATTTTAAAATATTTTTTAGTTGGAAGAAATAGAAGTGAGAAAGTGAGAGGTGAGAAAATGAGAAGGTGATATTTCAAAAATTTCAAATACATCATACTTTTTGTCATCCAACAGCGTAGTGAAGAATTTCATCTTTATTAAATTTTTAAATTTTCCCAAGCTGGTATGACCTACAGTGAGAAATTCAATAAAAGTATGAGATTCTTCGCCGGCTGCAGAATAACAAATAAGGTTATCCTTTCTCTGATGCTTATCTTTTAACCTTTGGCTGTCATCTACAGCGTAGTGGAATTTTGTCTTAATAGATTTTAAATTTTCCAAAACTGGTATGACTTGCATATACCTAAGATATAAATGTTAAAATATTTAAAAAATCATACAAAAGCAGGATAGTCTATGTTTTTTATAAAGAAGCTAATTACTTTTTTTATTATACCACCCGGATTGTTTGTTCTTATATTTCTAATCATCGCTTATTTTTCAAGAAATAATAAAAGAGTTTTGACCATCTCGTTAGCTTCAGCTATTTCAATTTATTTAATCTCAATAGAACCTGTTAAAGATTTTCTTCTAAAACCTCTTGAGGCAAAATTTCAACAGCCAAAAAATATAAGTGGAGATGTTATAGTTGTTTTGGGTGGTGGTAGTTATAATACTGGAATTCTAACAGAAGACTCTTTAAAAAGAGTTCTTACAGGTTTTGTTCTTCATAAAAGATTAAACGTTCCAATTATCTTATCCGGTGGGTCTGCCATTACAAACTTACCAGAATCAGAAGCTATGAAATCTTTATTAGCAGAGCTTGGAATTGATAAAAAAATGATTTTTACAGATGTTCAAAGCAGAGATACATTAGAAAATGCATTTTTTACAAAGAAAATCTGTAAAAAGTATGGATACAAGACTGTTATTTTAGTTACTTCTGCTTATCATATGCCAAGGTCTTACATGACTTTTAAGCAGGCAGGATTGAATGTAATTCCATATCCAACAGATTTTAAGATGGATAAAAAGTATACAGTTTATAGCTACTTTCCGAAAATGAACGTTCTTCAAGATTCAACAAAAGCAATCAGAGAGTATATAGGACTTTTTGCTTACTATTTAAGATTCTCCTTCAGATGATACAGTTTCTTGTCTGTCTTTTTTCATTATATAAATGTATTTTGGAATGATTATAATGCCGTTTTCTGTTTCTTCATTTTCAAATCTATTGTTATAAAAGCTGTATCCGGCAAAAGATAGTATTACCGCATCTATCTCTTTTGCAATAAGCTTTTTGTTTTGAGATAGCAATCTTTTATTCAATCTAATGCCTGTTTTAGGTAAGTTATACAATCTTTGTTCTAAGCCTTCCGGTGTTTCGGCTGGAAGAATTTCTTTTCTTATGATTTTCTTCCAAAACTCCTCAAGGTCGGATTTTAAGGTTCTTTTTTCCTTTTCTTTAAAAGACTTTCTATCAACTTCTGTGTATTCGAATTGCTCGATGATCGATTTATATAAATTTGAAGATGCCTTATTTGTTAAAGCTATTTTTGACCTTACTGGAAAGTCATAACTTACAGCAATGATATTTGGATTATAATGGTCGATAAACCATAAAAGACCTTCTTTATAAAATTTAAAAATCGCTTTAACTGTTTTATTTTCATCCATGAGGCTAACTAAAAATATATTATCAACACACTCTATGCCAGCAAACAACATTAGTCTCCTTTTGCAGAGTATTTTAAAACTTTAACTTTTTCCATCGTAATCAAACCATTTTCTATCAAAGGCTCAATTTTCGGCAAAACTGCTTTTATTTTATCTTCATTTTCTACAACTTCAACAATTATTGGTAAATCCTCAGATAAATCCAATATTGATGCTGCATGAATTCTTGTAGATTTACCAAATCCAAGTATGCCTCTTAAAACTGTTGCTCCGGCTATATGATTTTCTCTAAGAATTTCAACAATTTTTTTGTATAAAGGTTTTCCTTCGTATCTATCTGCCTCGCCTATATGTATTCTAAGTAAAACAGCTTCTGTTTCGATTTTCATGATACACCTCCTATAACATCCTTGCTAATACTATTCCTGCAAATGCTGACAAAAAGGATAGTCCAAAGTTTAAAGCAATATTTAGTAAAGCTCTTACATAATCTCCATCCATTACTATTGATAAGGTTTCGTAGGTTATGGATGATAACGTAGTATAACTTCCACAAAAACCAACTGCTACAAACAGTCTCCAAAGTGGGTCTAAAGACAGTTTTTCTAAAAACAGTATCATAAAAAATGAGAGAATAAATGAACCAACAACATTAACTATAAGCGTTCCGTATGGTAGCCATGTTCCAAAAAATTTTGCAGAGTATACACCTGTTAAGTATCTAAGAATTGCTCCAATGCTTCCACCTACTGCAATAACTAAATACTTCTCCAATTACTTACTCCAAGTTATGGTATTTTAGGATAGTAAAATTTTACCATACGTTAAATAAAAATTTAATTAAGCATAGAGAGTCTTCTTAAATTTTTTGTAAGTTGCAAGGCGTACATAGAGACTGCTCCAAAATTCTTGTAAACTTACCTTTACGTGTCATCCTGAGGCTGTAAGCCGAAGGATCTCCTCTTTTAAATAAAGTGAGAAGGCGAGTAAGTGAGAGGTAAAAGGAGGAGATTCTTCGCCGGCTGCAGAATGACGTGTTGGTTTTTGCAAGCAGCCTCAGCACTTTCATTGAGTATATAAGCATGCCTTACTTATTCATTGCCATAAACTGCTCTTGTGCATTAAAAGAACTTCTTACCAATATGCCAGAAAATACATACTTAAAACCTATCTTATAGCCTATTTCTTCAAACTCTTTAAACTCTTCTTCTGAATAATATCTGTATACAGGTAAATGGTTTTTTGATGGCTGTAAATATTGACCGATTGTTAGTATTTCTACGTTATTTTTATACAAATCTTCCATTAAATTTATTATCTGTTCTTTCGTCTCTCCAAACCCTACCATAAAGCCGGATTTTGATATAGTTTTTGGACTTATTTCTTTTATTGATCTTAATATTTTTAACGATTTCTCATAATTTCCCTGTGGTCTTATAATTTTATAAAGCTCTTTTACGGTCTCTATATTGTGATTTACAACCTCCGGATTTGCATCTAATACCGTTTTTAAAGATTCTATACTTCCTTTAAAGTCTGGTATCAAGACTTCTATTGTTATACCCGGATTTATTTCTCTTACTTTTTTTATAACGTTTGCAAAGTGAGACGCTCCGCCGTCCGGAAGGTCATCTCTATCAACTGATGTAATTACAACATGTTTTAACCCAAGTGTTTTTACAGCATTTGCTACATTCCCAGGCTCTTGTGGGTCTAAAGCTTGTGGTTTTCCGTGAGATACATTACAGTATGGGCAGTTTCTAGTGCAGACATCACCCATAATCATAAAAGTAGCTGTTTTTCTTGAAAAGCAGTTGCCAATGTTTGGACAATTAGCCTCCTCGCAAACTGTGTGTAGGTTCAGTCTGCGAAGAAGCTTTTTGATTTTAAATACTTTCGGTAAAAGTGGAGACTTTACTTTTGGCTTCACTTATTCACCGTAGCCATAATCCTTAAACCAATCTGGATACAATGGATAGCTTGAGCATAAGGATAAAACATCATCTCTTGCTTCTTGGATAACTTTTTCATTATCAAGATTTTTCAATACCTTAACAATATTTTTTGCAATTCTTCTCATGTCGTTTTCTTTCATTCCTCTGGTTGTTAGTGCTGCTGTTCCAAGTCTTATTCCGGATGTTACTGTTGGTTTTTCCGGGTCAAATGGTATTGCGTTTTTATTAACTGTTATGTTAGCCTTTCCAAGAGCTTCTTCTGCTTGGTTTCCTTTTACGTTTAATGGTCTTAAATCAACAAGCATCATATGACTGTCCGTTCCACCGGATACGATTCTTAAACCTTCTGCCATTAGCTCTTCTGCCAATGCTCTGGCATTTTTTACTACCTGCTCTGCATACTTTTTAAAATCTTCTGTTAAAGCTTCACCAAATGCTACAGCCTTTGCAGCGATCACATGCATAAGTGGTCCACCTTGTAATCTTGGGAATACCCATTTATCTATATCTTTTGCATACTCTGATTTACAAAGAATTACTCCACCTCTTGGTCCTCTTAATGTTTTATGGGTTGTGGATGTTACAAACTGAGCATACGGGACAGGATTAGGATATACTCCACCGGCTATTAATCCTGCGTAGTGAGCCATATCAACCATTAGCAATGCGCCAACTTCATCGGCTATCTCTCTAAATTTTGCAAAGTCAATAACTCTTGAGTATGCTGACGCACCTGCTACAATCATTTTTGGTTTATACTCTTTTGCAAGGCGGTAGACTTCATCATAATCAATAAGTTCTGTTTGTGGATTTAATCCATACTGAACAGAGTTAAAAACAATTCCAGAGACGTTTACCTTAGCTCCGTGTGTAAGGTGTCCGCCATGGTCTAATCTCATTCCAAGAATTGTGTCGCCCGGTTGGAGCTGAGAGAAAAACACAGCTTGGTTTGCCTGTGAGCCAGAGTGTGGCTGAACGTTTGCATACTCTGCTCCAAACAACTTTTTAAGTCTTTCTATTGCAAGGTCTTCAACTATATCAACATACTCACATCCACCGTAGTATCTTTTATGGGGCAAACCCTCTGCGTATTTGTTTGTAAGCACGCTTCCTTGAGCTTCCATTACAGCCTGAGATGTATAATTTTCAGAAGCTATCATCTCTAAATGTTCTTCTTGTCTTTTAAACTCTTTTGAGATTGCACTGTAAACTTCAGGGTCTACATTTTTTAGATGATTTAACAATTTAAAACCTCCTACTTAGATTATTCCTTTTTCAATATCTAAAATTAATTTAACTCTTCTTTCATGTCTTCCGCCTTCAAAAGGTGTTTCTAAAAATACATCTATGATTGCAAGAGCATGGTCTAAACCTATTACTCTTTGACCAAGGGCTAAAACGTTAGCATCGTTATGAGACCTTGCCATTCTTGCCATAAATTCGTTTGTGCAAAGAGCCGCTCTTACCCCTTTAATTTTATTAGCTGCAATAGATATTCCTATTCCGGTTCCACAGATGATTATTCCTCTATCAGCTTCGCCAGATTGAACGCTTTTACCAACTTCTTCACCAAAGTAAGGATAATCAACAGGTTCAGGAGAATAAGTTCCTTTGTCTATAACTTCATATTTTTTTGATTTTAGATATTCTTTTATTTTTTCTTTGTAGAAAAAACCACCATGATCGCTACCGATTGCTATTTTCAAAAATCATCCTCCTGAAAAAATAATATTTTTAATTTTATCATAATTGAATATGACAGAGTGATGAGTTATACGAAATAATTAAATAAACTTATGTCCTTGATTGTTACAAAATTCTCGTAAGCTTACCTTTCCGTGTTATCCTGAGGCTGTAAGCCGAAGGATATCCTCTTTTAAATAAAGTGAGAAGGTGAGTAAGTGAGAGGTAAAAGGAGGAGATTCTTCGCTCAGAATGACAATGTTGATTTTTGCAAGTAGCTTCAACAGGAGATTTTTCACCGGCTGCAGAATGACATCCAAGGTTATCCTTCCTTTAATGCTTATTAATCAGCCTTTCGCTGTCATCCTAAGGACATAAGTCCAAAGGATCTAATTATCAATTTCATAATAAAAACCATTAATTTCCTACCATCAATTATATGATAAAATTAGAATATTCAAAATTTAATGATGACCAGAGGTAAGTGTTTGAAACAATGAAAAATAAAAAGATATCCTTATTGTTAATACTTATTCTATCTTTATTTAAACTTTCATATTCAGAAGAAGATTTGTTTAAGATCGCAAAGATAAGAGCATCATCAAAAACTACAGAAAAGAGTATCAGCTCTGCATTAAAGTTTTATAATGATGGATTATACTCAAAGGCAATAGATACAGCTTCAAATTTATTAAACAATGAAACCTTGGACGATTTAAACTATGAGCTTGTTAACTTTATTTTAGTACATTCCTTGTATAAAAACAGACAAGAAGAAAAAATGCTTGAATATGTAAAAAATGTCAACTTTGATAAAATTTCTCAATACGGTAAATATAGAATCTATCAAGTTGCAATGCTTTTATTCTTAGAAAGGAAGTATAAAGAAGGTCAAGATTATATACTTGAAAAATTGGGAATTTTAAACAATGGCTTTAAATCCTTAGCTCAAGAAAATGAAAGCGATGAAATTCAAGAAATTATCCTAAAGAAGACGGGCAATAAGAAAGAAAAAGTTAAAAAGTTAGTTTATTCAAAAGATATAAAATTTTTTGGTGAAAATACGAAGCTTATAAATTACAAAGGGGTAGATTTTATCTTTAATAAAGATATTTTTAAACTAGACCCAGCAGTACCTGTTATTGGTGAGCTAAGCATTTATATAGCTGAAAAAGACCAAACAATGTTCGAGCTGGCAAAAACTCTTGACCTTGGATACTACGAACTAAAAAATGCCAATCCGCTGCTGGACCCTTTTGATATAAGAAAAAATCAAATTGTAGTTGTACCGCTAAAAAGAATTTTACCCGTTAAAGATTTCAAATATGGAATGATTTATATTAATATTTATGAAAAAAGACTTTATTATCCAATAAAAATTAATGATGAAAGTTATGTAATTACTTATCCAATAGGTATAGGAGCAGACGAGGCGCAATCTCCAATAGGTGAATTTAAAATTTCTCAAAAAAGAAAAGATCCTGCTTGGTATCCACCTGAAAGCATAAGAAAGGAACAGCCTGATTTGCCTCCGGTTTTTCCACCCGGACCGGATAATCCACTTGGTACAAGAGCGATGAGGCTTGGAAATACTTCATTTTTAATGCATGGAACAAACAAAGAGTATGGAATTGGAATGAAAGTCAGTCATGGATGTATAAGAATGTATAACGAAGATGTTGAAAAACTTTTTGAAGTTGTGGACATCGGTACACCGATCGTAAGTAGAGAAATTCCTTATAAAATATTTGTAAATTCAGAGAAGGCTGTTGAGGCCTTTGATGATGATGCAATAAAGGAGCTTGAAAAGAGTAATATTGTTAGCAAAAGGTTTTTGGAATTTTATAAAACAGATTTATTTGGAAAAAGTTTTGCTATAAAGGCATGGTGAAAAATGGAAGATAAAGAGATTTTAAAGCAATGGGATAAGGAATATTTTTGGCATCCTTTCACACAGATGAAAGTTTATAGAGAAGAGGATAATGTTATTGTTGAAAGAGGAGAAGGAAATTATATAATTGATATTTATGGAAATAAATACTTTGATGGCGTTTCTTCCTTATGGTGTAATGTTCATGGACATAATCATCCAAAATTAAATCAAGCTATCTGTGAGCAAGTAAATAAAATATCTCATTTTACAACCCTTGGAGCATCAAATATACCAGCCATAAAACTTGCTAAAAAGCTTGTAGATATCACTCCAGAAGGTTTAAATAAGGTTTTTTACAGTGAAGATGGTTCTGAAGCAATGGAAATTGCTATAAAAATAGCCTATCATTATTGGCATAATAAAGGAATGAAAGAAAAAAACAAGTTTATAACACTGAGTGAAGCTTATCACGGCGATACAATAGGCAGTGTTAGCGTTGGCGGCATTAATATTTTCCATGAAAAATACAGACCTCTTCTTTTTGATATTTATAAACTACCTTCTCCTTATTTACAAGCCGTAAAATTAGCCGGTAGAGAAAAAGCTTTAATGGAGGAAACTACAAAAAAATTAATAGAAGAAGTAGAAGAGTTTGTTTTTAGGCATCATCAAACAGTTGCAGGATTTGTTTTAGAGGCCGGCGTTCAAGGTGCAGCCGGTATTTTACCATTTCCAAAAGGATATTTAAAAGAAATAGAAAGAATTTGTAGAGAATACAACATTTTAATGATTGTTGATGAAGTTGCAACAGGATTCGGTAGGTCTGGAAAGATGTTTGCATGTATAAAAGAAGATGTTAAACCAGACATAATGGCTCTTGGAAAGGGAATAACAGGAGGATATTTACCATTGGCAGCAACTTTAACAACAGATGAAATTTTTAATGAATTTCTTGGAGAATTTGGAGAAGCTAAACATTTTTATCATGGACATACGTACACAGGGAATCCGGTGGCTTGCAACGTAGCATTAGCAAACATTCAGCTTTTTGAAGAAGAAAAAACATTAGAAAAATTACAACCAAAGATTAAATTATTAGAAGAAAGACTAAAAGAATTCTTAGAGTTAAATCATGTTATTGATGTAAGACAGTATGGATTTATGGCCGGTGTTGAGCTTGTAAAAGATAAAGAAAAAAAACAGCCTTATCCATACGGAGAAAGGACAGGATTTAAAGTGGCAAAAGCAATGCTTAAAAGAGGAATATGGGTAAGACCACTTGGTGATGTAATGGTAATCATGCCACCATTATCAACAACGGAAGAGGAGCTTGATTATTTCTTAGATAGTTTAAAAGAAAGTATTATTGAAGTCTGTGGAAATTAATAAATGGAGGATAAAATGATAATAAGAGTTGCTCACAGTCCAGATTCTGATGATGCATTTATGTTTTATGCAATCAATACAAAAAAGATTGATACTAAAGGCTATGAATTTATAGATATACTTTCAGACATAGAAACATTAAACAAAGAAGCATTAAAAGGAACCTATGAAGTTTCAGCAATATCAATACATGCTTTTCCATACGTTGCAGATAGGTATGCTTTGTTATCATCCGGAGCAAGCATGGGAGATAATTACGGACCTATGGTGGTAGCAAAAGAAGAGTTTCCGGTTGATGAATTAAAGAACAAAACAATAGCTGTTCCCGGCACGTTAACGTCTGCGTTTTTAGCCTTAAAACTTTTTGAGCCGGATATAAATTATGTCGTACTTCCATTTGACCAAATTATAAATGCTGTAAAGGAAGGAAAGGTTGACGCTGGGCTAATCATTCACGAAGGACAGCTAACTTACCAAGATGAAGGTTTAAAATGTATAGTTGATTTAGGAAAATGGTGGTATGAAAAAACAGGCGGTCTTCCACTTCCACTTGGTGGCAACGTAATCAGAAAAGACCTTGGAATTGAAGCAATGAAAGAAATTTCCGAAATATTAAGGGAAAGTATAAAGTACTCCTTAGCCCATAGAGATGGAGCAGTTGAATATGCATTAAAATACGCAAGAGGAATGACAAAAGACAAAGCAGATAAATTCATAGGAATGTACGTTAATGATTTAACAGTAGACTATGGAGAGAGAGGAAAAAAAGCAATAGAACTATTTTTAAAAGAAGCTTATGAGAAAAAATTAATTCCAGTTTTACCAGAAATTACTTTCATATAAAGAGGTATTGGTCATGAGAATATTATATTTAGGTGAGGATGAGGAAATATATATAATACTAAATGAAGTAGCTTCACTTAGCCAATCAGAAGTAATAAAAATAGAATCAATAAAGGAAGCATTAGATATTTTGGCAAAAGATAAAAATTTTCATGGAGTAATAGCACATCCAAAGATTGATAACATTCCTTCGCTTCAAGTTTTGGCATTTATGAAAAGAGATGAATCATTAAAAGATATTCCATTCATTATAATAATTGAGAATATAACAAAAGACGATATAGATTATTACAAAGCAATGGGTGTAGCTGAAGTTTTTGAAATACCTTTTAATCCTTTAGAAGTGTTTTTAGTAATTACAAATAAATTAAAAGATACAAAAGGCGAGGAAGTAGTCAAACAAATTCTTCATGAAGCTAAAAAAGATAAATCTATTTTATTAAAGATCATAGAGCTTATTAAAAAATTATTTGGAAAAAAGTAAGTTGAGTGAGTTCCAAGACTTTGAAAATTGGAAAGAAAAGCTCAGAGAAGAGTCTTTAAAATCGGACGTATGCGTTTTGGTAGAAGGAATTAACGATTTAAGAAAATTATCAAACTATGGAATACAAAATATAATCGTTCTGAAAGGTCAGAGATTTTATGATGTTGCCGAGGAAATCTTAGAAAAGTACAATAAAGTAATAATACTTTTTGATTTAGACAAACATGGGAATAAAATGGTTCAGCAGTTTAAAAAGATTCTTGAAAATGAAGGTATAGAAGTAGATTTATCTTTTAGAGAGTTTTTAAAAGGTTTAAATGTTGAAGAAATAGAAAATTTACCGTAAATAATATTGAGAGTGGTGCAAAATTTTTGTAAGTTGTAGAATGTATATGTAGATATAACTTTACTTTCATCACGTCATCCTGGGACTTTGGTCCGAAGGGTCTCCTCTTTTAAAAAGTGAGAAGTAAAAGGTAAGAAAGGGATGAGATTCTTCGCTCGGCCGCAGAATGACAGTATTGACGATTTTTGCCATGCGGCAGCAAAGTGAAGGACTTTCTGTTATGAGTTTTTTGAAAAAGTAAAGAGTAAAAAACGGAGATTCTATACTATTCTCGGAATGAGCGGGAGTGATGGATAATAAATTAAATAGACGTCTCCCTCCTCTTACATACGGGCAATTCATGAATTGCCCAATATCCATCAACCTCTCACTTTCTCACTTTTAACATCCTATGACCGAGTGTAGAATCTTGTAATCTTTTGAATTTCTCATCCAAGGTATTTTTTAATATGTTAAAATAACTATTTATTATAATAGGAGTTAAGAGTTGTTAGCCAAAAGAATTATACCATGTCTTGATGTTGATAAAGGAAGAGTTGTAAAAGGTGTTAATTTTGTAAATCTTATAGATGCAGGAGATCCTGTGGAAATAGCATCTGTATATGATAAAGAAGGTGCAGATGAGCTTGTATTTCTTGATATAACCGCATCATCTGAAGATAGAAATATAATTTTAGATGTTGTTAAAAAGACAGCGGAAACTGTTTTTATGCCTTTAACCGTTGGTGGCGGTGTTAGGTCGTTAGAAGATATCAGAAAGCTTCTTGAAAATGGCGCAGATAAAGTTTCTATCAATACAGCAGCTGTAAAAAATCCATCTCTCGTAGAAAATGCAGCAATTAGATTTGGCTCTTCAACTATTGTAGTGGCGATAGATGCTAAAAAAGTAGGAGAAAACAAATGGGAAGTTTACATTCATGGTGGAAGGACTCCTACAGGAATAGATGCGATAGAGTGGGCTAAAGCGGTAGAGAGCCTTGGAGCTGGTGAAATACTTCTTACTTCTATGGACAAAGATGGAACAAAAAGCGGATATGATATAGAACTTACAAAAGCCGTTTCAGAGGCTGTTAAAATACCTGTTATCGCATCCGGTGGGGCCGGCAACGTTCAGCATTTTTATGAAGCATTTGAATATGGAAAGGCCGATGCATGTCTTGCTGCATCTTTATTTCATTTTAAAGAAATAGAGATTTCTGAGCTTAAAAACTATCTAAAAAACAAAGGTATAAATGTGAGGTTGTAAAATGGAAAAGAAAGTTTTAATATACGATACAACGCTGCGAGATGGGACCCAAGCTGAAGGTGTTAGTGTTTCTGTTGAAGATAAATTAAGAATAGCAGAAAAACTTGCAGATTTTGGTGTTCATTATATAGAAGGCGGATGGCCAGGCTCTAATCCAAAAGATATGGCATTTTTTAAAGAGGCAAAGAAGCTAAATCTTAAAAACACAAAGCTAACAGCATTTGGTTCTACAAGAAGAACAAACTTAAAGGTCGAAGATGATCCGCAGATTCAAGACCTGATAAAGGCAGAAACACCTGCTATTACAATTTTTGGAAAATCATGGGATCTACATGTTACTGAAGCACTTAAAACAACCTTAGAAAAAAATCTTGAAATGATTTACGATTCTATTGTCTATTTAAAAAAATACACTAACGAAGTAATATTTGATGCTGAACACTTTTTTGATGGATTTAAAGAAAATCCTGAGTATGCAATTAAAGTTTTAAAAACAGCACAAGAAGCAGGAGCAGATTATTTAATACTTTGTGATACAAACGGTGGAAGCCTTCCAACAGATATAGAAAAAGCTTTTAAAGTCGTAAAGGATGCCGGAATCACTGCAAAACTTGGAATTCATGCTCATAATGACTCAGACACAGCTGTTTGGAACTCTATAGTTGCAGTCTTAAATGGAGCTATTCAAATTCATGGAACTATAAACGGTATTGGTGAAAGATGCGGAAATGCAAACCTTTGTTCTATCATACCAAACCTTATGTTAAAACTTGGATATGAGGCAATACCAAGAGAAAATCTTAGAAGATTAAAAGAAATTTCAAACTTTGTTTCTGATATTGTAAACATGCCTGTCCCTAAGAATATGCCGTATGTAGGAGATAGTGCGTTTGCTCACAAAGGCGGTGTCCATGCATCAGCTGTTCTTAAAAATCCAAGAAGTTATGAGCATATTTTACCGGAAGAAGTTGGAAACAGAAGAAAAGTTCTTGTTTCAGACTTGGCAGGTAAGAGCAACATTATTTATAAAGCAAGAGAAATAGGTATAGAAATAGATGAAAAAGATGAAAGATTAGCTTCTCTTGTTCAAGAAATAAAAGAGCTTGAGAATCAAGGATATCATTTTGAGGCAGCAGAAGCATCCTTAGAATTACTTATAAGAAAACATCTTGGAACGCTACCAAAGTATTTCGACCTTGATGCTTATAGAGTTTTAATAGCACGCAGATATACAGACAAAACACCTATATCCGAAGCTACTGTAAGAATAAAAATAGAAAATCATTATGAGCATACGGCATCTCTTGGACATGGACCGGTTAACGCACTTGATAATGCTTTAAAAAAAGCTTTAATATCTAAGTATCCATCTTTAGCAGAGGTTGAGCTTATAGACTACAAAGTTAGGATCGTGAATGAAAGTGGTGGAACAGCAGCAAAAATAAGAGTGTTGATCGAAAGTAGAGATAAAACAAAAAAATGGGGTACTGTTGGAGTTTCGGATAACATTATAGAAGCATCTTGGCAGGCTGTTGTAGATAGCTTTATTTATAAATTGGTCAGGGATAACATACAACCAGCATGAAAAAGTAAAATGAGAGATTTTTAGTTTTCGTGATGAGATTTGTTTTAATTTTTTCATTTCTAAAGGTATTAAAATTGGAGGCTTAGGCAAAACATATAAGGCATTGGGCTTGTTAATTTTTGTGTAAAAGAATGAAAAACTCAAAACGACAAACAGGATAGGAGTTAGAGTGAAAAACAAAGAAAGTATACAACCTCACAATTGGTTTTTTAAGCAAGTATTCTCAAACTCAAAAAACGTCCAAGACTTTCTTAGTATATTCTTATCTGACCTATCTCAAAAAATACAGCTAAGCTCCTTAGAGTTAGTGCCATCAGAAAAATTCTCAAACAATCAAAAAAAACATTTTCTTGACCTGCTTTACAAATGTAAACTAAACGACAAAGAAGCATATATAAGATTAATATTTGAACATAAATCATACGTAGACAAAAAACTACCACTTCAACTTATGCAGTACAACGCCGTTATTTGGGAAGAAGCATTAAAAGAAAAAGATTACTATCCACCAATCATAAACATAGTCTTTTATCATGGACAGGCAAAATGGAACTTTCCGACAACCATTCCAGATATAGAAGATGAAGAGTTAGACAAATACATCCAAAAACTCAACTATATCCTCATAGACCTAAACGAAATAGAAGATGAAAATCTAAAAAGGTACTTAAAGAAAAATGTTGATTTAATCATGGAAATGTTGATAATGAAGCACATTCACGATAGGTTAGAAAGGATAAAAACTTTACTCAAAGATGTAATAGATGAATGTTCAGAAGATTGTTTTGTTATAATTCTTAATTATCTTGTATTAGTAAAAAAAGATTATGAAAAAGTCAAAGAAGTTTTTAAAGAGATAATAGGAGGTGAAGAAAAAATGATGTTATTCACTGATAAATTAAAAATGGAAGGAAAAATGGAAGGAAAGATAGAAATTTTAAGAGAGAATATAATAGATTTGATAGATGTAAAGTTTGGAGTAGTTGATAAATCTATAACAGAAAAAGTTAATCAAATAGATAATATAGAAACTCTAAAGCAAATTTTAAGAATAGTTGGAAAAAGTCAAAGCTTGGATGAAGTAGGAGAAAAGCTAAATAGTTTATAAATGATTAGAATTGAAAAGTCAAAAATAGCTCAAAGCAATATGAAAAATAAATGGAGGACAAATTGACAAACGATAATGTTTACATTTCTGTTGTTCATTATCCGGCAAAGAATAAAGAAGGAAGATGGATATGTACATCTTTTACAACATTAGACTTTCATGATGTAGCAAGACCCGCAAGAACATATGAACTCCAAGCATATTACATAGTCCAACCATTAGAAGCTCAGCAGTTTATCATCAAAGAACAGCTTAAATACTGGACAGAAGGATTTGGCTCTGAATTTAATCCAAAAAGGTCTATGGCTGGTAGTATGGTAAGAGTTGTCTCATCTATTACACAGATGCTTGAAGAAATAAAAAAAGAAAAAGGAAAATATCCAAAGTTAATAGCTACATCAGCAAAAAAATATCCACAAACTGTAAGTTATGGTGAGATGAGAGAAATTTTAAAAAATAAAGATGAAATATTTTTAATACTTCTTGGCACAGGTTGGGGAATGCCTGAGGAGTTAGTTTCAAGCTGTGATTATGTATTAGAACCTATTTTAGGTCCGGGAGATTATAATCATCTTTCTGTAAGAAACGCCGCCGCAATAATATTAGATAGATTATTTTCAATAAATAGATGCTAAGGAGAGGTCATGTTTTATCATTTATTTTATGAACACTTTGATATTAATCTGTTTAAATACATAACATTTAGAGGTTTTTATGCGTTAATTACTGCATTTTTTATTTCATTGCTCATTGGTCCTTATGTAATTAATAAATTAAAAATTTTTCAAAATAAGCAAGGTGGTTATGTAAGAGAAGATACGCCAGACTGGCATCAGATGAAAAAGCACACACCAACAATGGGCGGTGTGATGATTTTGATTGTTGTAAGTTTAACATCTTTATTATGGTGTAGATTGGATAATCTATATGTATGGCTTTTAATCTTAACATTTTTATCATTTGGACTGATTGGATTTATCGATGATTATAAAAAGATAAAAGACAAAAAAGGACTATCTTCAAAAGCCAAGTTTTTCATGCAACTTTCGGCGGCTTCTATTGTAGCTTTTATTCTTTATACTTATCCAAAATTTAATACAATTTTATATGTTCCATTTTTTAAGAATTTATCTATTGATTTAGGAGTGTTTTATCTATTTTGGATGATTTTTATAATCGTTGGAACGTCCAACGCGGTAAATTTAACAGATGGTCTTGATGGCTTGGCAATAGGTCCTTCTTTGATATCTGTTGCAACGTTTTCAATCTTTGCATACATAACCGGTAACGCGGTTTTATCAAAATATTTGTTTATACCTTACATAGATGGTAGTGGAGAGATAACGGTTTTCTTAATGGCTTTGTTGGGCGGTGGTCTTGGTTTTCTGTGGTTTAATTCTTTTCCGGCTGAAATGTTTATGGGAGATGGTGGGTCATTATCAATTGGAGCAGTTTTAGGATTAGCATCTATAATTACAAAACAAGAACTAATTCTTGCAGTCGTAGGAGGTATCTTTGTAATAGAAACTTTATCGGTAATTACACAGGTAGCATATTTTAGATTAACAGGTGGTAAAAGACTGTTTAAAATGGCTCCAATTCATCATCATTTTGAATTGGCAGGACTTCCAGAACCAAAAATAGTTGTTAGAGTATGGATAATTTCTTTACTATTATCAATTATAGCACTATCAACACTAAAGATAAGATAGGTTAGATTTGTGAGTAAGCGGGATAGAAACAGTGCTTTAACTTAATTTACAAATACCTATCTTGGGTTTAAAATTACCACGTGAGAAGTGTTAGTTTTATATATTACTTAAAACTCTCAGTTCTTTGTCATAAAGCGGGGTAGCAAAAAATCCAAAATCTCGATTTATTAAAATCTTTTCAAGTTATCATAACCTATGCTTTTGTATACAACAGATAATTTAAAATCTATTTTTTTAATCCTTTAATAGAATTTTTATAAAAATCTTCAAGTCTTACCTTTACTTCTCTATGAAATTCCAATGGGTCCATACCTGTCAAAATATAAATTGCTTCATCTACATTATCAACTAAGTATATATGGAAAAGATTTTTTTCTATTGCTTCAATTACTTCTTCGTCTAAAATAATATTGTCATAATTTCTTTTTGGTACAATTACTCCGTGAGATCCATTTAAGCCTTTTATCTTGCAAATTTTGAAAAATCCACTTACCTTTTCCTTAATTCCACCTACTGGCTGAACGTTTCCATGCTGGTCAACAGAACCTGTTATTGCAATACTTTGCTTCACTGGAATTTGTCCTATTTCTGATAAAACAGCTATAAGCTCAGCTAAGGATGCGCTATCCCCTTCAACTTCTCCATAAGACTGCTCAAAGGTTATACTACAAGACAAAGATAATGGAAAATCTGTTCCATATTTTCTCCCGAGATATCCAGAAATAATTAAAACGCCTTTATCATGAAATGGTCCGCTTAGTTCTACTTCTCTTTCTATATTTATAATTCCTTTTTCTCCAATATAAGCCGAAGCGGTAATTCTGCTTGGTTTTCCAAAAGAATACTCTCCTACCTCATATACAGATAACCCATTTACTTGACCAATTCTGCCACCTTCTATTTCAACTATTATTTTCCCTTCATCTATAAGCTCTGTAATTTTTTCATCTATTAAGTTTTCTCTAAATATTTGTTCATTGATAACTTCCTTTATTTCTCTCTTTGTTATCAAGTCACTATTTGCCTTTATTTCAGCCTCTCTAAGAACATCTGTCAGATAGCTAAAATTAAGATAGATTTTATTCTTATTTTCAGATAGTTCGACCATATATCTAAACAATTCTTCCAAACCATCGGAAGATACATCTTTAAGATTTTCCGATTCAATTATATTTTTTACCAAAATTGGAAAATTATTTATTACATCTTGATTTATTTTAGCAATATTATTAAACTCTGCTTTGACTTTAAAGATTTTTTTAAAATCATTGTCAAACTCAGAAAGTAAATTGTATGTATATTCATCTCCAATAAGTATAACCTTTACAATACCCGGAACTGGACTTGGTGTTAATCCTACCGATAATGAGAAAATTCCTAAAATATCCGTTCCATTAATATAAATTTCTTTATTGACAATTGATTTTTTTAATAATTCCCAAAGCAAAATATCTTTAAGTAAATCTTTTATATATAAAACTAAAAACCCGCCTCTTGCTTTATGAAAGCTTCCCGCAAAAATGTTAGTGTGGCTTGTAAATAATATCCCCATTTCAGCTTCAAAATTTATTCCACCAAATAGATTTTTAAAACTTGGATTGGTTTCAAATATAACCGGAGCATGATTAAGATTAGAGTTATCAACAAATATGTTTATTTTAAATTTCTTTATCCCCTGCTCCAAACTTCTATAAAATAATGAGTTTTTTTCAGCAAATCTAAGCTCAATGAAAAGGTCTATATTAATTAAAACATTCTCTTTATGATATCTTAAAAACTCTAATATTTCTTTATGCTCTTTAAATTCTTTTTCATGCTTATAGTACAAGCTATCAAGTTTAAATTTTGAAATCTTTAATTTTAAATCCTTTAACACACCATCAAGATATTCATCAATTTCCCTTAATTGTTGAACATAATCTAAGAATTTATCATCAAATTTATTAAGATTTTCTTGATATTCCTTATATTGCTTGTCAGTCAATATATTTAAATTTGTAATGATTTTTCCATTTATAATAGGAACTAATTCTATTCCGTAAGATGTAAATAAAACTCCAAGATTATGCTTATTAGCGTCAGTTTTAAGTTTTTCTAAGATTTTTTCTCTTTTTTCTTCTGCATCTTTGATTAGTTTTAATTTTTCTTCTTCATACTCTTTGCTTTCAAAGACTTTATAAACTTCTTTCTTAAGCTTTTCAATTATTTCATTGATGCTTGATTCTAATTTTTTACCCAGACCAGATTTTACTATCAAAACTCTTGGTTTGTAAGGGTCTTCAAAGTTATGATAATAGATAATGTCTTCAGGAACAGGAAGGTTTTTTGAATGTTCTTCAAGCTTCATTTTTGTGTAAGTTGTTCTTCCTATGCCATCTTCTCCTGAGACATAAATGTTGTATCCCTCTTTATTTACTTTAAGTCCGGTTTCAAATGCTTTTTCTACTCTCTCTTGTGAGAAAAATATCGGTTT
This sequence comes from Sulfurihydrogenibium sp. YO3AOP1, assembly GCF_000020325.1. Taxonomy (NCBI): domain Bacteria; kingdom Pseudomonadati; phylum Aquificota; class Aquificia; order Aquificales; family Hydrogenothermaceae; genus Sulfurihydrogenibium; species Sulfurihydrogenibium sp. YO3AOP1. Next base: position 1,075,183 of record NC_010730.1, read on the forward strand.
TGGGCTATATTCTTTTGTTGATTTATCAAATTTTATATTTATTATTAGGTCTTCAGCCTTTACTTTTGTTATGTTCATCATACCTCCATATTTAACTCTATTACAAATATACCACCTTCAGAAGATGGTACTGCATAGATTTTACCTTTGTGTTTTTCTACAACTTCTTTTGCTATTGATAGTCCAAGTCCACTTCCTTTTGGTTTTTTAGAGTAGTAAGGTAAGAATATTTTGTCAGCATCTTCTTTGCCAATACCTTTTCCATTGTCTTTGAAGATAATTTTAATCTTGTTGTCTTCTTTATAAACAGAGATTCTTAAACTGCTTGCCTCTTCATAGCTATTTTGGACGATATTTATAAACGCTTGTTTTAAAAGCTTTAAATCTCCTTTTGTCTTAAAATTATCCTCACACTCAATAGAAATACTAAATTTTTCATCTTTATAGCTTTCCGTAATCTCTCTTAGAAGGTTGCATAAATCAATTTCTTGAAGGTTTAATCCAGACAAAGAATTTCCAAACTGATTAAACTCTCTTACAAGATTTGATAAATAGTCTGTCTCTTGATTGATTATTTTTACCGAATTTTCAACGATTTCGTCAAAGTTTGGATTTTGTTTTTTCCAGCTTCTTAGTATTCTTTCTGCTGATAGCTTTATTGGGGTCAATGGATTTTTGATCTCATGGGCTATTCTTTGTGCCACATCTTTCCACATACTTAGCTTTTGTGCTGCGATTATATCTGTAATATCATCAAAAACTATAACATAACCTTTATCTCTTATGTTGCTAACCTTAACTATAAGCGTTCTGCCGCCTTTTTCTATTATCTGCTCTTTTTTACTATCAAGATTTACATTTAAAAACTTTGCAAATTCCTGAATATCACTTTTTCTAAAATTTAAAACATCTTGACCTAAAATAATGGTTGCTGCATTGTTTATATTTTCAACTTTGCCATCTTCTGATGAGTATATTACTCCGGTGCTAATGTTATTTAAAATTGTTTCTAAATATTCTTTATTCTTCCTTAAGACAGCGTTCCTTTCTTCAAGTTTTTTATACAGTAGATTTAATCTTTCAACCATTCTATTGAATTCTTCAATCAAGATGCCAAACTCATCTTGAGACTTAAGATTTATTTTTACGTTTAAATCTCCTTCTGAAAGTCTTTTTGCTCCTTCTACCAATGCTTCAACAGGTTTTGTGATGTTATTGACAATAAACCTACTAAACCAAACAGTGGCAAAAATTACAGCCATTGTAATTGTAAGTAAAATTAAAATGTAGCTTATTCTTATTGGTGTTTTGTAGTTTTTTAGGTCATTATAAATCTGCAAAATTAAAGCTGTGTCTTCTTTTGACAATAAAAGCTCTTTTGGAAATTCATAAACAAGGATTATTTTCTGATTTGTTTTTAGTTTACCATTGAAAACTATTTTATTTTCATAAACGCTAAAACCTTCTTTGTACAATGCATCAAAAACTTCTTTATCGTAAGGCTTTCCATAAAATTGAATCAATCTTCCGCCGGTGTCATAGATGGTTAATGTTCTTAGATTAAAGATATCAACTGCATCTTTTGGGTCTATTTTATTCTCATCAATTAGTCTATAAACTCTGTAAAGCCAATCTTGATTGGATTGAATGTTTTGGCTTATTATCTCATCTAACTTCCCAAGGGCATTGCCAACTTTTCCGGCAAACCATAAGTTTGTTGCACTTGAAATTATTGATACCGACACTGTAAAAAGTATTAATGAAGGTATAACGACAAACGAGATTAAAATCAGTGTAAGTTTTATTTTTAACTTTCCTTTAATTCCTTCTTCAAACAGTATTTTTATAAGATATCTTAGAGTATACGCAAAAATGATGATAAAAAAGATTAGGTCAAGATTTAGTATGAAAAGAAAGACATATGGATTTAAAACGTCTTTGACCTTTTCAAGCTTTCCAAAAATATAGTAATTGCCTGCTATAAAAAGAAATAAAGAAGCTGAAAATATTATTAAGTTTCTTTTTAGATTTTCTCTTTCAGTCAAAGCTCTCTTGGTGGGTTTCCTAAGTATTCTATTTCCGTTTCTTCATCAAGTCTTCTAAAAATAACTCCTTCTGTTAGCTCTTCAAATGCGTGTGCAACTAAACCGGGTATTCTTCCGATTATAAAAAATCCTTTTCCAAGTTTGTAATCAAAACCCATATCTGATGTAATGGCTGCAATTGCTCCATCTACGTTTAAAACAAGCTTTTTTCCTTTTATTTTTTCTATTGCATCTTCTAAGGCTACAGCAAACTCACAAAGTTTACCATAAAATCCAAGTTCTTTTGCCAAATCTAATAATTTTTTGCTTCTTGGGTCAAAATCTTTGTAATACTTATGTCCATAGCCGGAGATTCTCCATTTTTCTTCTACAGCTTTTTTAGCTATTCTTTCTGCAAGTCCATAAATATCTTCTTCATCTTTTGCGTATTCTTGAAAGAATTTCATGGCATCTTCTAAAGCTCCACCATGATACTCTCCGAAAGCTAAAACACCTGCTGCAACACCAACGTGAAGTTGATTTCCACCGGAGATTACATTTCTAAGTGCTACAACAGATGGTGGTGCTACTCCATGGTCTATTACAGATGTAAAGATTGCATCAAACATCATTCTTTCATTTTCTGTTGGAAGTTCTCCTTTTAACAAAAGATAAATGCTTTCTGAAAAAGTAAGCTTTCCAATCATCTGAGTTAACGGATAGCCTCTAATATAGGTCTCTTCTTTTGTGTTTAATGTAATTTTAGTTTGCCATTTTTTCGCCATGGTTAGCTCCTTTTTGACTTTAATCTTTATTTGTATAATTTATATTCATATGTTGAGTGAGAAATTCAATAAAAACATGAGATTCTTCGCTTTGCTCAGAACAACGGAATAAGATTATTCCTTTTCTGATGCTTATCATTCAACCTTTCTCTGTCATCCTGAGGACTTTAGGCCGAAAGATCTCCTCTTTTATTCTACAAAAATTGCCAATTTCCTGTCAAAATTGTTATATAAACTTTAAACTATCTAATACATAATCCGGATTTAAAGATAATGCAAGCTCTTTATTTCCATAACCTTGTAAAACTAATGCCGTTTTTATTCCTGCATTTTTTCCTGTTAAAACATCAGTTTCACTATCACCTATGATTATACTTTTATCTTTATCGGATTTTAGCTTTTCCAATGTGTAAAAAACCGGCAATGGATGAGGCTTTTTTTCTGATGTTGTATCAGCTCCTACTACTAAGTCAATATAATCAATAACATTTAATTTTTTTAAGATTTCAATAGATAAGGCTTCATATTTGTTTGTTACAACTGCAACTTTTTTTGAAAGCTCTTTCAATTTTTTTAATGTCTCTTCAGCTCCATCATAAAGTTTTGAATATATTACAGGATTTGAATAGTAAAACTCTTTAAAGTATTCCAATGCTTTATCTTTAATTTCTTGTGGATATTCTGGAATTAAGTCTTCTATAAGCTTTTTTGCTCCGTACCCAACCTTTGAGATTATCTCTTCCTCTGAAAATGTTTTAAGATTCAACTTTTCAAATGCGTAGTTTGCTGCTAAGGCTATATCTTTTCCTGAATCGAGAAGTGTCCCATCAAGGTCAAAAATGCATAACTCTAAGTGTTTCATTGAATCTTAAATTCTTGATATTTTTCTTTGATTTTATCAATCCATTTCATTTGATTTGGTGGTTCAGGCTCTTCATCCTTAGTTTGTGGCTTTTTGTAATTTACTAACACATAAACTTCTTCATCTTCTTTAATAAGACCTAAATTTTCTCTTGCTTTCTTTTCTATGTAAAATGGGTCGTTTTGCAAGTAGTCTATAGTTCTTTGAAGTTTTTTATTTTCTGATTTAAGTGATTCAACTTGACTTAAAAGCTCATTTCTTGTCTTAACTTTGTCAAAGTATTTAAAGATATTGTTCTCTCCAAAAAGAATTGTATATATTGCCAAAAGTAATGTAAATAAAACCGTGAGCTTAAGCCCACGGTCTAAAACTTTATGTTCATTCCTCAAATTGGAATTTCTTAAATGCTTGTTTTCCTTTGAAGATTGCGTTCTCACCAAGCTCTTCCTCTATCCTAATTAATTGATTATATTTTGCTACTCTATCTGTTCTTGATGCAGAACCTGTTTTAATCTGTCCTGCATTGGTTGCTACCGCTAAATCTGCAATAAATGTATCTTCACTTTCTCCTGACCTGTGAGAAATAATTGCTGTATAGTTATTGATTCTTGCCATTTCTATAGCATCTAACGTTTCGGTTAAAGTACCGATTTGGTTTAATTTTATTAAAACTGAGTTTGCTATGTTATTTTTAATTCCTTCTTTTATAATTTTTGGATTTGTTGTAAAAAGGTCATCTCCAACAAGTTGAACTTTGTTTCCAAGCGCTTGTGTTAAGTTTTTCCATCCTTCCCAATCGTTTTCAGCCAATCCATCTTCTATAGATATTACCGGGTACGTTCCTACGATTTCTTCGTATAAGATTATCATGTCATCAGATGTTAATTCTCTTTTTTCAAATAAGTATTTTCCATCTTTATAAAATTCAGAAGATGCAGCATCTAAGGCAATAAAGATATCTTCGCCGGGTGTATAGCCTGCTTTATCTATTGCAAGCATTAACATGTCTAATGCTTCTTTTGTCTCTCTTAAAGCAGGTGCAAATCCGCCTTCATCTCCTACGTTTGTTGAGTAGCCTTTTTCTTTTAATACAGATTTGAGAACATGAAATGTTTCAACGCCTGCTCTTAAAGCTTCTTTAAATGAACCACCGCAAACCGGAACAATCATAAACTCTTGAAAATCCAATTCGTTGTCTGCGTGTGCTCCGCCATTGATTACGTTCATGAGTGGAACAGGTAAAACCTTAGCATTAACTCCGCCTAAGTATCTGTATAATGGCATTTCCTTTTCTATTGCCGTAGCTCTCGCGACTGCCAAAGAAACCGCTAATATTGCATTAGCTCCAAGATTTGATTTATTCTCTGTTCCGTCTGCTTCTATCATAAGTCTATCTATTCTGACTTGGTCTTCTGATTCTTCACCTATTAAAAGGTCAGCAATTTTTGTGTTAATGTTTTCAACTGCTTTTAAAACACCTTTTCCAAGAAATCTTTTTTTATCTCCATCTCTAAGCTCCAATGCTTCATTAGCTCCTGTTGATGCTCCACTTGGAACTATTGCAGATGCAACAACACCGCTTTCAAGAACAGCAGTAGCTTCTACTGTTGGATTTCCCCTTGAATCTAAAACTTCTCTTCCGATAATGTCTATAATTGTTGACATTTAAGACCTCCTTTTATAGTCTATGATATGCTGCTAATGCTCCTGCTATTGCTGCAACTAAATCTTCAATATTTCTCTCTTGCTCTTTTAAGTTAAAAGTTGGTAATTTTTCATCTATGTATTTTGTTGTAAATTTACCATTTATAAAATCTTCGTCTCTGACGATTGCTCTAAGAAGTGGAAGGTTTGTTGGCACACCTCTAACGATAAACTCATCTAATGCTCTTCTTGCTCTATTTACCACATCTTGCCATGTTAAAGCCCAAACAGATAGCTTAGCTATCATAGAATCATAGTATGGTGGAATTACGTAATCCTTATAAACTGCCGCATCTACTCTAACACCCGGTCCACCTGGAGAGTGGTAAGATGTAATAAGTCCAACCGATGGTGCAAAGTTTTTAGCCGGGTCTTCTGCGTTTACTCTAAACTCTATTGCGTATCCTCTCATGGATATATCTTCTTGTAAGAAAGGTAGCTTTTTACCTTCAGCAATTTCTATCATTTTTTGGACAATATCTATTCCTGTTACCATTTCTGTAACTGTATGCTCAACCTGAAGTCTTGTATTCATCTCAATAAAATAAAAATTATTGTTTTCATCTACTAAGTATTCAATCGTTCCAACGTTTTCATACCCAACTTTAAACATTGCTTTAACAGAAGTTCTGTAAAGCTCTTTCTTTACTTCTTCATCTAACGATGGAGACCTTGCTATTTCTACTATTTTTTGATGTCTTCTTTGTATAGAACAGTCTCTTTCTCCAAGATGAACTACGTTTCCATACTTATCAGCCATTATCTGAATTTCTATGTGTCTTGGATTTTCAACGTATTTCTCTATAAAGACATCACCTTTTCCAAAAAATTTTTTAGCTTCATTGTAAGCAGACTGGAATAAGGTCTCAAATTCAGATTCAGACCTTACGATTCTCATACCCCTTCCGCCACCACCATAGGCAGCTTTAAGAATAACCGGATATCCTATCTCATTTGCTATTTCTTTGGCTTTTTTCATATCAGATATTGGTTCATCGCTACCTGGCAGGATTGGAACACCAAGCTCCCTCATCTTTTTCTTTGCTGCCATCTTGTCGCCAAAGAGCGCAATATGTTCCGGCTTTGGACCAATAAATATAATTCCTTGTCTTACACAGTACTCTGCAAACTCTGGGTTTTCTGATAAAAATCCGTATCCTGGATGAATTGCATCGCACTTAGTTTGTTTTGCTAAATCTACTATTCTAAAATAGTTTAAATAAGCTTGGATTGGGTCTCCTGGAATCAGATAAGCTTCGTCAGCTTTTTTAACATAGATACTTTTTGCATCTGCTTCTGAATAGATTGCTACCGTCTTTATTCCAAGCTCTTTACATGCTCTAATTATTCTCGTTGCTATCTCTCCTCTGTTTGCAACAAGGACTTTTTTAATCTCTCTTGGCATTACCTTCATGTATTCTTTCTTTGAAGAAATTTTTTTAACTGATTTGTAAAGTGGATTATCTTTACTCATATTGAATATCACCTTCCATGTTTTCTATAAATGCTTCATGTAAAGACCTTACTGCAAGCTCTGCATACTTTTCATCTATTAAAACTGATATTTTTATCTCTGATGTTGAGATTGCATATATATTTATACCTTCTCTAGATAAAACTTCAAACATTTTTGCTGCTGTTCCTGCATGGGTTTTCATTCCAAGACCAACGATAGAAACTTTTGCAATTTTATCATTTCTTTCAACTTCTTCAGCTCCTATTTCTTGTGCTACTTCTTTTGCTATTTCTTCTGCTACATCCGCATCTGTTTTGTTTACTGTAAATGATATATCAGTAAAACCTTTGTGTGAAACGTTTTGAACTATCATATCAACAACAATGTTTCTATCTCCAAGGGCTTTGAATAACTTAGCTGCAACGCCTGGCTTGTCGGGGACTCTTACTACAGTAATTCTTGATTCTTTTAATTCGTGAGAAATTCCTCTAACAATCATTTTTTCCATTTCTTCATTCTCCTCCACTATCCAAGTTCCTTCTTCGTCGTTAAAAGATGACCTTACATGTATTTTAACACCATACTTTGCCCCAAATTCTACAGACCTAATTTGCATAACTTTTGAACCAAGAGAAGCCATCTCCATCATCTCTTCATATGATATAACCGGTATTTTTCTTGCATTTTCAACAATTCTTGGGTCTGCTGTAAAAACACCCGGTACATCTGTATAAATTTCACATACATCAGCTTTTAAAGCTGCAGCTAAAGCAACGGCAGAAGTATCAGAACCACCTCTACCAAGAGTTGTAATGTCTCCCCCTTCTGTAACACCTTGAAATCCTGCAACTATAACAACCTTTCCCTCATCTAAATGTTTTCTTATTCTATGTGTATCTATTTTTTTAATTCTCGCCTTTGTATGTACATCATCGGTAATTATCGGAACTTGCCAACCTGTTAAACTAACAGCATCTATTCCAAGCTCTTTTAATGCAATAGCTACCAATCCTATTGCTACCTGCTCACCTGTGGAGACTACCATGTCTTGTTCTCTTGGGTCAGGTCTTGATGATAACTCTCTTGTTAAACCAAGCAGTCTATCTGTCTCTCCACTCATAGCAGAAGAGACAACTACGACTTTATTCCCGGCATCTACTGCCTTTTTTATTTTTTTTGCAACATTTTTAATTCTTTCTATATTCCCAACAGATGTTCCGCCATACTTTTGAACTATTAAAGGCAATTAAAGAGACCTCCATACATAAAAATGTTTAGTTTATTATAACAAAAGCATTATTTTTTTGCTTAATTATAAATGATGAGAAAATGGGTAGATTTATAATTCCCCATATGCTTGATAATAAACATCTGTCTATCATTCAAAATCTAAGGCTAAAATCTCATTTTACAAATTTAGATAATTTTTCATAAGAGTTATGTAAACTTTAGCTGAGTTTAAAAATTGATCAATCTTTTTAATTGTCATTCTACAGTCGTGCAAAGAATCTCCTCTTCTCACTCTCTCACATCTCACTTTCTTACTTTTTTAAAAGAGGAGATCCTTCACTTCGCTGCTGGATGACAGAGAATTTTCAAAAGTGCCATTCTGAGCGTTAGCGAAGGATCTCCTTTTTTGTTCTCAAAAAGTTAAAGCAAGGGATCTTTCAGACTAAAAACCTTGGGATGATGAGGAAAGATAAGCAATAAAATTTTAGAACACTTTCACTTACCCTTAAACTCTTTGACAAACTTGGTAGCTTCTGCTTTGGTCTTTACTTTTCCACTAATCTGGGCTTTAATCAAACTGTCTTTTATAATTCCAACTTCCTTAGAAGGCTTGAGATTTAGTAATTTCATTATCTCCTCACCGCTTAACAACGGCTCTTCAACAATGTTATTTTTATAATTGTTTTCATAGTGATTTATCAATCTCAAAATGAAATCTTCTAAGTTTTTATTAATGCTATAAGAAAGTAAAAAGCAGTAATCACTTGCATTTTTAAACTTATACCAAAACCAATTAAGCTCAAAATCAGATGGGTTATTTTTTGAGATTGATAGTAAATACTCTGTTGCTTGGATTATATCCTCTATAAACTTTGAAATTTTTACAGGAAGTAATAACTTTTCTTCTAAAATTTCCTTATAATCTTTAAGTGTGTACAAAATCGCAGCAAGTTTTAAAAAAGTGATACTACTGAAATTTTGATAAAGTTTTATTTCTTTTAGTTTTTGAACGTCTACAAATTTAAGTTTTTTTTTTATGTTTTCTTCCAAGCTTTCATAGAGTTTTAAATCTTTTAGATTTTTTGAAATAACTTTTTTCAGAATTTTGTTTTCAAGAAGCTTGTTTAATGTGTCTTTCGAATTCTCATTAGAAATTATCTTTAAAAGCTCATCTCTGATTCTTTCTTTTGGAGATTTTTCTATTAGATTGGGATTATTTTTTACAAACTTCTCAAATTCTTTATCTATTGTAAAATCAAGCTCTAAAGCAAGTCTATAACCTCTTAAAATTCTTACCGGGTCTTTTATGATATTTTCAATAGATATTGGTCTAATGATGCCATCTTGAAGGTCTTTAAATCCGTTTGACGGGTCTATTAAAACAGTTGTTGAGGCACTTAAGCTTGATGTATCATCAAAATTTACTGCTATTGCGTTTATTGTAAAATCTCTTTCTAATAAATCTTTTATAAGTCTTTCTAAAATTAGCTCTTCTTTTTGATAAAAGTCTATATCCGGATTTGAAAGTATATCAGAAATATCAAGATAGGAGAAATCAAATCTGTAGTTATAATTATTTTCTTTAAACAAAAATGTCGCTACTTTTTTCTCTTTTTCAAATTGGAAGATATCACCTTTGATAAATTTTTTTAAATTGTTTACAACTTGGAGTGGGTCTGCTGTGATAATAAAATCTATATCTATATTCTCACCGATTGGTCTGTTTATGATCCTATCCCTCACCCATCCACCTACAAGAAAACAAAATGAACCTTTTGGAAGAGCTTTTGCTACATAGTCAAAATAAGAGTTGTAAAATATCAGCCCATGAATGTAATTTTCTTTTATTTCTAAATCTTCTAACTTCTCATCTTTTTGTTTGTTAAAAATTTTATTTAATAGTTTGTCTATCCCAAACATAATTAAACCTTATATATATCCACTTCTTTTTTAAGATTTTCTATAAATGTGATTAGTTTTTGAGCTTTATCTATCCAATTTTGAATAATCCATGCCGATTTTGGATATTCTTCTTGGAGTTGTTTGTACTGGTCTATTTTGTGCTGTGTAAATTGAATTAACAAGTCTAAATACTCTTTCATTTTGTTTAATTGTTTTGCATAGAAGAATAAATCTTTCAGCATCTCTTTTCTTTCTCTTACATTAACATCTACACCAAGAGCTAATGCAATACTTCTTATATCAAATCTTGAAAGATATATGCCACTTTTTGCTGGAACTGTGAGAATTTTTAATATTCTGTCAAACTCACCTTCTTCTTTGAGAAAATCATACTGTTGTTCGAATTTTGTATTGGTCATAAATGGATTTCTCATCAGATCATCTTTATTAAACATTTCTAACCTCTTTATATAGAATTTTAAGTATTATAACAGAAGTGAGAAGTAAAAAGTAAAGAGTTAAATATGTAGTATTTAGAATTTAGAAATCTGAACTGTAATTCTTCACTGCTAAGTGTCAAGTATAGATGACGCATATCCTTCAAAATGTATAAAACTTAAAAAATCATCACTTCTCACTATCTCGACTACTCACTTTTTTACTTTTTCATTTATATACTCTAAAACTTTGTGCGGGTCAGATGCTGGGTCTACGCCTCTATATATTTTTTCAACTTTACCCTCTGGATTTATAAGAATTGTATCTCTTGAGCATAGTCCAAAGAATGTTTTAACACCATAAGCTTTAACTACTTCTCCTTTTGGGTCTGATAGTAAGCTGTGTTTAAAGCCATATTTTTCTTTAAATTTTTTTATTGATTCTATATCGTCAGTACTTATGCCAAATACAACTGCATTTAATGAAACAAATTTATCGTATAACTTTGAATATTCTTTGCCTTGTGTGGTACAACCTGGAGTGCCTGCTTTTGGATAGAAGTATAAAATTACCCATCTTCCTTTGTAATCAGAAAGCTGAATCAACCTGTTAGATTCATTATAAAGCTTGAAATTATAAGCTGGCTGTCCTTCTTCAATTGCCATTCCTGATTTTACAATTCCAAGCAAAATTAAAATCTTTACTAAAAAATTTTTCATTTTTTACTCCTTACTTTAGAGTTCCAAAAATCAATATCGTCATTCTAAAGTCATACAAAGAATCTCTATAAAGAATCTCTATCATTTTACATCTCACTCATTTATTGTATGGGCAATTCATGAATTGCCTCTACTTTCTTTCTTGCTTTTTGAAAGAGGAGAACCTTCGGACTTACGTCCTCAGGATGACGAGGAAAGGCAAACTTATAAAAATTTTGGGACTCTCTAATCCTCATTCTCACATCTTTTTGTGAGAATTTATCAAATTCAAAAATTCCTCTCTTGTTTTTTGACACTCTAAGAATCTTCCTGTAAGCTTGCTTGTTACTGTGATAGATTCTGGATTTCTTACTCCTCTCATTGCCATACAAAGGTGAACTGCCTCCATTACAACGGCTACACCTTTTGGCTGTAATTCTTTTTCAAGATATTCAGCAATTTCCGCCGTCAATCTTTCTTGAACTTGCGGTCTGTAGGAAAATTTGTTTACAACTCTAACAATTTTAGACAATCCGCATACTTTTTTATCCGGAATGTATGCTACGTGCGCTTTTCCAAAAAAAGGAAGTAAATGATGTTCGCATAAAGAATAAAATTGAATATCTCTTACAACTACCATCTCATCGTAGCTTCCTACTTCTTCAAAGATGGTCATGTTCATTTCTCTATAACTTTCAAACTCTTCCCACATTTTAGCAACTCTTTTTGGCGTGTCTCTTAAACCTTCTCTGTTTGGGTCTTCTCCAATACCTTCTAAAAATAATCTTATTGCCTGTTCAATCTTATTTTTGTCTATTACCATTATTTTTTCTCCTTTTTATAGTAATCTTTGACATTCTACTTTCATACATTTGTTTGCAACTACGTTAAAACCTTTTTCTATAAGCATTTTAGCTACTTCTTCATTATAGGTTTGAGGCTGAAACCAAAATGTTTTAAAACCTTTCTTTATAGCCTCTTCTGCTGAATATCCAACATCTGCCGGTCTTCTAAAAACATCTACAATATCAATCTCATCCGGAATATCTAATATAGATTTATAAACCTTTTCACCAAGTATTATCTGACCTTCATATTTTGGATTTACTAAATAAATTTTAAATCCGTAGGATTTCACAACTTCTGTCACAAAATAGCTTGGTTTATGTGGTTCTGGTGAAATACCAATTACCGCAACTGTTTTACTTGATTTTAAAACATTTCTTATCTCTTCGTCGGTTGTCAACAATGGCATAGCTTATACCTCTACTGCTGTATTTTCTTCTCTTTCTTTTCCTATTTCTGTTAGGTTTGCTTTAATTATTGTGTTGATAGCCTTTTCTGTCTTTATTTTTGCATGAATGTAATTTCCTGTAACTGCTATTTTATAGTCATCTCTTTCAGAGATAATTAAAAATTCCAAATCTTTGTTTATAAATCTCTTTCTAAATTCATAGTTTTTCTGATAGCTTATCTCTCTGAGTATTCTTGTCCTTTCTTTCTTTTCTTCTGGAAGGACTTTATCTCCAAATTTTACAGCTGTTGTTCCATCTCTCTGAGAATATGTAAACACATGTATGTATGCAAAAGGAATATTATTTATTGTCTTTACAGTGTTTAAAAATGCCGTTTTATCTTCTGTTGGAAATCCTGTTATTATATCCGTTCCAATTGCTGTTTCTGGTCTTTTTGATATTATCTTTTCTACTTTTTCCATATACTCTTTTACTGTATAGTTTCTTTTCATATCTCTTAAAACTTTGTCATCTGCTGACTGGATGGATAGGTGAAAGTGTGGTGCTATTTTTTCTTCTGATGTTAAAAAGTCTATAAATTTATCATCAAGCTCATTTATTCCCATAGATGAAAGTCTAATCCTGTATAGATTTTCTATCTTGACAAGATTTTTTAAAAGGTCATAAAGGGTTCCTTCTTTATGGTCGTATCCGTATTGAGATAGCTGCGTTCCTGTTAGAACAATCTCTTTAAATCCTTTGTCTACTAATATTTTAACTTGATTTACTATCTCATCTATTTTTGCACTTCTTACCTTTCCTCTTGCAAATGGAATGATGCAAAAACTACAAAAGCTATTACAACCTTCCTGGACTTTGATTATAGGTCTTGCTCCTTCAAAAAAGGTACTGATTTGAAAGGTTTTAAACTGATTTTCTCTAAATATGTTTTCTATAAAAACTTTGTTTTCAAATTTTTCATTTATATAATTTTCTACTATCTCAAAAACAGCGGTTTTATGAGAATTGCCTATAACCAAGTCTATCTCTTCCATCTTTGCAAGCTCTTCTGGAGATACCTGGGCATAACAACCTGTAGCAACTACAACTGCATTAGGATTTCTTCTTTTTGCCTGTCTTATAATTTTTCTTGAAGTTCTATCTGCATCGTTCGTGACAGTGCATGTATTTATTACATATATATCTGCTACATCTTCAAAGTCTGTAATACTATAACCTTTTACTTGAAATTGTTCTTCCAATGCAGATGTTTCAAATTGGTTCATTCTACAACCAAGGGTTGCAAAAGCTACCTTCAAACCTTTATTTTCCAATTTCATCTACTGCCTTTTCTAAATCTCCATGTTTTAGTATTTCAATTAGTTTATGTTCATCAAATTCTTTTGTCAATCTTTCACCTGTTTTTAGGTCAAAGATATAAAAGATCTCATTTCCAAAGCTTCCAACGAAGTAGGTTCCTCTTCCAATTATAACGCCTGCAATGACCGATGATTTAAAATCTTCTGTAAGCTTTTCTCCTGTCTCTACATCATAGATTGCATATTTGCCGTTCTTCTTGCCCCAAAAGTATTTACTTTCTCCTGTCAAAGCTCCTCTATCTCTTATCTTTTCAAAATCATCTGTCTTTTTACCTTCTAATGTGTATAGAGCTTCCATTCCATCTTTTAAAGCCAAATAATAAGGAGATTGATTTTTAACAATTCCTTTTGTGTATATCCAATCAAAACTATCTGATACTGGATTTAAAGCTTTGTTAAATATCTGCCATTTAAGATTTTTTAAATGTTTAAGACAGTCTGGTTTGTCTTTGACTATTTCTTTTGATGCAACAAAAAAATCAGATTCACCTTTTGCCAATCCTTCTTTAAAAACGTATCCAAATTTAACATCTGGATTTGTATCAAAGTAAAAATAAAGCTCTGTTTCTATAAGTTTCAAACAAACCTCCATGATAGAATATTTGATTATTTTAAAGAAATTAAGAGTTTATTTTTATGTTTTACAGCATAAGGAAAAGACTATAGTCCGAAAGATCTCATCTTTTAGAAGAGGTGAGAAAGTGAGTAAGCGAATAAGTGAGAGGTAAAAGGATGGAGATTCTTTACTTCGTTCAGAATGACAGATAAAAGGTTAATTAATTTTTGGACTTAGTTGAAATTTGGAACACCCTCGCATAAAGATAAAAAGACTTTTAAATCTTGAAACTTTCATCTCAACTCACTTCTCACTTACTACCAATAAGAGTATGTTCTAAAATTTTTTAATGTCGTAGAATGTATATGAAAACTTCACCTTTGGCTGTCATCCTGAGGACTTTAGTCCGAAGGATCTCCTCTTTTTAAAAGGTGAAAAAGTGAGTAAGTGAGAGGTAAAAGGACGGAGATTCTTCGCTTCGCTCAGAATGACCGATCAAAAGGTTATTTAAATTTTAGAACATCCTCTCATCATTAAACTATGTTAAAATATTTTAACCTTAATTATCAAAATGGAGATACTAAATGACATTTCAAGATATAATTATGACTCTCCAAAAATTCTGGGTAGAAAAAGGCTGTATTTTATGGCAGCCTTATGACATAGAAGTTGGTGCTGGAACGATGAATCCGGCAACCTTTTTAAGAGTTCTTGGACCTGAGCCTTGGAATGTTTGCTACGTTGAACCATCAAGAAGACCAAAAGACGGAAGATACGGAGAAAATCCAAACAGACTTCAACATTACTATCAATTTCAAGTAATACTAAAACCAACGCCGGAAAATCCACATGAGTTATACCTTGAAAGTTTGCAAGCTCTTGGTATAGACCTTACAATGCATGATATTAGATTTGTTGAAGATGATTGGGAAAGTCCGACACTTGGAGCTTGGGGGCTTGGTTGGGAAGTTTGGCTTGATGGTATGGAAATAACTCAATTCACATACTTCCAGCAAGCAGGAAGCTTAGATTTACCAGAAATTAGCGTAGAAATTACCTACGGACTTGAAAGAATAGCAACCTATTTACAAGGCAAAGATAGTGTTTATGACATAGTTTGGGCAGAAGGTTTAACATACGGAGATATCTATAAAGAAGCAGAAAGACAATGGTCTATTCACAACTTTGAAGTTGTAGATGTAGATTTTCTTATTAAAACCTTTGATATGTATGAACAGGAAGGATATAAACTTATATCTTTAAACCTACCTATCCCGGCTTATGATTATGCTTTAAAATGTTCACATACATTTAACTTGCTTGATGCAAGAGGTGCATTATCTGTTAACGAGAGGGCAAGATATATTGCGAGAGTAAGAAATCTTGCAAGAGAATGTGCAAAAGCATTTGTAAAACACAGAGAAGAGCTTGGATATCCGTTAATAAAAAGGAGAGATGATGAAGTCTTATCTACTTGAAATAGGGTGCGAAGAGCTTCCACCAAAAGCTATATTAACGTACAAAGAATTTTTAAAAGAATACGCACACCAGACATTTAAAGACTTTTTTATTTACAATTCTCCAGAAAACATAAAAATATACGCAACGCCAAGAAGATTAGCAGTCTTAATAAAAAATCTCAAAAAAAAGCAAGATAATCAAAAAATTACATTAATTGGACCTCCATACAAGGTAGCCGTTGACAGCGAAGGTAAATTTACAAAAGCAGCATTATCTTTTGCAGAAAAAAACAATATACCGCTTGAAAAGCTTGAAAAAATCACAACAGAAAAAGGCGAGTACTTAGGAGCCACCATAGAAAAAGAAGGAGAAAGCTTAGAATTATTTATCAAACACAAAATCCCACAGCTGTTTAATCAATTTCCACAGCTTAAATCTATGAAATGGAACAACTCAGATTATAGATTTCCAAGACCAATAAGATGGATAGTGTCTTTGCTAGATGATAAAGTTATAGAATTTGAAGTTGCATCAGTAAAAACAGATAGGTTTACACATCTTCACAGATTTATGACAAAGCCAATTGGAAGAGGAGAAAGAAAAGATATAAACCATGCAAATGACTATGAAGAAATCACAAAGCTTGGATACATAATAGCAAACTTTGAAGACAGAAAACACTCAATTAAAACCCAGTACGAAGGCTTTGCAAGACAGTTAAACGCAAGCATTATAGAAGATGATGAGCTTATCGATGAAATAACATGTTTAACAGAGTTCCCGGTTGGCATAGTAGGAGATTTTTCACCTGAATATCTTACACTTCCAAAAGAAGTTATCATTACAGTTTGCAAGCACCACCAAAGATATCTAAACTTTGAAAAAGATGGAAAGCTAATTCCAAAATTCCTTGCTTTTTCAAACAATGCAGTAAAAGATAGGGATATAGTAAAAAATGGCTATGAAAAAGTTTTAAGAGCAAGATTAGAAGATGCTTTATTCTTCTACAAAGAAGACTTAAAGAAAAAACTTGATGATAATATAGAAAAGCTTAAAGGTATTCAGTTCCATGAAAAGCTTGGCTCTATGTATGACAAAGTATTGAGAAACTTAGAACTTGCTTTAAAATTAGCTGATTTAACCGGATACAAAGATGCTGAAAAAATAAAAAGAGCAGTTATGCTTTCTAAGGCTGATTTACTTACAGAAATGGTAAAAGAGTTTGACGAGCTACAAGGCATAATGGGAATGTATTACAGCCAAAAACAAGGAGAAGAGGAAGAAATATCAAAATCAATCTATGAGCACTACCTTCCAAAAACAGCAGAAGACAACATTCCAGAAACAAACCTTGGAACGCTTCTTGCATTAGCAGACAAACTTGATACTGTAATTTCTTTCATAAAAATTGGAGAGCTTCCAAAACCATCAGCCGACCCATTTGGAATAAGAAGAAACGCAATAGGAATAGTAAGGCTTTTAGTTGAGAAAGAGATAGATTTAGATTTAAGGAAAGTCATAGATGATGAAAGTATTTTAGATTTTATACTGTCAAGATTAGAAAGCTATCTTCAGTCAAAAGGCTACAAGACTGACATCATAAATGCTGTACTATCTCTAAAAGATGGAAATATATACAGAAATTATCTAAAAGTAAAGGCATTATCACAGCTAAGAAACCTACCGGACTATGAAAACGTGATAATGGTATTTAAAAGAGTTGGAAATATCATTCCAGAAGATTTTAAATTTTCAAACGTTGATGTAAACTTATTAGTATCACAGCCAGAAAAAGAACTTTACAAAAAATTTATAGAAATTAAAGATAAATTTAAACGGTTTATTGAAAACAAAGATTACGATAAAGCCTTAGGATTATTGCTTGAATTAAAGCCATACATAGACAGATTTTTTGACAATGTTATGATAATGGTAGAAGATGAAAAACTTAAAAATAACAGACTAAGTCTGCTGAAAGAAATCAACGATTTATTTAGAAATATAGCAGATTTTACAAAATTAATTGGAGGTTAATCAATATGGCTGAAAAGCTTGTAATGTGGCTTAACGAAGTGGGTATGGAGGACATAGAGTTAGTAGGTGGTAAAAATGCATCTCTTGGTGAGATGATAAAAGGACTTTCATCTATCGGTGTAAAAATTCCAATGGGGTTTGTTGTAACATCTAAAGCTTATCATTACTTTATTGATTACAACAATCTAAGAGACAAAATTCGTGAAATTTTAGCAGGTTTAGACCCAAATAACATTGAAGACTTATCAAGAAGAGGTTTAACAATAAGAGAACTAATTAAAGGTGGACGTTTTCCGGAAGATTTAAAAAATGAGATACTAAAAGCGTATGAAGAATTAAGCAAAATGTATGGTCAGTTTAGAGTTGACGTTGCTGTAAGGTCTTCTTCTACTGCTGAAGACTTACCAAATGCATCCTTTGCGGGTCAGCAAGATACATACTTAAATATCAAAGGCGATGAGACATTACTATCAGCTATAAGAAGCTGTTTTGCTTCTTTATTTACAGATAGAGCTATTTCTTACAGAGAGGCATTTAAATTTGACCATTTTGCAATAGGGCTTGCTGTAGGCGTACAAAAGATGGTTAGGTCTGACCTTGCAGCATCCGGTGTTTCATTCTCCATAGACTCTGACAGTGGATTTAAAGATGTAGTTTTAATAAATGCATCTTACGGACTTGGTGAGATGGTAGTACAAGGTGCAGTTACTCCGGACGAATTCTTAGTATTTAAACCAACTCTAAAAGAGGGATACGAAGCAATTATAGAGAAAAAACTTGGAAGAAAGACACACAAAATGGTTTATGGAACAGACCCAGATGAAAGAACAAAAATTGTAGCAGTTTCTAAAGAAGAACAGGCTAAATTCTGCCTTGAAGACCATGAAGTTTTAAAGCTTGCAAAATGGGTAACGTCAATAGAAGAGTACTATACAAACAAATATGGAAAATGGACACCTATGGACGTAGAATGGGCAAAAGATGGAGAGTTAAATGAGTTGTTTGTAGTTCAGGCAAGACCGGAGACAATCCATTCAAGAAAAGACCATTCTAAGATAATCACATATAAAATAACAGAACCCTACGAGGAAAGAATTAAGAAAAGAATCTTAGAAGGTATAGCGGTAGGTGATAAAGTAGCCTTTGGAAAAGTAAGAATATTACATGATTTAGAAGATGCAAAAGAGTTTCAAGCAGGAGAGGTTCTTGTTACAGATATGACAGACCCGGACTGGGAACCAATCATGAAAAAAGCGGCTGCAATAGTAACAAATAAAGGCGGAAGAACTTGCCACGCAGCAATTGTAGCGAGAGAGCTTGGCGTTCCGGCAGTAGTTGGAACAGGAAATGCAACAGAAGTACTTGAAAACGGAAGAGAAGTTACTGTTTCTTGTGCAGAAGGTGAAAGAGGCTATGTATACGAAGGAAAAATAGAGTTTGAAGTAGAAGAGTTTGACTTAAAAGATTTACCAAAAACTAAGACTCCGATAATGATGAACGTGGCATCACCGGAAGGAGCGTTTGACCTTTCATTCTTGCCAAACGCAGGCGTTGGTCTTGCAAGAGAAGAGTTTATTATCAATAACTACATCTCAATCCACCCATTAGCTTTAATAAAATTTGATGAAATCAAGCAGAAAGACCCGGAATTAGCTGAAATTATTGAAGATAAAACATTTGGATATGAAAACAAAGAAGAGTACTATGTTAAAAAACTTTCCTATGGTATAGCTAAGATTGCTGCTGCTTTCTATCCTAAGCCGGTTATTGTTAGGTTCTCTGACTTTAAATCAAACGAATATGCAAACCTTATAGGTGGAAAATACTTTGAACCAGAAGAAGAAAACCCAATGATTGGATTCAGAGGAGCTTCAAGATATTATTCCGAATTTTTCAAACCGGCATTTGGACTTGAATGTAAAGCAATTTTAAGAGTAAGAAACAAAATGGGTCTTAAAAACGTCATCGTAATGGTTCCATTCTGTAGAACACCGGAAGAAGCTAAGAAAGTTTTAGAAGTCATGGAAGAGTACGGACTTAAAAAAGGTGAAAACGGATTACAAGTTTATGTAATGTGTGAATTACCATCAAACGTAATCTTGGCTGACCAGTTTGCTGAATACTTTGATGGATTTTCTATCGGTTCAAACGACTTAACACAACTCACACTTGGATTAGATAGAGACTCTTCACTTGTTGCACACTTATACGATGAAAGGAATGAAGCTGTAAAAAGAATGATTTCTCAAGTAATTAAAACAGCAAAAGAAAAAGGAAAGAAAATCGGAATCTGCGGTCAAGGTCCTTCTGACTTCCCAGACTTTGCACAGTTCTTAGTAGAACAAGGAATAGATACAATTTCAATTAATCCCGACTCTATTATCAAAACAACGAAAGCAATCTACGAAATAGAGAAAAAACTCGGCTTAAATTAACTATAAATGACACGGAGACCTAAACGGTCTCCATTTTTTTTAATAATTTCAAAATTAACAATTGCATAAAATAATCCACCTAAGCTAATGAAATCATCAGAAGAAAAGCAAAAGAATTATCTAAGACTTTAACAAAGATTGTCTCAAATTCTAACAAGAGTGTCTCAAAATTCTCGTAAGCTTACCTTTCTGTATCATCCTGAGGCTTGCAAGCCAGAGGATCTCCTCTTTTAAATAAGGCGAGAAGGTAAGTAAGTGAGAAAATGAGAGGTAAAGGTGGAGATTCTTCGCTTCGCTCAGAATGACGACGATGTTGGTTTTTGGAACGACTTCCAAATTCTAACTTCGCACTAAAGTCCTCACGATGACTGGTAAATGTAAACTTACAAAAATTTTAAAACAGTTTTATACTTTTAATCTGAATTTAAACAAGACAGGGCAGGATTAATCCTGCCCCAGAGATTTATATGTTATATACCTTCTGGTCTTTTAACGTCGTAGAGTATATCGTCTGTTGGATGTCTGTATAATGGCATATCTAAACGTTTTTCATCTAAGTAATGACCGATAAATCCGATAGACCTTCCAAGAACGAAAAATGAGTTAAATGCGCCAGCTTCAATTAATTTGTCTATATCTTCGTTTGAGTAGCCTATTTGCTTAAACAGGTCAACAAGTAAAACTCCAATGGTTCCATCAACGTTTAAGATTAAGTTTTCTTTCTTAGAAGTTGTAACTTTTTCTACTTCTAAAGCATAATCTAAAAGTTCAACCTTAGGAAAGTTTCTTCTTGCGAAGTCCTTAAGTAGTTCAACTCTTTTATCCGGGTTTTTGGTTGATTTAATTCTATGTCCAATACCAGGAATTGGTATTTTCTCAACATTTTTCATATATTCAACAAATTCATTTGGAGACATATTTTTCTCATATGCCATTTTAAAGTATTTAGCTGCCCCATCAATCGCACCACCAAATCTTGGACCAATTGCAAGAATACCAGTAGTAAGAGCAGACATTAAATCCTTTCCGGCTCTTGCTGTAACTTTAACATTATGAGCACCTGCAACTGCTGGTCCGTGGTCTGCAACAACTCTGATAACCATATCTATAAATTTAGATGCCCAATCTGGGAATTTTTGTTTAAACCAAAGCAATCCTATAACATCTGCGATTGATAGATTTTTTTCAATAACTTCACTTATAGGAACGCCGCAATATGTAGCTTCTTCTCCTCTATCATCAGAGATTGTACAGATAAAGTTTGTTGGTTTTCTTACTTTTCCTTCTCTTATTGCTTTAGATAAGTCCTCTGGAATAGGTGGAACTTCTGGCTCAACGATAGGCTGAATTTTACCCTCACCTCTTAGCATTTCATAAATACCTTTTATTACATGAGGAAGCTCGTTAAAGTTGTTTGGAACATGAATACCAACCTCTTTCATTGCCCTATTTTTAGCATCTGCTGTCTCTCTATCTGTCCCTGCTTTTGCGCCGGCATGTCCAAACTGAACTTCTCCACCAAAGAATTTAGAAATTGTACCAATACACCAACCAATGACTGGTTTAGTGATTAAGCCATTTTTTACAGCTTCTACAACTTTATACTCCGCTTCTCCACCAACTTCACCAAGTAAAATCATAAACTTAACTTGTGGATTTTTTTCAAATCTTAACATGTGGTCCAAGAAATCCGAACCCGGGAATCTATCACCACCTATCGCTATACCTTCTGCAACACCATCGGCATTTCTTGCGATTATGTTAGAAAGCTCATTAAATAATCCACCGGACCTTGTGACTAACCCAACAGAACCAGGTCTGTGAAGTTTAGAAGCAATGATATTTTCAATTGTTCCACCAGTATTTGCTATTCTAAAAGCTCCCGGTACAATACCACCAACTGTTGCAGGTCCGATTATCCATTTTCCAAGTTGTTTTGCTTTAATTCTCATATCTCTTGCATATCTTTCAGGAATACCTTCAGCAGTGATAACTATGGTTCTGATTTGTGGAATTTCAAAGGCTTCTAATGTTACTAGATATGCTGTTCTGAAAGATGCAAAGTTTAAAAGCACATCAGCTTCTGGGTGAAATTTTGCAGCATCTTTTGTAGATTTATAAATAGGAATTATTATTTCTTTTGTTCCATAGAAAAATTTTTCAAAGCTTCTTTCAGAAGTTGGTGCAACGATTGCAGCAATACTTGGAGACCTTCCTACTACATAATCATAATCTAACATTCTTTGAATTGCACTTGTGTTTAAGTTCCAGAAAATTGCTTTTGTATTTTTGTCAAATAATAAATATTCTGGTTTGCTCATCTTATATCCTCCTTATTTTATGCAGCTTTTTCTTCTTCTAAAGCTTTTCTAACTATATCTGTCATGTGTAATTCTGGTCCATAAACTTCAATCGGTAGTCCAAGCTCTTCTGCAGCTTGCTTTATTCTTTTC
Source organism: Sulfurihydrogenibium sp. YO3AOP1 (assembly GCF_000020325.1). NCBI lineage: Bacteria > Pseudomonadati > Aquificota > Aquificia > Aquificales > Hydrogenothermaceae > Sulfurihydrogenibium > Sulfurihydrogenibium sp. YO3AOP1. The sequence goes on from NC_010730.1 coordinate 1,097,835, forward strand.
AATCCAACTTCATAGTTTGGTCCACCTCTTCTGACATATATTCTTACACCTACTTGTCTCATTTTATCAGCGTATTCTTTAAATGCATCAATTATTCCGTCAAATGTTTTAGCTACGTCAGTAAAGTTAGCAATTGCTCCACCGATCAAAAGTATTTTTGGCTTTCCGGAAGGATGTTTGCTTCTTGTCATTAAGTCAAGGACTGTTTTAACATACTCTCTTGTTTCTGTTCTTGTTGGATTTCCTGAGTATTCACCGTAGTTTGCAAGATCATTTACATATCCCATATCTGCAACCGTATCTGCATATACAACAGAAGCACCACCACCGGCAACAAGAGTCCAAATTCTACCTTCTGGATTAAGTATTGTTAATTTTAATGATGAGCCAGACTTCTCATCCAATTCTTTAATGTATTTTTCTTCCGGTGTTAAATCTCTTCCAAATCCTGATGGAAACTCTAATTCTCCCCATTTTTTACCAACAACAAAACCGGCTGTATCATCAACCTTTCCAACAAAGTCTAATAAGTAAACGTTATTGTCAACCATTACGAGTGGGTTTATTTCAAAATATACAAAGTGCAAATCTCTAAACATTTTATAAGCTCTAACAACAAAATCTCCATATTTTTCTCTATCTTTAATCTCTTTTGGAACATTAGCTTTTATTAGTTTTTCAATCTCTTCGTCAGAAGCTGTTGGTGGGATGTGAACTTCTACTACTTTATCCCAGTTTTCTTCTACATCTATACCACCAAAAGCGGACATGTAAACAGTATCGTAATCGTCGCCCATTGAGAATGAGACATAGTACTCTTCCTCCGGTTTATGTGGAACAAATGGCTCTATTAAAAAGTGTGTTAAATGTCCTTTAACTCCATTAATTTCCACTTCTTCTTGCATTTTTTGTTTTATCCATTTAACCGCATCTTCGTATTTAACATCACCTGGTTTTTCAATTTTGTAAAGGACTAATCCAAGCTTTCCTCTCTTACCAAATAGCATATCCGGCTTTGCTACTAATGGAGTTTCTTTTAACCATGGATATTGCTCTGGAAGTTTGTCGAAATCTGTTTCTGGTGTAACGAGAACAGATTTAAACTCATAATTAAAAGCATCACCAAAGTAATCCTTCCAGTTTTGCGCGATGATTCTTTTACCATCGTATTCTCTAATTCCCCTTTGTGCCATTTCTAACCTTCCATCTGTAGCTTTTTTTGCTACAGGCTGGGATATTTGTATTCCGCCAAAATAAAAAACACCCCAGCAGGCGGTAATTATGATTTTAATTATAACATAGTTTTAAATAGAAAATCAAACAGTGTTTTATTTTTAAGTGAAAAGTATTTTAAAGTTTTTTCCATATCACATATAACTCATCACTTGATTTGTGTAAAAGTCATACCAATTTGAGAAAATTAAAAAAGAAGATCCTTTAGTTTTGAAGTCTCAGGATAACAGAGAAAATTAATAAAATATCATTCTTCCAAAGCTACAGCAAAGAATCTCAATAATTCTTTATTAAAAATGTATTATACATGTTCCCTACTTCTTCGAAACTGTTCCAAAAAATCCACATCATCATTCTGCAACCGACGAATAATCTCCATCCTTTTAACTCTCACTTATTCAATGTACGGGCAATTCATTAATTGCCTTTACTTTCTTGTTTTTTAAAAGAAGAGATCCGTCGGACTAAACTCCTCAGAATGGCACAAAAAGTAAACCTACAAAAATTTTTACAACACTCTCTCTACTTCTTTTAACTTATACAGTGTAAAAATTTACTTAACAATCTTTAAATCATCTACCACAAAATCTAAATTTTCAAAACCTTTATAATAATTAATCTCTGGAGTATAGACGATATCTATTATCATACCAACGCTTAATTTATCCAATAATTCCTTAGCTTTCCAACTTTTGGCATTATAGATATTTTTATTTTCATCTTTTAAGTTTAGAATTAGCAAATTCTTAGCCGGATTTGTAAAGAACTCAATCTTTAAATTTCTTGCTAAGAATTTCGGTATGGGGTTTTTCTCTCCAAATGGTTGTAAGTTATAAATTTCTTTAACTTTTTCAGTAGTCCAATAGGATAGTTCAACTTCCATGTCTATCTCTTTAACTGCCCATGGTTTTTCTTCTGCAACCTCTTCAACTGCTTGGTTTAATCTTTCTTTTAATTCTGGTATCAAATTTGTTTTTAAAGACATTCCTGCTGCCATTGAATGTCCACCAAATTTATCAAATAAATCTCTACATTTATCCAAGGCTTTATATATATTTACTTTTGAAACGCTTCTTGCTGAACCTACTGCTTTTCCGTTGTTTACAGATAAAATCACAGAAGGTAATTTATACTTTTCTGTTAATCTTCCTGCCGCTATTCCAACTACTCCACTATGCCAACCTTCCTTTCCTATTACTATCACATTTTTTAAATCTTGCTTCAGCAGTTCTTTTTCTGCTTCAGATATTACATTGTCTGTAAGTTTTTGTCTTTTTTTATTTAGATTTTCAAGCTCTATTGCCAATACATTTGCTCTTGATTGGTCTCTTGTGACTAAAAGCTTTACAGAATTTCTCGCATCTGCCAATCTTCCCGATGCATTAATCCTTGGTCCAATTATAAAGCCTATATCCTGAGATGTTAACTCTTTTTTTACTCGTGCAACGTTTAAAAGCTCTTTAATTCCAGCTCTTTTTTGCTTGTTTAACTCTTCAAGACCGATTTTTACCATAACTCTATTTATAAAAGACATAGGAACAACGTCTGCTACAGTTCCAATTGCCACAATATCTAAATAATCTCTAAGCTTTATATCAATATTTAAAAGTCTTCTTGTAATCGCTATTAAGTAAAATGCTATTCCTACCGTTGCTAAATGTTTAAAAAGTGGATTTATTTGTTCATCTGAATAAAATTTTGGATTTATGATATTTATTTTTTCACTTAAAAATGGTGGTGTGTAGTTTTGCCAAAGATAGGAAGGTTCGTGATGGTCTAAAACAAACACTTCAAGCCCTAAGCTTTTTGCATAAAAGAGTTCATCAAAAGCATTGGTTCCACTATCACATACGATTAATACCTTACCATGCTCGGACAGCTTTTTAATAGCTTCTTTATTTAGTCCATAGCCTTCAGAAAATCTGCTTGGAATATAGTATTTTGCATTTACGCCCAAATCTTTGAAAAAGTTTATAAGTAATGATGTGCTTGTAATACCGTCTGCATCATAATCTCCATATACAACGATTGGGGTTTTTCTTTTGATATGCTCTGCAAGTTTTATAGCTGCCTCTTCAAGGCTGTGAAAGTAAGAAGGATTTACAAGATTTTTTAATTCTGGAAAGATGTAATCTTGAGAAAAATCTTTATCAAATAGATCTCTCCTATTGTATAAAACCTGTGCAAATATTTCTCCATACTTTTTTACTAAAAAGTCCGGTGCTGGGTTTGTTTTTGATAAATCTATCCACTGATAGCCTGAAATTCCTATTTCCATTAATTATCTCTCTTTTTTGTAAATTTCAAAAGTTCTCCATTATTTGCGTCAATAGTTGCGTATCCTTTATCTCCGTAAACTTTAAAATAACACTCACCTTTTCTTGATTTGCTTAATTTTACAGAATGTATAGTTCCAACGTATGGACTTGCAATACCTTCAACCTTAGATACACTTAGATTTGGCTTACATTCTTCAGCGTTTACAGAAAAAGCTAAAATGAGTACTGCAAGAATTTTTTTCATCACGAGATGATACCTCTCAAGGATTTTGCATATAATAGAATATCATATTTTAGAGATAAACTTTTCAGCAAGCTTGTGAGGTTTTAGTTTTAAGTTTCCATTTTCAGACGTAAGAATAAAGGTATCAAATAAATTTACAAAAAAGTTGTTATCTTTGTGATTAAAACTAATATTTTTTATAGATGTTTTTGTGTTAAAAAGCGAAATAAATTCATCTGAGAGAATATTTATCTTTTCTTTAATATCTTCGATGATTTGATCAAGAATCGGCGGAAATTCAAAGGGTGTTTTTGTTTTGCAAAGATTTTTATCGTAAGATGAAAAAGTTCTACATACAAAAGGTCTTGATAGATATACTACACAAAGATTGTTGTCTAAAAATGGGCATGGTTGGTTAGTTATATCTTTAAGTCTTTTATAATCTTCCAATCTTTTAGCTGTTTTGATTTTTTCATCATCTGATAAATTGTTTAAAGATTTTATAAAATCCAACAATTCTGAAAAAGTTAGTTTAACTTCCCAGCCATAACAACAATAACTACATCCTTTTTCACAGGCTATTTTTGTATCTATTTTTAGTTTATTATCTATGTGTTGATTTAAATCCCTCTGAAATTCAATGACCTCTTCAAAAAGCTCTGGATTTTTGTATATCAAAATAAATGCTAACAATAAATCTTCTTTCATTGTTTACTGTCTTCTATTTCACGATACCGGCTTCATTTTGTTTATCCACTTTTTCCCTAATTTCCTTAATCTCTGATACGATTGATTCTAATTTGTCTAACATAATTATGTTTAATCTTTTTTGCAGCAGAATATCCTCATTGCTTCCAATTTTACTTTCAAAGTTTTTAATCAAGTCTTTTTGATAGACTTCATTTCTTACTTGCGAAAACTCTTTTGATACTTCCTCTCTTGCTAACGAAATTTCTTCTCTATTCTTTAATAAATCTTCTCTTAGCTTTACTATTTCAAATGTAAGCTCATTTTTTGTGTCGGTCAATCTATTCCATACTTTTAATATTTCATTTGATAATTGACTTCTTGTGTTTGATAAATCTTCTCTCAAATTTAATATGACCTCAGCAGTTTTATCAGCTTTATCTTTATCTTTAATCTCTTTTGTTCTGTTCTCTCATCCACTAACTTATATAATATTTCCTTCAAAGACTTATCTATTCCAAACAAATCCATATAAAACTCCGAAAATTTTTTACAAGGTTTTGTGAAATTATTATATTACGATTTATAAATCTTTAAAAATTTTTACATCTAAATCTCACTTTTTGGCTACATGTTATAATAATATTTTAAAAAATTTTTATATGGAGGATTTAATGGGCGTTAAAATTGATATCAACAGAATAGCAAGAGACCAGTTTATCTTAGTTGATAATCAACCTTATAAAGTAGTTAGCTATGAACACGTAAAACCAGGTAAAGGTCAAGCATTTGTTAGAGTGAAAGCAAAAAACATGAGAACAGGAAACGTTACAGAATTTACTTTTAAATCTTCCGACTCAATTGAGCTTGCGGACTTTGAGCAAAGATTTATGAACTACTCTTACACAGATGGTACCTACTACTATTTCTTAGATACAAACACATATGAAACGTTTGCTGTTCCTGCTGAAGCTATGGAGCATGAAGCACAGTTTTTAAAAGAAGGAATGCAGGTAGTTGTATTTTTAGATAGAGGAAACCCAATCGGCATAGAACTTCCAAAGCATGAAGTTTATGAAGTAATAGAAACAGAGCCAGGATTTAAAGGTGATACAGCTACTAACACATTAAAACCTGCGAAAATAGAAACAGGTGCAACAGTTCAAGTGCCATTATTTATAAACGTTGGAGATAGAATTAAAGTAGATACAGAAAAAGGAACGTACATAGAAAGAGTAAATAAATAAACTTTTACCTTCTTCGCTTTAGAAGATTGGAGGAATCATGGATAAAGAATTTATTTTTCAATTAATTGAAAAAATTAAAGACACTAAGATTGAAGAAATAGAGCTTTCTACAGAAGAATACAGTGTTTATATCAAGCAGTATTTAGGACCAAAAGAAGTTATATCTCAATCTCCTGCTTCTCAGATTGTTAACATTCCAGCTAATCCAGTTGTAGAAGTGAAAGAAGAAGTTAAAAAATCTGAAATTAAAGAAGAACAAAAACAAAAATATCATGTTATAAAATCGCCACTTGTTGGAACATTTTACAGGTCTCCATCTCCAGGAGCTCCTCCGTTTGTTGAAGAAGGAGATATGGTATCAAAAGGTCAGATTTTATGTATCATAGAAGCTTTAAAAGTTATGAATGAAATAGAGTCTGATGTAGATGGTAGAGTTGCTAAAATTTTAGTTGAAAATGGTCAGCCCGTAGAATACGGACAAGAACTCTTTTACATTGAGGTGTAATCGAATGTATCAAAACATACTTATTACAGGTGGTGCAGGATTTATTGGCTCTAACCTTGCTTTAAAACTACAAAAAGATTATCCAAACAGCAAAATCTTAGTTTTAGATGATTTTTCAAGTGCTAATTTTAAAAATTTAAAAGGTTTTAAAGGAATAGTTTATTCCTGTGATGTATCAACAGATGAGCTTTTTTTTAAGGTGGAAGATTTTAAGCCAGATGTAATTTTTCATCTTGCATCTATCACAGATACAACAGTAACTGACCAAGAGTATATGATGAGAAGAAATGTTGACGGTTTTAAGAATATATTAGAGTTTGCTTACGATAATGAATGCATTGTAGTGTATGCATCATCTGCTTCTGTGTATGGAAATGTAAAGGAGCATGTACCATTAAAGGAGGATAGAGAAAAATCTCCTGAAAATGTGTACGCTTTTTCTAAATACATCATGGATAACCTTGCACAAGAGTTTAGCGATAAAACAGGACTAAAAATCGTAGGCGTTAGATACTTTAACGTTTATGGTCCAAGGGAAGCCCACAAAGGAAAGTTTGCAAGCATGATTTATCAGCTTTATTTACAGATGAAACAAGGAAACAGACCAAGAATTTTCAAATGGGGTGAACAAAAAAGAGACTTTGTATATGTTAAAGATGCAGTAGATGCTACTATTTTAGCAGCAAAAGCTCCAAAATCTACTGTTTATAACGTCGGAAGTGGAGAGGCAACATCTTTTAACGATGTAATTAAATATTTAAATCAAGCACTTGGAACAAATTTAGAGCCAGAATATTTTGACTGTCCTTACGATTTTTATCAAGAGTACACCCAAGCAGATATGACTAAGATTAAAGAAGAGCTTGGATTTGTGCCAAGATATAGCATACAAAGAGGCATCAAAGAGTATGTTGATATTTTAGAAGGAAGAATAAATGACTAAGAAAATTGTCAAAGTAAGAGTTCCGGCTACGACGGCAAACTTAGGTGCAGGCTTTGATACATTCGGTCTTGCTTTAACACTTTACAATGAGTTTGAAGTAGAAGAAGCAGATGATGTATTTATAGAATCTTATCCAGAAAATGAATTTTTGAAAAATCCTGAGAATAACCTTTTTATAAAAGTAGTAAAGTATTTATGTGAAGCAGAAGGAAAGACATTTCACGGTGCAAAGTTAAAACAGACTGTCAATATACCAGTAGCAAGAGGACTTGGTAGTAGTGCAACAGCAATAGTTGCAGGCATCTTAACAGGTTTTGCAGTCCATAAAAAACCGCTGACAGATGAAGAATTTTTTAAAGTAGCATATCTATTTGAACCACATCCAGACAACCTTTTACCAGCTTGGAAAGGTGGCTTTATCACAGCATTAAAAACAGAAGATAAAACATATTACAGTAAAATAGATTTTCCACAAGAGTTAAAAGCAGTTGTTGTAATACCTGATTTTGAGCTATCAACAGAGCTTGCAAGGTCAGTACTACCAAAAGAAATACCATTAAAAGATGCAGTATTTAATATTCAAAGAGCATCATTATTTATAAGAGCATTGCAAGAAAAAAGATTTGATTTATTAAAAGTAGCAATGGAAGATAGATTGCATCAACCATACAGAAAAAGCCTAATTCCAAACTTTGATAAGGTTATACAGTATGCTTACGACTCAGGAGCAGTTGGTGCATCCTTAAGCGGTGCAGGTAGTACAATGTTAGCTCTTGCCTTGGATAATTTTGACAAAATTGGTCAGGCAATGGTATCAGCCTTTTCAGAAGCGGGCATAAATGCGAAATATCTTGTTTTGGACGTAGATACGGAAGGTGCAAAGGTTGAGATAGTGGAGAAGTAGGTCTAATTGAAGAGTTACCAGCAAGTGAGAATTAAAAATAAGAAAAGATGTAAGGGCGATTCATGAATCGCCCTCAATAATAAGATACTGAAAGTAGGTGAATCATTAGAAATTGAATAGGTGAGGAATTAAAAATCAGGATAGTTAAATTATTATTCTGAAGCCGGCGAAGAATCTCCTTCCTTTTTAAGAAAGGAGACCCTTTGGACTAAAGTCCTCGGGATGATGGAAGAAGGCAAGAAAAAACTTAAAAAAGGAGTATTACATGGAAGAAAATAAAATCACCAAACCAAGAGTTGTATTTTTAAAAACTCCAGACCCAAAAAATATGGTTGAGAATATCATAGATGGATTGAGTAAGTCTGTTTCTGCAAGAAATTTTGAAACAAAAGTTGTAGAAATCAACGCAGACAATCTACAAGAAGTTATCAATCAAATAGTTGAATTTAAGCCATTATTTACATTTGATATAAACTTGGACGGTATGATTTATGCAGAAAATGAAGGACAAAAACAACCATTCTGCGACCTGCTTGGAAACATTCATATCACATGGTTTATAGATGATCCATTGATCCATTTTACAAAATTAAAACCAGTTATTCAGTCAAATCAAATACTTTATGCAACCATTGATATAGAACATCTTCAATGGCTTAGAACTCTTGGAAAAAATGTTGCATTAATACCAGCAGGCACTAATCCAGCTAAAATTCCACCACCAAAAGAAAAAGAGTTTGAAGTGGCATTTGTTGGACCCCTGACAGACCCAATCCTTATAGAAAATGATTGGCAACAAAGATTTGACCCAAATTTATTTGGCTTTGCTGTTGAACTTGGAAGGCTTATTTACAGAAACCCAGACATGCCAATTAGATTTGCATCGGGATATTTATTATCTCAATTAAGCCCAGAATTTCAATCTGCATTAATACAGTTCCAGCAAGAAAACGAAGAAGAATTTTCAAATCTTCTTATAGAAATTGGCCTGTATGCTATGCATCTAAGAAGATGGAATATAGTTGATTCAATAGAAAATTATGAAGTTAACATTCTTGGTCCGGTAAACGGAGAAGTTAAAGATAATGTAGTAGTTTTTGAAGAAATTTATACTCAAAAAGATGTGATAGATTTTATCTCTAAATCAAAAATATCATTACTAAGTCAACCACCATTCATCCCATCAAGTCTTGGGTTTACAGTGTTTGACAGTGTCGCAACAGGAACTTTAACACTTGTTGAAGAAAGACTTGCTTCAAAATCTTTCTTTGAACCAGAAAAAGAGATAATTACATACCATCCAATAGATTTTATAGAAATAGAAGGAAAAATTGCTTATTATCTTGAAGAAGCTCTGGATGAAAGAGAAGAGATAGGAAAGGCAGGAAGAGAAAAAGCATTAAAAGAGCATACAATCTACTCAAGAGGCGAAATCTTAGCCAACATTATGGAAGACATAATCAGACAATCTATTCAAGAAGAAAAAAAACCGGAGGAAAAATAATTGAAAAGAGCTTTGATATCTGTTTCTGATAAAACAGGTGTATTAGAATTTGCAAAAGAGCTTAAAAATCTTGGATATGAGATTATATCCTCTTCAGGAACTGCAAAATATTTAAAAGAAAATGGCATAGATGTTATAGAAGTTTCACAAATAACAGGATTTCCAGAAATACTTGATGGTAGAGTAAAAACACTACACCCAAAAATTCATGGCGGAATTTTAGCCATCAGAGACAACCAAGACCATATGAAACAGCTTCAAGAAAATGATATTAAACCAATAGATATTGTAGCTATAAATTTATATCCATTTGAAAACACAGTTAAAAAAGGTGCTGATTTAGATGAGATTATAGAGAATATAGACATTGGCGGTCCTGCAATGGTAAGAGCATCTGCTAAAAATTATAAATACGTTGCCATAATAACAGACCCAAAAGATTATAGCGATATAATCAACGAGCTTAAAGAATACGGAGAAATAAGCATAAATACAAAGAAAAAACTTTCATTAAAAGCATTTAGACATACAGCCTTTTATGACAGTATAATTTCACAAGTTTTAAATGAAAAATTTGAAATAAACGAAGATTTTCCAGAAAGTTTAACCATTCCAATGAGACTAAAATCCGGGCTAAGATATGGAGAAAATCCACATCAAAAAGCATCTCTTTACATAAACCCACTTGAAAATGGCATTTCTGTTGCAGATAGTGAGATATTACAAGGTAAAGAAATGTCTTTTAACAACTACTACGACGTTGATTCTGCTGTGCTTTTGGTTAAAGAGTTTGAAGAACCAGCCTGCGTTATAGTGAAGCATAACAACCCTTGCGGTGTTGCAGTTGCAGAAAATATAAAACAGGCTTACACCTTTGCCCTTGAAACAGACCCAAAATCAGCATTCGGCGGAATTGTAGCATTTAATAAAGAAGTTGATGAAGATACAGCAAAAGAACTTACAAAATTATTTTTAGAGGTTGTAGTTGCACCTTCATTTTCAGATTCAGCGTTGGAAGTATTAAAAACTAAGAAGAATTTAAGAGTTGTAAAAGTTAAAAACTTTGATAAAAAATTAGAAGGAAAAGATATAAAAAGAATCTCGGGCGGTTATCTACTCCAAGACAGAAATTTAGGTCTCTATACAGAGTTAAAAGTAGTTACAGATAGACAGCCAACAGAAAAAGAGTTGGAAGATTTAATATTTGCTTTAAAAGTTGTTAAGCATGTAAAATCTAATGCGGTTGTGATAGCAAAAGACAAAAGAACTGTTGGCATTGGAGTAGGACAAACTTCAAGAGTAGATAGTTTAGAAACTGCAATCAAAAAAGCAAAAGAATTTAATCTACCATTAGAAGGAAGCGTTCTTGCATCAGAAGCATTTTTCCCATTTAGAGATAGCATTGATACAGCAGCAAAAGAAGGAATAAAAGCTGTTATACAACCAGGTGGTTCAATCAGAGACCAAGAGGTAATAGATGCATGTAATGAGCATGGAATTGCTATGATATTTACAAACATGAGACACTTTAAACATTAAGGAGTAGAAGGCTTGATTTTATTAGACGGAAAATCCTTAGCAGAGAAGATAAAAAATCAAATAAAACAAGAAATAGACCAGTTAACACAAAAAGGCTATAGACAACCTGTTTTATCTGTGATTCTTGTCGGAGAAAACCCAGCAAGTCAGATTTATGTAAATAAAAAAATTAAAGATTGTGCATCGGTAGGAATTAAATCAAAACCGTTTTTCTTACCTGAAAATATAACCCAAACGGAGCTTTTAGAGCTTATTGGAGACCTAAACGGAGATGAAGAGGTTGATGGAATTTTAGTCCAGCTTCCCCTACCATCTCATATAAACACGCTTGAAATAATAGAAGCTATAAACCCATACAAAGATGTTGACGGATTTCACCCAATAAACGTTGGAAAGCTTGCAACAGGAAGAAATGATGCAATACTTCCATGTACACCCTATGGAATAATGAAACTTTTACACGAGTACAATATTGACCATTTTGGAAAAGATGTTGTAGTTGTGGGAGCAAGCAACATAGTAGGAAAACCAATGTCTTTATTATTTTTAAAAGATGAAAAATCAACTGTAACAATATGCCATAAAAATACAAAAGACTTAAAGTCTCATACACTTAAAGCAGACATATTAGTCGTAGCAGTAGGAAAGCCGAAATTAATCACTGAGGATATGGTTAAAGAAGGTGCTGTTGTTATTGATGTAGGAATCAATAGAGTTGATGGTAAAATCGTTGGTGATGTAGATTTTGAAAACGTAAAGAAAAAAGCCTACGCAATTACTCCAGTCCCCGGCGGCGTTGGTCCAATGACCGTCGCTATGCTTTTATATAATACACTAGAAATTTATAAAAGAAAATTAATTGAAATATGAGATGTAAGAGGTGATGGTGATTTAAAATTTTGACTAAGCCTAAAAATAATTAACCTTTTGTTCAGCCATTCTGAATAAAGTAAAGAATTTTCTGCTTTTTTACCTCTTACTTTTCACTTCTTATTTCCTCGCTTTTTAAAAGAAAAGATCCTTCAGACTTACGTCCTCAGGATAACGGGAAAAGGTTGAATGATAGGTATCAGTTAAAGAGTGGCTTTATTTATTATTCTGCAGCCAGCGAAGAATCTCATATTTTTTGAATTTCTCGCTCACTGTATTATCTCAAAAATACAAATTTACATTTTTGATTTTCATAATCTCTTTCTTCCCACTTAATACCTTTTACCCCTTCCTCTAAACCTCTTACAAAAGCCTCTATAAATCCCCATCCACACCAGCATACACAATGCTCAATTGGTCCAAGTCCTCTTGGTTTTAAAGCTCCCTCATAAAATACACAATTACAAATATAAGCTTCATTACTATTTCTTTCTATTTTATACGCAAAGCCAAAAGCATTTAAAGATTTTTCAAGTAAATCTTCCCACTCTTCCTTTGGATGCTTTTCCATTAGAGATTTGGCAACTTCCCTTCCAAGCTGTCTAATTATTGCATATCCACCTTTCTGACCAAACATGTTTTGAACTTCATCTGCAAAAGCAAAAACAATATCTCTTCCAGTACAGTTTTCTTTGTTTTTCTCCATAACAGATTTCACTATATTATCTACAGCCTTTTCTCCAATGATCGCTTTGGTCAGATCTATCAAAGTATTAATAACTTCCTGATTTATCTCACCTTTTATCTCTGCCATGTTAATCCCCCAAAAATTATTCATAATAATTATATACATATAAATTATAGAAAAATTAGAAAATATATTAAACCCAAATTACTATATTATCAAGATAATGTATAAGTTATAGCAGTTTGGGAAAATTAAAAAAATGAAGAAAACTATGAGACTTTTCAGTTTGTTGCTTACTGACAAAGCTCCTCAACGGTGTCATTCTGAGCGAAGCGAAGAATCTCCTGTTTTCTCTATTATTTCTTTCAAACAAATAACATTAAAAAAGAGATCCTTCGGCTTTGCAGCCTCAGAATGTTCTATGTTAAATGTCAAGTACAAAAATTTTCATCAAATGGTCTTCTGCTTTTTAATACACCATATGCTTGCCTTAATAACTTATGTGCTACAGCTACTAATGCTAACTTTTTAGCCTTACCTTTACTTACTAACCTCTCGTATAATTCTCTGCAGTATTTGTTAAACCTTATTGCTGATAATGCTGCCATGTATAGTATCTTCCTTGTATATGGACTTCCCATCTTCTTTATCCAGCCACTTTTCTTTACACTCGTTCCACTTTCATGTATACCCGGACTGATTCCTATAAAACTTGATGCATCTTTTACACTCTTAAATCTTTCAAAATTTCCATATACTGATATTATCATTCCTATAGTCCTATCACTTATACCGGGTATACTTTTTAAAAGTTTATACTCTTCTTGATAATTCTTCTTAGACGGGAGTTAAAATAATGTTGTGTCTAAATAAAATTATAAGGAGGAGTAGTAATGAATAAAAAAGAATACTTTGAAAAAGTGTTAGACAGATCAACTGAAGAATTAGTAAAAGAACTTTTCCCAAACGGTATAACAACTCAAGAAAAGATAGGTATAAGAAAACTTTTAGAATCTGTTGTGGAACTGATTATGAATCAGGAAAGAAATTTCTTCCTTGAAAATGATAAAGACAACAAAGCAAATGGATATTATGAAAGAAGCCTAAATACTGGTTCTTTCAAGCTTAACATAAATGTTTCAAGAGATAGAAAGGGTAAATTTAGACCACAAATATTACCTGACCCTTACAAAAGAGTTGATGAAGATTATATAGACCTTCTTATGAGTTTGGTATCCAATGGATACTCAGAAAGCAAGATAGATTCTACATTAAAAAGCTTGGGCTTAAACTACTCAAAACAACATATGGATAAAATCAAAAAAGAGCTTATAGAAAGACTTAATGATTTTAAAACAAGAGAGCTTCCATCGGATGCATTTGTACTGTATATAGATGCATACCACTGTGATATAAAAGAGAAAAACAAAATCAGAAAAGCTTCTGTCTATGTAGTTCTTGGAGTGGACTTACAAGGAAATAAAGATATATTTGGATTTTATACATTTTTCAGTAGTGAAAACAAAGCAGACTGGATAAAAGTATTCAATGATTTAATAGATAGAGGACTAAAAAGAGTAATGCTTATAGTAAGTGATGATTTTCCTGGGATAACAAAAGCCATAGAAACACTATTTCCTTATACAGACCATCAGCTATGTTTAGCCCATTTACAAAGAAACGTTAGAAATCAGATGGATAAAGAAGATTCACAAGTATTTAACAAAGAATTAAAAAACATAAAAGAAAACAGCTTAGATTATGAAGATGGATTAGAAAAATTAGATGACTTATGTAGCAAAAAATACAGTGGAAAGTGTTAATAGTACGATAGAGAAAGTAAGAATAAATTTAGGTGGATATTTTCAATCTGTGGACATTCTTGAGATAAATCTGCTTATACAAAGAGACAATTTAAAGAATGGAAAATGGAAAAAGCCTATACCTGCTTTTAAAGGAGTCTCTTATGAAATTTTACAATTGTTTAATAAAAAGTTTTCAATCCAGACACAAAATTATTGACAAGTCTCTCTTAGACAATTCTTTTATCTCTTTCTCAAGTTCTTTTATGTTCTTTTCTATTTTTCTGATTATCTCATCATAATATTCCAAGTTCTCTTTCAATTTTTTCATGGTACATGACTTAATGATTCTCTTTGATTTCTTAGCATTGTAAGCTGTTTTTGTAGGTCTTCCAATATCTTTAGTTTTACTTCTATTTCTTTTTCTACATCTGATTTTGGTTTATAAAGCTCTCCATCAAAAAACATTCTTCCATATTCTGCTGTTGTAGTATGAATCAGCTTTATCTGTTTTTACTCCCGCATGTTCCATTATGATAAGCATATCTGACTGCTTAAACTTCTTCAAAAATGGCTTTATTTTCATTTCAAACTCTACCGGGTCTGATTTAACTTCAAAATTTTCTTTCTTGTTATCATACAAAACTGTAGCAGTGAATGAGTTTTTAGATACATCAACTCCTATAACAATTTTGTAGTTATTCATATGAGCACCTCCTTTTTTAAAATACTTGACATGAAAGAACTTCCTGATAACCTATCATCGTGGTTAAATACAGGCTTAAAAGCCTAATGTTCTTACTGCAGGTTTTAGGAAGTAGAGGAAGGACAGTCTAAAACATTCTGATCGGTCTTAAAAGACAAATGACAGTCACTTGATCTGTCCTTCCATTTTTCTCCCATGTCTATAATTATTATAAAACTTATTCTCTTATAGTTTAAAAAAATTTTTAGTATATTTAATATACGATGACCAGGAAGAAACAATATTCCTCGGACTTTCATACTCGGTATGACAAAAAACCTACCAATGGTGTCATTCTGAGCGTAAGCGAAGAATCTCCTGTTTTTCTTTTCAAAACACTTAAGTAAGGGTTCCTTCAGCCTTCTGCTTAAGGATGGCGGGCAAAGGTAAAGTTATATTTACATATACACTCTACAGCTTACAAAAGTTTTAGAATACCCTCACAGGCATATTGACTTATGATGAACAAGATTATGAGTAATATAGAAATTAAAAATGTGGCAAGTAATATATGATGTTTAAGAGATTTTAAAATACCCTTTACGCTCTAACTTTCTTACATCTTTTAAAATCAAAAAACCCTCCCATTAGGAGGGCATTATAATTAATTAAACGTCAAAGTAAAGTTCAAATTCTTTTGGATGTGGAACTAATCTGATTGCATCTTGCTCTGCTTGTTTTGTTTCAATCCACATATTGATAAAGTCTTTATCCATTACGCCACCTTTGAGTAAAAACTCGTTGTCTTCTTTTAATGCATCGATAGCTTCTTGGAGAGATCCTGGAGTTTGTGGAACGTTTGCAAGCTCTTCTGGTGGTAATGAGTAGATATCTTTATCAAGAGGTTCGCCTGGATGGATTTTATTTTCAATACCATCAATAGCAGCCATCAATAAAGCTGTAAACGTTAAGTATGGGTTAGAAGATGCATCCGGGAATCTTACTTCAATTCTTTTAGCCTTTGGAGATGCTTCACCAACAGGAATTCTGATCGCAGCAGACCTGTTTCTTGCAGAGTATGCAAGTCTTACAGGAGCTTCAAATCCAGGTACTAATCTATGGTAAGAGTTTGTAGTTGGGTTAGAGAATGCACAAATAGCTTTTGCATGTTTAATGATTCCACCAATAGCATAGAGAGCTATTTCTGATAATCCACCGTATCCATTACCAGCAAACAGGTTTTGTCCGTTGTTCCAGATTGAGAAGTGGCAGTGCATACCGCTACCATTATCGCCTGCTAATGGTTTTGGCATAAATGTTACGAATTTTCCATATCTGTATCCAACGTTTCTAAGTACATATTTGTATTTTAATATGTTATCACCTGAACCAATGATATCTGAAAATCTGAAGTTGATTTCTCCTTGTCCTGCTGTTGCTACTTCATGGTGTTCTCTTTCTACTGTAATACCTACTTCTTCAAGTGTTTTAACCATATCCATTCTTATATGATGAGTTTTGTCCAATGGAGAAACTGGGAAGTATCCTCTTTTATAAGGTATTTTATATCCAAGATTTGGGTTTTCTTCTCTTGCAGTATTCCACCATGCTTCTTCAGAATCTACTTGGTAGTAAGCATGGTTAGGTCCTGAGCTGAATCTAATATCATCAAAAATAAAGAATTCTGCTTCTGGACCAAAGTAGGCTATATCACCAATACCTGAAGATCTCAAAAATTCAAGAGCTTTTTTAGCAATTTGTCTTGTGTCTCTTGAGTATGGCTCTTTAGTTATTGGGTCAACAACATCGCAGATTAAAGATAAAGTTGGTTCTTCTATGAATGGGTCGATGAATGCTGTTTTTGGGTCTGG
Organism: Sulfurihydrogenibium sp. YO3AOP1; assembly: GCF_000020325.1. NCBI lineage: Bacteria > Pseudomonadati > Aquificota > Aquificia > Aquificales > Hydrogenothermaceae > Sulfurihydrogenibium > Sulfurihydrogenibium sp. YO3AOP1. The sequence goes on from NC_010730.1 coordinate 1,114,815, forward strand.
AATTAATAACATATCTGATTCTTGAATACCTTTCCAACCTCTTATTGATGAACCATCAAACGGAATTCCGTTTTCAAATGAATGGAGACCAAACTCATGAGTTGGGATTGTTAAATGTTGCCACTGACCAAATGGGTCTGAAAACTTAAAATCAATAAAGGCAATACCTTTTTCTGAAATTACACGCATCACATCATCTGGTGTTTGACATTGAATCATTGCCATTTTAAAAAACCTCCTTTATAAAAAATTAATTGTTTTTAGATTAAACTGCTTCTGGACCTCTTTCTCCTGTTCTTATTCTTATTACATCTTCTATTGGAATTATAAAAATTTTTCCATCTCCAATTCTTCCGGTTCTTGCAGCCTGCATTATAGCTTCTACTACTTTTTCAACCTGTGCATCATCTACAACAACTTCTATTTTTAACTTAGGAAGGAAATCTATTACATACTCTGCTCCTCTGTATAACTCAGTATGACCTTTTTGTCTTCCAAATCCTTTTGCTTCTGTAACAGTCATACCATAGATTCCAATGTTCGTCAGTGCATCTTTAACTTCATCAAGCTTGAAAGGTTTAATAATTGCTTCAATTTTTTTCATAACATACCTCCATTTTTATTATAAGAAAATTTCATGCCAAATCTTTATTTCTTGATTTTACTAATACTTAAATATTTTAACATTTTTAAAATCTATAGATATTGCATATTTTCAGTGCAATTTATTATTAATAAATTTAAAAATATGATCCTTCGGACTAAAGTCCTCAGGATGACAAACAACTAAAAACGTTATCTGAGGAATATCACTATTTTCAAACCTCTAATATATTGCATATTTTAAGTGCAACTCATATTTTATTTTGCATATTTATTGTGCAATAAATAAACAGTTAACCCAAATCAAAAGCTACAACCTTTATTTCTGTATAATCTTCTATTGCAAACTTTGGACCTTCCCTACCTATACCGCTTCCTTTAACTCCACCATATGGCATATTATCAGCTCTAAACGTTGGAATATCGTTTATAATCACTCCACCAACATCTGCATTTTCTATCACTTTCCAAGCATTTTTTAGGTCGTTTGTAAACACTCCAACTTGTAAGCCATAATTTGTTTTATTGACAAGCTTTATAGCTTCATCTATATCTTTAAACCTTCTTACTGCAACAACAGGAGCAAAGGCTTCTTCATAGAAAAGTTTAGACTCTTCCGGCACTTCTGAAACTATTGTTGGTGGAATTATTGGTTTATCTTTTGATTGTATTCCTCCAAGTGATATTTTACCGCCTTTCATAACTGCTTCATTAATCCAAGTTTCAATTCTATCAACTTCACTTATAGAGATTACAGGACCTACGTCTGTATCTTCTTCTAAAGGATTTCCATATTTTAACTTTGAAGCTTCTACTTTTAAAAGATGTTCAAATTCATCAGCTACACTTTCATGAACAAATACCCTTTGAACTGATATACAAACCTGACCTGCTAACGCAAACCCTCCAAGAACTGATTTTTTAGCTGCAATTTCTAAATTTGCTGTTTTATCAACAATTACAGCTGAGTTTGACCCAAGCTCCATTACTATTTTTTTCAACCCTGCTTGTTTTGCTATTATTTCTCCAACTTTTAAGCTTCCTGTAAAAGAGACGACTCTAACATCTGGATGTGTAGTCATTGCTTGACCTACATCTGCAAATCCCGGTATAACAGAAACAGCCTCTTCCGGAACACCTGCTTCAAGGAAAAGTTGACAAAGCATTATTGGAGATAGTGGAGTTCTTTCACTTGGTTTTAATATAAACGGACAACCTGCTGCAATAGATGGTGCTATTTTATGTGCAGTAAGATTTACAGGAAAGTTAAAAGGAGTAATTGCAGAAACTATTCCGGCCGGGACTCTGTAATAAAATCCTTTCTTTCCTCTACCGTTTGGAGATGCATCAAAATGCACATACTCGCCATGAATTCTTTTTGCCTCTTCTGCTGAAAAAGTAATTGTATTTATAGCCCTATCTACTTCTATTCTTGCTTCTCGGATAGTTTTTCCTGTTTCTAAGGTTATAGTTCTTGCAAACTCTTCTTTTTTACTTTCTAAAAGATTGGCTATTTTTAACAAAATTTTATATTTTTCATAAGCTGTAAGTTTTTTTAGTTTTTCAAGACCTATTTTAGCTTTTTCTATAGCCTGATAAACATCTTCAGGAGAACCCTTTACAGCCTCACCTATTTTTTCTTGGTTGTAAGGAAAAATTACATCGATAATCTCATCCTTCCAAACCTCCTTGCCGCCAATTATCATCGGTAGCTTAATCATAGATACACCTCCGAATATAATTAAAAAGAATTTTAACATAATAGTAAGATTTGAGAGAATGATTGTGTAAGCTATTTTATTTTCGGAAATATGTAATAGCTGAAAATAATACGCAGGTGAGAAATTAGTGATTTTTATAGAGTTTAAAAAGGAGATCCTTCGGACTAAAGTCCTCAGGATGAAAAATAAAGTGGAGAAGCGGAAGAGTAGGGGGCGATTCATGAATCGCCCTTACGAAAGTGAAGTTATCATTCTGAAGCCGGCGAAGAATCTCCTACTTTTATTGAATTTCTCATCCGACATATGCAATATCATTTAGAAATAGTTTGTATTTCAAGAGGAACCCCCACCAGCTTAAAACTGGCAGGGATTTAGATATTAATGATAGTAGCTTGTGTCTCCTTTTACTTTTCCAGCAAAAACTTTATATGCATATCTTGTGTAGTAAATAACCAATGGCATAAAGATAATTGTGACGATTAACATAACTTTTAATGTTAATTCTGAAGATGAAGAATTAAACACAGTTAAGCTATATTCAGGATTGATTGTTGACCTTATAAATACCGGGAATGATGCAAGAGCAACGTTTAAAACTGTAGCTCCACTTAACACGCTTGATACAAAAACCATCTTTTCATACTTACCAGATTTTAAAAATTTTAAGTACACAATCCATGAAATTAACATTATAGCAGGAACGATAAAGAAGATTGGATATTTTAAATAGTTTTCATACAAATATGGAGCTTGGATTAAAGCTAATACGTTTGTTAAGATAACTGCAGCCAGGTATCCAAAGGCACTTATAACAGCATATTTTTTAGCCATTTCAAAAACTGAGCCTTCTGTTTTTCTAAGTAAATATGCAGCTCCATGCATTGCAAACATAAATAAACCAACAAGTCCCATTGCAAGTGGTACAGGTCTTAAAAGTGTGAAAAAATCTCCTAAGTATGCACCATCTTTATCAATAGGAACGCCTACAACTGCATTACCTACCGCAACACCAAAAAGAATGGCCGGAAGAACATTGCCAATCCAGTAGATAAAATCAAAAGTCCTTCTCCAAGTTAAAGATTCGGATTTGTTTCTGTATTCAAATGCAATGGCTCTACCAATTAAAGCCCAAAGAACCAATAAAATTGCAATATAGAAGCCGGAAAAAGAAGCAGCATAAACAGCTGGAAATGCTGCAAAAAGCATACCTCCACCGGCTATAAGCCATACTTCATTACCATCCCAAACAGGTGCAATTACGTTGTATAAAACGTTTCTATCTTCTTCATTTTTCATAAAAATCATAGGAAAGCCTGTCCCAAGGTCAAAACCATCGGTAACTGCATACCCTATCAAAAATATACCTCCTAAAACAAACCATAAGCCTTGAAGTGTAAAAAGCTCCATTGGTAGCATATTAAACACCTCCTTTTGTATCTTTTGAATACATTCCTACTTGAACAGTACTTGGTCCAGTTTCATAATCAACTACAATGTCTTTTTCAGCATACTCTTGAACTGATTTTTTCATAGCTTTTACATAGACAATAACAATGCCTGTATAAATTAAGATAAATGTAATTACTGAGAACAACACATTAGCAGAAGTATTAAAGTAAGTTACACCATCAGCTGTTTTTAACATTCCTTGAACTAACCATGGCTGACGACCGACTTCAGCTGTAAACCAACCAAGCTCTGATGCTATAAATGGAAGTGGTATTGAGTAAAGAACTGTTTTTAAGAATGCTGTATTTTGATAAATAGTTCCTTTTTTGAGCAAGTATAGACCCCATAGAGAGATAAACACAAATAAGAAGCCTAAACCAATCATAAAGTGGAAAGATTGGAACACTACGTTAACACTTGGTAAATCTGCATGAGAAATATTATAAGCCTTTGTATATGCTTTGTATTCTGCTAACTGTTGCTTTAACTCTGGAGTTGGATTTACAGCATATTGTTTTTCTAACTCTGCTACTTTTGATTCATAATCTTTTGCTTTTTGCTGATATTCTTTAACAAGGTCGTTAATTCCTTTTACTTCTGCGTTGAAATCATGGTATGATAAGAATGAAGCCATACCTGGAATAGCTATAGGTGCATAAGTTTTTTGTTCTTTTTGATCCACCCAACCGATAGGTATAACAGGAGCTCCTTTTTCAGTATTCCAAATACCCTCTGCCATAGCAAGCTTTAATGGTTGATATTTTGCTACATAATAACCATGAATATCACCAAATATGATAGCTAACACTGATACTATTGAAGTATAGATTAAAGCTGCTTTCATACCTAATTTTGCCATCTCAACATGTTTTCTTTTGAGTAAGAAGTATGCCAATACACCCAAGACAAAAAATCCTGCTGTAATTTGACCGCCGTTAACTGTGTGAAGAAATCTTATTATTGTTGTGTGATTTAAAACTGCAGCCCAGAAATCTGTAAGCTCTGCTCTAATTCCTTGTTGAGTTTCAACGATTTTATAACCAGCAGGTGTTTGCATCCAAGAGTTAGCAATTAAAATCCATAATCCAGAAAGATTGCTACCAAGAGCTACCATCCATGCTGAAAATGTGTGCATAGCTTCCGATATTCTTCCTCTACCGAATAAGAAAATACCCATAAATGTAGATTCTAAGAAGAATGCCATCAAACCTTCAATAGCCAATGGTGAACCAAAGATATCACCCACAAATTTTGAATACTGGAACCAGTTAGTACCAAATTCAAATTCCATCGTTAAACCAGTTGCTACACCCGCGGCAAAGTTGATAGCAAAAAGCTTCATCAAGAACATAGAGAGCTCGTCATACAATGGATTTTTGGTTTTTAGATAAAGAGTTTTGATGATGGCGATGAACACAGACAAACCGAGCGTTAATGGAACGAAGATGAAGTGCACGAAGGCTGTGAACGCAAACTGAAATCTGGACAAAGCTAACAAGTCCATAGCTAAAACCTCCTATTAATATATAAGTTAGTTAATATTTATTAACTTTTCTCAATAAAACACTATGATAAAAATCATTGAAATTGAAGGATTATTTAGTAAGTAAGCATTTACTAACTTTGAAATGTAATTATGACGTAAATCATTTTTAAAAAGAAATGGATGTAATAAGTTAGTATTTATTAACCTATACCTTGGGTGAGAAATTAGTGGTTTTTATAGAATTTAAAAAGGAGATCCTTCGGACTTACGTCCTCAGGATGACAGCGAAAGACTGATTGATAAACATTAAAGGAAGGATAACATAAGATGTCATTCTGAGCGAAGCGAAGAATCTCCTACTTTTACTGAATTTCTCACCTGACGTATGAATATAATAAAGTTAGTATTTATTAACCTATTTTTGAAGGAGAGAAAAATGATAGCATTAGACTTAAACCAAAGCAAAGAAAACCAAGGAAAATACAATGGTTATGTGGCAATCCCTATTAAAGCTCCACGAGAAAACCAACCAATCAAGATTTCTCCAGCATTTGGAAAAGTTAAATTTTTTGCATTATACGACAAAAACTCAAAGAAAATTGAAATTGTAGAAAATCCAGCAGATAATGGCGGTGAAGTGGTTAGATTTCTAAACAGCCTTGGTATAAAAGAATTAATTACCCTTCATATGGGAAAAGGTGCATACAATATAGCTTTGGCTTGTGGGATGAAAATCTATTTTGCTAAAGATGATAAACAAACTTTAGATGAAGTGATAGCTAAATTTGAATCAAATCAACTTCCATTAATTACAGAAGAGAATTTTGAACTTTTATCACAATTTGGTTGTGGCAGTCATGACCATCACCACCATGAACATCATGACCATCACCATGATTGATTTTTAATGATTAAGCACACCAAATAAGAAATTCAGAATATAAGAAGTTCAGAATAAGGGAATTCGTTGCCATTTATAGATAACAAACAGATTTTGATTATCAAGCATTAGATGAGGGATAATCTACTTAGCCATCCTAGCAAATGGGAGAAATTTCATGCTTTTTTTTGAAGTTCTCACTGAGGCTGTTCCAAAAATCTGCATCGTTATTCTGAGCGTTAGCGAAGAATCTCCTGCTTTTATGAATTTCTAACTCGACATATTTAAATATCAATGAATAATTCTCTATCTCTTTTTCATTATGAACGTAAGTTGAAAATCCAATAATTTTCAATTTCTCACCCTAAGGGTATGGTATATAATATTTAAGAAACATAAAACTTTGCAGGAGCTTGAAAATTGTTTGATAAGATTTCTCAATCTAAATGGAAGAATATTGTTTTATTTATAACAGTGTTTGCATTTGTAGCTACGTCTATAGTAGCTATAATTGTTTACAAATTAAGTGGAGAAATTAATGGTGTGGCAGAAGTAAACGGTAAAGAAATTCCATTTTATGAATTTAATTATGCATACGAAATGACAGCAAGAAATATGCAAATGCAAAATCTTGATATTTCTAATTTAAAAGACCAAATAAAGAAAGAAGTTGTAAATGATTTGATAGAAAAAGAACTTTTATATCAAGAAGCGGAAAAGGAAGGAATAACAGCAACTTCAGAGCAGGTAAAAAATGAGATTTTAAAAATTTCTGCATTTCAAGTCAATGGTAAATTTGATAAACAAACATACTTACAAATTATAAACTCTTTTGGGTTAACCCCTGATGCTTTTGAAAATATTTTAAGAAAAGAACTATCGGTCAATAACTTGAAAACAATTTTACTGTCTACAATCTATGTTAGTGATGAAGAGATTGAAACCTTTACTAAAAAACAACTTACAAGAGTGAGCGGTGAAGCTACTATAATAAAACCAAATACTCCAGAAATTACAGAAGAAATGATAAAAAAGTTTTACGAAGAGCATAAAAAAGATTATTTAGCACAAACAGGGAAAAATATAACAGTTTATAAAATAGATATCCAAAAATTAGGTGATGATAAAGCACAGCAGTTAGCAAAACAGCTATTTACGCAAGCAAAAAGTGGAAATTTGCAGTCTGTCCCGGCAGAAGTTGAGAAAGTTTTTGAAGGAGATGTTTTTTCTAACCAAGAAATTCAAAACTTACCAAAAGAAATTCAGGAAGATGTGAATTCCTTAAATAAAGACAAAAAAGTTTCATTCACTAAAACACAAAACGAGTATTACATTTCGGTATTTAATGGAGAATCTTTAAAATCAATACCTTACGAACAGGTTAAAAATGAAATTAAACAAAAATTAGAAAGAGAGTTATCACAAAAAGCTTTACAAGATATGCAAAAAACCACTGATATAACACAGCTATTAAAGCAAAATAAAACAGAAAAACAAACTATTTCTGATAACACAATTCAAGAATTGGTTGTCAAATTTGGAATAAAAAGAGAAGATTTAAATAAACTTGCTAACTTAAAAGTCGGGGAGATATCCAAACCAATCTCGACAGAAAATGGAATTTTAATATTTAAACTAACTGAAATAAAAGAACCGGATAAATCTCAGGTTGATGAAACGAAAAGAACAATTCTTCCTTTCATAAAATCTCAAAAATTCAACGATGTATATCAAATGTACGTTGATAGCTTAAAGAAAAAAGCAAAAATAAAAATTAATAAAACAGTATTAGAAAATGGATAAAAGTCCGTACGCATTAGATTTTTTACTTCACCAGTTAGAGCTGATAAAAAGTAATATTAGAAAACCCAAATACAAAGAACTAATAAAAGAAATGTTTGAAAACAATAAACTTTATGAAAAGTTTTTAATAGCCAAAGATAAAAAATCAAGAAATTATAAACATGGAGTTCTTGAAAGAGTTGCATCAACAGGCTCGTTGGCACTTTGTATTTATGATAATTATCCAACAATAGACATAGATCTATTATTATCTGCTATAATTTTATCTGGATTTAGAGATGCAGTAGGAAGACCATTTTTTTACAAAAATGTTAAAGATTATCCAGAAATAGCAGAAATTCTTTATAAAAAGAACCGTCAAAAGCCAAAAATAGAGTACTTTTTGTTTGATGAAATAATAAAAATTGACGAAAGAGTTAAAATAAGGGAAAGTAATAAAACTTTTTAATCTTTAATTAAATTTTGACGAAATGATAATTATTAAAATAATTCGTTTTATGGAGTATAAGATGAGGAAGAAAAAAAAGTTAATTGTAGCATCAATGGTAGGCTTAACTATAAGTGTTAATATAGGCTATGCAGAAAGATTATCTGCGGAATTTACAAATGCTAAATTGTCAACAGTTGTTGATGCTTTATCTCAAATTTCTAATTTTAATGTTATCTGGGATAAGGATGCTATTGGACAAAAAGATAAATTAGTATCTCTTGCTATAAGAAAACCTATAGAGGCTGAAAATCTTTTTAATTTAGCTTTGCTTGAAAATGGCCTTATTCCGGTTAAAGAGGGAGGGATTTATAGAATTAAAGTTGCTGATGAGTATTTTGTATCAGTTCCACCAGAAATAATAAAAGCATTTGGAAAAGATATGTTTGATGGTCTTGTTACACAGGTTAAAAAGTATACATCCCCAGCTGCATCGATAAAAATAGATAATACAACTTATACAATCATTGTTAAAGATGATAAAGATAATATAAATAGATTGAAGAATGTTATCACTTCTTATTTAGACTCTATTAAGAAACAGTCTGAATATCTTGCAAAAATTCAAGAAAAAGAAGGTCAATTTATAAAAAAGGAATTTAGTATTTCATATGAAACTTTTAAAACCATTGAAGATAAGATTGCTGAAAACTTAGGAATGTATGGAAAATATGATTACGATAAATCAAAAGAAAAATTAATTGTTTTTGATACAAAAGAAAATATAACAAAAATATCAAGAATAGTAGGTGAAGCAACCCAAGAGAAAATAGAGACAAAATGTTTTTATGCAAGAGGATTAGATCCAGGTGAATTAATAGAAAATATTAAAGAAAAAGAGCTTTCTGAAAATGGGACAATAGTATTCAAATCTAAAGAAACAATTCAAACAGGAGGTACTGAAACCAGAGAAATTTCAACAACTGGCCAATCATCTCCAGTTGGTACCACAGCTGGTATTACAAAATCATCTTCTACACCAGCAACTATAATAACTAATCTTCCTAAAATATGTATTACAGATACACCTAAGGTTATAGAAAAGATTAAATATAAATATGCAGATTACCTGCTTGATAGACCTTATCAAATAGCCATAGAAGCAAGAATAGTTCAGGTAAGTACGAGTAATTTAAAAGACTTGGGTATTCAATGGGGAGGCAGCGCAACTAATATCGATAATAATAATACAAAAATAATTACAGGCGGTGGATCTACAAGTGTAATTAGCGGTGGAAGATATGCAGTTGATTTTCCTTCAAGTTCCGCAACGTTTCCGGGTGGATTTGCTATTGGTTTTGTTTTTGGAGGATTGCAGAATTTTCTTGATGTAAGATTATCGGCATTGCAAAGTATAGGAAGGTCTAAAATACTTTCTAAACCACAAATCGTAACAATAGATGGCGAAACAGCAGAAATTTCTCAAGGATACGAGGTTCCATATACAACTGCTGTGGCAGCTGGCGGTGGTACTGTATCTTCAGTTTCATTTAAAAAAGCTGTATTAAAATTAAATGTGACACCAAGAACTACTGCTGATGGAAATATTATCATGGATATAATAATTACTCAGGATATACCAGACTTTAAAAATTTAATTTTAGGTAACCCGCCTATTCAAACAAAAACTGTGACAAGTAAGGTAGTTGCTAAAGATGGTTCTGTTATTGCAATCGGGGGAATTTTAGAAAAAACGGAAGATTTAAAAGACAGTGGAGTACCAGGTTTAATGAATATCCCTATCCTTGGATATTTATTTAAAGAAAACTACAAACAAGAAAAAACAAATGAACTTTTAATCTTTTTATCACCAAGAATAGTATATGAATAATTAACTTTTGCCATTTAAAGAAAATTTTTTATGGGTGGCTTAAGTGCCACCTTTTTATTTTTAATAGATCATCCAATGTTATTTTCTTAATAAAAACTCTCTTTAAATTAAAGGTAAACTTTTTGTTCTATGTTCAAATGATAAAATCAGTAATCATATTATCACTTTAAAGTTAAGTATAAGCTTTGTTTTTTAAAGTATTTCATCAATAGAGTTTATTCTTAAACAAAGCAATTTAATTTTTAAAAAATAACTTGGTATAAAATATTAATCAAAATCTCTTAGGAGCCTTTGTAAATGAACAGCTATATTATCAATGAAATGAAAAAAGAAGAATCTTGGAGGTTATTTAAAATAATTGGAGATTTTATCGATGGATTTGAAGTTATGCCAAATTATCTACCTTCTGTTACTATTTTTGGTTCTGCAAGGGTAGAGGAAGGAAACAAATACTATGAAGCTGCAAGAGAGTTAGCTTTTAAACTTTCTAAAAAAGGATTTTCGATTGTAACCGGCGGTGGACCGGGAATTATGGAAGCTGCAAACAGAGGAGCATTTGAAGCAGACGGAAATTCGATCGGTTTAAACATAAAACTTCCAAAAGAGCAAAAACCAAACAAATACCTTACAGAAATCTTAAATTTTAATTATTTTTTTGCAAGAAAGGTTATGTTAGTAAAGTATGCAACAGCATTTGTCCTATTTCCAGGAGGGTTTGGAACCCTTGATGAGATAACGGAAACATTAACTTTAATACAAACAAAGAAGCTTAAACCTTTTCCAGTTATACTATACGGAAATGAATATTGGAATGGATTTGTACAATGGCTTAACGATGTGGTAGTAAAAGATGGATATATTGATAAAGAAGATACGGAGCTATTCAAACAGATGGATGACATTGATGAAATTGTTGATTATATTGACCAGTGGTATATTAAAAATAGTACAAAATTGATAGGAGAAAATGATTAATGGAATTTGATGTTAAAAATTTAAACGAAACTCAAATATATAAACTTATGATAAGTACTATTGTTCCAAGACCTATTGCTTGGGTTTCCACTGTATCAAAAGATGGAATATTTAATATAGCACCTTTTAGCTTTTATATGGGAATATCTTCAAGCCCACCTCTTATTGCAATCTCTATTGGGAAAAAAGATGATGACAGAAAAAAAGACACTTGGAAAAACATTGAAGAAGTGGGAGATTTTGTCATAAACATAGTGACCTATGACCTTGTCGAAAGAATGAACATTACCGCATCACCGTTTGATGAAAATATAGATGAATTTAAAGAAGCAAATCTTACACCTATAAAATCTGATTTAGTAAATTCCCCGAGAATTGCTGAATCACCTATTAATATAGAATGTAAAAAGTTTATGATTTTAGAAATTGCAGATATGGGACTAATTTTTGGAGAGATTTTGAAATTTCATATAAAAGACCAGCTACTTAACGAAAAAGGATACGTAGATAATAAAAAGTTAAAAGTAGTTGGAAGACTCGGTGGAGCTGATTATTGTTTGGTTGATGAAAGTAATATATTTAATCTTATCAGACCGGATTTAAAAAAGAGGTAAATCTTGATTAACAAAGAAGAGCTTATAAAAAAGCTAAAGCTAAAAAATTTTAAACTTACGAAGCAAAGATTAGAAATAATTGATGAGATATTAAATTTTAATGGTCATTTTGAAATAGAAGATTTAGTTTTCAAATCAAGAGAAAAAAATCTTAAAGTATCACGTTCGACCATCTATAGAACATTAGCCATACTGAAAGATTTGGGATACATTGAAGAAGTAATTAAGCTTAACAATAAAACATTTTACGAAGTTGCAAACAAAGAACATCATGATCATTTAATCTGTCTAAGCTGTGGAAAGATTATAGAATTTCACGATGAAAAAATAGAATCTATTCAAAATGAAGTATGTAAAAAATACAACTTTAAACCGGTTTATCACAGATTAGAAATCTTTGGAATTTGTGAGGATTGTCAGAAAAAGGAAAAAGTATGATAGATAAAAATTATCTTAAAGTTTTAAAAGAGCTTGGTTTTGAAGAAATTATTTTAGATAAACCCATCTTAAATCAAAAATCAAGTAATCAAATAGATAAAATAGAAGAGTTAAACAAGATTTATGAAGAGATTAAAGTTTGCACAAAATGTGATTTACATAAAAGTAGAACAAATCCTGTTTTGGGTGAAGGCAATATTAATGCTAAAATTATGTTCATCGGAGAAGCTCCCGGAGAGGAAGAAGATAAGCAAGGAAGACCTTTTGTTGGAAGAGCAGGAAAACTACTTACAAAATGCATAGAAAATGCAGGGCATATAAGAGAAGAGGTTTATATTGCTAACATCAATAAATGTAGACCACCTAACAATAGAACACCAACCATAGAAGAGCAGGAAGCTTGCATTCCTTTTTTATTAAGACAGATAGAAATAATCAATCCAAAAGTTTTATGCTTACTTGGAGCTACTGCATACAGAGGAATTTTTAAGAAGGAAGCAAAAATTACAAAAGAAAGGGGAAGTATATTAGAGTTTATGGGCAAAAAGGTTTATATAACATACCATCCGGCTTATGTTCTTAGAAATCCAAAGGAAGAAGAAACTTTCTGTCAAGATATAAAAAATGTTTTTAAATTAGCGGGAGAATAATTTGACATATAAAAAGGTGGAAATAACAAAAGAAGGTTATGAAAAAATACTATCTAAAAATCCTTTGATATACAACAAAGAAATCAAAAAAATACCAAAAGAGATTACGCCCGGAGAATTAGTAAAGGTTTATTTTAAAAACACTTTCTGCGGAGTTGGATACATAAATCCAAAGAGCAAGATAACTATAAGAATTTTATCCTTTGAAGATGTTCAAGTAAATGAAGATTTTATAAAAGAAAAGATTGAAAAAGCTTTTGATAAAAGAAAAGAGCTGTTAAAAATAACAAATGCGATTAGATTAATTCATGCAGAAGCAGATGGATTGCCCGGCTTGATAGTTGATTATTATGATGGTTATTTATCATTGCAGATTAATACATACGGAATGGAAAGGTTAAGAGAAAATATTCTAAAGTCTTTGATTGATATAATTAAGCCTAAAGGAATAATAGAAAAGTCTGATGAAAAAGCAAGAGAAAAAGAAGGTCTGCAAACGGAAAAGAAAGTACTTTTTGGAGAAGTACTAGAAAAGATTTTGATTTTTGAGTATGATGTTAAATTTTTAGTTTCTTTACAAGAAAGTCAAAAAACAGGTTTTTATTTAGACCAAAGAGCTAACAGAAAGTTAACTTCTGAATATGTAAAAGAAGGATTTAAAGTATTAGACTTATTTTGTAATGCAGGAGGATTTGGGATTCATGGTGGTAAAAAAGGAGCTGAATTTATAAAATTTGTAGATATTTCAAGCTTTGCTTTATCACAAGTCGAAGAAAACGCAAGGTTAAACAATTTAAAGAATTACGAGATAGTAAAAGATGATGTGTTTGATTTTTTAAAGAAAGAAAAAGATAAATATGATTTGATAATCCTTGACCCACCGCCTTTTGCAAAGAGTAAAAATGAAAAACATGATGCACTTAGAGGTTTTAAATATTTAATCTTAAACAGCTTAAAACTGTTAAATCAAAATGGATATCTTGCCATTTTCTCTTGTTCACAAAATATTACATTAGAAGATTTGATAAACACTACATACGACAGTTTAAAAGATACTAAAAATATGGCAGAATTTGCTTTGTTCTTTACTCAAGACAAAGACCATCCATACATCTTAAACATTCCAACATCTTTTTATTTGAAAGGTTTGATGATTAGAAAGGTGTAAGAAATTGAAAAGTAAAATAGTAATTGTAATTATAATGCTTACAAAAATCAATATCGTCATTCTGTTGCCTACGAAGAATCTACTGTTTTTCTTTTCAAATTAAAAAATCAAAAAAGGAGATCCTTCGGACTTATGTCCTCAGGATGACACGGAAAGGTAAACTTACGAGAATTTTGGAACACTCTTACATCGTTATTCTGCAGCCTACTAAGAATCTTATTTTTGCCCCCTTCCTTTCAAATAATAACAAAAAATGATACTTTAGCCTTCGGCTTCAGGATGATAGCTAAAGATTGATTGATAAGCATTGGAGTAAGGATAACCCTCCTTATTCGTCATTTTGAAGTTATGCGAAAAATCTCATACTTTGCACCTCTACAGTATCATTTTCTGAGCAAAGCAAAGAATTTTCGTTCTTATTGCCTCTCACTTACTCACCTTATTAAATTAAATCTTATAAACAGCCTCTAATTCTATCAAAAACAGACTTAAACAAATGATATAATAATATTTTTAAAATTTTGCCGGAGGTGTCTCAAAATTGGAATTTAAAGATACATTGAATCTGCCTCAAACTGAGTTTCCTATGAAAGGTAATCTACCAAATAAAGAGCCTGAAATATTATCTTTTTGGGAGAAAATAAATCTTTATCAGAAACTTAGAGAAGATAGAAAAGGAAAAGATAAATATATTCTTCATGACGGACCGCCATATGCAAACGGACATATACACATCGGACATGCTTTAAACAAAATTTTAAAAGATATTTTAGTTAAATATCAATCCATGAAAGGAAAAGATGCACCTTTTGTTCCAGGCTGGGATTGTCATGGGCTTCCGATAGAACAACAGGTAGAAAAAGAGTTAAAAGAGAAGAAAATCAAAAAAGAAGACCTTTCTAAATCTGAGTTTAGAAAGCTATGCAGAGAATACGCTTTAAAGTTTGTAAACATTCAAAAAGAAGAGTTTAAAAGACTTGGTATTATTGGAAATTGGGAAAAACCTTATCTTACAATGAGACCATCCTATCAAGCACAGGAAGTTTTAGAGCTTGGAAGAGTGTTTAACAAAGGTGTTGCATATAGAGGTAAAAAGCCTGTTTATTGGTGTATCTATGACAAAACAGCAGAAGCAGAAGCGGAAATTGAATATTACGACAAAAAAGACCCATCTATCTATGTAAAGTTTAAAATGAAAGATTCTGATGATACCTATCTTGTAATTTGGACTACTACTCCTTGGACGTTGCCTGCAAACCTTGGTGTAATGGTTCATCCAGAGTTTGATTATGTTTATTTCAAAACAGGTAAAGGAACTTTGATAGTTGCCAAAGAATTACTTGAAAACTTTAAAGAAAAGACCGGATTAAATGGAGAAGTAATAAAGCAGGTTAAAGGAAAAGATTTAGAGTTTAAAGAGTATTATCATCCATTTATAGATAGAGTTTCAAAGGTTTATCTCTCTGAGTTTGTTGAGCTTGGCACCGGTACAGGATTGGTCCATATGGCACCAGGACATGGTCAAGAAGACTATATCATCGGTCAAAGATATGGTGTAGATGCCTTTGCGCCTGTTGATGATGAAGGAAGGTTTATACAAGAAGCACCCGATTGGCTTAAAGGAATAAGGGTTTTTGATGCAAATGATTTAATCATTGAAAAATTACAAGAAGTAGACGCGTTGATATATAAAGAAGTGATAAGCCACTCTTATCCCCACTGTTGGAGATGTAAAAATCCGGTAATTTTTAGAGCAACTCCCCAGTGGTTTATATCTATGGAAGCAAAAGTTAATGAAAATCAAACTTTGAGAGAAGCAGCATTAAAAGAGATTGAAAGGGTAAAATGGATACCCTATTACGGACAAAACAGAATAAAAAGCATGGTAGAAAACAGGCCGGATTGGTGTATTTCAAGACAGAGAAGCTGGGGTGTTCCGATAACTGTATTTTACTGTGAAAACTGCGGTGAAATCGTTAAAGATATGGAAGTTTTTGAGCATGTAGCTAATCTAATTAAAAATGATGAGTTTGGGGCTGATATATGGTTTGAAAAATTAGTAAAAGAATTGCTTCCGGAGGGTTATAAATGTAAAAAATGCGGCGGGCAAGAGTTTAAAAAAGAAGAGGATATACTCGATGTCTGGTTTGATTCTGGCGTGTCCCATGCAGCAGTTTTAAAGTACGGAGAATGGGAAGAGTTAAGATGGCCTGCCGATATGTATTTAGAGGGTTCAGACCAGCATAGAGGTTGGTTCCAGTCTTCACTTCTTGAATCGGTAGCATCTTATAACAGAGCACCTTATGACACAGTTTTGACACATGGATTTACACTTGACGAAAAAGGCAGAAAAATGTCTAAATCTGCCGGAAATGTAGTAGCACCGGAAAAGGTTATAAAAGAGTATGGAGCTGACATACTAAGACTTTGGGTTGTTACAGAGGATTATACAGAAGACATAAAGATAGGTTTTAATCTTATAAAAAGAATTGCAGAAGATTACAGAAAAATAAGAAATACATTTAGATACTTCCTTGGAAATCTTTACGACTTCAATCCAAACCAGGACTATGTTCCTTACGAAAATCTATTAGAAATAGACAGGTGGATGCTTTCTAAACTTCAAAATATCATACAAATAGCCGACAAATCTTATGAAGAAGGCAAGTTTCATAAAATCTATCACACGATTAAAAACTTTGTAATAGTAGACCTTTCAGCAATATATCTTGATATTTTGAAAGATAGACTCTATGTTTACGCACCAAAAAGCTTAGAAAGAAAGTCGGCACAAACTGTATTGTGGGAATTACTTTTATCATTAAACAAAATCCTTGCACCTATCATCTCATTCACAGCAGAAGAAGTTTGGCAGTATGTAAGAAAAATCGATTCAAATATAAAAGAAAGCATTCATCTTGAAATTATGCCTGTTGTAAATGAAAAATTTATAGATAAAAATTTAGAAGAAACCTACGAAAAACTTTTAGAGGTAAGAGACGATATACTAAAAGCGATAGAAGAGGCAAGAAAACAAGACTTAGTAAGGCATCCATACGAAGCAAGAGTAATTTTAAAACTACCGAAAGAGTATAAAGAAATTGTAGAAAAAAGATTAGATTGGATTAAGTTTTTCTTTACTGTTAGCCAAGTAGAGCTTTCAGATAATCCTGAAGGCGATGTAGTAATTAATGGCGAATCTGTAAAAGACTCTGTTATAGCTGTTAGCAAAGCAAAAGGTGAGAAATGTCCAAGATGCTGGATCTATGATGAATCTGTTGGTAGGAATGGACAACCTGTTTGTGATAGATGTAAAATTCAGCTTGAAATTATGAATATCAAATTGGAGGAATTAGCATGAAAAAACCGGATATTGTTAAATATATAAAAGAAAAACATCCTGAAATGGATTTAAAAAGTATAAAAGATGTTGTTGATGAAATCTTTGAAGTGATGGCAGAAGCTTTAGCAAAGGGTGAAAAGATAGAAATTAGAAAGATAGGTTCTTTTAGAGTTTTAAAAAGAAAGAAACCACTCAAAGGAAGAAAGAGAGTTAGTTATTCGAAAACTGTTCATTTCAAGCCGGGTAAAGTATTAAAAAGAGCATTAAAAAGTGTATCCTTAGAAGGTGAAAAAAATGCAAAATCCAAAAAATGATTTATTTTTAAGAGCTTGCAGAAGACAAAAAGTAGAAAGAACACCAATCTGGCTAATGCGTCAAGCCGGCAGATACATGAAAGAATACAGACAGTTAAGGGAAATAGCAGGAAGCTTTAAGAATTATTATAAAAATGTAGATTTAGCTGTAAAAGCTTCTATTTTACCGTACACTTTGCTTGGTGTTGATGCAATAATCATTTTTTCTGATATACTTACACCACTTGAATCAATCGGAATGAAATTTGATTTTAAAGAAGGAGAAGGACCGGTTTTTGAAAATCCTATCAAAGGCAAAGAAGACATCCAAAGCCTAAAAGAGTTTAACGCTGAGGATGTTTATTTTGTTGGAGAAATCATAAAAGGTGTTAATCAAACTATCAACAGAGAAATTCCGGTGATTGGGTTTGCTGGAGCGCCTTTTACGATAGCAGCATACATGATAGAAGGCAGAGGTTCAAAGGACTTTAAAAAAACAAAATCTTTTATGTATAACAACCAAGAAGATTTTAAAATACTTCTTGATAAAATCGCAGATATGACTATAAAGTATTTAAGCTTTCAGATAGAGTCCGGAGCTGATGCTGTTCAAATCTTTGACAGCTGGGCCGGTCATCTTTCACCTAAAGATTATAAAGAGTTTGTACTGCCGTCAGTTAAGAAAGTAATAGAAAATCTTAAACATTACAACAAACCAATCATACACTTTACAAAAGGCGTTTGTGGATTTATGGACTTTATTCTCGATTCTAATGCTGATGTATACAGTATAGATTGGATGATAGACATCAAAAAAGCAAAAGATTTAATCTATCCAAAGGCATCTGTTCAAGGAAATTTAGACCCTATGGTGTTGTATGCTGACAAAGACATTATAAAAAAAGAAGCAGAGTATATAATTAAATCATGGGGAGAGGATACAGGACATATATTTAACCTTGGTCATGGTTTGATGCCGGATATGGACGCAAGTAAAGTTAAATTTTTAGTTGATACTGTAAAAGAAATTTCAGTTAGAAGGCGGTAGATGAGACCTTTTTTAAAGTGGGCAGGCAATAAATATAAGATTGTAGAAGATATAAAAAGGCTATTACCGGTCGGCAATAGACTTATAGAGCCTTTTGTAGGCTCTGGCGCTGTTTTTCTTAACGCTGATTATAAATCTTATCTTCTTGCAGACATTAATGAAGACCTGATAAACCTTTATCGTACATTGGGAGATTATGGCAAAGATTTTATAAGCTTTACAAAAACGTTTTTTACGCCAGAAAACAACACAAAAGAAAGATACATGGAGCTAAGGGATGTATTTAACACTACAAACGACAAAGTTTTAAAGTCTGCATTATTTGTATATCTTAATAGACATTGTTATAACGGACTGATTAGATACAATCAAAAAGGAGAGTTTAATACACCTTTTGGAAGATACCAGAAGCCTTATTTTCCCGAAGAAGAAATGCAACTATTTTATAACAAGCTTAAAAAAACTGATGTAGAGTTAAGAGTTTCAAGCTATGAAGAAACTTTAAAAGATGTTTTTTATGGAGATGTGATATACTGCGACCCGCCCTACATACCTATTTCAAAGACTTCAAACTTTACCCAGTATTATCAAGAAAAATTTACAATCTTAGACCAGCTGAAGCTCATTCAAATTTTAAAAGATTTGGCAAAAAAGGGGATTCCGTCGGTATTAAGCAATCATTATAACAATCTTATAATAGACCACTTTGAAGATTTTGAGACTTTAGATGTAAGAAGGATAATATCTTGTAAGTCAAGAGAAAAAGTAAAAGAGATTTTAGCGGTAATAAAATGAATGGAAATACTTTTAGAGATGCAGTGAAAGATTACATAGTTTTACGCAGAAATGGAAAATTCTTAGAAATAAAATGTAAGTATAAAGAATTGCTTAAAAATGCCTTGAGTGAGAAATTGGCGATTATTGTAGAATTTAAAAATAAGATCCTTCGGCCTTACGGCCTCAGGATGACAAAGAACGACCCAATGGTGTCATTCTGAGCGTAAGCGAAGAATCTCCTATTTTTATTGAATTTCTCACTCAACGTATAGAATGTAAATTTAAGAATTGGTTAAAAATGTTTTGAAGGTGAAAATATGTCAGAAAAAGTAGTTGCAACAAATAAAAAAGCCTTTCATGACTATGCCATACTTGAAAAGTATGAAGCGGGTATAGTGCTAACAGGTTCAGAAGTGAAATCTTTAAGAGAAGGAGCATGTAATTTAAAAGACAGCTTTGTTATGATTGAAGACGGGGAAGCATGGCTGTATAATTGCTATATTGCACCATACAAACCCGCGGCAAAATTTGGTCATGACCCAACAAGAAAAAGAAAATTACTTCTTCATAAAAAAGAGATTTTAAAGCTTATGGGAAAAGTCAAGGAAAAAGGGTTAACAATCGTTCCACTTAGAGTTTACTTTAAAAATGGAAAAGCGAAAGTTGAAATAGCGCTTGCAAAAGGTAAAGTTAAGTATGAAAAAAGAGAAGCGATGAAAGAAAAAGACATGAAGAGAGAAATAGAAAAGTCTTTCAAAGGAAAAATAAAACTATAAAAAGAGGTGATAGATTGAAGAAGTATATATTCATAACAGGTGGAGTTTTATCTTCTCTTGGTAAAGGAGTAACTTCTGCTGCCATAGGTTCAATCTTAGAATCTATGGGATACAAAATTACATTGATGAAATTAGACCCATACTTAAACATAGACCCGGGGACTATGAACCCATACCAACATGGAGAAGTTTTTGTTACAGAAGATGGGGCAGAAACAGATCTTGATTTAGGCCACTATGAAAGATTTACAAATGCAGTTATGACAAAAAATAACAATACAACATCAGGAAGGCTTTACTTTAATCTATTGGAAAAAGAAAGAAGAGGAGCTTTTCTTGGCGCAACAGTTCAAGTAATTCCACACTTTACAAACGAAATAAAAAAATCAATTGAAAAAGTAGCAGAAAATCATGATATTACATTGGTTGAGATTGGCGGTACAGTTGGAGATATTGAAAGTCAACCATTTTTAGAAGCTATAAGACAAATGGGAATAGAAAACAAAAAAGAAGATGTTATTTATATTCATTTAACATATGTTCCTTATATCAAAGTAGCAGGAGAATTAAAAACAAAGCCAAGTCAACACTCAGTAAAAGAGCTTAGAGCGATAGGTATCCAGCCGGATATATTAATTGGCAGGGCTGAAACACCACTTCCAAAAGAAATAAAGAAAAAGTTATCACTATTTACAAACGTTGATGAAGATTCAGTATTCTCTGCTCCAGACCTGAATATAATCTATGAAATACCACTTTACTTTAAAAAAGAAGGGCTTGATAGAGCAATAGCAAAGCATTTAAACCTTGAATACAAAGAACCAGACTTATCAAAGTGGAAAAAGATTGTTACCGTTTTATCAAAGCTTGAAGAAACTGTAGATATAGGAATAATTGGAAAATATGTAGATTTAAAAGATGCATACAAAAGCATTCACGAAGCGTTGATACACGCTCAAATACCAAACAAAGTAAAAGTAAATATCCATTGGATAAACTCTGAAAAGATAAATCAAGAAAATTACCAAGAAGTTTTAAAAGGTTTAGACGGAATTCTCGTACCCGGTGGATTTGGTGATAGAGGTATAGAAGGTAAAATATTAACAGCCAAATATGCAAGAGAAAACAACATCCCATATTTTGGAATATGTCTTGGTATGCAGATTGCGGTTATTGAATTTGCAAGAAGTGTAGCAGGGCTTGAAGGTGCCAATTCAACAGAGTTTAATCCATTTACACCACACCCGGTAATAGATATTATGCCAGACCAAAAACATGTAGATAAAAAAGGCGGAACTATGAGACTTGGAGCCTACAAATGTCACATAAAAAAGGGAACAAAAGCTTATGAAATCTACAAGCAGGAAGAAATCTATGAGAGACACAGACATAGATATGAATTTAATCCAAAGTATGTACCAATCTTAGAAGAAAAAGGTCTTGTTGTTTCAGGTATTTACAAAGCTAAAAACCTGCCAGAAATAATAGAACTTCCAACCCATAAATGGTTTATTGCTTGCCAGTTCCATCCGGAGTTTAAAAGCAAACCATTTGCACCCCATCCGCTTTTTGTTTCATTTGTTGAAGCAGCTTATAAAAACAAGCAAGGGGCATAATGGTAAATTAATGGAGGTTTAAAATAAAAATGAACTTTGAAGAAGCAGATAAATATTTATTTCCAAATTATGCAAGACTTCCTTACTCTTTTGTAAAAGGTGAAGGATGTTATTTGCATGACGAAAATGGTAAAAAATATCTTGATATGCTTTCAGGTATTGCGGTAAATCAGCTTGGATATAATCATCCAAAATTGACTGAAAGTATCTGCAGACAAGCAAAAGAAATAATTCATATATCAAACCTTTTTTACATTAAGCCACAGTATGAAGTGGCAAAAATTTTGGTTGAAAACTCCTGCGGTGATAAAGTTTTTTTCTGTAATTCAGGAGCTGAAGCAAACGAAGCACTGATAAAACTCATTAGAAGATACTTTTACGATAAAAAAGAAAACAGATATGAGATAATCACTTTTGAAGGAAGCTTTCACGGAAGAACCTTAGCAACGATTACAGCAACAGCTCAGCCAAAATACCAAGAAGGATTCCAGCCATTACCAGAAGGGTTTAAATATGCAAAGTTTAACGATATAGACTCTGTAAAACAATTAATAAACGATAAAACAGCAGCAGTATTAATAGAACTTGTTCAAGGAGAAGGTGGCGTAAATCCGGCAGATAAAAAGTTTATAAAAGAGCTTTACTCTATATGCAGAGAAAATGGAATATTATTTACAGTAGATGAGGTCCAAACAGGAATAGGAAGGACAGGAAAGCTTTTTGCATACCAGCATTACGATATAGAACCGGATATAATATCATTAGCTAAAGGTCTTGGCGGAGGCGTTCCTATAGGTGCCGTCATTGCAAAAGACGAAATAGCAAAATCATTTGTTCCAGGTACCCATGCATCAACCTTTGGCGGAAACTATTTAGCAACAGCTGCTGCTAAGGTTGTGTTAGAAGAGATATTATCTGATGGATTTTTGGATAAAGTTATTAAAAATGGAGAATATTTAAAAGAGGGATTAAAAACTTTTGGCTATCCGGTAAAAGGGTTAGGTCTTATGATAGGCATGGATTTACCGGAAGAAATTTCAGCAAAAGAGATAATGAAAAAA
Source organism: Sulfurihydrogenibium sp. YO3AOP1 (assembly GCF_000020325.1). NCBI lineage: Bacteria > Pseudomonadati > Aquificota > Aquificia > Aquificales > Hydrogenothermaceae > Sulfurihydrogenibium > Sulfurihydrogenibium sp. YO3AOP1. The sequence goes on from NC_010730.1 coordinate 1,137,834, forward strand.
GCATTAGAAAATGGATTGATAATTGGAACAGCAGGAAAAAATACACTAAGATTTGTTCCACCATTGATAATTCGAAAAGATGACATAGATTTAGCAGTAAATATTTTAGAAAAAGTTTTGGGGGAGAAGTAAGTGGAAATAACACAAGCCGCCATCGTAGATTTTCTTAAAAATCAAAAAAAACCTGTCTATCTTAAACAAATTTTAAAAGCCTTTAATTTAGACAAAAAAGAAGATAAAAAATTAGTCAGAAGACTGCTTAGAAAACTTCAAAAAAATAAAATTGTTCTTTATAAAAACGGTGGTTATATCTTAAAAAGAGAAATTCAAGAAAAAGAAAATCTTATAAAAGGAAAAGTAGAAGCACACGAAAGCGGTTTTGGATTTTTAATCAGAGAAGATGGAGAACCAGACCTTTTTATTCCACCTATTGAAATGAAGTATTTATTTGATGGAGATATTGTTTTAGCAGAAGAGAAGATTTACAGAGGAAAAAAAGAGGCAAAAATTGTAAAAGTCTTAGAAAGAAGAGTAAAAACAGCGGTCGGAAAATTAAAGCAAGAAGGTAATAGATATTTTGTTTATCTGCTTGACTTTGTAATACCGCATAAAATATACGTTGATAAAAAAGAAGCAAAAAAATATGAACTTGATAACTACGTAGTAGTTGAAATTTTAAGATATCCAGAGCCAAAAGTAGAAGCAAAAGGAAGAATAATAAAAGACCTTGGAAAAGTCAAAAACACCCAAACTGTCGCAGAAATAGTAGCAAGAAAGTATGACTTACCACTTACCCACTCTCCGGAGGCCTTAAAAGAAGCAGAAAAACTTCCTTCTGTTGTAAAAATTACAAAAAATAGAAAAGACCTAACAAAACAGATATGTTTTACCATAGACCCGGAAAGTGCAAGAGACCATGACGACGCAGTAGCGATAGAAAAAGAAGGAGACAAATATAGACTATATGTTCACATTGCTGATGTCTCCCACTACGTTAAAGAAGGTTCTGTCATAGATAAAGAAGCATTCCAAAGAGGAAATACCTACTACCTTCCGGAAAGAGCGCTTCATATGCTACCGGAAAGGCTTGCAAGCCAGCTTTGTAGTTTAAAACCTCGCGAAAAAAGGTATGCATTCACATGCGAGATGCTTATAGACAAAAAAGGGAACGTGGTTGAGTATGATATATATGAAAGCGTTATAGAAAGCAAAGCAAAGCTTACATACGACCAAGCACTTGGAATAATCCTTGGACAGCCAGAGCTTGAAAAAGCCTTTCCATACTTAGTCAAGCCACTTAAACATATGAAAGAGCTTGCAGAAATTTTAATGAAAGCCAAAGAAAAAAGAGGAAGTATAGACTTTGACATGCCGGAGTCTCAAATACTGTTTGACCAATACGGTAATCCTTATGATGTTGTACCTTACGAAAGACATTTAGCCAACAGAATCATAGAAGAGTTTATGATAATAGCAAACGAAACAGTCGCTAAACATATGGAAAAAAACGGATATCCATTTATCTATAGGGTTCATGAAAAACCAAAATTAGAAAAAGTTATGGCATTTGTAGATTTAATAGCAGGTCTTGGCTACAAAGTAGAGTATCCAAAAAAAGATGTAGACTCTAAATTTATTCAAAAAATTATAGAAATGGCAGTAGGAACTCCGGAAGAGTCATTGGTTAGATTCTTGGCTCTGAGAACGATGAAGCAGGCAAGATACTCACCAGAAAATATAGGACACTTTGGCCTTGCTTCAGAATGTTATACTCATTTTACATCTCCGATACGAAGATATGCTGACGTGTGGGTTCATAGACTTCTTAAAAAAGCAATCAAAAAGAAATTTACAAAGAAAGATATGGAAGAATTGCCTAAGAAGTTAGATATAATTGCAAAACAATGCTCAGAAAGAGAAAGGGTAGCAGATGATGCAGAAAGAGATGCCTTAGACATCTTAAAATTAAGAATTCTCAAAGATAAAGTTGGAGAAAAGTTTGAAGGTATCATTACAGGCGTTATGGCTGTTGGTTTATTTATAGAAATAGAAAGATATATAATTGAAGGTTTAGTTCCGATAGACTCTCTGCCCGGTAAATTCAAATACGATGAAAAAAACCATCAACTTATAGGCGATAAGATGAAGTTTAGACTTGGGGATAAAGTTTTAGTTGAAATTGTAAAAGTTGATGAAGATACTAAAAGGATAGATTTAAAGTTGGTGGAAAAGTTATAGTTAAGAAGGTGGTGGTGAGATACAAGAAGTTAAATAATTCTATTTTCTCACTTTCTTAATTCTTTGATAGTGAGACTGCTTGCAAAAATTTGCATCCTCATTCTACAGCCGGCGAAGAATTTCCTGTTTTTCTTTTTAATCAAAAAATCAAAAGATGAGATCCTTTGGCCTTCGTCCTCAGATGACACGGAAAAGTAAGCTTACAAAAATTTTGGAACATTTTTTTGCTATTTGATTTATTTGCAGTTTGATTATATATTATTGTTTTGAGAAATTGGCAAAATTTTTAAAATTGAATATGCGTTTTTTCGGTATTATAGCCTTAGAAAAAATAAGGCTTGATATCAAGCGGCAAAAATAAAAGACTTATTATATCATTTTGTTTTCTTTACGAATTACAGACGATGCTTCAAATGTTATCATTTCGTAGCTAAGCAAAAATTCTGCCGAGAGATCATTTTGTTAAATCTTGGCATTGAATTTCTTACACTAAAAGTTTATATTATTGTTTAGCAAAAGAAAACTTGGAGGTTTTATTAAAAAATGAAGAAAATATTTATTTCACTACTTCTACCAATTATATTTTTATTTTACTCATGCAACAAACAATCTGAGCCAAAATTTACAATTGACCCAAATCCTGTGATTAAGCAGGCTATGGAAAATAAGAAAAATCTTATAGTAATCTTTGAATCAGAAACATGTCAGTATTGTGATAAATTAAACAGAGAAGTTTTAAAAGATATGGAAGTCAAGCAAAGCTTAATAAAAAACAATGTGGAGATAGCTATCGTTAACGTTGACGGTAAAAGAAAAGTCTTAGACCCGGAAGGAAAAAAAGAAGTTGACGAGCAAACATTAGCGGGAATTTATAGAGTGACAGGATATCCGACAATAGCGGTATTTTTACCGGATAAAAATTATGAGCTTTACGGAGTAATTCCAGGATTTATTCCAAAAGATTATTTCATAATGCTTGCAGATTTTATTGGTTCAAAGTGTTATCAAAAAATTGATAACTTCCAAAAGTATGTAGAAAATGGAGGAAAATGTTGATCCCACAAATATATATTGGAGAAAATTGGTTTGCTTTAGATGAAGTTTTTAAAAGCTATTCCAATCCTGAATGTGGCGGAGTAGATATATTTATCGGGGTTGCAAGGTCGGCGCCCGAGGATGGAGATGTAAAAGAACTTCATTACGAAGCTTATATTTCAATGGCTGAAAAAGTTATAAAAGAAATCATAGAAGAGGCTAAAGAAAAGTTTAAAATACATCATGCAGTAGTACATCATAGAACAGGTGTTGTTTCGGTCGGCGTTCCATCATTTTTGGTAGTTGTATGGGCAGGACATAGACAGGAGGCTTTTAGTGGATGTAGGTATATTGTTGATAACGTTAAAGCTAGAGCTCCAATTTGGAAAAAAGAAGTGTTCAATACAGGACAATCTCAATGGAAGGAACAATAAATAAATGAAAGTGGCAGTTATAGGTGCAGGATTAGCCGGTTCAGAAGCAGCATATAAAATAGCCCAAGCAGGATATAAAGTAGACCTTTATGAAATGCGACCAGAAAAACAAACTCCAGCACATAAAACCCCCTACTTTGCTGAAATCGTATGTAGCAACTCTTTTGGTAGTGAATCTTTAACATCCGGAGCAGGTTTATTAAAAAAAGAGATGGAAGTTTTAGGCTCTATTATTTTAGATGTTGCAAAAGAATTTAAAGTTCCCGCCGGTCAGGCATTTGCAGTGGATAGAGAAAAATTCTCTAAAAAATTGACAGAAATTTTAGAAAACCATCCAAACATAAATGTAATAAGACAGGAAGTTAAAACCTTGCCGGATGCAGATATAATCGTAATTGCAACCGGACCCCTTACATCAGAAGAGTTTTCTAAGGAGATTCAAAAAATTACAGGAAGTGAGTATTTATACTTCTACGATGCAATAGCTCCTGTAGTTGATGCTTCAACGGTTGATTTTTCAAAAGGATTTTGGGCTGATAGGTACGGAAAAGGAACAGGAGATTATTTTAACTGTGTATTATCTGAACAAGAGTATGAAATTTTTTATCAAGAGCTTTTAAAAGGTGAACAAGTACCATTAAAAGATTTTGAAAGAGCTGTATATTTTGAAGGTTGTCTTCCAATAGAGGAAATAGCACGAAGGGGAAAAGAAACCCTTTTATATGGTCCAATGAAACCTGTTGGATTGATAGACCCAAAAACAGGTAAAAGGCCTTATGCAGTGGTTCAACTAAGAAAGGAAAACATAGAAGGAACTCTCCTTTCTTTAGTAGGTTTTCAAACAAAGCTAAAATATCCAGAGCAAAAGAGAATTTTTAGCTTAATACCTGCATTAAAAGATGCTGAATTTGTTAAACTTGGTTCTATTCACAGAAATACATTTATCCAATCTCAAAAATTGTTAAAACCAACTCTACAGCTTAGAAAAAAACCTAACATATTGTTTGCCGGGCAGATTACAGGAGTAGAAGGATATATGGCATCCGCTGCAACTGGCATTATTGCTGGTATAAATGTAGCAAGAATGTTGGAAGGTAAAGAGCCAGTAGTTCCACCAAAAACCACAATGATAGGTGGGCTTATAAACTACATAACAACAGCAAAAAATGAACTTCAACCAATGGGTCCAAACTATGCACTTCTTCCGGAGCTTGAAGAAAAGATAAAAGGAAAGGAAGAAAGAAAGTTAAAAAAAGCAGAAATTGCACTGAAAGACATAAAAGAATGGACAAAAGAGATAGAATCGGCTGTTTTTATCTAACCTAAGTTGCTACGTGCAAGTAATCGCGACATTGTAGTTGGTCGAGTGGTTAAGCAAGGATGCTCTATTTTACCTTCCTCGTCATCCTGAGGATTTTAGTCCGAATGATCTCCTCTTTTAAAAAGGTGAGAAAGTGAGCAAGTGAACAAGTGAGAGGTAAAAGGACGGAGATTCTTCAATTCGTTCAGAATGATGATCAAAAGAATTAATTTTTAGATTTGGTTAAAATTTTAAAGCACTCTCACTAAAAATTTGATTTAAATAAGGTTCTTGTCATATCACACTTCACATATAGCCTTTCACTTTTATTCACTTCATCACTACCATCAATACAGCTGCTTTTCCGTTTTATCTAAATATTTATAAATAAATCAAATCTAACCCTACTTTACTTAATACTTCTCCTTTATCTTTTCTTGCTACTACAATATTTTCAAGTCTTACGCCACCAAGCCCGGGAATATAAATCCCTGGTTCTATCGTAAAAACTGTATTCTCTTGAAGAATCCCTTTGTTATCTTTATATATTCTTGGTTCTTCATGAATGTCTATTCCTACTCCATGACCTGTTGAATGAGTAAAATATTCACCATATCCGTATTTTTCTATAACTTTTCTTGCTGCTAAATCTATTTCTTTTATAGGAATTCCGGCTTTTACAACAGATAAAGCTTTTAAATGAGCTTCTTTTACAATGTTGTAAATTTTTTCAAACTTTGGATTTGATTTTCCTAAGAAAATAGTTCTTGTAAAGTCGCTACAATATCCTTTATATTTCATTCCCATATCTATAAGCAGTGGTGCATTATTTTTTATCTTGTGGCTAGATGTTTCCCAGTGGGGTATGGCAGAATGTTTACCTGATGCAACTATAGCCGGAAAGCTTTCTCCTGTCCCGCCTTCTTCAAAAATATAGTTTACAATTTTTTGTCTTATAGAGCTCTCAGGTTTTCCTATTAAACTTGGAATATCTTCTAAAACTCTTTTGTATACTCTGTCTGTCTTTCTAACGGCTTGAGTAATAATCTTTATTTCTTCTTCAGATTTGACCATTCTAAATTCATTTAAAAATCCTTCAAAGCCAATAAAATTCATACTTATATCTTTTGTAAGTTTTTCATAAAAAGATAAAGTTATTTTATCTTTCTCAAATCCAACATTTTTAAGATTTAAACTCTCTAAAATCTCTTTTAAATGGTTTAAACCTTTTTTATTTCCTTCTCCAAGCTTGATAACATTAAAGTCTTTAAGTTTTTCTTTAGCATTATCATAATATCTTGAATCTGTAATAAAGTATTTACCTTTGTCGGTTAAAATTACAAAAGCATTTGATGAACTAAACTTTGACAGATAAAAAACATTAGAGTACGAAGAAAATAAAAATCCATCTAAATTTTCTCTTTTGATTTTCTCAAAAATTTTTTCAAACATTTATACTAACTCTCTAATTTTTTCTTCAACTTCTTCAATGTTTGTAGCTAAGCAACTACCTTTAATAATTGCTTTAACTTATCAACTTCTTCAACTTTATTTATTATATCTACAAATTTAGAGCCGTTATCACCGAATTTAGTTTCTATCAGCTCTATTAAACTTTCTTTGATTCCTTCTTTTATCTCCTCTTTTATCCCCTCAATTTTACCTTCCATTTTCCATTTTCCTGTTAAAGTCATCATTTCTTTTTCACCTCCAAAGGCTTCTTTGAGTATCTGTTCTATCTTTTCTGTATCTTCTTTTACTGATACTATATAATCGAGAATAAGATATATACATTCTGCATCTTTATATAAGGCTAATCTTTTAAAAATTATATCCAAATTTTCTTCGTTTTCAAAAATATATTTCATGGTCAAAAGGCTCAAAACGGTACAATAGTCTTCATAAGATATCAGCTTTCCATCATCAACTTTGCTTAAGTCTATAAGTGTATAGTTAAGGTTTGATGTAAGCTCTTCTAATGTCTTATCTAAATTTTCGGGCAGTTTTGTTGGAATATTCCACCTTTCTTTTCCATGGTATAAAACAATGTTAATGATAGGTGGATATTTTTTATTTTCTTTTAAAGATTCTTCCCATAAAACAGCTTCATAGTATTTCAGCTGTATTGGTAAGTTTAAGTCTACATATGATTTGTGTTCAAAAACCAATCTCAATAAAATATCATGATTTTTAATCTTAAAAGAGTAAAGTAAATCAAGCATAAATTTTTTTCTTTTTCTTTGAAAGCTTTTCAATATTGACAAGTTTTAGGCTATCTATTTCAATCTTTTTAGATAATTTTGGCAGAAAAATATCAAGAAGGGTTTTTACACTTTTTGAATTTGAAAAAACAATCTTAAAAAACCAATCATGTGGCTGTAAATCTTCTTTTTTCATACTAACAGTTAAATAACATTGCCTGTTTCAGCTGGTCTGCCTTCTCTTTGCCAGCTAATTTTTTTACTATTTTGAAAGCAAAGCATGCAGCTGTTCCTGGTCCCCTTGATGTCAATACATTTGAATCTTCAACGACTGTATCTTCTAAGTAATTAACATTTCCAAGTTTTTCTTTATAAGTTGGATATGATGTGGCTTTTTTTCCTTCAAGAACTCCTGCATTTGCAAGAACGTATGGAGCTGCACAAATTGCACCTGTAAGCTTCCCTTTGTTGTAAAAATCTTGTATTAACTTTTTAACCCTCTCGTCTGCATTAAGGTTATCTGTTCCTGGCTGACCACCGGGTAAGACAATCATATCAAAATCTTCAGCTTTTATAGTATCTATGGTAGTATCCGGCAAAACTTTTACACCTCTTGCACTTGTAATTGGTCCTTCATGAAGTCCTGCTATTACAGTTTCTATCCCAGCTCTTCTTAAAATATCTATAATACTCATTGCCTCTATTTCTTCAAAACCGTCCGCTAAAGGTACTACTACTCTTGCCATGTTTCCACCTCTCCTATTCAAGATATTTCTACTTCTGTAAAAATTTCATCTAACACTGGATAAATTCCTGTAAAGCATGCTGTGCAGTAGCCTTTAGATTTTGCAGCCTCTACCATTCCTTCTAATGAAAGATAATGAAGACTATCTGCACCTATGAATTTTCTTATTTCTTCTACGGTCATCTGAGATGCTAAGAGCTCTTCTTTTGTCGGTGTATCTATACCGTAATAACAAGGACTAATTACAGGCGGTGAGCTTATAAGCATGTGAACTTCCTTAGCACCGGCTTTTCTGAGCATGTTTACTATTTTTTTGCTTGTCGTTCCTCTAACGATTGAATCATCTACAACGATAACTCTTTTTCCTTCTATTGCCTCTCTAACTGGATTTAGTTTTAATCTTACTGATAAATCTCTGATTTCTTGAAGTGGCTGTATAAAAGTTCTACCAACATAATGATTTCTTATAAGACCAATTTCAAATGGAATTTTACTTTCCTCACTGTATCCCATTGCTGCAAGTAAACCAGAATCTAAAACAGGAATTACACAATCTGCATCCATTGGATACTCTCTTGCAAGCCTTCTTCCCATCTCTTTTCTAATTTCATACACCCAATCTCTAAAAATTTTGCTATCTGGTCTTGCAAAGTATACAAACTCAAAGATACATTTTTTTGGATTTTCTGTATGTTCAAACGGATAGTATGACCTTATTCCAGCATCGTCTATGACAAGTACCTCACCCGGATTTATATCTCTTAAATATTCAGCATCTACAATATCAAATGCACAGCTTTCTGATGCGACAAAATAACTTCCAAACCTATTTTTTCCGAGAGCTAATGGTCTAAATCCGTATGGGTCCCTTATGGCTATAAGTTGTTTTTCTCTTAAAATTAGCAGAGAATATGCACCTTTTACCTTTCTCATTGCTTCAAAAACATGTGGCAAAAAGTCTTCATCATTTTTATGAAGGTTTATATGTGGTGGAGCGGGTTGTTTAGACCTTGCTATAAGATGTATAAATACTTCTGTGTCTGATGTAGACCTAAAAATTGCACCTTCTATTTCAAGTTCATGCCTTAATCTCAATGCATTGACAAGATTTCCATTATGGGCGATTGCAAAACTTCCACCGTAAAAGTGAGCAAAGAAAGGTTGAATATTTTTTGGATTAGAACCGCCAGCTGTTGAATACCTTACATGACCTATTGCCAAATCTCCTTTTAACTCTTTAAGGTCTTCTTCCTTTATTGCTACATTAACAAGACCTTGTCCAAGTTTTAGATTTATGTCATAACCGTCAGATACAGCTATCCCGGCAGATTCCTGTCCTCTATGCTGCAAAGCATGTAATCCTAAATATGTAAGCTCGGCAGCAGATTTATTATTATAAACTCCAAAAACACCACACATATTAAATCACCTCTTTAAAAAATATACCTCATTTTAAATTATACAATAAAAGAGAATGGACTACAAATTAAGGTATAAATTTAATTAAATAATTTTCAAGAATTCCTGCCAAGAAACCAAAAAAATAACCAACTAATACATCCAGTGGGAAGTGTGCTCCCATATAGACCCTTCCATAACCAATTATTAAAGCTATAATCAAAAGAATTAAAGATAAATATATATTTCCATAAAATAAAGAGACAGTAAAAATTGTAAAAACGTAGCCACTATCAGCAGACGGAAAGCTCTTTAAAGATACAGGTTCAAGAAGGTTTACATTTTCAAGTAAAGCTGAAGGTCGTTTATGTCTAAATGAATACTTTAAAGTCGGCATAATTATTCCTGTTATTAGTAAACTTACTATCAAATGTTTTAGAAAGCTAAAATCTTTTAAAAAGGTATAAAAAATCATAATATAGACAGGAGTTGAGTAAGATTTTCCCATGTAAAAGAAATACTTGTAAAACTTATCAAGAAAGCTATTTCTTCTTGAATTTATAAAATAAAATAATTTGACATTCCATTTAATGCTAACTTCCCAATCATTCCTCACTGACAACCTCAAAAAAGTTAGTTATTACAACGGGTCTAAATCCAAAGTAAAGATTAAAAATTCTAAAATCATACTCATAAACTTCTAAATGATAAATGCCTCCTTCTTTAAGTTTATAAGAAAAATGTTTTTTATCTGTTATGAAAACTTTTTTACCATCTTTAAATAAGATTTTAACTCTCTTGCTTTTATCAAAGGAAAAGTAAATTTTACCATCTTTACAAACTCTCTCGCCGAGAATTTTAATACCTTCCTTGTCTATGGCAAATATATCAACAAAATTTTGATTTATGCTTAAATAAAGATTGCCATCTGAAAGAGACTTTAAAACATCTTCTTTTGAATTTAAAGGTTCTTTTGAGTAAACTTTATTGATAAGCCATTTAAAGCCTGACTTGTAAGAAGGAATTAATACCCCGTGGGTTTTTTCTTGGTAAACAACTTTTACATGCAAATCCAAACCACCAATAATGTTTAATCCTTTTGCTCTTGTAAAATAAAGTTCTCTCCATTTATCAATAGGAATAAGACAGTTCCATTTGTGAATCAAATTTCTTGAAATTGGCAGGATTAACAGGTTTTTTATAAGACAGATGCCTGTAAAAAATTTGTTCCATACGATAATATCTTTTATGTCAATAAATTCATACAGATAGCCTTTTCTAAACTCTCCTTTCCATCTGTAGTGGTCAAAATCAAAGTTATGTGGGTGAGATATTACGGGTAGCTGATTTCCAAGAAGCAGTAATCTACCATCTGGTGTGTTTTTTTCTATACCCGCAAATACTTTACCATCTTCAAAATATTTGTAATCAAGATTATCATGGTCTGTGATGAAAACATAATCAATATTATTAATTTCCATAGCTTTCTTTATGTCTGATGGTTTGCCAAGTGAATCAAATGAAAACTGCGTATGAACATGGACTATAACGTTGTATGTATATAGATTATGAGAAGGTATAGCCTCTTCTTTTGTTTCATCTAATTTTAATACTTTAAATGGTCTAAACTCTAAGTATAGAATAAGCAAAATAAGAATGATTAAAAATTCTATCGTTTAAAACTCCTTTACTCAAAAAGTGGTTTTAATATTTTAGCAAATCGGAAATATAAATCATTACAGGTTTGTTAGGATTAAAATTTAGTATCATTTACGATGATTAAAAAAGAGATCCTTCGGACTTACGTCCTCAGGATGACAGCTAAAGGTTGACTGATAAGCATTAAAAGAAGGACAACCTTATTTGTCATTTTGAAGTCATGTGAAAAATCTCATACTTTATGCCGCTACAGTGTCATTCTGAGCGAAGCGAAGAATCTCATACTTTTTTGAATTTCTCATCCGACATATATATAACTTCTTTAAATTTTACTATTGGCTATGCTCATCATATTCTTACTTCTCACTATCAAGCAATGTTAACTAAATCAAATCTTTGACCGTACTTTTCAAATAATATCTGCTTTAAATCTCTATGATTTTCAAGCTCTGGGTCTTTTTTTATCAATTCTTCAGCTTCTTTTGTAGCTAATTCTAAGATTTCTTTATCTCTTGTTAAGTCGGCAATAGAAAAATCGCTTTCGCCGGATTGTCTTGTTCCTGTAATTTCTCCTGTTCCTCTAAGCTCTAAGTCTTTTTCTGCAATCTCAAAACCATCTGTTGTTTTTACAAGAATTTTTAGTCTTTCTAAGGTTTTTAATCTTGATTTTTCTTTTGTACTATCTTTTAGTGGATATTTTAGATTAGCCGGGACTACTAAAAAGCAGTAGCCTTCATACTGACCTCTTCCAATTCTACCTCTTAGCTGATGAATTTGAGAAAGTCCAAATCTATGAGCCTCTTCTATTACCATCACCGTTGCATTTGGAACATCTACACCAACTTCTATAACCGTTGTTGATACAAGAATATGAGCTTTTCCTTCTTTAAACTGTTTCATTATCTCATCTTTTTCTTCTTGGCTCATTTTTCCATGAAGTAGTAAAACTTTTTTATCCGGAAATCTTTCCTGCCAATGTTTATAGCCTTCTTCAGCAGATTTTAGGTCTGATTTTTCAGATTCTTGGATTAATGGATAAACTACAAAAGCTTGTCTTCCTTTGTTAAGCTCTTGTTTTATGATTTCATACATTTTTTCTCTTTCGTCATCAAAAAGCAAGACTGTTTTTACGGGTTTTCTGCCTTTTGGAAGCTGGTCCAATTTAGATATATCTAAGTCTCCGTAGTTTGCCAATGCTAAGGTTCTTGGAATTGGTGTTGCTGTCATCACTAATACATGGGGCATTTTGTCTGAACGTTCGATCAATGCTTTTCTTTGCTCAACTCCAAATCTATGCTGTTCGTCAACCACTGCCAAAGCTAAGTTTTTGAATTTTAGTTTTTCTTCTAGTAATGCATGAGTTCCGATTAAGATTTTTATCTCTCCAAGTTCTACCGCTTTGTATACCTGCTTCTTTTCTGAAGTCTTCATACTTCCTGTTAAAATAGCTATTTCATAATCTTTTAGATAATTTTTGAGAAAGTTTTTAAAATTATGGTAATGTTGCCATGCAAGAATTTCTGTTGGTGCCATTACTGCAGCTTGGTAGCCGTTTAAAGCCACTGCCAAAGATGCAGTCGCTGCTACTACCGTCTTACCACTTCCAACATCTCCTTGAACCATTCTGTTCATCGGGATTTCTTTTTGTATATCCGCTAAAATCTCTTTTATGGTTCTAATCTGAACTTGAGTTAATTCAAAAGGTAGATTTTTTTGAAAATTTGTTAAAAAGTTTGGATCTACACTGATTTTATAGCTTGGGTGTTTCTGTAGTAAATATCTTCTGTATTTTTGGGCAAGCTGTAATAAAAAAAGCTCATCAAAAATTAAACGCTTTTGATGTATATCTTGGAAGTTATTTAATAAATCTATATCAAAGCTATCTTCTGGGAAATGAACATTTTTTATAGCCTTTGAAAGAGGCGGAAAGTTATACTTACTTAATATATCATCAGGCATATAATCTTTAACAGATGAGAATTTTTCTACAATCTTATACATTCCTCTTCTTAGATGGTTCAAAGTCTGTCCTGTCGTTTTTACAGAACTATCTCCTCTTAAAGAGTAAACAGGTGCTATTCTATCTATAATATCTTCTACCGGCTCTAAAATCTCCGGCTGAATGATTGATATATTTTTATTAAAAAAGCTAACTTTTCCAAATATTTTTACTTTTTTACCTTTTCTAAATGCTATAAAAAGATAAGGGCTATCATGGGTGAAAAACGCCGAAAATCTTACATTATCTTGTTTTAAAATGACCTCTACTTTTAACTTTCCTTTGTTGACTTTTTTTATATCCTCAACTTCTGCGATAAATGTTCCTGTTTCTCCGTCTTTGACTTTTAGGATTTTCTTTATTCTTCTGTCTTCATATCTGTTTGGAAGGTTAAAAAGAGCATCTCTTACATTGCAAACTTGGATTTTTTTAAAGGCTTTCTTTTCTGTGGCTAATAAGGATTGGAGTTTTTCAATGCTTAACTTTGTAAGCTGGACTAAATCAAACTTAGCTTCTTCTTGTTTTTGTGTAGTTTGTTTTTCATACTTTGATTTTACTTCTTCTAAAAAGTTTAAAACTATCTTTAAAAATTCTCTTTTTTTATTGACGTTTATGCTATCAATGGATTTTAAGTCTTCTTTTAGTCCGGGAGTAAGAATATCGCCTACGTTTTCAAGTATTGCTTGGGATACTTTTACTCTTTCTAAAAGTTTATCGTTGTAAGATAAAACGGTTCTAATAATTTCAAGTGTTTTGTTGATTTTTTCCATAATCTGCTATAAACTGCTTTAGCTCCTCTACAAATTGATTTGGGTCATGTCCGTAGTTAATGGCTGCAATCTGTAATCTTTCATGGGGTTTGCAAGCACAAACATTGCAGTACATATTTTTAGATTCAAAAAATCTTCTTGTAAATGGATACTTTCTCAATACTTGTTCTACCGTTGTATTTAAATTTATTTCTTTCATGATTTAATCCTCCGTTTTTGTCAGTAGAACTACAACATAACAAGATGCTGCTTCTTGTTTGCCTATGCTGTCTAATTTTTCATTGGTTTTAGCTTTTATAAAAATTCTGTCTTCGCTTATTCCAAGAATTCTGGCTGTGTTTTGTATAATTTGCCTTCTGTAAGGTAAAAGCTTAGGTTTTTCTATTATTATAACGCCATCTATGTTTGAGATTTTATATTTTTTATCATCTACTATTTTTTTAGCATAAAAGAGAAAGTATTCACTTGGTTTGTTTTTATATTCTGGGTTTGAGTCTGGGAATAGTTCTCCAATATCTGCGTATCCTACAGCTCCAAGAAGTGCATCGGTTAAAGCATGAAAGAAGATATCACCATCAGAATGAGCTAAAAAACCTTTTTCAGATGGTATTTCCACACCACCAATGATTAACTTTTTACCACTTTCTAATTTATGAATATCGTATCCGATACCAACTCTTACTTCCAATTTAACTTTTCCCTCAAAATATCAAAGTAATTTTTATATGGAGTTCTTACGATATGCGCATAATATGGAGATTGTTTTACAACAATCTCATCACCATAAAAAATTTGAGTACCTTCTTGCCCGTCTAAGGTTAGCCATGCGTCTTTTTCTTTAGAAATCATTTTAATGGTGATTGGTTCTAAGGTTGGCAAAATTATAGGTCTGTCTGTTAGAGTATGGGGACAGATAGGAACTAAAACAAATACTTCCATCATTGGATACACAATCGGACCACCTGCTGATAAAGCGTAGGCGGTAGAACCGTTTGGTGTTGATACGATAACTCCATCTCCGTTGTAAGTAGTTATATATCTATCTCCAACATAAACTGAAACATCAACAATTCTTGCAAGAACTGCTTTATTGATAACTACATCATTTAATACATCAGCTTCTAATATTTTATTTCCTTCTCTAAAAAGACTTACTCTTAACATCATACGCTTTGATATACAAAGTGGCTTAGATAGTATGGTTTCAAGCTCTTTAAAAGCATCATCTTTACTAATTTCTGTTAAAAATCCAAGTCTTCCAAGATTGATTCCGATTATTGGAATTTGAAATTTTGCAACTCTTCTTGCAGTTATCAATAAAGAACCATCCCCACCAACAACAACTAATAAATCTATGCCTTTTAAATTTTCTTCTTTTTCAAGGTCTGATAAATTTTCAAAAATATTGCTTTCTATGTTTTTACTTTCAAACCATGCTTTTAATTCTTTTGAAAACTCCTTAGCTTCTTCTGATTGCTTTGTAAATATATCAACTTTTTTATAAAACGGTAAGATTGCCATATCTCTCCTTGATTTAGCGTTATATAGTTTTTATTAAGTTAATGCTACTTGATATTTTTTACATGCTTACAATCATCTTAAAGAAATATTTTATCAAAAAAATGGTTTTGCAAGAGATTGTATGGATTAATGCTTAAAAATAACAAAAGGTAATTACTCAAAATAATCCACCTATACTATAATAGTATAGGAGGTAAAACATAAATTTAGTAGAATTACTACAAATAGCATCGTCGGAAGAAAAAGCAGAGGAATTTTTAAGAGAAAAAGGCATACTTAAAACGTTTGATAGTTGTCCTTTCTGTCATGCCAAAAACATTGGTAGAATTAGAAGAAACTTCTACAAATGCTATAAATGTAAAAAAGAATGGAGTGTTAGAAAAGACAGTATCCTTGAAGATTTAAAAATTCCATTTTCTAAATTTATATTGGCTGTAAAACTATTCATTCTTGAAGCCGCTGCTCATAAAGCACATAAAGAGCTTGATTTAGCTTATAATACTACACACAAAATCTACACAAAACTTAGACAGTGTATATTCAAATTTGTCTCAAAAGATGACCAGCTTTTATCAGGAGAAGTAGAAATGGATGAAAGCTAAGACTTGTCAATAATTTTGTGTCTGGATTGAAAACTTTTTATTAAACAATTGTAGAATATCATAAGAAGTTCCTTTAAAAGCAGGCATAGGTTTTTTCCATTTTCTATTCTTTAAATTATCTCTTTGTATAAGCAGATTTATCTCAAGTATATCCACAGATTGAAAATATCCACCTAAATTTATTCTTACTTTCTCTATCGTACTATTAACACTTTCCACTGTATTTTTTGCTACATAAGTCATCTAATTTTTCTAATCCATCTTCATAATCTAAGCTGTTTTCTTTTATGTTTTTTAATTCTTTGTTAAATACTTGTGAATCTTCTTTATCCATCTGATTTCTAACGTTTCTTTGTAAATGGGCTAAACATAGCTGATGGTCTGTATAAGGAAATAGTGTTTCTATGGCTTTTGTTATCCCAGGAAAATCATCACTTACTATAAGCATTACTCTTTTTAGTCCTCTATCTATTAAATCATTGAATACTTTTATCCAGTCTGCTTTGTTTTCACAGTGGTATACGTCTATATACAGTACAAATACATCTAATGAAAGCTCTCTTGTTTTGAAGACACTCAAGTCTTTCTATAAGTTGTTTTTTGATTGCATCCATATGTTGTTTTTAAGTAGTTTAAACCTAAGCTTTTTAATGTAGAATCTATTTTACTTTCTGAGTATCCATTGGATACTAAACTCACAAGAAGGTCTATATAATCTTCGTTAACTCTTTTGTAAGGGTCAGGTAGTATTTGTGGTCTAATCTTTTTTTGGTTTGCTATACCGTCTGGAAAAAATTCTTTTACTAATTCCACTGTGGATCTGTTTAATACTTTTTCAAAGTATTCTTTTTTTATCCATTATTATTCCTCCTTTAAATTTTATTTAGACACAACATTATTTTAACTCCCGAAACAAAAGTTAAAAGAGAAATTAAAACAAGAGAAAAACATTTATTAACAAAGTCCAATAAAAAAAAGAATTAAAAGAAATAGAAAAAAGTATAAAAAACATCCAAAGCCTTCAAAGTGAGCCAAGTTTCTGCGAGATAGCCGATGGAAGGAAATCCAAACAGAATAAAAAGACTTGCAAGTTTTGAAGGTAGCCCTTGTCTTTCCTATCCTTGGAAAGTCTTTTGTAAGAGACTATTCCTCCCTGAAGTCATTAATGATTTCAGGGACGTGGGATAGGATGACAAGAAGGTTAGCCCCGTTTCAGGCTGGTGGGGCGTTCCTACGATAAAGTAGGGTTTTACAAGCAGTTTGATCATAGTTGATGACAGGATTTTTTGATATAATTTAAACGGAAAAAGTTAATCGTAGGAGTATGTATAATGATAATGAGATATTTTACAGTAAAAGAGGCTAATGCTATATTACCTCAAATAAAAGTTTTAGTTGAAGAAATTATAGAAAAAAGAGAAGAGATTTATAGTTTAGTTGGTAAATATGAAGAATTAAAAGAGTTATCAGAAAAAAGCGACTTAGAAGAGCTTGAATATATATATGCAAAAAGCAAAATTCAAATTTTAGATGATGAAATTAAAGAGCTTGTTGATACTATTCAAAATTTTGGAGTAATGGTAAAAGGTGTTGATCCCGTTTTAATTGATTTTCCGGCAAAAAACGGAGAGGAAGAGATACTTCTTTGCTGGAAGGAAGATGAAGATGAAATAATGTATTGGCATGGCTTGTATGAGGGATTTAGAGGAAGAAAGCCAATATCAATGTTAAAACCGGATAAAAGAAGCCCGTTTAATTTTGGACTTTGAAAGTAAAGAGTGTTTCTATAGTGAATGGTACGTAGAGAGTATTCTAAATTTTTTTTTTCTTAAGCTATAGAATGTATACATATATCGGGGTGAGAAATTCAATAAAAGTTTGAGATTCTTCGCTTCGCTCAGAATGACATCTAAGGTTATTCCTGATGCTTACCATTGAACCTTTTCCTGTCACCCTGAGGACTTTAGTCCGAAGGATCTCCTCCTTTCAAAGAACGCGAGAAAGTGAGTAAGTGAATAAGTGAGAGGCAAAAGACAGAGATTCTTCACCATCTGCAGAATGACGATTAAAAAGCTAATTAATTCTTAGACTTAGTTAAAATTTGGAATACCTCACGGTGCTTATAACTTAAAATAGCCTTTTCCCTATCACTATCACAAAAAACACGATAGAATAAAGTATAACTATCGTTGAGCCGGATGGAAGGTTAAAATAAAATGAAAGAATTATTCCGGCACTTACAATTATTAGACTAAATATAATAGAAAGAGTAATAATCTTTTTATAATGCCATGTAAGTTGAGAAGAGACAGCAGCTGGCAAGATTATCATCGCAGCTGATAAAATAGACCCTACAAGCTTTATAGATAAAACAGTTGCTATTGCTATCAACGTTATCACGCTGTAGTATAAAAAGTTTGTATTAACTGCGCCAATATAAGCAAGGTCTTCATCAAAACAGCAGTAAAGAATTTCGTCAAAGTATTTAAGTAAAAATCCAATGGTAAAAACTGTAAAGATAGAAATGTAAATTAAATCTTCTTTTGTGATTGTTAAGATATTTCCAAACAAAAATGCAAATAAATCAGAATTATAATTATTAGAAAAGGAGATTAAAACTACACCAAAAGCCATTGAAAAAGAAAGCAAAATTCCTATTGTCAAATCTTCATGAATTTTTCCTTTTTTGCTAATGTATCCTATCAACACACCCACCAAAACAGCAAAAATACTACCTGTTAATGTTGGATTGATTCCGGCAAAAAAGCCAATTGCAAGCCCACCAAATGCAGCATGAGAAATACCAACATTTATAAACGACCATTTTTTAACATAGATAAAAAATGACAAAACAGAAAGTAAAACACTTACCAGTAGACCACCAATAAACGCATTAAGCATAAATGGAACTGTGAAAATATCTAAAAAACTCAATGTCGTATCTCCAACATCTTGGGATTAAAATGTTGACAGGTCAAACACTCATCAGAATGAATTAGCAGACTAACATCTGCTGAATATAGTTTTTGCAGATTTTCTTTTGTTAAAAAGTCTTTAGCAGAACCAAAGTAGTGAAGCCTCTTATTTAAGCCGGCTATTTTATGTGAAAAGCTTACAACTGCACCTATATCATGGCTTACCATTATGATGGTCATCTTTCTTTCTTGATTTAAACGTTTTATAAATTCATAAAAACTTTCTTGAGCCACTACATCAACTCCTGTGGACGGTTCATCAAGTATCAAAATTTTTGGGTCTGATACTAACGACCGAGCTATCATGATTCTCTGCTGTTGACCACCGGATAACCGTCCGAAAATTTTATTTTCAAACCCTTTCATACCAACGTATTCAATGTATCTTAAAGCTAAATCTAATTTCTCCTTTTTTGATAGATTCTTACCAATTAAACCAAACAAAACAACATCCAAAGCACTAACCGGAAAATCTAATTCTTGTTTACTTTTTTGTGGCACATATCCAATCATATGATTTTTTATTGCATAGTAAGGATCTTTACCATCTATTAAAACTGTTCCAGAAGTTGGTTTTAATAATCCAAGTAAGACTTTGATTAATGTAGTTTTTCCACCACCGTTTGGTCCAACTATAGAAACAATCTCTCCTTGATTTACTTCAATGTTAATATCTTCAAGAATGACGCTATCTTCTATTTTTACGGTAAGGTTTTTAATCTCTATAAAGCTCATATCTTAACTACAATCTTTCCAAAAAACTGTCTGCTTAGCAATTTTTCATAAGCTTTTTGAATATCTTCTAATTCAAATACAGAGTCAATGACTGGTCTGATTTTATTTGGAATGAGTTTTAAGACATGTGAGAACTCGCCTTTTGTTCCCATGTATACACCGTGTATGGTTAGATTTTTTCCAAATACATATCTTAAATTTATGTTGACTTCAGCTCCTGTTGTTGAACCAAAGGTTATAACATTTCCACCTTTTTTAGCACAGGATAGAGACTTATTAAATGTTTCAGCTCCTATATGGTCTATAACCACATCACAAAGATTGTTACTTGTAATTTCTTTAACCTTTTCTACAAAATCTTCATTTTTATAGTTAATCACATAATCAGCACCAAGATTTTTGCATTTTTCTACCTTCCAATCATCACCAACGGTTGTGATAACAGTAGCACCAAATAATTTTGCAAGTTGTATTCCAGCCGTTCCTACACCACTTGCCCCACCATGAATTAAGACTATATCACCGGCTTTTATTTTTGTTCTTGTGATTAAAGAATGCCACATCGTAATGTATGTAATTGGTAAACATGAAGCTTCTTCAAAAGAGAAATCATCCGGAATTTTAAAAACATTTACAGCCGGAACTTTTACATACTCAGCAGAAACACCATCTTCTAATACCCCTAAAGGTCTAAACTGATTACATTCATTGTCTCTTCCGGATAAACATTTTTCACAGTATCCACAAGAAAGACCGGAGAAAATAACGACCCTATCACCTTCTTTTACATTCTTAACATTTTTACCAGTTTTTGCTACTATACCCGCACCATCAGATGCAAAGATATGCGGCAGAGGAATAGGCATAGGATACTTACCTTCCATAACCCAAACATCTAAATGGTTTAAAGAAAACGCTTTTATATTGACTAAAACTTCATCATCGTTTATCTCCGGTATAGGAAAATCTCCAATTTTGATTGCTTTATACCCTTCTAATTTGTCATAGTAAGCAGCTTTCATTTAATTCCTCCTATTTATTCCTTAATTTTTAAATTTTCTTATTTAGTAAACTGCCTGAAGATTTTTTTGATTCACCTTCTGATGAGTATGTAGTAGCAGATTGAAAAACAGCTTGAAAAATTTCTTCTATTAAATTTAAATTAGAAGATGCTATTGTTTGATTGATAGCTGTAAGTTCTTTAATTTTATTTATTTTTTCTTTTAATGTTGGGGATAGATTTTCAAAATCTTTTACTTCAAAATTCGCAAGCTCTGATAGTAAAGACTGCTTTTCTTCAACGATTTTCATTATTTCTTCAGGTGCTTTGTCATCATTAATAGCGTTTATTAAAAGCTTATTTTCTTTTTCAAGCAAGTTTATTAAATTTTCTAAGATTTTTTCTATTTTATCCATTTTTGGCACCTGTATAATAAAATCAAATTGTGTTATAATCATTCTAACATAAGAAACGGAGAAAGATAACAGAATGCAGAAAAAGGGTGCGAAGAAATCTATTGAAAAAGCTTTAGATTTATTAGAAGCTTTGAAGGAAAAAGACAATTTAGGCGTTACTGAACTTAGTAATATTCTTGGATTAAATAAAAATAACGTTTTTAGACTCCTTGCAACTTTAGAAGTAAAAGGTTTAATAGAGCAAGACCCAGAAACAGGACATTACAGACTTGGAGTAAAAACTTTACTTTTAGAATATTCATTTATAAAAAATTTAACAATTTTAAACCAGGCAAAACAGTTTGTTAAACAGCTAAGGAATAAAACAAATGAAACAGTTTACTTGTCATTGATGCATCAAAATGATATTGTCTATTTTTACTCTAAGGATAGTAAATCTTCTGTTTTAGTCAATTCAAGAATTGCTAAAAGATATCCTGCTATTGAAACTGCACCGGGTAGAGCTATTTTAAGGGCAAAAAAAGAGCTTGGTGATATTTTTGAGTATGATTTCGAAGGCTTAGAGCCGGAGGTATCAGAGATAGCCACAGTTATAAGAGATGAAAGTGATTATCCAGTTGCCGCACTTTCTATAGTTGCACCAATTTCAAGACTTAATAAATCAAATTATGGCGGACTGTTTAAACATGAATTACTACAAACAGCAAAAGAAATAACAAATTTGTATAAAATAGATTTGCCTTAAAAAATGCTTTATATTGTTTTATCAGTTATATCTGGTTTAACTTTAGCAATATCCTTGCCAAATTATTATATTCCATTTGCTTTTTTGGTTGGCTATGGACTTTTGTTTTATTTGATAGAAAAAAATGATACCAAAAGACTAATTCTATACTCGTTTATCGCAGGACTTGTTTTTTCTGGAATTTCTTTTTACTGGATAATATACGCCATTCATTATTACGGAAAGATTAATTTATACCTTTCTTCCGGACTGTTCTTATTATTTATCACTGCTTACAGCTTATATGCTTTTGTTCTTTTTTCTATCTTGTTAAAACTGTTTTATAAAAGATACAATTACAAAGGCTTTTTTATATCACCATTTCTAATAGTACTTTTAGAAGTAGTCCGGGAGTATTTTCCATTTACAGGCTTTCCTTGGAATTTAAACGGATACATGCTTTCATACATAAATCAAATTGCACAAATATCGTCACTTTTTAGCATCTATGGACTTTCTTTTTTAGTATTGTATTTTTCTGTTTCTTTCTACATGATGTTTTCAAATCAACATTTTAGATGGATCATATTAAATTTACTAAATATAGCATTATTCATTTCTATATTTCATTGGGGGCAAAGCAGAATTGAAAGCTATGCTGACAAAGGAGAGTCTTATAAAGTATCAATCTTACAAGGTAATATAGACGAGACGCTAAAGATTGAAAGAAATACAGAAAATGACATGGTCGTTTTAAATAAATATATATATTTATTTGAAAAAGCAAAAAAAGACAACCCAGATTTAGTCATTCTTCCAGAATCTGCGCTACCTTTCTTTCCATTTATTGACAATGATAAAAAAGAGTATTTTTTTAAAGAGTTTGAAAAAATTAGGATTCCATTTCTTTCTGGTTTTGATAACGTGATTCTTAATAAAAACTTAGAGATAGAAAAAGTTTACAATTCATTATTCTTAGTAGATGAAAACGGAAAGTATGTAGATTATTATTCAAAGATAAAGATAGTACCCTTTGCTGAATATTCACCAATCAGATTTAAATTTCTTGAAGAGATTTTTGAGTATATGAAAGGAATTGATTTTTCTCCGGGCGAGGGTCAAAAATTGCTTACTTTTCAAAAGAATAATAAAAAACCAATGAAGATAGTATCTCTCATTTGCTTTGAGTCTATCTTTCCTGAATATGTTTCAAGTTTTGTAAATAAAGGTGGGAATGTAATTGTAAATATTACAAATGACGGATGGTTTGGAAAGACTTCTGCCCCTTACCAGCATTTTGAAATGGCAAGAATTAGGGCTATTGAAAATAATGTTTATCTTATTAGAGCTGCTAACACCGGTATTAGTGCGGTAATAAATCCTGTTGGAAAGATAAAAAGTAAGTTAAACCTAAACACTGAAGGTGTGCTTACTGATTATGTTTATCTTACAGATGGTAGGTCTTTTTTCAATCAAAATAGGATTTTTATTTTAATTGGATATATGGTTTTGTTTGGCTTAGTTTTAGGATTGTTAGAGTTTTATAAGGCAAGAAGTGAAAAATAAGAAGTTAATATTTTTAGCTTATATTAATTATCAAAATGCCTTGGCGAGAAATTAGTGATTTTTATAGAATTTAAAATTAAGATCCTTCGGACTTACGTCCTCAGGATGACAACAAAAGGTTGAATGATAAGCATTAAAGGAAGGATAACCTTAGATGTCATTCTGTAGCCAAGCGAAAAATCTCCTACTTTTATTAAATTCTTCACCCGACATATTTTATAAAATTTAAAAAGGAAATATTTCAGATTTAAATTCTCATAATGTTTGAACAGTAATGGGTAAAAATTAAATAGACATCTTAACAATAATCTTTCACACCTCATATTTTTTTAAGTACGGGCAATTCATGAATTGCCCCAACATCCATCAATCTCACTTTCTTACCTTTTCACATCTCACATTGAATTTATCAAGCAAAGTTTTGAATTTTATAATAAAATATTTATTTACCAGAAAACTTAGAGGTGGTAGAATTGTCTGAAATTTTAGAAAAAGACGCTTGCGGAGTTGGATTTATCGCAAATATCAAAGGTATAAAATCTCATAAAATTCTTCATAATGCTCTTGAATCTCTTGCGAATTTAGACCATAGAGGTGCTGTAAGTGCCGATGGTAAAACAGGAGACGGAGCAGGAATTTTAACACAGATTCCATATAAGTTTTTTGAAAAACAATTATTAAAATTAAATATAAAAGCTCCATCGGTTGAAGATTTGGCAGTTGGTATGTTTTTCTTGCCAAAGGGTAAAGAAGAATCTATAAAGAAAGAAATTGAGGATATAATAAATCAAAGATTTAAGTTTTTGACTTGGAGAGAAGTTCCAATAAACGAAGCTGAAATCGGAGAGATTGCAAAGAGAACGCAGCCAACAATCTATCAAGCTTTTATATCAAAAGAAGGTATAAAAGTTGATAATTTTGAAAGGGAATTATTTATTTTAAGAAAAAAACTTGAAAAGCTTGCTGATAATCCCGATTACAAAGATTTTTATATTCCTTCTCTATCTTCAAGAACAATAGTTTATAAAGGACTTATCACAGCTCCAAAATTGAGAGATTTTTACTATGATTTACAAGATGAAGATTACGAAACAGCTTTTGCAATATTCCATCAAAGATATTCAACTAACACATTTCCTAACTGGAAGCTTGCTCATCCTTTCAGAATACTTGCCCATAATGGGGAAATAAACACTATTTCAGCAAACAGAAACTGGCTAAAAGCTAAATATCAAGACATTAGAGAAGTATGGGGAGACCTTGCCGAGTATATTTTGCCAATTACAAACGATACTGACAGCGACTCTGCATCTCTTGACAATGCAGTAGAATTTTTAGTCCATTCTGGAAAAGACATTTTGACTGCAATTAATGTATTAGTTCCAAGAGCATGGGAAAACGATACAAGATTAACACCGGAAGAAAGAGCATTCTATGAATATTTTGCATGTATTTTTGAAAGCTGGGATGGTCCTGCAGCTATAGCATTTACAGATGGAAAAATCATAGGTGGAAAGTTAGACAGAAACGGTCTAAGACCGGCAAGGTACATAATTACAGAAGACACTATACTTATGGCTTCTGAAGTTGGAGTTATAGAATTTCCGGAAGAAGAAGTAAAATTAAAAGGAAGATTAGGTCCGGGAGATAAAATAGCTCTTGATTTAGAATCAGGAAAGATCTATTTCTCAGAAGAGATTATAGACCTACTTGTAAAAAATAAAAAATACAAAGAATGGGTGGAAGAAAATATTACTCCGTTTATACCGGCTAAGGATGGTCCGGAAGTAGAAAGAAAAGATGTATTAAAAGAGTTAATTACTTTTGGATATGATAAAGATGAGATAAACATGGTTGTTAAAGAAATGGCT
The DNA here is from genome assembly GCF_000020325.1 of Sulfurihydrogenibium sp. YO3AOP1. NCBI lineage: Bacteria > Pseudomonadati > Aquificota > Aquificia > Aquificales > Hydrogenothermaceae > Sulfurihydrogenibium > Sulfurihydrogenibium sp. YO3AOP1. The sequence goes on from NC_010730.1 coordinate 1,163,023, forward strand.
CTTAAAGGAACAGAGCCTATCTACTCAATGGGTAATGACACGCCTATATCTGTTTTATCAAGAAGACCTAAAATGCTTGCCTCTTACTTTAAACAAAGATTTGCACAGGTTACAAACCCACCGATAGACCCAATCAGAGAAAAAGCCGTTATGTCTTTAAAGACATACGTAGGAAAAAAAGAAAACTTTTTACTTGAGACACCACAGCATGCAAAACAGATTGTTTTTGATTCACCAATTATTTTTGACAACGAAATGCAAGAGCTTATACAGACATATCCAGAAAAAATCCAAATAATTCCAACTATATTCCCACCTTACGATACTGCGTTAGAACCAGCTTTAGATGAGATTTGCCAAAGAGTTGAAGAAGCGGTAGATAATGGAAAGGAAATTATAATCTTATCAGATAGAGATGTATCTATTGAAGGTGCTCCAATTCCTATGGGTCTTGCTGTTGGAGCTGTTAATGCTTATATGTCAAGAAAAGGTAAAAGAAGTAAATTTAGCATAATAGCAGATTCAGGAGAGGTTAGAGATACTCACAGCATAGCTTTCTTAATAGGATATGGTGCTACTCTTGTAAATCCATACATGGCTGTACAGGTAATAAGAAATCTTGTTGAAGAAGATAGTAAGCTTGAAATATCTTTTGAAGAAGCGGTAAAGAATTATAAAAAAGCTGTTAATGAAGGTCTTTTAAAGATAATGTCTAAAATGGGAATTGCTACAATAAAAAGTTATAGGTCTGCTGGTTTATTTGAAGCTCTTGGTATTTCTCAGGAAGTCATAGATAAATGTTTTCCGGGAACAATTTCTAAGCTTGATGGAATAGGATTTGTAGAGATAGCAAGGGAAACCTTAGCAAGATTTAATAAAGCATTCTCAGGAGAGCTTACAGAACTTCCAGTAGGTGGAGAATACAGACATAGAAGAGAAGGTGGAGAGTTCCACTCTTGGAATCCAAAAGCTTTAACTTCTCTACATAGGGCAGTAAGACAGATTAAGCTTGATGAATATAAAGCATTTACAGAATATGCTTATGCAGAAAAACCGGTAGAGCTAAGAGATTTACTTGAAATAACATCAGATAGACCACCAATTCCGATAGAAGAAGTAGAACCAATAGAAAGTATAATGAAAAGATTTATCGGTGCTGGAATGTCTGTCGGAGCTTTAAGTAGAGAAGCTCACGAAACCATAGCAGAAGCTTTAAACTCTATTGGTGGTAAATCAAACTCCGGTGAAGGTGGTGAAGACCCAGCAAGGTATGGAACTATAAAAAATAGTAAAATCAAACAGGTTGCATCAGGAAGGTTTGGAGTAACACCAGAATATTTAAATTCAGCTGAAGAGATAGAAATAAAAATAGCCCAAGGTGCAAAACCGGGAGAAGGCGGACAGCTACCGGGTAAAAAGGTTGATGTATACATTGCATTTTTAAGACATGCAAGACCCGGAACAACTCTAATATCTCCACCACCACATCATGATATTTACTCAATAGAAGATTTAGCACAGCTAATTTATGACTTAAAAATGATAAATCCAAGAGCTAAGATAATCGTAAAACTGGTATCAGAAAGTGGAATTGGTGTTGTAGGTTCCGGAGTAGCAAAAGCATTTGCTGATATTATCCATATCTCCGGACATGATGGTGGAACTGGAGCATCTCCGTTAGTATCCATAAAGCATGCTGGAACAATTTGGGAACTCGGACTTCCGGAAGTCCATAGAGCCTTAATAGATAATGATTTAAGAGGAAGGGTCAAGTTAAGAGTAGACGGTGGAATCAAAACAGGTAGAGATATTATCATAGGAGCATTACTTGGAGCGGAAGAATTTGGATTTGGAACCGCTTTAATGATAGCTGAAGGATGCGTAATGGCAAGACAATGTCATTTAAATACATGTCCTGTTGGAATAACAACGCAGGATAAAAGACTTAGAGAAAAATTCCCAGGAAAGCCAGAGCATATTATCAACTACTTAAAATTTGTTGCACAAGAAGTTAGACAGTATCTTGCAGATATGGGATATAAAAGCTTAGACGAAATCATCGGAAGAGTAGACCTGTTAAAACCAGCTATACCAACAGACCATTATAAAGCTAAAAAATTGAAATTAGATTATGTATTACAAAAACCAGACTTTTCCAAACCAATCAAGTGTATTCAAGACTCTAATCCAATACCACAGTCAAAACAACCATTTGACTTAGAAGTATTGAAAGATATACTTCCTGCGATTGAAAAAGATGAAAACTTCTCAGGTTTTTATGTTTTGAGAAATACTTACAGGTCATTTGGAACAAGAATAGCCCATGAAATCGTAAAGAGATACGGAGATAGAGGATTAAGAACAGGTAAATTAGAGCTTAATTTAAGAGGAACTGCAGGGCAAAGCTTTGGTGCATTCTGCGTTCCAGGAATGATTTTGTTTTTAACAGGACAGGCAAACGATTATGTAGGTAAAGGAATGGCCGGTGGAGTAATCATAATCAAGCCACCAAAAGAATTCAAAGGCGAAAGTCATAAAAATGTAATTGCCGGCAACACAATACTTTATGGAGCTACAGGCGGTCAAGTTTATATCTCCGGAATGGTCGGAGAAAGATTTGCAGTAAGAAACAGCGGAGCTACGGCAGTAGTTGAAGGTGTTGGAGACCATGGCTGCGAATACATGACAGAAGGAACAGTTTTAATACTTGGGAAAATAGGCATAAACTTTGGAGCTGGTATGACCGGCGGAACAGCTTACATCTACGATCCAGAAGGTGAAGTAGATAGAAAAATCAATAAATCATATGTAAAAACTGAAGCACTCGAAGAGGAAGACATAGAAGAGATAAACAAACTCCTATTAAAACATGTTGCCTATACAGAAAGCAAAATAGCTAAATATATATTAGACAATTTTAAAGAAGAAATTAATAACTTTGTTAAAGTTGTAGCGTTAGAATCTAAAAAACCTGCATTAGACACAGATGAAGCAGTTGTAGGAAAGTGAGAGATAATGAGTTTTTATCTTACTTGCTTGGTTCATTTTAAAATTTTAAAATATACCTTGGGGTGAGAAATTAGTGGTTTTTATAGAGTTTGTAAAGGAGATCCTTCGGACTTGCGTCCTCAGGATGACAGAGAAAGGTTTGTTGATAAACATCAAAGAAAGGGTAGCCTTATTTGTCATTCTGAGCGAAGCGAAGAATCTCCTAATTTTACCCAGTTTCTCATCCGACGTATTTGTTTTATTTAAAGAATGGAGGAGTTAATGAAATTAGCTAAGCATTATTTAGTTTTACTCTTAGCATTGTTAATAAGTTTTCAGTTTTCTTGTGGAGGTTCTAATAGAAAAGATAACTCTAAAACTTTAAACCTTCCGGAGGCTACTGTTAATCATGTGATAGATGGCGATACAATTGTAGTAATATTTAACGGTCAAAAAGGGCATGTGAGATTAATCGGAATTGATACACCGGAAAGTAGGATGAACCATAGGGTTGAAATTCAAGAAAGAAATTTGGGCGATGCTGAAAAAGTTATAGAGCTTGGTCAAAAAGCAAAGGAGTTTACAAAGTCGTTAGTAAAACCAGGAGATAAAGTTTATTTAGAGTTTGATGTTCAGCAAAGAGATAAATATGGCAGGTTGCTTGCATATGTATACTTAAGAGATGGAAGGATGTTAAATAAAGAAATTATATGCAATGGTTATGCTATGCCATTAACTGTACCGCCAAATGTTAAATATCAAGAAGAATTCAAAAAATGCTATCAAGAGGCAAGAGAAAAAGGATTAGGCTTGTGGAAGGAGTGAATGGTGCAGCAGGATAAAAAATTAGATAATACTCAAAAAAAACAATCTATAAAACACTTTATCGAAACTATAGTTTTTATATTCGTTGTTGTATCACTTGTTAGAGTTTTTCTTGTTCAGGCTTTTAATATTCCTTCCGGCTCAATGAAACCAAGTTTGCTCATAGGAGACTTTATTCTGGTTAATAAATTAGTCTATGGTAACTGGGATATTGGAATTCCGTTTACTAATATTACTTTTTACCATCACAACAATAGACTTGCAAAGATAGATAGGGGAGATGTTATTGTATTTAAATATCCAGAAGACCCTTCTATAGACTTTATAAAAAGAGTAATTGCACTTCCGGGCGATATAGTAGAAGTTAAGAATGATATCGTTTATTTAAATGGAAAGCCTTTAAAAAGAGAGCCGGCTGGATTTTATGAAGAAGAAAATGAAAAAGTAAAAAAATACATAGAGACAACTTATAGAAGTAATGGTAAACCATACTCGTATACTATTATGGAAATAGAAGACGGTATAGGACCAGATTTTGGACCTATTCAAGTGCCACCAAACAGTTATTTTGTAATGGGAGATAATAGAGATAACTCAAAAGACAGTAGATTTTGGGGCTTCGTACCGGATGATTATGTAATAGGTCAAGCTTTTGTGATTTACTTCTCTATAGATTTAAAGAAGCCAACTATAAGATTTGATAGATTAGGAAAGGTTATTTATTAGAAGGTTTAGTGAAGGTTTAGTAGTATAAAAACCATATTTTATTTTAGGATGCTTTAAAATTTTAACCAAGTCTAAAAATTAATTAATCTTTTTTATCGTCATTCTGCAGCCGGTGAAGAATCTCCGTTCTTTTATGATCCTACTTTGTTATTCTGCAGCTACAACAAAGAATTTCAGTCCTTTGAACTTCTCACTTATTCACTTTCTCATCTTCTTTAAAATAGGAGATCCTTCGGACTTACGTCCTCAGGATGTTCTATGTTAAATGTCAAGTGCAAAAATTTTCATCAAATGGTCTTCTGCTTTTTAATACACCATATGCTTGCCTTAATAACTTATGTGCTACAGCCACTAATGCTAACTTTTTAGCCTTACCTTTACTTACTAATCTTTCGTATAATTCTCTGCAGTATTTGTTAAACCTTATTGCTGATAATGCTGCCATGTATAATATCTTTCTTGCATATGGATTTCCCATCTTTTTTATCCGGACACTTTTCTTTACACATGCTGCACTTTCATATGGGCTTGGATTAATTCCTATAAAACTTGATGCATCTTTTACACTCTTAAATCTTTCAAAATTTCCATATACTGATATTATCATTCCTATAGTCCTATCACTTATACCAGGTATGCTTTTTAAAAGTTTGTATTCCTCTTGATAATTCTTCTTAGACAATTCTTTTATCTCTTTCTCAAGTTCTTTTATGTTTTTTTCTATTTTTCTAATTAGCTCATCGTAATATTCTAAATTCTCTTTCAATTTTTTCATTGGTACATAGGTTAATGATTCTCTTTTGTTTCTTAGCATTGTAAGCTGCTGTTGTAGGTCTTCCAATATCTTTAGTTTTACTTCTATTTCTTTTTCTACATCTGATTTTGGTTTATAAAGCTCTCCATCGAAAAACGTTCTTCCATATTCTGCAATAAAGAATGAATCAGCTTTATCTGTTTTAACTCTTGTCATTTTAGCTTCCATAAATTTCTTTATTGAAAATGGATTTACTACTGCTACTTTATAACCATTTTCATACAGATAATTAGCAAGCTTTAAATGGTAAACTCCCGTATGTTCCATTATGATAAGCATATCTGACTTTTTAAACTTCTTAAGGTAAGGCTTTACTTTCATTTCAAACTCTACCGGGTCAGATTTAACTTCAAAAGTTTCTTTCTTGTTATCATACAAAACTGTAGCAGTGAATGAGTTTTTAGATACATCAACTCCTATAACAATTTTGTAGCTGTTCATAATAGTACCTCCTTTCATAAAATACTTGACATGAAAGAAACTTCCTGATAACCTATCATCGTAGTTAAATACAGGCTTAAAAGCCTAATGTTCTGATTCAGGTTTTAGGAAGTAGAGGAAGGACAGTCTAAAACATCCTGATCGGTCTTAAAAGACCAATGACAGAAACTTGATCTGTCCTTCTTTTTTTCTCCCATGTCTATAATTATTATAAAACTTATTCTCTTATAGTTTAAAAAATTTTTGGTATATTTAATATACGATGACAGCTAAAGCTTGATTGATAGGCATCATAGAAAGGGTAACCTTATTTGTCATTCTGAGCCGGAGCGAAGAATCTCTTACTTTTGTTGAATTTCTCAACCGACGTATAAATTATCATTCAAAATCAACAATCTTTTAATAAAATCTCATACAGCTGTTTTACTTTTTCTTCAAGTTCTTGGGTGGTGCCAGTATTTTCTATTATGTAGTCTGCATACTTTCTTTTTTCTTCTATATCCATCTGTGCGTTGATTCTTGCTAAAGCTTCTTCGTAAGAATAGCCTTTATTTTCTATTAATCTTTTTATTTGAAGTTCTCTTGGTGCATAGACTAAAACAACCTTATCATACTTTTTATAACTTCCTGTTTCTATCATAAGCGGTACAGATACGAATAAAACTTCATCTGAATTTTCTTTTTTATTGATTTCTATCCACCTATCAATCTCTTGATTAACTTTTGGATGTAGTATATTTTCAAGAATTTTCTTTTTTTCATAATCATTAAACACAATACCTGCCAACTTTTTTCTATCTATGTTTCCTTCATTATCAAAAGCATCAGGAAAATATTGCCTAATCTCGTTTTTAACATTCTCATCATTTAACAGTTTATGAACAACTTTGTCTGCATCTATTACCTTTGCACCAAGATTTTCTAAGATTCTTTCTACAGTTGATTTACCTGTTGCTATTCCACCTGTAAGACCTATTACTTTCATAGAGAATCCTTTTTTATGTCTATTAACCAGTCTCTAACTCAATACTCTTTTATATTTTTCTACTGGCAAATTTATACTTTTGTTTTATAATATTACCATAAAGCTATCACGGTAATCAAGAAATGAGTGGTAAAATAAAAGAAAAAACATCAGAAGATAGAATATTTGGCTCTTATCTGAGACTTATCAATAATTTTGTGTCTGGATTGAAAACTTTTTATTAAACAATTGTAAAATTTCATAAGAAGCTCCTTTAAAAGCAGGTATAGGTTTTTTCCATTTTCCATTCTTTAAATTATCTCTCTGTATAAGCAGATTTATCTCAAGAATGTCTACAGATTGAAAATATCCGCCTAAATTTATTCTTACTTTCTCTATCATGCTATTAACACTTTCAACTGGATTTGTTGTGTATATGTGCTTTCTTAGATTTTCTGGATATTTTAAAAAACATAAGTATCTCTCTTTGTTAGATTGAATATGTTTTATAAAGCTTGGATATTTAGATTTAAATCTACTACATAAATCATCTAATTTTTCTAATCCATCTTCATAATCTAAGCTGTTTTCTTTTATGTTTTTTAATTCTTTGTTAAATACTTGTGAATCTTCTTTATCCATCTGATTTCTAACGTTTCTTTGTAAATGGACTAAACATAGCTGATGGTCTGTATAAGGAAATAGTGTTTCTATGGCTTTTGTTATCCCAGGAAAATCATCACTTACTATAAGCATTACCCTTTTTAGTCCTCTATCTATTAAATCATTGAATACTTTTATCCAGTCTGCTTTGTTTTCACTACTGAAAAATGTGTAAAATCCAAATATATCTTTATTTCCTTGTAAATCTATTCCAAGAACTACATAGACAGAAGCCTTTCTGATTTTGTTTTTCTCTTTTATATCACAGTGATATGCGTCTATATACAGTACAAATGCATCCGATGGAAGCTCTCTTGTTTTAAAATCATTAAGTCTTTCTATAAGCTCTTTTTTGATTTTATCCATATGTTGTTTTGAGTAGTTTAAGCCCAAGCTTTTTAATGTAGAATCTATCTTGCTTTCTGAGTATCCATTGGATACCAAACTCATAAGAAGGTCTATATAATCTTCATTAACTCTTTTATAAGGGTCAGGTAATATTTGTGGTCTAAATTTACCCTTTCTATCTCTTGGGACATTTATGTTAAGCTTGAAAGAACCAGTATTTAGGCTTCTTTCATAATACCCATTTGCTTTGTTATCTTCATCATTTTCAAGGAAGAAATTTCTTTCCTGATTCATGACCAGTTCTACAACAGATTCTAAAAGCTTTCTTATACCTATCTTTTCTTTGGTTGTTATACCGTTTGGGAAAAGTTCTTTTACTAATTCTTCGGTAGATCTGTCTAATATTTTTTCAAAGTATTCTTTCTTATCCATTACTACTCCTCCTTATAATTTTATTTAGACACAACATTATTTTAACTCCCTCTTATCTATTTATAAATTACGCAAATAAGAGCAAAATAGAGAAAGTCAAAAATACTCTCAAAGAATATAGGAAAACTGCTAAGGATATATCTAAGTTTCTATGGGATATCTTCTTTATAGCAGGTAATCTCCCTCACAAAAAGAAAATAAACATCAAGCATATTCCAAGTTACCTATCGGAACGTTATAAGTATGTATGCTTATGGCAGACTTACGATGTTTTAAGTAGCTATATAGCAAATATTCAATATCAGTTTGCTAATGTTGTGTTTAATTCAAGTTTAAACAAAGAAGACAAATTAATACTGCTTGCATTGAATAATGTAAAGGGTTGGCTTATATACGATAAAGATGAGATAGAAGTATATGAGAAAGACAAGAAGAGAAAGGTTAAAGTTTCAGAGTTTCATAGAAAATTAGCAAAGAAAATATTTAAACATCTGCTTGGTAAAAATAGAAGACCAAGATTTGATAATATTTCAATGCATTTGGACGGTAAAGTAACAGAAATAAGTAAAAAGGAAAAAGATGGTGCTAAGAGTTTTGATTATTGGTTAAAGATATCTACATTAGAGAAAGGAAAACCGGTATGCATACCACTTAAAGCAAATACATATGCAGAAAAGTTAGAAGGAAAATTTTTAAATTACTGTCAAGTAGTTGAAAATGATGGAAAGATAGAATTTAGAATAATAAAACAGTTAAAGAAAAAAGAATACATACCTGCTACAGATGAGATAGCAATTGACTTAGGATTAAGACCGTTATTTGCAACAGATAAGGGAGATTTATTTGGTAGAAATTTCTTTGATACTTTGAAAGCTTTTGATAAGAAAATAACAAAAAGAATGGCAAGTTTGCAAAAGAGAAAGATAAAACCAAGAGATGATAAGAAATACAGAAAATATAGAGATAACTTAAGAGATTATCTGAAAAATGAGATAAATAGACTGATAAACGTTATTGTAGAAACTTATAAGCCAAAAAGAATCATTATAGAGAGATTAGATTTTAGAAGCCCTGAGCTTTCTAAGAGACTAAACAGAATGATACAAAATTTTGGAAAGAGATATATAAAACAAAAATTAGAGAGATTGCAACAGCTTTATGGAATTGAAATAATAGAAATAAATCCAGCTTATACAAGTCAAGAATGTAGCTCTTGTGGATATATAGATAAAAAGAATAGAAAAGATACTCAAGAATTTGAATGTAAAGTATGTGGAAATAAAACAAATGCACAAGTAAATGGAGCTAAGAATATTCTCAAGAGAAGTTCTCTTGGGAGTTTATATCTGACAAAAAAGCAAGTCCTCAAGATACTGATAGAAAGGTATCTTGAGAGACACAAAGGGTGTAAGAGTCCTCCCTTGGATGTTATCAAAGGTAATCCATACTTTAAGGATTATCTTGATAGCATTTTAAACCCTTGTCAGAACCTAACGCCAAGTTAGGTGTGTATAAACAAATATTTTTTCCATACATGGAATATTTGTCTATACAGAGGGGAACTCTTTAATATGCACGTCTAATTGTGGATATGGAATTTCTATACCTTCCTTTTTTAATCTTTTAAATATTCTCTTTCTAAGCTCGCTTTGAACTAAAAAACTATCTTCATAATTTGCTGCATAAAAATAAAGCGTAAAGTTTAAAGAACTATCTTTAAAGCCAGGAATAAATCTAAGTACTGGAACAGGGTCAAGTAACAATTTATCATTTTCTTTTGCTAAGTTATAAACTTCTTCCATTACTATTTTTTCAAACTTTTCTATATCTGTATAATAACTAACAGGAATCTCTATAGCTACTCTTGTAAGTTCTACAGGCTTTGCAAAATTAACAATGATGCTTTGAGCAAGCTTTTCGTTAGGAAGGATTACAACATCGTTAGATAAAGTTTTTATTGTTGTAGTTCGCCAGTTAATGTTCATAACATAACCTTTTTTACCATTTTCAAGCTCTATAAAATCACCAACCTTTATATTTTTCTCAAGCAGTATATAAAGACCTGAAAAAATGTTTGATAGTGTATCTTTTAGAGCTAAACCTATTGCAAGACCACCTATTCCAAGCGTTGTAATAATTGGCATTATAGAGATACCAAAATAAGACAGCATCATTAATATTCCAATCAAATAGATAAAAACTTGAAGTAGGATAAATATTAGCCCTGTCTCTGGAAGATTTTTATTTTGTAAATAAAGTTTAACGATTCTTGTGGAAAGGTTCGCAATCAGTATTGTAATTGAGAATATCAATAACACGTCTATTACTTTTGTTATTAGATTTATCTGATTTTGGGGCAATCTTGAGAGATAGACCGTTGCATGTGCAGAAAGTAAAATTACCCAAATTAAGGATGGAATTTTTATGCTTTTATAGATAGTATTTAAAATATTATACGATAGACCTTCAAATCTATTTCTAAATGCCTTTAAAAATCTTAAAGCTGTAAGCCTTAAAATGTATAAAACAACAAAAGAGCCAACGAATAATATCAGCTCTTTATAATCGTTCAATAAATTATTCATTATTTTTTCTTATCTCAACACTTAATTTGTGAGCTTCAAGACCCTCGGACTTAGCCATATTAATAGCATGTTTTGCTACTCTGTCAAAGCCTTCTTTTGATACATATATTACAGAGCTTCTTTTTATAAAGTCATAAACTCCAAGGGGAGATGAAAATCTTGCTGCTCTTGAAGTAGGTAATACGTGATTTGGTCCAAGGATGTAGTCCCCAAGTGGTTCTGTTGCATACTCTCCAAGGAATATTGCTCCAGCATGATATATTTTGTTAAGTAAATCAAACGGATTTTTTGTTATGATTTCTAAGTGTTCAGGGGCAATATAGTTTGAAACTTCGCAAGCAGTATCTAAATCTTCTACAATAAAAGCATGTCCATATACATTTAAAGATTTTTCTGCTATTTCTTTTCTTGGAAAATCTTTTAATAGTTCTGTATATAAATACTCTTTTACTTTCTTTGCAAGGTCTTCTGACGTTGTAACAAGTATGGATGCTGCCAGCTCGTCGTGTTCTGCTTGAGATAGTAAATCTGCTGCAACCCATTTGTAATTTGCAGTTTCATCTGCTATCACAAGAATTTCTGAAGGTCCTGCTATCATGTCTATGTCAACTATTCCATATAAATTCTTTTTAGCTAAAGCTACGTATATATTACCCGGACCAACGATTTTATCAACTTTTCTAACTGTTTCTGTTCCATAAGCCATTGCAGCAACTGCTTGAGCACCACCGATTCTATAAACAGTATCTATACCACATACAAAAGCAGCTGCCAATGTGTATTTATTTGGATTTGGAGAACACATAACAATCTCTTTAATGCCGGCTACCCTTGCAGGAGCTGCATTCATGATTACACTTGAAGGATAAGCTGCCTTGCCACCTGGAACGTATAGTCCAACTACTTCCAAAGGTGTTATTTTCTGACCAAGAATCATTCCCTCTTCTTCTTTAAAGAAAGATTTCTCTTTCTGATTTTCATGAAATTCATAAATTCTCTCATAAGCTACTTCGTAAGCCCATCTAACATCATCTTCTATCTCATTATATGCTTTTTCAAGCTCTTCATATGGAATTACAAGGTCTTCCGGATTTAACTTAACTTTATCAAACTTTTCTGTAAATTCTACAAGAGCCTCATCTCCTCTTTCTTTTACTTCTTTTATGATAGTTTTTACAATAGGTTCGTATTTTTCTGTCTCTATATCTCCTCTTTTTATTAGAAATTCCAGACTTTCATCCTCTTTAAAATATCTCCCTCTCAAATCAACGATTTTCATTAACTTCTCCTTGTACAGATGTAATGAAAAATATTATATCAGTTATAGATGGTAAATTATTTAACAGACCGCTTTTAAAAAGCAAAAGAAATTAAAACTGTAAAAATCAGAATATATAAGATGTTTACTCCTTTGTATATTGCGATAAAGCTTATTAAGGCAAAAATCAGTTTAAAAAAGCTCCAATCTACAGAATTGGCAAAATTTAAACTTGTAAATAGAAGCAGTCCTGAAAAAGAAGCAATAAGTCCTCTTTTTGCCCTTAAAAAGACTTGTAAATTCTTAATTTTTTCAGAAATTTCAAAAGCTAAAACTAACATTACAAAAGATGGAGTAAAAACTGAAATTGTAGCTATAAGAGCACCCAAGAAACCTTTTAATAAATAGCCTATAAATGTTGCTGTAATAACGATAGGTCCGGGTGTAAGCTGTCCTAAAGCAATCCCAACCATCATAGTTTTAGTATCAATCCAGTGTAATCTATCTACAACTTCGTGCAACATTAAAGGCAAAGAGGCATACCCACCTCCAAAAGCAAAAAGGTCTATTTTCATCATTACTATAGAAAGTTCAAATAAAAATTTATCTAAAAAATAAAGGACAAGTAATCCACCAGCTACTACCAAAAGAATACTTAAAATACCAATAACATTAAATTTTTTTGAAACATAACTTTTTGAAGTAGAAATATCTTTAAAAACTATTTGAGAGAGTAAAAAACAAGAAATAATTATAAAAAATGGATTTACTTTTAACAGATAGAGAGTAAAAGAAAAAAGGCTAAAAACGTCTCTGCTTTTGATTTAATTAAAGGTTTAGCGAAGCTTATTAAAGCATTAATCACGATAGAAATGACCACTACTTGAAGAAAAGAAAAAACAGTTTTAATCTCTGGAAGGTTATGAATACTTACATAGATGTATGATAAAAGAAGCATAAGAAAAAATGCCGGTAATCCAAAAGCTATAAAACTGATAATTCCTCCTAAAATTCCTCTTGTAATAAGACCAACGAAACCTGCAACTTGTATGGCAGTTGCTCCAGGAATAGTTTGTACGATAGCAAGACTTTCTTGAAAGGCTTCATTATCAAGCCATTTTTTTTCTACAGCAAGATTACGAATATACGCCACCATAGCAGGACCGCCATAAGCAGTTAATCCAAGCTTAAAAAAAGAAAAAAATAAAGTTGTTAATTTGACTTTCTCTTGCATAGTATCCTTTATTTTACTATTTGTAATAATTATATATACATTAAGTGAAAAAAAAACGAAAAAAATATGAGATTCTTGATTCGATTAGAATGACAAAGAAAGATAATTTTCTCTAATATTTAACAATTAACTTTTTTGTTATCCCGAAGACGAACTCAAGGATCTCTTAATTAAATTATATTTCTTTGCCAATTTCTCACCCAACGTATATTTAAGATATTCCAATCCTACATTTTTTTTGAAAAAAGCTATTTACAACTATTCATCTTTTTGTTTATTACAATGCTCTTTATGCTTTTTACAAAAATCAAAAAACAAATTAACAATCTCTTCAGCATCTAACCAATTTTGCAGTGTTCTTGTATCGTTTTTTCCGGTTATGAGATAAATCCTATAAGCTATTTGTCTAATCAATTCTTCTTTGTTCATTGTTTTATCCTCCATCATCAAACTTTTATAGATAACCTAAGTTTCCACTTTAAAAATATCAAATATTAAATGTTGCTGTAGGAGTATGACCAAACGAAAACTCCAGTTTTAGTTTACTTCGATAGAGCTTCCAATATAGGTTCTGCATAGCCTATAACACTTGAGTGTGCAGCATGTTTTACTATCTTGATTATAGTAATAAGCTCTTCTTTTGTTGCTCCCATATTTAAAGCTGCGTTTAACTGTGTCTTTATACATTCTGTGTCTTTCATAGCTAATGCTACAGCCAAAAAGATTAAAGTACTTGTTTTAGCATCAAAAGGTAAGTTTGGATCACCTACACTACTTTTTGAGCTGGAAGCTACATCGTAAACAAGTTCTGGAGCAACAGTTTTTGCATACTGTATTGCTTTTGGTATTTTTTCTTCACCGCCTAATTTTTTTGCCATAAGTCCTAAGATTTCGTCAACGGTTGGCTTTTGCATTTTCTTTCCTCCTTTTATTAAAGTTTAAATAAATTATCACTCACCATTAAGATTCATCAAATCAAAGATTTTTAAATTATAGTTATAAAGCGTGTTTAGATAGGTTAACTGTGCTGATTGGTAGTTATTTTCTGATTCTAATACTTCTAATGTGTTTGCTATGTTTGTTTTAAATCTTTCTGTTGATAATCTAAGTGCTTCTTTTTGCTGGGAGTTAAAATAATGTTGTGTCTAAATAAAATTATAAGGAGGAGTAGTAATGGATAAGAAAGAATACTTTGAAAAAATATTAGACAGATCTACCGAAGAATTAGTAAAAGAACTTTTTCCAAACGGTATAACAACTCAAGAAGAAAAGATAGGTATAAGAAAGCTTTTAGAATCTGTTGTGGAACTGATTATGAATCAGGAAAGAAATTTCTTCCTTGAAAATGATGAAGACAACAAAGCAAACGGATATTATGAAAGAAGCCTAAATACTGGTTCTTTCAAGCTTAACATAAATGTCCCAAGAGATAGAAAGGGTAGATTTAGACCACAAATATTACCTGACCCTTACAAAAGAGTTAATGAAGATTACATAAACCTTCTTATGAGTTTAGTATCCAATGGATACTCAGAAAGCAAGATAGATTCTACATTAAAAAGCTTGGGCTTAAACTACTCAAAACAACATATGGATAAAATCAAAAAAGAGCTTATAGAAAGACTTAATGATTTTAAAACAAGAGAGCTTCCATCGGATGCATTTGTACTGTATATAGACGCATATCACTGTGATATAAAAGAGAAAAACAAAATCAGAAAGGCTTCTGTCTATGTAGTTCTTGGAATAGATTTACAAGGAAATAAAGATATATTTGGATTTTATACATTTTTCAGTAGTGAAAATAAAGCAGACTGGATAAAAGTATTCAATGATTTAATAGATAGAGGACTAAAAAGGGTAATGCTTATAGTAAGTGATGATTTTCCTGGGATAACAAAAGCCATAGAAACACTATTTCCTTATACAGACCATCAGCTATGTTTAGTCCATTTACAAAGAAACGTTAGAAATCAGATGGATAAAGAAGATTCACAAGTATTTAACAAAGAACTGAAAAACATAAAAGAAAACAGCTTAGATTATGAAGATGGATTAGAAAAATTAGATGATTTATGCGGTAGATTTAAGTCTAAATATCCAAGCTTTATAAAACATATTCAATCTAACAAAGAGAGATACTTATGTTTTTTAAAAATATCCAGAAAATCTAAGAAAACACATATACACAACAAATCCAGTTGAAAGTGTTAATAGCATGATAGAAAAGGTAAGAATAAATTTAGGCGGATATTTTCAATCTGTAGACATTCTTGAGATAAATCTGCTTATACAGAGAGATAATTTAAAGAATGGAAAATGGAAAAAACCTATACCTGCTTTTAAAGGAGCTTCTTATGAAATTTTACAATTGTTTAATAAAAAGTTTTCAATCCAGACACAAAATTATTGACAAGTCTCCTTTTGCTACTTTTAAGTTTTCTTCATTTGCTTTTAGCTGATGTTCTAATGCTTTTATATCTGCCAATATTTTGTTTAATGTTGTTTTTAATTCTGTGATTTTATCTTGGTAGGTTATCTCATTTTTTGTTTTATCTATCTTTGCTTGCAGTACTCTGCTATCTTTTGCAAAACCGTCAAACAGCGTCCAATTTAGTGATAATCCAAGGTTGTAGCCTTTTTTCCATACTTCTGATGTAGATGGATATTTTACTTGGTTGTTTGTTTGGTAGTTTAAAAATGCTGAAAGTGATGGATAGTTTGCTGATTTTTGGTATTCTACTTGCTGTTGTGCTACTTTTATTTGCTGGTTTATTACTTTTACTGCTGTGTTGTTTTCTATGTTTATTTCTTTGTTATATGTTAGTTTTTCTAAATTTCCTTCTGGTGGTGTTATGTTTTCTGTCATTAGAAATCTTTTTAGGTCTTCTATGGATTTTTCGTAGTTTGCTTTTGCGTTTTCATAGTCTGCGATTGCTGATTGTAGCTGTGATGATGCTCTCATAAAGTCGTATTTTGCAAGTAGTCCTACGTTGTACTTTGCTTCTACGTATTTATAGTTTTCCTGCCAATATTTTAGATTTTCTTCTTTTATTTTCATTATTTCTTTGTATGTTAAGGATGTAAGAAATAGTCTTCTTGCTGTGTCTTTTACTTGCTGTTTTATATCTTCTTTTATTACTTTTTGTAGTTCTGAATTACTTTCTGCTACTTTTATGAGATTAAAGACTTGGTAGTCAAATATTTTTTGAGTTAGTCCTGCTTTTGCTGAGTATTGGTTTTTTGGTGTAAATCCTGTTATATAGTTTGGATCCCATCTTGTGTATGAGCCTGTAATGGATGCTTGTGGCAGTACATTACTTTTTGCTTCTTTTATTTGTGCTTCTACTTTTTCTATATCTTTATCTGATAGCCTTATTTTTGTAGCGTTTTTTTCAGCAATGTTGAGGGTTTCTTCTAAGGTTATGCTGTATGCGTTTATTAATGGTGCTGCTATTAGACTAAGTATTAGCTGTTTTTTCATTTTTTTCACCTCTATCAATTAAGTAATAGAAAAATGGCACGTACACTAAGCTTAAAAATGTTCCAACGATTAGACCACCTATAGCAACCACTGCAAGAGGTGAAAGTCTTTCAAGTCCTATAGCCCATTCTAATGCAATTGGTATCATACCAACAGCTGTCCCGAATGCAGTCATCATAACTGGTCTTGTTCTTATGTTAACACTTTCTAAAATAGCCTCTTCCTTAGAGTAACCTTTTTCTCTGTATGTTTTTATAAACTCTATAATCAGAATTGAATTTTTAACTATGATTCCAGCAAGGAGAATAAATCCCATAATAGCCGGTAAACACATATGTTTATCTGCAATCAGTAATGACCATGAACCACCTATTACAGAAAGAGGAATTGCTAACATAATTGCCACAGGGTCTTTCCAAGATTTAAACACTGCTGCTAAAACTAAATATAAAATTACCAATCCAATCAAAATAGCTTTAAACATTCTTCCCATAGAATCCATCATCTGCTGGATATCTCCGGTTTGCTCTATCTTTATGTTAGGCAGTGGAAAACCTGGATGAGTTTTTGCATACTTTTCAAACTCTTTCTGGAAGTTTTCCATTATGTGAGATATAGCATTTGTGCCTCTGTATCCGTAAACGTCCTGTGTATAATCTAAAGCTTGTCTTGTGATTATTGTCGGCTCTGCTTTTTGAGTAAACTCTCCAAGAGCTTCTAACGGTACAAACCCTTTTGGAGTTTTTATCAAGTAGCTTTTAAACTGGTCTATATAGCTTCTTTGTTCTTGCGAAAGAATCACTCTGATTAAAAATCCTGTTTCATTTGGAATGGTTAAAACAGATGAGATCTGACCTTGCAAGCCAGCACTTACTTGAACAGCTACATCGTAAGGAGTTGTATTATAAAGAGCTGTTTTTTGTTTATCTATTTTAAACTCATACTCAATCTTATCCATGTCCCAGCTTTTAGATGCTGATTTTAGCCCCGGTGTATTGTTTGCTATCTCTAAAATTGTGTTTCCTGTTTTATTTAAAGCTTCGAGATTATCTGAGTATAAAGTTGTATCAAGATTTGCTTTTATTGATGATAAAGCTGTTGCTCCGTAGTCATAGACATCAGTATACTTTACGTTAGGTAAAGTGTGAATATAATCCCTTATTTTGTCTTCAAGCTGCCATATTGTTTCTTTTCTTTCAAATCTATTGACAAATGTTATTGTAAATGATGCGGTTTGAGGTGTTCCACCGCTGATTGTTAAGACTCCCGGTTCAGTTCCTATTGCGACAGAAACTCTTTTTACATTTCCAAGAGAGTAAATATAATCTTGAATTTTTTTAACTTCCTGATTTACCTGCCAAATAGATGTATTACTGTTAAAAACAACGTTTGCCTTAACAATTCCTGTATCCATCGGTGGCATTAAATCTCTTCCTGTAAAAGGAATAAGTTTTAAACTTATAACAAACAGCACTGTAAGAGGTAAAACGGCAAGAGGTCTTATTTTCTTTTTGTGAATCAACGTTTTTATCCAATCTGTGTAAATATTTTTTAAAGGATTTAGCCATGCTAGCATAAGTTGATTGATTTTAAGCTCCCAAGCTGATTTTTTATCTGCATTTTTCAAAAACTTGATTGCTAAAATTGGAATTAAAGTGATTGAAACAACGTAAGATACAAGGATAGCAATTAAAAGTGTACCTGCCAATGGTCTAAATATTTTTTCTGGAAAGTCTCCAACAAATAACATCGGAAATATGACAGCAGCAGTTGCAACAGTGCCACCAAAAACAACAAGCATAACTTCTTTTGTTCCATCTATTGCAGCTTCAACAGGCGATTTTTTTAATTCAAATAGATGTCTTTCTATATTCTCTAAAATAACTATCGCATCATCAACAAGCATACCAAGAGCTAAGATTACACCTGTCAAAGAAACTGTGTTAAATCCTATACCAAAAAGCCACATAAAGGCTATGGTGGCCAAATAAACAAAAGGTATTGATAAACCTGCGATTATAGTCATTCTTAGATTTGCCAAGAATAAAAAGATTACCAAAGATGTAAAGATTATTGCATCTCTTAAAGCCTCAAGCATATTTTCATTACTTTGTTTAACCAACTCTTTTTGTGTATCTGATATATCTATATTTAACTGTGGAAATTGAGCTTTTATTTTTGGCAGAACCTCTTCAACTGCTGAAATTGTACTTAAAACAGCTCCACCGTAAGGTCTTTGAATTGCAAGAGCTATTCCTTCTTTTCCATTTCCTTGATACATTGCAGTAGGTGGTTTGATACCAAACTCTACTTTTGCAACATCGCTAAGCTTAACATCTTTTGTTATCTGAATGTTTTTTAGTTCATCTAAGCTTTTTGCCTCTGTTTTTAAGATAAACGTGTTTTGTGTATCTTTGTTAATCATTATTCCAAGTGGCATATCATTGTTTGATTTTTGGATAGCATTGATTATATCCTGAGGAGATAATCCATAAGAGCTTAACTTAGCATTGTCTATTTGAATATGTACTTCTTTTGTATAGCCTCCAAAAACATCTACATTTGCTACTGCATTTGTTCTAAGTATTTCATTTTTAATCTGATTTTCTGCTATATACCTTACATCTTCCAAAGACGGGTGCGAATCTTTCTTAGGACTTACAATTAAAACCATTACAGGTGGTGTGTAAGATGTTATTTCATAAATCTGTGGTGGCAATATATCCTTTGGAAGTAAGTTTTGGACTTTGCTAAGAGCATTGGCTACGTCTGTTTTTGCCTCTGCTAATGGCTTAGAATAATGAAATTCTGCTATAACTGTACAAAATCCATCGTTTGATGTTGAATATACTCTTCTTATACCGCTTATAGTATAAAGCTGCCTTTCAATAATAGATGCTGTATGGTCTGCTATGTATTTTGCAGTTGCTCCCGGCTCTTGAACTACTACTGCTATTTGAGGTCTATCAGCCGGTGGAAATAAATCCCTTGGCATAGAAAAAAATCCGATAATTCCCATAAAAGCAAAAGCAATTAAAATTGAAAATATAAGGTGAGGTTTAGATATATACCATTTTAGCATCAGTTTTCACCTCTAAACTCAATAAGCTTTTGACCTTCATAAATTCTTTGTAGCAAAGACTCATCTCCGACAACTACTTTATCTATTGTGCTTAAATTACCATCAACGCATGCCTCAGTTAATGTTTTAGCTTTCACTACAACAGGAACTAAATGAGCCTTTGAGTCTTTTATTCCTATCACATAATAACCATCTATTTTTTTTACTACAGAATTAGCATGGACTATAAAGCCATCACATCTACCTTCTTTAATAAAAACGTCAACGAATGTATGAGCAGGCAGATTGAAAGGATTATTTGAAACAGAAAGTTTTAGGATTGATAGATTATTTTGAGCAGATTGTAAAACATCTTCCACAACAACATCGACAGACTGGCCGTTATAGCTAACTTTCTCTACATCTCCTTTCTTTACTTTTAAAGCTAATTCAGTTGGCACGTTGACATAAACTAAGTATTTCCCACTTCCTACAATCTCAACTACCGGCTTACCAGCCAAAGCCACATCTCCAACATTAACAAATTTACTTGCCACAACTCCATCAAAAGGAGCTCTGTATTCTGTGTAATTTAGATTAGATTTTAAAGACTCTATTTGACCGGCTACAGATTTAGCTTGGTCTTCTAACTGTTTTACTTTACTTAAAGCATTTTCTTTATTGGCCAAAGCTTGTTTATATAGATTTTCCATATTTTCTAACTGTTCTTTAGAAATAAGCTCTTTTTCATAAAGCCCTTTATATCTTTCATACTCTTTTTTGGCATTTATATACTGTGTATTTGATGCTTCAATCTGAGCTTTTGCACTATCTATTTGGTCTAAAATAGCTTTTTGAGAGTACGTCAAAGCTGATATGTTTGATTCTATATCACTGGAATCCAACTTAAAAACCAAATCTCCTTTTTTAACCTTTGTCCCTTCATTTGCAACATATAAAACCGTTGCACTAAACTTTGAACTTACAAGAGCATCATTTTCTGGTCTAAACTCACCTAAGAATTTTTGATAAGATTCAAGCTCTCCTTGTTTTACGTTAGATGTATTTACTACCAACGGATAGCTTTTAGGTTTTTCAAAGCTTGCCAACTCTCGTTTCTTTCTAATGACAGAAAAAACAGCAATTAAGATGACTATCAAAACTACAAAAATAAAAATCTTTTTACTTTTACCCATCTTAGTCTCCATATTCTTAATTTATAAAAAATTTTTTATATAAACATTTTTAAATAATTCGAAGGTTGAATATATGACTTAAATCATAAAAGTAGCTCTTTTACGTTATTTTGAATGAAGGCGTTCTAAAATTCCTGTAAGTTGTATAATGTACATGTAAAATGAGTTTACTTTTTCTTGTCATCCTGAGGCTGTAAGCCGAAGGATCTCCTCTTTTAAAAAAGGTGAGTAAGTGAGAAAGTGAGAAGTTAAAGGACGGAGATTTTTCACTGTAGCTTCAGAAATGACGATGTTGATTTTTGCAAGCATTCTCTTTTTGAATTGACATTTTTAAATTCAAATATTATTATTAGAAAGAAAAAAACAAAAACAGGAGATAAAAAATGAAAGACATAGAAAGAGAAAAAATAATAAATTACTTTAACTACAATATAGCCTTAGAGCATAGTGCAATCATTCAGTATTTATTTCATGCCTACACAATTGGAGAGGCTGAAACGGAAAATGAAATTGAAGAAATAGCAAGAGAAGAGATGAGACATCTAAGAATGTTTGCTCATAAAGTTGTTGAACTTGGTGGAGACCCTGCAATTTCTGAAAGAGCAGCAGTATTTTTACATGCACCAACCTTAGAAGAACTAATGCAGCTTAACATTGATGCAGAACTAATGGCTATTAAAGAATATTCAAACCAATTAAATGATATAAATGATGAACCAAACAAAAGAATTCTTTCAAGAGTCATAAATGATGAAACAGCACACAGTCATATTTTTATGAAAATGAAAGAGAATTTAAAACAATTAATCAAATCATCTTCTTCACAAGCCGAGCAAGAAAGAATGGAAATAGCACAGTTATTAAATACAGTACTACAAAAACAATACAAAAAGATTTTAGAAGAGCTTTACCAATCATTCATAACAAGATTTAAGAATCCACACTTAAGCGACGAATTAGAACAAAAAGCGATAGATAAAATGAAACACTTTGGCTGGATAGCCGAAGAGCTAACAGAGAATGGATTAGAAATTGACGTATCTTTACCAAAAGTTGAAAAAATAAATCAAATTAATCAAATAGTAGAATACAATGTCCAAGAAGAAAATATATCTTCACAGGAGTTTAAAGAACTTTCAGAAAAAACCAAAGAAGAAAGTTTAAAATGGATTTTAGAAAGGATCTCAAAAAGAGAAATACATTACAAAGATTTAAAAGCCTTCTTAGAAAGAAGCGACCTTACAGAAAAAGAACATTCTAAGATAATATCAGCTTTTACTGTTGGCAGTTTATTTAAAAAAGGAGCTAAATAGCAGCTCCTTTTAGCACATTTTCACATTCACAATTAAATCTTTCTGGAAGATTTTCTATAAAAGTTAGTATAACAGTTTTTATCTGCTCATTTTTTTCTTTCATCATTTCTACAACTTCATCAGATGTTAATCTATTTTGTGATATACCTGCTGCAAGGTTTGTCACAACGCTGATAGAAGCAAAATGCATTTTTAACTCTCTTGCAAGAACAATCTCCGGCACAAGGGTCATCCCTACTATATCAGCACCAATTAATCTTAAAAATTTTATTTCAGCTGATGTTTCAAGTCTTGGTCCTTCTGTGGCTGCATAAACACCTTTTTGATGAAAAGGAAAGTTATTTTTATCACACACTTTTATCAAAACATCTCTCATTTCCGGGCAAAAAGGGTCTGTTACATCTATATGAACAACTCTTTTACTATTTAAAAATTCAGAAACCTCGTCCTTTATTTCAGTATCATCATTTTTTGAGTAAATGCCTTCATAAAAAGTTTGAACTCTTGACTTAGTAAAATCAATAAATTGGTTAGATATTACAAAATCCCCTGGGTTTAAATTTGGATTAATTCCACCAACCGCAGAGATGGATAAAATTTTATCCACTCCCAGCTTTCTAAACCCCCATATATTAGCTCTAAAATTTATCAAATGTGGCGGGTATTTATGACCTTTTCCATGTCTTGGCAAAAAAACTACTTTTCTACCTTTGTACTGAGTAAAGATATATTTATCTGACGGCTCTCCAAAAGGCGTTTTTATTGCTATCTCATCTAAGATTTCAATTCCATCAATTTGATATAGTCCGCTACCACCTATTACCCCTAACATAATAACTCCTTATTTAGACTCGTAAAATAGATATCTGCCACAGTTAGGGCAAGTAAATAATTTTTCTGACTTTAAAAGTTCTGTAAATATTTTTGGCGGAATTACCATATAACAGCCGGTACATACTTGGTCTTCAACTATTGCTATGACTTTATTTTTTACTCTTTTCTTGATACTTTCGTACTGACTTAAAGCTTGTGGTTTTATGGTATTGACTAATTCTTGTCTTTGTGTGATGAGTTTATTAAGCTCTTCTTCTAATTGAGTTTTTTTGGAATTTAGAGTCTGAATTTCATTTTCTAATTCTTTAATTTTTTCTTCTTTAATCTTTTCAAATTCTTTAATCTCTTTTGCTAAATTTTCTATCTCTTCCATTAATTGAAGAATCTCATCTTCTAAATGAATGATATTTTCTTCAGCTTGAGCTTTTTCTCTCAGCAGAGCTTTATACTCTTCATTACTTTTTACTTTATTTAAAGCTATTTCAAGCTTTGCTATTCTATCTTGAAATGTTTGAATGTCTAATTCTTTTTCTTTTTTTTGAAGCTCTAACTCTTTCTTTCTATGGATAATTTGGTCATGTTTAATTTTTAAAGATTCAATTTCTTTTTGGAGTTTTTCTATTTCTGCCGGAATTTTTTCTAATTCTGAATTTATGTTTTCTATTTGATTATCAAGTTCTTGGAGGTTTAATAATTTTGATGCTGTAACACTATCCATTCTTTCTCCGATGTAATTTTAGATTTATGGGCCCGGAGGGACTCGAACCCCCGGCCGGACGGTTATGAGCCGTCTGCTCTAACCAACTGAGCTACGGGCCCTTTGCTTTTGGAGTAAATAATATAATACATTTTCAAGGGGTTGTCAATTAGAAAAAATTAGTTTATAATAACCTATACTTAAGGAGGTAATGCGATGATGAAGGTATTGATATACGCATATTTTATGGTTTTACTAATAGGATTAAACGTTTTAAAGGCAGAAACTTTGGAGCCGAAAAATGTAAGTTCGGCTGTTGAAGATAAGCTTGAAAACTCTCAAGACGTTAAAGCTTTAGAAGATTATTTAAACAAATCAGAAGAGGAATTGGTTAAGGTTGAGATTGAGAAGAAGAAAAAAGATTATATTTCAAAGCATAGAAGAGAGTTAGAATCTTACATTGAAAATGGGAAAAATGTTATTCCTTTAATTTACAGCATTTTTATAAAACATAATCTGCCACCAGAACTTTTAGCAATTCCTGTAATAGAGAGCCATTACAGAATTATGGTAAAATCACCAAAAGGTGCTGCAGGCTTATGGCAATTTATGCCTGAAACTGCAAGAAATTTTGGACTAAAAGTAAACAAAGAAGTTGATGAAAGGTTAGATCCTATAAAATCTACTCTTGCAGCAGTGAAATATTTTAAAAAACTTTATTCTGTTTTTGGAGATTGGCATTTAGTTCTTGCAAGTTATAATGCTGGGCATAACAAGATAATAACAAAAGTTAGCTATCATGGAAATTCATTTAGTAGCATCAAAAATTTCTTACCAAAACAAACAAAAGAATACGTTTTAAAGTTTATCGCAATTGCTGAAGCAACAACAGAGATAATTAAGAAAAAAAGATTAGATAAAGAAGATACCAACTTTGATATTGTAAAAGTAAATAAAGGATTCACTTTTGAAGAAATATCAAAATTAACTTATATTAAAAGAGAAACTTTAGATACATTAAATCCTCACTTATTGAAAAAAAGAATACCTAATGATGGAGAAGAATACAATCTATATGTACCAAAAGGTTATGGAAACCTTGTAAAAGCTCTACTTGATGATAGTGTTTAAATTCGTGATTCAGAGTGAATGAGTTTGATGGAAGAAGTAAATAATATTTATCTTATATCATTATGGAGATTATTTTAAAATTTTTGTAAGCTGTAGAATATAAATATAGATATAACTGTACCTTCCTCGTCATCCTGAGGACCTAAGTACAAAGGATCTCCTCTTTTAAAAGCGAGAAAATAAGAAGTGAGAATGGGGAGAGAAGATTCTTCGCTAACGCTCAGAATGACACGAATGGTGGTTTTACGTCATCCAGCAGCGAAGTGAAGGACCTCCTCTTTGTAATGTCTTTTAAAAAGAAGAGAAACAAAAGGAGATTCTTCGCTGTAGCTTTAGAATGACAATTAAGAGATTGATTGCTTTTTAGGCTTGTCAAATTTTGTTAATTTATCAAACAACCCTTAAACTTTCTTAATATACTCTTAAATTTTCTTAAAATGACGTAATCAAATCTTAATCAAAATTTAAAAATAAACCTCTATAATCTCATAAATCCAATTTTGGAGGATTGCTATGATAGGCGTAGAAAAGTTAAAAAACTTTAAATCTTTTAAAATTCCTGTAAATCCAACAGACATTTACAAGTACAAGCTCAAAAACTTTAGACCTAAAATAAAATTACAGTTTGAAACAAGTAAATACATTGTTAAAACAGCAGAATCTCATACAGAGCTGTTAAAAGCTTTAAAATTAAGGCATAGAGTATTTTTTGAAAAGACAAAGAAAATAGTCAAATTAGACAGTGATAAATTCGATATGATAGCAGACCATCTACTGCTAATAGATAAAAATTCAAAAGAAGTGGTTGGAACATATCGTTTGATTGGGTCAAACTTCTCTAAGGAGTTTTATACAGAATCTGAATTTTTTATTGATAAGATTAAAAGCATAAAAGACCCAATACTTGAAATGGGAAGGGCATGTATAGATAGCAATCACAGAAATGGAATAGCATTGTCACTGCTTTGGAGAGGTATCAGCCAGTATGTTTACACAGGTGGATATAAGTATCTCTTTGGATGTTCAAGCATTTTTCAAATAGATATAGAAAAAGTAGCATTTATTTACATGTATCTAAAATCAAAATACTACCTGTCAGAGTTAGAAGCTTACCCAAAGTTTAACTACAAAATTTTAAGCTTGAAGAAGTATACAGAATTTTTAGAATACATAGAACCAAACTACGAAAAAGCATCAAATTATATTCCGCCACTCCTTGAAGGATATTTAAAAGCAGGTGCAAAGGTTTGTAGTGAGCCAGCATTGGATAAAAAATTTAGATGTATTGACTTTGTAACAATCTTAGACACAGAAAATTTAACTAAAACGTTTGAAAAGAAATACAAGAAGGAATGAGCTATCTAAGACTCTTTTACAGGCTTAACATTTTTATTGTTTTACTGATTTTATTTTTACTGATTTCTTTATCAATAGATTTGACTGTACGAAGCCAGTACAAAAAAAAGAGATTGTTTTTAAAAAATGCAGGAATTTTCAGAGATATAGCCTGCAGACTTTACAAAATAAATGTCTTGATAGACAACGCTTCAATCCATAAATTGGATAAAAACTATCTTATTCTTTCAAACCATCTTTCCTACTTAGACATTATAGCTTTGATGTATAACAATAAAAATGCCTTTGTCTCAACCACAGAAGTTAGAGAATCTTTTTTGATTGGAAAGCTTGCACAGTATGGAGGAAGTGTTTTTATAGACAGAAAAAATAAAAACGGTATAAAAGAAGAGATAGAAATGATTAAAGATTTATTGCATAATGGTTTTAACGTTGTTATCTTTCCGGAAGGGACTACATCTAATGGCGAATGTGTTTTACCTTTTAAATCTTCATTTTTAGAACTTGCTTTCCTGGTTGATGCTCTTGTAGCTCCATGCTGTATAAAGTATACAAAAGTTAATGATGGACCTGTAAATGAGAAAAACAGAGATTTACTTTACTACTATGGTGATATGGAATTTTTCAGTCATTTTTTTACTTTTTTAAAGAATGTAAAAAGTGTGTTTATAGAAGTTAAGTTTTTAAAGCCAGAAGACCCAGAAAATTTTAAAGATAGAAAAGAGCTTTCAAAATACTTACATTCAAAAATAGAAAAATGCTACAAAAGTTAAACATCTCTATACACGATGTTACTAAATCAAACCTTGAAAAAGTTTACTATCTCAAAGACATCTTAGAAGACTTAGGTGTTAGTAAAATCACATATCTATTGATACCATACTATCATGAAAAAGAAAATCTGTTAGAGATAAAAGAAGACTTAGAAAACTTTAAAGTTAATGGAGAGTTTGTATTACACGGTTATAGCCACAAATCCGGCTGTTTTAAAGGACTGAAAAGTTTATTTACAAACTGTGAAGGCGAGTTTTTATACTACCAAGACTTGGAAGACAGACTAAAAAAGGGTTTAGAGATTCTAAATAAACTTAGCATACACCCAAAAGGCTTTATACCACCTGCATGGTTGATGAGAAAAGAAGACTATAAAGTACTAAAACAGTATGGATTTAGATTTACAGAAGACCGATTGTATATTTATGACTTACAAAAAGATAAAAAAATCTTATCACCGGTTTTAAGCTTTGGCAGTAGGGGAATAGTTGAGGTTGTATCTAAATTATCTTTTAAAGCTTATTTTTATGCATTAAGACTTTCCAAAATAAACGTCATAAGAATTGCTCTACACCCGGTAGATGCCATAGATGAAGACAAAATAAAATTAATCGTCAAGACATTGAAAGGCAAAGATTTTAAATATATGCATCTTCAAGATTTGATAAAATAAAAGAAAAAACATCTCATAACTTACGTTCTAAAATGATACATTGGTTTTGTCCTTACTGCTGGAAAGAAATTCAAGAAAACGACAAAATCTGTCCTTATTGTAAAGCAGATGTAAGCTTTTTTTACTCAATTGGACTACGATGATAAACTTATTCTTGCACTTAATAATCCAATAACACAAAACAGAATGGTTGTTATAGAAATCCTTGGCAAAAGAAAAACCAAGAAAGCTGTTTCTAAGCTTTGTAAAATGCTTTTTGATAAGAGAGATACTTATGAGCTTATAGAGATAGCCAAAGCCTTGCAGAACATTGGAACAGATGAAGTTTTAGAATGTTTAAAGGAAAGAAAGAAAATTCAAGATAATATAATCTTAGAAAAGTTCTTAGATCAAATTATCAAAATTTAACAAAACCTTAATAATTCTCTAACACTTTTAATGTATCCTTTAATCAATCTCTGATAAGGGGGCAAAAAATGATTAAAGTTGACCTACATTTACACTCAGAAGCTTCAAATAAGCCCGGTGGTTATCTTTCTAATAAACTTAAAATAAGTGAAAGCTATGTTAAGCCGAAAAAAGTTTATGAAAAATTAAAAGAAAGAGGAATGAGCTTATTTACAATTACAGACCACGACACAATAGATGGCTGCTTAGAAATCGCACACTTGCCAAATGTATTTATATCAGAAGAGATCACAACTTACTTTCCAGAAGATAGAGCAAAAATCCACGTAATTGTCATAGATATAAACGAAAAAATTCACCAAGATATTCAAAAAGTTAGAGGAAATATATACGAGCTTGTTGATTACTTACAAAAAAATAATATCACTCATATACTTGCCCATCCCCTGTATAACATGGACGGAAAGCTTACAAAATCGCACATTGAAAAGTTAGGACTTTTATTTGACAACTGGGAAATTTTAAACGGCACAAGGTCTAAGACTTCTTCTCAGATTACAGAAAAAATTGCAAATTATTTTAGTCAAAAAGATGTAATTGAAAGATTGTCAAATAAGTATTTTTAACAAAAGAAGAAGAGGCTTTATATCCTTTACAGGTGGTTCTGACGACCATGGAGGACTTGATTTAGGCACAGGTTACACAATTGCAGAGGGAGAGACAGTTGAGGACTTAAAAAATGCAATCAATGAAGGAAAAACTCGTTACGATGGGATATACGGAAATCCAAAAAGATTGACCCATATGGTTATGAACATCGCAAAAGAAGGCTTAAAAAGACAGTACAACCTTGGAAATTTTGGAGTGCTTTTAGATTATCTTTTTGAACCAAGGCAACAATCAACCTACATTTTAGACCAAATCCTTGGTAGAAATAGCATTTTAAACTTTATTGAAACAGTAATCAAGCACAAAGGAGAAGTTTCACAAGACAATCATGAGAATATACACAGATTTTTTATAAATCTAATACCCTACTACATCTCAAACATAAGAAATCAAAAAAATTTAGATTTTGACAAATTAAGCATGTACTTAGGAAAAATTTTTATATTCTCGTCTTCTTACTTATTTTACGTTTCAGTTTACAAACAAAGGGCAGATGAAAAGAATTTTTCTAAAAAAATCTATAAAGAATTTTTCGATAATGGTCATGTGAAAGGAAAAATAGCATATCTTACAGATACATTTTTTGAGATTAACGGAGTATCAAGAACAACCCAAAAACTACTAAACTTAGCAAAAGAAGAAAATTTAGACATTAAATTTATCATTTCATACGACAAAAGTATAGAAGAAGATGAACATCTAATAAACTTTAAGCCGATGTTTACGTTCAACCTTCCTGAGTATGAAGAAATTCCGATAAACATTCCAAACTTTTTAGAACTTTTAGATTACATAGAGCAAAATAACTTTGACGTAATCTACGCTCCAACTCCGGGACCTGTTGGCTTGATGGGATTTGCTATATCCAAAATCCTTGGCATACCATTTGTTACTACATTCCATACAGATTTTCCAGAGTATGTTTACAGATACACAAGCGAGCCAGCATTAAAAGAATTTGTAGCCCAAGGATTGAAATTTGTCTACAACAATAGTGAGAAAGTGTTAGTTCCATCAAGATATTACTTTCAAAAGCTTGCTGAAATGGGTGTTGAACCAGAAAAGATGGAAGTTTTCAAAAGAGGAGTAAATCAAGAAAAATTCAATCCATCGTTTAGGGATAAAAACTTTTGGAAAAAATACGACCCTAAGTACAATTTTGAACAAGTTGTATTATACGTTGGAAGAGTTGCAAAAGAGAAGGATTTAGATGTTTTTATAGAAGTTTATGAACTGATGAAAAACAATCCAAAGGTTAAGTTTGCGATCGTAGGAGATGGTCCGTATTTAAAAGAGTTAAAACAAACTTACGAAGGAAAGATAATATTCACAGGATTTCTTGAAGGAGAAGAGTTATCTAAAGCCTTTGCATCTGCTGACTTTTTCCTATTTCCAAGCACAACAGAAACATTTGGAAATGTAGTGCTTGAAGCTATGGCAAGCGGTTTAATTCCTCTTGTGTCACACAAAGGAGCATCCAAGGAAAATATTGTTGAAGACATCACAGGGTTTGTTATTTCCAATAACGACCCAAAAGAATACAAATTAATCCTTGAAAGATTGATAGAAAATCCAGTTTTATCACAAAAAATAAGAAATAACATTTTAAAATTAGTCTCAAATCTTGGTGAAAGAAATCTATTGCTTGAGATGGTTGAAAAATTTAGCTTAGATTATCTTTCAAAAAAACAGCTTGAGGAGGTTTATGTATGAGGTCAAGAAAATCCTACTACCCAATAGACATAACTCCAACAGTCAAAATGAGAGACAATGACTGGTGGATAGCTAAAGATATCCAAAGTGAGATTATAAAGAGAAAAAATAAATATGTAAGCCTTGTATACATTGGAAGAACAGCCAATAAGTATAATCTTAGCAAAAAAACAAGCTTTGGATTTAAACTGTATCACAAAAAACTTGTTGATTTAATTATTAATGAATTATGAGACTATTAGATATAACACATTTCTACTCTGAAAAAGGGGGAGGGATTAAAACATACATTCAAAACAAGATAGAATACCTAAAAGATAAAGAAGATATTCAGCACACATTAATAATTCCAGGGGAAGAGGATGGGGAACTTTTTTTAAAAAGAACCAAAATAATTAAAATCAAATCTCCCTACTTTCCATTTAATAACCACTATAGACTTTTGATTAATCCTGTTAAACTTTCAAACATATTAAAGCAAGAAAAACCGGATGTAGTAGAAATAGGCTCTCCTTTTTTAATTCCAACAGTTGTAAATTCAAAAAAAGAAAGTCTAAAATATAAAACCGTAGGTTTTTTTCATTCAAACTTAGAAAGTGTCGTTGAAAATATAAACAAAATTAAAGGAAAAATTATAGTTAAAAAAATTGCAAGGTCCTACACATATAAAACTTACTCAAATTTAGACCTTGTTATTGCTCCATCTTACTACGTTAAAAACTATCTTTTAGATATTGGTGTGCAAAATGTTGAAGTTATCTATCATGGTATAGATGTTGATTTTTTTGATAAAATTCAGCCAGAGGAAGACCTTAGACAAAAATTCAATATTCCTGTTAACAAAATAGTTTTTATTTATGTTGGAAGGTTTTCGGAAGACAAAAATTTTGATGAGCTGATAAAAATTATAAAATTGCTTTTACAAATCCAACCAAATAGATTTTTCTTTTTACTCATAGGAGCCGGACCGTTAAAAGATTATGCTTTAAGCAGTTTAAATAGTAATTCTTTAATTCTTGATTATATCAGCGATAGGGAATATTTAGTTAAAATGCTTAAAATGTCAGATATTTTTATTACAGCATCTAAAACTGATACTTTTGGACTATCTTTGGTTGAAGCCCAAGCCTGCGGACTTCCGGTTTTAGCTTACAACAAGACTTCCTTTCCGGAGATAGTATTTTATAAAAAGTATCTCGCGACGGATGTTTTGGACTTTGCATCTAAGGCTTTAAAGTTAAGCAATAGCTTAAACAATCTTGATAGAAATTTAATGAAAAATTTTATAAGAAATGAGTTTGATTTAAATAAGAATTTCGACAAGCTTTTTAGGATTTATAGAGAGCTATAGGGTTAGTATCATAAAAAGTTTGTATTAATTCGCGCTGCTATCTTTTTACAGTTCTTACATCAATTTGCAAACAAAAAATCATAATGTTATAATGTTTTACTATCTTAAAATTGGAGGATATTTATGAAACTACCAGCAAAGCTGGTGGAGATAGTATCTCAAAGCATTGCAGATAAGCTTATAAATGAGCATATTGTTGAAGCAGATGATGAACAAAAATTTAGACATGACATTCTTGAAATAATCAAAAAAGCTGTAGAAGAAGAGAAAGAACTTGAAGAAGAAGCAGAAAAGCTTGTTGAACAACATATAAAACAGTTTGAGCATGAAGATATAAGATTTAGAACAGCTGTTTTAAAAGTAATGGAAAAATTAGCCGAGGAACGAAACATTCATCTTGACCCAGAAGAGAGATTAAATCAAATTGCAAACAGAATAAAAAGATACATTGAAACAGAAGATTCGGTAGAAATATTTGAACATCCAAACAAAATAAGAAGAATAGTCTTAGAACTTTTAAAAAGATTGGTAAGAGAACAAAGAGAGATAGATAAAGAAGTTAGACAAAGAATCAGGTCTTACTCAAGAAAAATCGTTGAAGGGACTCCTGAATGGAGAATTCTCTACAATAGAATATATGAAGATGCTTTAAAAAGGAGAGGTTGGCTATAAAAAATCTCTCTTTTGGAGATAATTTTTGGAGAAAAAAGCCCCATACTCAGAATTTGGTTATAAAGTTTTTTATAAAGTCAGACCGGCGTTAAAAAAGCTATTAAAAATAAATGTCGTAGGGCTTGAAAATATACCATTGACCGGTGGCTGTATCTTAGCTGCCAATCACAGAAGCCATTTAGACCCACCAGTTTTAAACATCATATCTCCAAGACCAATAATCTTCTTAGCAAAAAAAGAGCTTTTTGAAGTGCCAATCCTTGGTTGGATAATTAGAAAGGCTGGGGCTATTCCTGTAAAAAGAGACAATAGAGATTTAAGCACAATAAAAAAAGCCATCTCTTTACTTAAGGAAGGTTATGTAATAGGAATTTTTCCGGAAGGAACAAGAGCAAGACCGGGAGAGTTTAGAAAACCACAACCAGGAGTTGGCTATCTTATAGAAAAAGCAAAAGTTCCAGTGATACCAATTCTTATTGAAGGTACAGATAAAATACTACCAGTAAAATCAAAATTTCCTAAATTATTCAAGTATAATATTGATGTAATTATTGGAAAACCTATAAATTTTGAAGGAATATCATCTTACGAGCATGTGGCAGAAAAAGTAATGCATGAAATCAAAAAGTTAAAAGAGGTAAAAAGAGATGGCTAATATAATAGTTGCACAAACAGCAGGATTTTGTTTTGGTGTAAGAATAGCTGTAGATATGGCAAAGCAAGCCGGAGAAAAACTCGGACATGCATATACAAATGGTCCAATAATCCATAACAAGCAAGTTGTTAATTATCTCAAATCTATTGGTGTTGAAGAGATGCAGGACTATTCACAACTAAAACCCGGCGATACTGTAATTATAAGGTCACATGGTGTACCACCCAAAACAGAAAGAATGTTAAAAGAGTTGAATATAAACGTTCTTGATGCTACATGTCCGTTTGTAAAAAAAGTTCATGATAAAGTCAAGCAACTTGTTGAAGAAGGGTACTTTGTAGTAATAATAGGTGAAGAAGGGCATCCGGAAGTGATAGGAACGCTTGGACACCTTGAAGAAGTTGGCGGAAAAGGCGTTGTTGTTGAAAATTTTGAAGATTTAGTCAAAAAAGTTCCAAAAAGAAATAGAATCGGAGTAGTAGCACAAACAACCCAAAGTGAAGACTTCTTCAGAGAAGCGGTAGGATATTTGGCAGAAAATACAGAAGAGTTAAAAGTTTTTAATACAATTTGCGATGCTACTTCTGTAAGACAAGAAGAGGTTAAAAAAATAGCACCAGAAGTTGATGTGATGATAATCATCGGTGGAAAACACAGCGGAAACACACAAAGACTTTATCAGATTTCAAAAGCATTAAATCCAAATACTTATCATATAGAAACAGCAGACGAGCTACAAAATCAGTGGTTTGAAAATAAAGAAAATATAGGTATATCAGCCGGTGCATCCACACCTGACTGGATAATTCAAGAAGTTGTAAATAAAATCAAAGAAATAAAAGGAGTTAGCCATGAATGAGTTTGAAAAAATGATGGAGCAAGCTGTAGAAGCATCTCGTTACTCAAAAAATCAAAAAGTAAAAGGAAAAATCGTAAAAATAACAGATGATAAAGTCTATGTAGATATTGGACAAAAAGTAGAAGCTGTTTTAAGAAAACAAGAAGCAGAAGGCTACAAAGAAGGTGATGAGATAGAGGCAGTATTTATTGGCAAAAGAGATAAAGACGGATACTTTATCCTGTCAAGAAAAGGCTTTGTCATGAAAGATAAGGTAAAGAAGCTTAAAGAGGCTTTTGAAAATAAACAAAAAGTAAAAGTTATGGTAGTTAGTAAAGGAGAAAAAGGATATATTGTTGATATAGAAGGCATTAAAGGATTTATGCCATTTTCAGAGTCCGGCACCAAAAGAGATGAAACTTTGCCTGAAGGTTATACGTTTGAAGGATACATTGTTAAGTTTGAAGAAAGAAAAGGCAGTCCTAACGTTGTAATATCAAGAAAAGAAGCATTAAAAGAAGAAGTAAACGCAGAAAAAGAAAAATACTTATCAGTTTTACAGCAAGGTCAAAAAGTTATCGGCAAGGTAGAAAAAATCACCGATAAAGTTGCTGTAATCTCTATTGATAATGTAGTTTATGGAATCCTGCCAAAGAGTGAACTTTCTTGGGATAAAAACAAAAAGTTTGAAGATGTTTTAAAAGTAGGAGATAGCATAGAATTAGTAATAAAAGAAATTAAAGATAAAAAGCCCATATTTTCTTTAAAAGCTTTAGAGCCAAATCCATGGGATAAGTTTGATAAAGATGTTGAGGATGTTGTAGAAGCTACTGTTAAAGAAATCAATAAATTTGGTGTAATTGTTGATGTAGATGGAGTTGATGGTTTTATCCATAACAGAGAAATTTCACATTTTGATTATATGAAAGCTAAGAAAAATTTAAAAGTTGGTAATAAAGTTAAGGCAAAAATTATAGAGCTTGATAAAGAAAACAGAAAATTAAAATTAAGCATAAAAGCATTACAAGAAAATCCAGTAGAAAAATTCTTAAAAGAAAATCCTGTTGGTAGTGTAATTGAGGCAAAAGTTAAAGATGCTAAGCAAAAAGTTGCATTTATAGACCTTGGTGAAATAGAGGGAATCGTAAAACTTGAAGATGCTACAGATAATAAAAATATTAAGTCTATCTCATCAGTACTAAAGGAAGATAAAGTTTATAAATTTAAAGTCCTTGGTGTGGAAAAAGACAAAATCTTACTTGGAATAAAACAGCTCTTAGAAGAAGATTGGAATGAGTTTATCTCTAAATACAAAGTTGGCGATGTTGTTAAAGGAAAGGTCAAGAAACTTATAGAAAAAGGTGCAATTGTTGATTTGGGAGAAAATATAGAAGGCTTTATACCAGTTTCTGAAATAGCATTAGAAAGAATAAACATTCCAAGCGATAAGTTAGAGCTTCATCAAGAAGTCGAGGCTAAAATAATAAAAATAGACCCAGAAAACAAGAAAATAACATTAAGCATTAAACAAATTTTATTAGATGAAGAGAAAAGAAAAAAAGAAGAAGAGAAAAGAAAAGCTGAAGAAGAGGCAAAAAGAAAGCTTTTAGAAAAATTAGAGAGTAAAAAAGAAGAAACAAAACAACCAGAAGGGGAAAGCTTAGGTACCCTGGGAGATATTCTTAAGAAAAAGCTACTGGAGAAAGGTTAATGGTTCTTGATTTTGTTTTATTAGTAGTTGGTATACTTTTTGTTTTAGCAGCAGCCGAGCTGTTTACAAACGGTATAGAAGCTCTTGGACATAGATTAAACGTATCTAAAAATTTTACAGGTAGTGTACTGGCTGCCGTAGGAACTGCTTTACCAGAAACTTTAATACCAATAATTGCAATAGTTTTTTTTGCAGGGAATAAAGGTCATGATATTGGCGTTGGAGCAATCCTTGGTGCTCCTTTTATGCTTTCAACTGTAGCATTTCCACTTATTGGATTAACAGTGATCATTGGTCATTTATTGAAAAAACGCGGGATTACATTACATGCAGAAACCACAGGACTTAGAAGAGATTTAACATTCTTTTTATTTGCCTATTCCGTAGCTTTATTTATCGTCCCTTTTGAAGGTTATACACTGAGAGTTATGACTGCTATCTTTCTACTTAGTCTTTATGTTCTGTATGTATTTCAAACATTAAAAGGCGAAAGTGAAGATATGGAAACACCTGAACACCTGTTTTTTGCTCCTAAAAATCCACATCCGCATATATTTTTAATAATTACTCAAGTAATCATCTCTCTTATAATAATGGTTGGTGGAGCACATTTCTTCGTTCATGGAATAGAAAAAATAAGTTTAGCTTTTGGATTAGACCCATTGATTTTTTCTCTTATTATCGCTCCAATAGCTACAGAATTACCTGAAAAAATTAACAGCGTAAAATGGATTTTAGAAAAGAAAGATACGTTAGCAGTTGGAAACGTTGCCGGCGCAATGGTGTTTCAAAGCACAATTCCTGTTAGCATTGGTGTCTTATTTACAGAATGGAACATCACAGGACTTGCATTAGTGTCCGGAATATTTGCAATAATTTCAGCTTTTATAGCTTTAACATTCTCTTACATCAATAGAAAATATTTTGCTTATGGATTTACATCCGGTATATTATTTTTCATAGCCTATATATACTTAGTTTTAACAAATGGAGCAGGATAAGATGGATATAAATCAAGAATTGCAATCTTTACAAGACCAGATTGAGATATTAAGAGAAAGAGTAAAAAAAGGTGAGCATCATTTAATTAATGAGCTTGCAAAATTAAGAAGAAAATTTAAAAAACTATCTAAGGAAAAGATGGCAAGCTTGACAGCATGGGACAGGGTTCAGCTTGCCAGACACCCAAAAAGACCACACACAATAGACTATATAAATAATTTATTCACTGATTTCATAGAACTTCACGGAGATAGAAGGTTTGCAGATGATAAAGCAATAATAGCAGGATTTGCAAACTTTGAAGGAAAGCCTGTTTGCGTAATCGGTCATGAAAAAGGAAGGGATACAAAAGAAAAGATAGAAAGAAACTTTGGAATGCCGCACCCGGAGGGATACAGAAAAGCCATCAGAGTAATGAAATTAGCAGAAAAATTTAAAAGACCAATTTTTACATTTATAGATACTCCGGGAGCTTATCCGGGCATCGGTGCAGAAGAAAGAGGTCAATCTCAAGCTATAGCAGAAAGTCTAATGGTAATGGGTAGCTTAAAAACTCCTATTATTGCGACAGTTATAGGTGAAGGTGGTAGTGGTGGAGCATTAGCTCTTGGCGTTGCAGACAAAATACTTATGCTTGAAAATGCTATATATTCTGTCATATCACCTGAAGGTTGTGCTGCCATACTTTTTAAATCAGCAGAATCAGCCCCTATCGCAGCAGAAAGTTTAAAAATTACAGCACAAGATTTAAAAGAACTTGGTATCATTGACTGTATAGTAAGAGAACCACTCGGCGGAGCTCATTTACAGCCAAAGAAAATGTATAGATTATTAAGAAGAGCTTTGAGAAACTCTTTAAAAGAAATAATAAATATTGACTTAGATGAACTGGTTGAGTTAAGGCATAGAAAATTTTATTCAATGGGAAGGTTTACTGAGAAGTAGTGAGGTAAGAAATTTAAAAGAATATGAAAATTTCTGTCGGCTTCAGCATGATGTTTTTTCTTTGTCTGAAGAAGCAAATTGAAGAATTTTATAATTATTAAATCTTTAAATTTTCATAAACTAATATTAAGAGGAGTGCTTTAAAATTTTAACTAAGTCTAAAAATTAATTTGATTTTCATTCTGCAGCCGACGAAGAATCTCCTTTTGTTTCTCTTCATTTTAAAAGATATTAAAAGAGGAGATCCTTCACTTCGCTGCTGGATGACAAAAACCGCCAATGGTGTCATTCTGAGCGAAGCGAAGAATCTCATATTTTTATTGGATTTCCCACCCAAATGTATCTCATAATTATTAAATCTTTAAACTTTCACAAACTAATACCAATCACCATTACTTACTTAATGATATAATAATTTTTAAAAACTTTGGAGGTTTCTATGCCTAAATTAGTCTTAGTAAGACATGGACAATCTTTTTGGAACTTACAAAATAGATTTACCGGATGGGTAGATGTTCCACTCACAGAAAAAGGAAAAGAGGAAGCATTTAAAGCAGGGGAGCTTTTGAAAGATATTAGGTTCAAAGTTGCATACACATCTGCATTAACAAGAGCTCAAGAAACATTAAAAATCATTCTTGAAGTTATTGGTCTACAAATCCCAATTATAAAAGACCAAGCATTAAACGAAAGACACTATGGAGGATTGCAAGGTTTAAACAAAGACAGGGCAAGACAAAAATATGGAGCTGAAATAGTTCATCTTTGGAGAAGAAGCTATGATATTGCACCACCGGAAGGAGAATCTTTAAAGGACACTGCTGCAAGAACAATTCCATTCTTAGAAAGAGCAATTCTTGGCGATATCTATGAAGGAAATGATGTGTTAGTTGTTGCCCATGGAAACTCTTTAAGGTCTATCATCATGTATCTTGAAAAACTAACACCGGAAGAGATTATAAAAGTTGAGCTTGATACAGGTGCTGCAGTTGTCTACGAGTTAGACCAAGAAGGAAATATCATAAGCAAAGAGGTTAGAAAATGAGATATCTTATAGCTGCAAACTGGAAGATGAACAAAACAGTTGCAGAATCCGTAGAGTACATAGAAAAATTCAAACCTATGGTTGAAGATATCCATCAAGTTGATATTATGATAGCCCCATCTTTTACAGCTTTATCTTCAGCTTCTTTAGAGCTTAGCAAGACAAATATAAAACTTGGTGCTCAAAATATGTATCATGTAGATAGAGGGGCTTTTACTGGTGAGATATCGCCAATAATGTTGAAAGAGTTAAACGTTGAGTATGTAATCCTTGGACATTCTGAAAGAAGATATATTTTTGGAGAAAAGGACGAGCTTATAAATAAAAAAGTTATATCTGCATTAGAATATGGAATAAGACCGATAGTTTGCGTTGGAGAGACATTGGAAGAAAGAGAGCTTGGAATAACATTAAACGTTGTAGAAAGACAGATAAAAATGGCTTTTGCTGGTGTTTATCCTGAGATTGGTCTTTGTGATATAGCTTATGAACCCGTCTGGGCTATTGGAACAGGGAAGAATGCAACAAAAGAGCAAGCCCAAGAAGTTCATCATTTTATTAGAACTCTTATAAATGAACTGTCTAAAGGAAATGATGAGACTACAAGGATTTTATACGGTGGTAGTGTTAACGAAAATAACGCAAAAGATTTGATAAGTCAAAAAAATGTTGATGGATTTTTGGTTGGTACAGCAAGCTTAGACCCTGTAAAATTTTATAAAATCATTACCCATTCTTTGGAGGTGTAGAAAGTGGAATTTTTGTTTGGAGTTTTATCTGTAGTTTTAATAATTGTTTCTGTTCTTTTAATAATTCTTGTTTTAATGCAAAAAACAAAAGGTGCAGAGATTGGAGCTGTTTTTGGGTCTGGTGCGGCAAAGGCTGTCCTTGGAGCTTCTGCAGCAACGATTTTAACAAAAATAACCTACTGGCTTGGAGCAATATTCTTAACATTAGTTCTAATACTATCATATTTAAGCATCCATATTGCAAAATCAAAATCTGTTATTGAAAGCATACCGGCAGAGCAAACACAAAAGAAATAATGGAAAATTATGATATTCTCTATAAAATCCTATTTTCTCTTGTTCTTGGATTTTTAATTGGTCTTGAAAGAGAATACAAGGTTAAAGAAGAAGTATTTGCAGGTGTCAGAACATTTCCCCTTATATCTCTTCTTGGTTTATTATCTGCATTTATAAGTGATAAATTTTGGAATGAAGCACTTTTAATCTCATTTCTTGCAATCATAGGATTTAGCTTAGTCAATTTTTTCTTAGAATACACTAAGGATAAAGGCGTTACGACAGAGATTTCTGTATTGATTACTTTCTTAATTGGAGTATTAACATACCATAATCAATATTACACAGCTTTATTTATTGCCTTATTAACTACATTAATCCTTGCATTGAAAAAGCCTTTAGAAAATTTCGCTAAAAGTCTTTACTTTCAAGATGTAATGACAATTTTAAAATTTGCTTTTTTAACAGCTGTCATTTATCCAATTTTACCGGATAAAAGTTATGGCCCTTTTGATGCTTTTAACCCAAAAGAAATATGGAAAGTTGTAATTATTATTTCTGTAATAGATTTTATTGGATATTTTCTACTAAGATGGAAAGGTACTAAATCCTTGGTTTTAGTTGGATTTTTTGGTGGTTTGGTTTCAAGTACCGCAGTTACTTACAATTTCTCAATTCTTTCTAAAAAATTAGAAAAAAAGGAAATACTAGTTCTTGGCACCATAATTGCTTGGATAATTATGAATTTAAGAATAATGATTTTGGTTGGAATTTTTAATATAGATCTTCTGACTCTAATTTTGCCCGGTTTTCTAATAATTATAGCGGTTCAGTTAGCTTTTGCTAAAAAGTACTACAAATATTTAAATTCCCAAATTGAAGAAGAAAATGCTAATCAGTTTCAAGAGGCTTTTAGCATCCTTAATATACTTCAATTTGCTTTTATTTATGCTGCTGTTGTATTTCTTATAAAAGCATTGAAATATTATTATGGCTTAATTGGTATGTACTTTATAAGTTTTATCTCGGGTGTGATTGACGTTGATGCTATAACAATTTCTGCATCAAACCTAACAAAATCGGGAAGTGTTGAACTAATTTTTGGAGCAGTAATGATTCTTTTAGCTGTACTTTCTAACACTATATTCAAATATATTTATGTTTTTATCTTTGCAGATAATTACTTAAAAAGAGAGATGTTTAAAATGACTTTATTCACTGTTGTTCCAATCATATTTTTTATCCTATTTAGTTTTATTCAATAACTCAATCAATTCTAAAGCATTTTTTGGAGCATAAGCATTATAATCATTATTAAAGTAAATAAAAGAATTTTCGTATTCTAAATTTTTAATTTTTTCTGCCCAACTAATCAGTTCATCCTTAGAATATTGATAGTTGTACCATACTTTTCCATGAAATCTTATGTATAAATCTGTTGAAGTCTGGATTAACTCTTCAGGAAGGTTTGGACCAGAAATACTACAAAAGATTAAATTTTCCTTTCTAAAAGCATCATAAACTTCTTGATTCCACCAACTTTTATGTCTAAATTCAATAGCATTTTTATATCTTTTATCAATTTGACCTAAAATTCTTTCTAAATTATCCTCTGAATACTTAAATGATGGTGGCAGTTGAAATAGAAATACTCCTAATTTTTCTTCAAGATTTTGAGAAACTATTTCATAAAATTCGTTCAAGTCTTTTTGTACGTCTTTAAACCTTTTTATATGTGTGATTGCTTTATTGACTTTAACAGAAAATTTAAAATCTTCTGGAGATATTTTATAAAATCTTTTTATGGAGCTCTTTTTTGGAAAGTTATAAAAAGTAGAATTTATTTCCACAGTTTTAAATTTTGTAGCATAGTAAGTAAACCATTGATTTGGCTTTAAATCAGGGGGATAAAATCTTCCTTTCCATCCATAATAGAAAAATCCGGAGCATCCTATGTAATCTTTCAAAAGATTAATCCTGCCGCATTTTTCAATTTTTCACAACATTCGCTGATTGGATTTTCAGATTTATTACATTTTGCTATTACTTTTACTTTAGAAAACTTTTCTATTACTTCAGGATTTTTTTCTTCTGATATATCATTGCCAGTAAAACCATTCATGATAATACCTAAGATATTAGCATCTTTCAAAGCTTCCAAAGTAAGCAGTGTGTGATTTATCGTTCCAAGACTTGCTCTTGATACTAAAAGAATGGGTATATTTAAGTCTCTAATTAGTTCTCTGTATGTGTAATTTTCTTTAATCGGAACCAAAACACCGCCGGCTCCTTCCACTATTACAAAATCATATTTTTGAACAAGATATTCATAATGTTTTATTATTTTATCCAAATCTATATCTCCACCTTCCATTAAAGTTGCTACGTATGGAGCTACAGGATTTTTGAAAGTATATAAAACTACTTCGTCAATCGGCTGACATGTCAGTTTTGATAATAAAGTAGCATCTTCCGGAATTGGGTTTGCACCGGTTTCAATAGGCTTAAAGTATGCTACTTTTAATCCTTTTTCTATCAGTGTTTTAGCTAAGGCATAGGAAATGGTTGTTTTTCCTACACCTGTATCTGTTGCTGTGATAAATAAAGATTTAAGCATTCTCTATGTCTTGTAAAGTTTCTATATTTTTAAGCTCTAAATTGCCGTTGATTCTTTTCATGAGACCAGTTAAAACTTTCTTTGGACCAATCTCATAAACTGTTTTAACGCCGTTATTTGCTAAAAACTCTACAGTTTGAACCCATCTAACCGGTGAATAAAAATGAGCTTTTAACTCTTCTTTTATCTCTTGAACCTTTGTTATTGGGGTTGCAGTGATGTTTGATATAACAGGAATTTTTGCATCGTTAAAAGGTGTATCTTCAATATACTTGGCAAATTCCTTTGCTTTTTCTTTTAAAAGTGATGAATGAGCAGGAACTGATACAGCTAATGGTACAACCTTTTTAGCACCTTGCGATTTTAAAACTTCCATCGCTTTTTTTACCGCTTCTGTTTCACCGGAAATAACGGTTTG
Organism: Sulfurihydrogenibium sp. YO3AOP1; assembly: GCF_000020325.1. NCBI lineage: Bacteria > Pseudomonadati > Aquificota > Aquificia > Aquificales > Hydrogenothermaceae > Sulfurihydrogenibium > Sulfurihydrogenibium sp. YO3AOP1. The sequence continues at coordinate 1,205,889 of NC_010730.1, forward strand.
TTCATAAGAATTGTAGTTTGCAATCTCAACAACACCATCGATCGTTTTTAAGACCTCTTCTATTTTATTTGCATCTAAGCCAATTATTGCAGCCATTAAGCCTTTTCCTTCCGGAACTGCGCTTTGCATCAAGCTTCCCCTTATATAAGTGAGATAAACAGCATCTTCTATGGATAAACTTCCTGCAACGGTTAAAGCTGTAAACTCTCCTAAGGAATGCCCAGCCAAAAACGAGGGAGTTATATTCTTTTTATCGTTAAAAATTTTGTAAATCAAATAAGAAGTAAGTAAAATAGCCGGTTGTGTGTACTGTGTAAGATTAAGTTTTTCTTCATCGTTGAATATAATTTCTGTCAAATTAAATCCAAGTTTTTCATTAACTTTATTGTGAATCTCTCTAACTTCTTCAAAGCTATCATAAATATCTTTTCCCATACCAACATACTGAGAACCTTGTCCTGGAAAAACAAAAGCTATCATTACTCTATTAACCTCCTTTTTCTGTTTGTAATTATTATAACTTATTAATTTTTTGCATTATTAAATTTTAAAGTTTAAATTTATAATATAAAAAGCATTTTATCAAATTTAGTTAACAATTATAAAATCTATTGACAAAATTAATATTAGGTTATATATTAATAGTAATAATAAAGCAAGGAGGTAATGAAAATGGACAGAAGATTAATTCCAGCATTTGCAATTTCACCTTTAAGAGAGTTGGCAAGATTAGAAAATGAGATTAACAGAATTTTTAAAGAATTGGTTCCGGCTGAACAAACAGCAGAAGTGGTAGTTTGGTCCCCAAGAGTTGATGTGTATGAAAAGGACAACAACGTTGTAATTGAAGCAGAAATACCTGGTGCTAAAAAAGAAGATATTGAAGTAAAAGTAAAAGACAATGCAGTTGTTGTTAGAGGAGAAGTTAAAAAAGAAGAAGAGAAAAAAGAAGAAAATTATTACAGAAGAGAAAGATTCTATGGAAAGTTTGAAAGAGTAATCCCATTACCAGCAGACGTAAAAATTGAAGAAGCGAAAGCAGAGTATCAAGATGGTATTTTAAAATTAATAATACCAAAATCTGTTCAAGAAAAAGAAGTCAAGATAGAAATTAAGTAAAAAAATTAAAATTAAGAATATATAAATAACATTGAAGTCCCCTTAACGGGGACTTTTTTTGTTTTTCTATAATAGTTGGGGGATTTTAAGTCTCAGTCTTGTATCAATGTCTAATTTTTCCACCGACAGAATCATAATGTAAAATCTACTTTCAAAATCAAATATAAAACTTTCATGAACTAAATTCAAAAATAGTTTACAAAACATTTAAATATTGTTAACATTGATTAGAGGTTTTAGATTTATAATAATTAATAACGATGATTGAGAGGATCTCATGAATATAAAAGCGGAGGTTATAAAAATTATGAAAAAGGTAGTTTTACCAATTGCTTTAATTTTAGCAGTTGCATATGTTGTTTTTGCTCAGCTTGGAAAACAGCAAGAAAGTTATAATCAAAGTATAAAAGGTCAAACTTTATCACTTCCAAATCTCGAAGCTATAGAAAATGAAAGGATAAAGCTTATTGAAATGGTTTCTCCAGGTGTTGCAACCGTATTTACCACTCAAGAAGTTAAAATTCCTAATCCTTTTAGTGATATTCCTTTTGGTGATTTTTTTGGCATTCCAAACACACCAGAATTTAAACAAAAAAGACAAGGTCTTGGTTCTGCTTTTATTGTAGATGTAGATTATAATAAAAAAGTTGTGTTTCTTCTAACAAACAATCACGTAATAGAAAATGCAAAAGATATTCAAGTTGCTTTTAAAAACAAAGTTGTACTAAAAGGAAGAGTTGTTGGTGGCGATAAATTAAGCGATGTTGCATTAATAGAAGTTCCATTTAAAAAAGGAATAGAAGATTTTGCATCTAAGCATGTTTTAAAACTTGGAGATTCTGACCAGCTAAAAGTAGGTGCAACAGTTATTGCAATCGGAAGCCCCCTTGGACTTTCAGATACAGTTACAATAGGAATTGTATCAGCCAAAAACAGACAGATAGAAGATAGACCGGGAGAAGGATTTATTCAAACAGACGCAGCAATTAATCCAGGAAACTCCGGCGGCCCACTGATCAACATCAAAGGTGAAGTTGTAGGAATCAATACTGCTATAATTGCCGGAGCACAAGGTCTTGGTTTTGCAATTCCAATAAATCAAGCAAAATGGGTTATGGATCAAATATTAAAATATGGAAAAGTAAAAAGAAGTAAAATTGGTGTAATCGTTCAACCTTTAACTCCGGAGCTTGCAGAACACTTTGGAGTAAACGAAGGAGTACTTGTTTCTAATGTGCAACCAGGAGGACCGGCAGACAAAGCTGGTATTAGAGCAGGAGATATTATAGTAGAAGTAAATGGCAAAAAAATTTCTGAAGTTCAAGATTTACAAAATCAGATAATGAAAAACCCGCCGGGAACAAAAATTAATCTAAAAGTTATAAGAAATGGTAAAGAGCTGACATTTACAGTAATTACCGTTCCATTAGAAGGTAGTGATACACAAGAGCAAACTACTGATGAAAGTTTGTCTTCAATAGAAAACAGCATAGGATTAATAGTAAAAGATTTAACACCAGGATTGATACAAAAATATGGATTGCCTAAGGTGTCTAATGGAGTTTTGGTATATGGCGTTAAAGAAGGCAGTGCTGCAGAAGATGCAGGTTTACAAGCTGGAGATATTATCCTTTCTGTGAATAATATTCCTGTAAAATCTGCTTCCGAATTTTGGTCTATAATATCAAAAGCTAAAAAAGAAGGAAAAGATAATGTTCTTCTTTATTTACAAAAAGGAGATAATAGAATATATCTAACATTACCTTTAAGATGATCGCACTATTTGGAGGAAGTTTTGACCCAGTTCACCTGGGTCATCTTCGTATTGCTGAAGATATAAGGGAATATTACAATTTTTCTAAAATTATTTTCATCCCAGCCTATCATTCTCCATTAAAAGAATCTCATTTTTCAAACCCAGAAGATAGGCTTAGGATGTTAGATTTATCCATAAAAAATAATCCTTTTTTTGAAATCTCGGATTTTGAAATAAACAAAAAAGAAAAATCTTATACTATTGATACTATTAAATTCTTTAAAGAAAAGCTTGGATATAATCCATTTTTTATAGTAGGTTCTGATGCTTTTTTGACTTTAGATAAATGGAAAGAACCTGTTAACTTATTAGAAAACACAAACTTTATTGTTGTAAGCAGAGATAATACAGATTTTGAAAAAATAAAAGAATTTTTACTTGTAAAATTTTCGTATAACAGATTGTGTGTAGATAATAACTTAAATTCAAGTGAAACAAAAATTTATTTTTTTAAATCAAGACAATTAGAAATTTCATCAACAGAAATCAGAAATAGAGTAAAAACTGGTCAATCTATTAAATACTTAGTATTGCCAGAAGTTGAAGAGTATATTTATGCAAAAGGATTGTATAGATAGAAGTTATTTAGAAAGTAGGCTGTTCTAAAATTTTTGCAAGTTGCAGAATGTATATGTATACACAACTTTGTTAAAATTTGGAACACTCTCAGAAAGAAAGTGAATATGTGAGAAAGTTAGTGAATAACATTATGAAGTTATGTAATAAGAAAAAAGTATGTAAGGTAAATAAAAGCGTTGAGTATTGTAGCGGTTTATAGACCGACCATACATATACAATTCAAGAATTGACTATACACAATTTGCAAAAGATTTTAAGATGGACTTTTACATTATGTAAGTCTTATAAGTGATTAGATGTAAGTATATAAAAGCCCCCATTTGAAATGGGGGCAAAATTTATTAGTGAGTTTTATATCCTTTCTCTGCTTCTTTAACTAACTTTAAAAAATGAAATGCTAAGCTTATAGCTCTAAAAAACTGAGATATTAAAGAGTGCATTTTTCTTCTATCTGAATCTGAAAATCTAAATTTTGCTTGAGCCATTTTTTAATTCCTCCTTTTAAGATTTTTTAAGGTATTAATTTCCAGAAAGCCTTACCTTGCAATTTCCATAAAAATGCATAATGTAAGCCAAGTTTAAACCATGCTCCAGCTTTTCCTGGTTCTGCAACACATAAATCTAAATCTCTACCGTATTCGCCGTATTTAGCTCTATTTCTTGCAACTGGAAAGATTGCAATCGTTCCTGCCATGCCATCAAAGATTCCATTTTTCATAGAGGCAACGCATAATCCCGGTGTTTCTGCCATTGAAGCTGTATTTTGAGGTTCTCTTCCTTCAATCATATCAACAATGTTTAACGCTGCTGCTTTTCCGGATAACTCCGCAGTATAACCTGTTCTTGGTGGAGCCGGTGCTATTATTGTTCCATTTGGGGATTTACCTGGTTTTGATAAAGGTCCAGGTGGTGCGAAAGCAATACCGGCTGCAAAAATGTTTTTATAGATAGGATTTTGATATGTTTTAGGCCAATCCGGACCATCTAATTCTTCGTAAGGTTTTCCGTACACAGCATCAACTTTTACAAATCCTGCCGGGTTACACATCTTATCTTTTATATCATTACCATCTTTATCTATCCATTTAATTGGCTGTCCTGCAAATGGTGGAAGGAGCATTGCAAAGTCATATTCTAATTCTTTAAACTCTCCGTCTAAGTTTTCAATGTATATTTTCTTTTCATCAACTTTATGAACGTGACTTCTGATTTCGTATTTGATTCCATAATCGTAGAATATACCTTCTGCCATCATTTCTGAAGTAAAGATCAATGAACCCTTTTTAGCTTCAAGTCCGTCAATTCCAAAGTCTCCAAGCTTTGGTTCATTAGAAAGCCATGTTAGTTCAACTTTATCTCTTAATCCTCTATCAACAAGGTCATTATGAACGTTAGTGATAAACTCAAATCCTGCACCCTGACAAGTACAACCGCCATGCCCTGTTCCGATAACGATTTTAGCTTTATCACCTTTTTCTAATCTTTTTACAAGTTCTAAATAAGCTTTAGCAGTTTCTACAGCGTGAGGAGGTGTACAAACAGAATATGTATAGCCTTTTTCTGGACCAAGTCCTGGAGTAGCATCAAAGTTTAGCTTAGGACCTGTTGCAACAAGAAGATAATCGTAATTTAATTTTTTTTCTTGCTCAGAGCCAACTGGCTTTATCATAACATAGTTATCATCTGGATGAACTTCTGTTAGAAATGCTCTTTCATACTTAATTCCAAATTTGTCGTAAACTGGCTTTAATGGAAATTGTGTTTTCTCAACTGGCATTTGGCCAACACCAACCCAAATTAGAGATGGAATGTAATTGAATGTTTCGTTAGGTGTAACCACTGTTATTTCGTGATTACCCTTTAGTCTGTCTGCTAAAATCAGTGCTGCATAGTGTCCTGCAAATCCACTTCCTGCAATTACAATTTTTGCCATGACAACCTCCAAATTTTTTAAAAAATTTAATAATTTTATCATACACCTATAAACATTGGTTAGCAACAACTAACCGAGATAAATCATAAGTAAGTTTAAAAACAAATAATAAGAAAAATCATTGATTATCATCAATATTAAATGAATAATATCAAAAAAGGAGAAAAAATATGAATTGGATAAAGCTAAAAAGAAACAAAATTTTGGTTAAAGGTAAACAGTCAAAACTAAATCTTAAAGGTATTAAAGAAGAGCATACAGCTTTTTTACAGGGTATTTTAACAAACAATGTAGCCCAGCTTAATGACAAAGAATTCAATTACAACCTCATGTTAGACCATAAAGGTTCTCCTATTTGGGATTTTTATGTTTTTAAAGATAACGAAAACTACATTCTTGACTTTGAGTTTGATAGAGATGAAGTATTAAACAAGTTAAAACAGCTAAAACTTTCTTATCAAGTCTTTTTTGAAGTTTTAGAGTTTGAACATATCTACATATTTGGAGAAGATAGTGAAAAGTTTATACAACAAACATTTAAAGAAGCACCAGAGAAATTTAAATATCTAAAATCAGGAGATATCTACATAGCAAATAATCCTTTAAGATTAGGACAAAAAGGCTTTGATATATTCGGAAATCTTGAATCTATTAAATCAAATCTACCAACAGATTTAAAAATAGATGAAGAAGAGTTTGAAAATTTGAGAATAAACAACTGTATTCCAAAAATTGGAAAAGAGTTAATAGAAAAAGTTCTTACCCTTGAAACTAACATTTGGAAATATGCCATAAGCTTAAACAAAGGATGTTATGTAGGACAGGAAGCTATAGCGAGAGTATATTTTAGAGGTAAGCCACCAAGAGTTATGGTAAAATTTAGCTTTGATAATATATTAAATGAAAATGAAAAAGTACTTCTAAACGACAAACCGGTTGGATTTATAACTTCTGTTAATATTAAAGATAAAACAGCAATCGGTTTTATATTAAGAAATATAGCAGAATCTGGCAAAGAGTTAAAAAGCAGTCAGTCAGTGCTTAAAATTTTAAATATATGCCAGGAGCTAAATGTTTGAAAAGGAAATTTTAGAAAGCATCTTAGAGCCAATAACAGTTTTGGATTTTAGCGGAAAGATTTTATACTCAAATCAAGAGTTTGAAAACTATCGGTCTATTCTTGGCAGAAGGCTAAATAAGCTTTTATCAGATATTATCAACTTAAAATATGTAAAAGAAGGCATTCCGGTTAAAAATCTATATAAAGAGATAGATGAGTACAAATTTTTGATTGACATCTTTCCATATGAAAATGATAAAGTCATACTATTATTAAGAGATATTACAAGATTTTACAAGCTTGAAGAAGAATCAAAAAGAGAAGGAACTTTATACGCTTTTTCTAAAATGCTTTCAGAACTTTTTCATGATATGAAAGGACCTGTCACCGGAATAAAAGCAGCAACCCAATACCTAAAAGACAATCCGGGAGAAACGGAGTTATTAGATGATATATTGTATGAAATAAAAAGAATTGAAGAGTTTATAAATCAAATAGCATACTTAAACAAACCAGAAAAGCTAAACCTCTCAAAAGAAAACATACATAAGCTGATAGATAATGTAATAGCAAAATTTAGCAAAATTTATCCACGAGTTGAGTTTGTGAGAACATACGACCCAAGTTTGCCAGATATAAAAATAGATAAAAATCAAATGTTAAATGTTATAGAAAATCTTATAAAAAATGCTATTGAAGCTATCAATTTTGAAGGAAAGGTAGAAGTAGAGACTGGAATTTCTTTTGATGAGATTTACTCACCAAAAAGGAATAAAATATTTATAAAGATAAAAGACTCAGGTCAAGGAATTCCTGAAGATATGTTAGATAAACTTTTTATTCCATTTTATACAACCAAAGAGTTTGGAACAGGTGTTGGACTTGCAAGGTCATACAAAATTGTAAAACAGCATAAAGGTATATTAAGATATATAGGCAATTCAACCTTTGAAATAATCTTACCCATTGAGTGAGGAAAAATGCTAAAAGCTTTAATCTTTGAAGATGAAAAAACCACAAGAAATGTACTAAAAAGAATCTTACATAAAGAAAACGTCGAAGCATACGAATTTGAAGAAGCACCAAAAGATTTAAACGTAATATCACAGTATAAACCAGATTTTATATTTTTAGATATTGGTTTAAAAGGTTCTAATGGACTTGAGCTGCTGAAAAAAATAAGCACGTTAGAAGACCATCCGTACGTTGTAATCATCTCCGGTCATTCCGAGTATAAATATTTAATTGAAGCAATGAAGCATGGAGCCTATGACTACATCACAAAACCGTTTGATATAGAAAGGATAAAGCAGGTAATAAATGAGATAAAAGAGTGTTTAAAAGCAAAAGTAGTTTCAGAAGTTCCATCACAAGAGATTGTCGGAAAAAGTCCTGCAATGAGAGAAATTTTTAAGCTTGTTGGTAGAGCTGCTGTTTCTAACGACCCGGTAATAATAAGCGGAGAAAGTGGAACAGGTAAAGAAGTAATAGCAAATCTTATTCATAAACATTCAAACAGAGCTGACAAATCTTTTATAGCTTTAAACATGGCATCTATTCCAATAGGACTTATAGAAAGTGAACTGTTTGGCTACGAAAAAGGAGCTTTCACAGGAGCTGATAAAAGCAAAGAAGGAAAATTCCTGCAGGCAAACGGCGGAACAATCTTTTTAGATGAAATCGGAGAGATGCCATTAGAAGCACAAGCTAAGCTTTTAAGAGTATTACAAGAGATGGAAATTACGCCAATAGGAAGTAAAAAATCTTATAAAATTGATGTCAGAGTAATTGCGGCAACCAACAAAGATTTAATTAAACTTGTAGCAGAAGGAAAATTTAGAGAAGACTTATTTTATAGACTTTCTGTAATTGAGATTAAACTTCCACCACTTAGAGAAAGGAAGGAAGATATACCAGAACTCGTTGAGCTTTTTACCAAACAAGCATTAGAAAGATATAACCTAAAATCTGGTGGATTTACGCAAGAATCAATCAAATTTTTAGTAAACTACTCTTGGCCTGGTAATGTTAGGGAATTAAAAAATCTTGTATTTAAGCTTATTGCAATGTACAGAGAAAGACCAATCACACCAGACCTACTGCCGGCAAACATAAAAGGAGAAGAAGAGCAAACAGGAGATTGGAGAAGCGGATTTTTAACTGAAGTAAGAAAACTACTCACAAGAAAAAGAAAAAACATTTATATAAAACTAATAGAAGAAGCAGAGTATATATTGATAAAAGAAACATTAAAGTTTACAGAGGGGAATATATCTTTAGCATCTAAATATTTGGGGCTTCACAGAAACACAATCTCCAAGAAGATTAAAGATTTAGAAATAGATATTTACGAAGAGTAATAAGATTATATGGGAATGCTTGCAAAAATTAAAATCGTCATTCTGAGCGAAGAATCTCTTCTTTTTTCTCTCACTTATTCACTTACTCACTTTTTCACCTTTTCATAAGAGGAGATCCTTCGGCTTTACAGCCTCAGGATGGACAAGAAAAGGTAAACTTGCAAAAATTTTCGCAGCACTCTCAGATTATATGTCGACTGAAAAGTTCCGAAAATACTGAGATTCTTTACTTTAGCTGCAAAATGTTCATGTTAAATGTCAAATAGTAGTTTATTTTTACAGCCCTTGTTTACTTTAAAATGAAATTTTCATTTAAAGTAGAAATATATGATATAATTTTTAACTAAAATTCTTATAAAAGGAGGTTTATTTTTTGGTTAGAATAAGATTATCAAGAGCAGGTAGAAAAAAGCATCCAGTTTACAGAATGATTGTGGTAGATAGTAAAAAACCAAGAGAAACTAAAGCAATCGAGTATATTGGGACCTATGATCCAATATTAAAAACTGGAAATATTAATGTAAAAAAGGCTATGGAATGGATAAATAAAGGTGCACAGCCTTCTGAAAGAGCGCTAAAAATTCTCAAAGCTTTTGGATTAAATACTAATGCATAAGGAGGATGTAGATGAGCAAACTTACGGAAATCGTTGAGCAGATGGCAAAAGCTATCGTTGACCATCCAGAAAAAGTTGAAGTAAAAGAAATTGAAGGGGAAAAAGTAACAGTTATTGAATTAAAAGTTGCTCCGGAAGACCTTGGAAAAGTTATCGGAAAACAAGGTAGAACAGCAAGAGCGATGAGAGTAATCTTAGCCTCAGTTGCAAGAAAAGAAAATAAAAAAGCTGTCCTTGAAATTTTAGAATAAAAAAAGTTTGAGGGTCTAAAAGGACCCTCTATAGTTTTAGATATCTTTGTAATATTCCTAATATCCTTAAATAATGCAAGATTCAAATTATGCCATTCCAAAAGGACCGAGAAGTATTATTATCTATTAGTTTCCTATAAAATATACCTTGTTCGCGATGACGAGAAAAGTGATTAGTGACCGATGAGAAATTTTATCAACTTCTTACTTCACATCCTTTTCACTTTCATCTTTCTTATTAAAACTCAAATACAGATTATATCCGGAAACGTAAACAATAACACCGCCAGCTATTACAGGAAATAGAGAAACTAAAATTTTTGCAATAGCCAGTCCCGGATCCGAAAAATTAACGTTAAAAATGTATGGCAAATTGTTAAAAATTGCATAAAGTCCTATTATTATGCCAAGTATATATAAAACTCTTATCATTCTTTGCTTTCTTCAAAAAGTGGAAGTTTTAACACATTCACAATTCTATCGGCTTCAAATTTAAATAAATTTTTACCCAAGGATGTTCTCTTTTCAACAGGTATTGTTTCTTTATCAATTTTTAACTTTAAGAGTTTGCCATGTTTTGTATTAATCAACACTTCATCAGATTTATTAACAGGTAATATTGAGACTACATAATCGTCTTTGTTTAATTTTACTGCCAAAAGACCTTTTTGTGCTCTTTTCTTGATTGGAAACTCTGTTTTTTCTACAAGCTTCATATAACCAAAAGAAGTAGATATGAGTAGATATTCATGACCATTTAAGAAAAATGCTCCGGCTACTTCATCATTTTCATCTAAATCAATAGCTTCTACGCCTTTTGCCTTATCTCCTGTAATTCTTACTTCATTTCTTTCAAATAAGAGTAAATCTGCATTTTTTGTGTAAATTCCAATGTAGGAAGGATGTCTATCTGCAACTGCCACTACAAGCTCATCACCTTCGTTTAACGGCATTACCGTGTGTCCTTGTGACTTATAGAATATATCTTCATCAGACATTCTTTTGATAATACCTTTCTTTGTTATTAAAAATACTCTGTTTTCTTCACCCTCTCCTTGATAAGCTGTTCCAACGATTTCACCTTCAATATTTAGCTTATCTTCGCCCTTTGGAAGGTCTATAACTAAGCTCCAATAAGCTTTTCCATCTTTTGTAAAGAAAGCAATCGGTTTAGACCCTTCTACTTCTTGAATAGAGACTATCTTTTCTCCTTCCGTTAAAGATATTGACAGGCTATTGATAATTCTTTGTAAAATGTCAGCTTTTGAAGTTTCATCTTCTACTTTATAATTAACAATTCTTCCTGTATTTAAAATGGCAAACATGAAATGTTCTTTAAATGTAAGCTCTTTTTCTGTTGCGATGGTTGTTTTTCTTTGGTCTCCATATTTTCTAACTAACTCATCAGTCTCTTCGATGAATACTTTGATTTTCTCATTATCGCTTGAAAGAATTTGTTTATATCTTTCTATTTTTTGTTTTAACTCTATGCTTTCATCTTTTAATTTTTGAGTTTCTAAGGATGTAAATCTTGATAATCTCATGTCAAGAATAGCGTTTGCCTGTGTTTCAGATAGGTTAAATTGTGATGTAAGCAGCTGTCTTGCTTGTGCTGTATCCTTGGATGAACGAACTATTTCAATAACTTTATCTGCATTTTCTAAGGCTGTAATCAGCCCTTCTACAATATGTAGTCTGTTTTCTGCTTTTTCTAATTCAAATAACGTCCTTCTTGTTATAATTTCTATTCTGTGTTTTATAAATTCTTGAAGCAATTCTTTTAAATTCAATACTCTTGGCTGTTTATCTACTAACACTGTTAAATTTACAGGAAAGTTCTTTTCAAGAGGCGTGCTTTTGTATAGTTTCTTCAAGACTTTTTCAGCGTCTGCATCTCTTTTTAACTCTATTACAATTCTAATTCCTGTTCTGTCTGATTCATCTCTTAGGTCTGATATTCCTTTTTCTTTTCCTGTTCTAACAAGCTCCGCTATTTTTTTGATAAGTTCAACTTTGTTAACTTGGTATGGAATTTCATAGATAACTATCCTTTGTCTGTTCCCCGGCAGCTTTTCTATTCTTGCTTTACCTTTTATTGTTATTGAACCTCTTGATGATTTGTATATATCAATTAGCTCTTCTTTGGTGTTTGTGATTACTCCACCTGTTGGAAAATCCGGTCCTTTTATAAAGTTAAACAGCTCTTCTATGGTAGCATCCGGAAATTCTGCCAAGTATTTTAAAGCTTCTGCCACTTCTGTAAAGTTATGGGGTGGAATGCTTGTAGCAAGCCCTACTGCAATACCTGTTGTTCCATTACATATTAAATTTGGAAATTTTGAAGGTAATACCGTAGGCTCTTCTAATGAAGCATCAAAGTTAGGCATCATATCAACGGTGTTTTTATCTATATCTTCAAGCATTTCAACAGCCAATTTTGTTAACCTTGCTTCTGTATAACGCATTGCAGCAGGCGGGTCGCCGTCTATTGAACCAAAGTTCCCTTGACCTTCTATTAACGGATATCTCATTGTAAAATCTTGTGCCATTCTTACAAGTGCATCATAAACAGACGCATCACCATGTGGATGGAATTTACCAAGTGTTTCCCCTACAACTCTTGCAGACTTTTTATATGGTTTGTTTGGAAGTAAACCCAGCTCATACATAGAGTATAAAATTCTTCTTTGAACTGGTTTTAAGCCATCTCTAACATCCGGAATGGCCCTACCAGCAATAACCGACATTGCATAATCTATATAAGCACTTTTAACTTCCTCTTCTATCGGAACTTTTTTAATATCTTCCATTCCTGTAAAAACTCCTTTGTTTTAAATCTCTAATAATTTATTTATTATAACATTTTCACAATACCTTGGGTGAGAAATTTAAGACTTATGTCCTCAGGATAACAGCGAAAGGTTGAATGATAAGTATCAGAGAAAAGATAGCCTTATTTGTCATTCTGAGCGATAGCGAAGAATCTCATTTCCTCACTTTTTTAAAACATGAGATCCTTCACTTCGCTGTTGGATGACAGAGAAAAAATTAACGTCAATCTGAAGCTATGCGAAGAATCTCCTTTTTATTGAATTTCTCACTCCGACCTATTAGATATCTTAACGAAGAATATTAATTAATTTGTCAAAATCTCAACTCTCACTTTTTCACTTTCTCACTTACTCACCGAACTTACATAACTTATAGCTAAATTTTTCAAACAATGTTTTATTTTGTATTAATAAAAGAAAAGAGTGTATTTCATTTTGAAATGTTATTTTTCATTTTTAAATATGCTTATATTCAAATAATTGAATAAGTTAATACTTACTAATTAAACGAAAGATTATGCATTTAAATATTAAAATTTCTTAACAATTGGCACGATTTTTGATTATATAATAAACAAGACTTCAAAAGAATAGGTTTTGGTTAGTATTTGACAACCAAGCACTAATAATGAGATATTAATATTTGAATACTATTAATTTTTATAGGAGGTTTTCAGATGAAAAAAGTTTTAACACTCGCAGCAGCAGGTTTACTTGCAGTGTCAGCATCATCAAAAGCGGCTGACTTACTTATCTCTGTAGACCAAGCAAAAGACTTGGTTGGAAAGGCAGTATTTGTAAACGGAGATGACCCAAAAGTATTCGCACAGGGTCATATTCCTGGGTCTGTTAACGCATTTGCTCACGACCTTCACTACTTGGATGATATTAAAAAGTGTGGTGGTCTTCCAATGTGCGAGAAAAATGCACAAAAGGTTATCAGCGAACTTGGTATCAGCAATAGCTCTCACGTTATAGCTTATGACGATGGTAAAGGTCCAAACGCTTCTGGTGTATGGTTTTTCTTATACTTATACGGCGTAGACAACGTTCAAATGTTAGATGGTGGATTTGCTACTTGGAAAGCAAAAGGCTTACCAGTAGAAACAGGGCCAGCTAAAAAACCAGCTCCTGGAAAGTTTACTGTTAAAGTAAGAAAAGAAATTCTTGCTACAAAAGATGAAGTTTTAAAAGCTTCAAAAGACCCAAATTACGTTATTTTAGATGCAAGAAGATTTGAAGAATACACTGGAAAAACATTGTTAGAGGCATTAGAAGCCCCTGGAAAACATAAACAAGTTGAAAGAGGTGGTCATATACCTGGAGCTAAGTTCTTCGAATGGAAAAAAGTTGCAGGAAACCCTAACGGTGAACCTGACAAACCATTATTCAAGCCAGTTGACCAAATTAAAAAACAACTTGAAAGAGCTGGAATTACTCCAGATAAAACTGTTATTTCTTACTGTCACGTAGGTTTAGGTAGAGGTTCGTTCGTGTATGCCGCTTTAAAATTAGCTGGATATCCAAAAGCTAAGGTTTACGTTGGTTCTTGGGACGAATGGGGTAACGATAAATTTTTACCAATCGAACAATAATTAGTCAATCAAGCCGGCTTTACGCCGGCTTCACATATTTTTCAAGGAGGTTAGTATCATGGAACATTCAAATCATTTAATCATGGGAATAATAACAGGAATGCTTTTTGGTATCGTTTTATTCAAAGTAGGAGCGGTTAGATATTCAAGAGTTGAAGGTATGCTTTTACTTAGAGATTTAAAAATAATGAAGTTTGCCTTTACAGGGATAGCGACCGCTTCTATCATTTACGGATTAGCTGATATTCTTGGATTTGCAGAAAGTACAAATTTAATTCCAAGAATAATGCCATATATGGGTGTTGCTCATATTATCGGTGGTATTATGTTTGGAATAGCTATGGCTTCTGCTGGTTTTTGTCCTGGAACTTGTGTTGCGAGGGTAGGAGCTGGTAAGTTTATATCTGCGGCGGGTGTCATCGGGTTGATTATCGGCGTTTTAATCTACAACGCAATACAACCATCATTGGTTGAAGCTGGTATTCTCGGAAACAAACAAGACCTTACATTATATGGTGTTTCAGGTGTATCTTATGGACCTTTAGCTGTTGTATGGGGTGTGTTATTCTTAATTTTTGCATTAATAGCTGATTATGTAGACCCGGCTAAAAAGTTTTATCAAGAAAAATTTAGTCTAAATCTTATAAAAGATGAGTGGCATTGGGCATTAGGTGGAGTTGCGGCTGGTTCTATAATTGCATGGGCTACAGCTCAGGGCGAATATCTTGGATTTTCTGGTGCTTTACTTGCTTTAGTTGGATGGGTTGCAGATTCCCTTGGACATCCATTATCAAACGTTGTTCCTAAGGTAACAGAAGGTATTATTTGGCACGCAGGTTTAATCATTGGTGTATTACCAGGAGCATTTTTAGCTGCAATCATCTCCGGTAAATTTAAGTTTGACCCGGTTCCACCAGCTTTTGCTCAAGTTGCCCCTATGCCATGGGTAAGAATGATCCTTGTTTTCTTTGCTGGAATGTTCTTGGCGATTGGTGCGTTAATCGGCGGTGGATGTACAACGGGAGCATTCTTAGCAGCATATCCTACATTATCTATCGGTAGTATGGTTATGTCTGGAACCTACTTTATAGTTGGAGTCTTAACAGCAAACCTTATTTACATGGGAAGATGGTCAAGATTTATTGAAGCTAAAAAAGCATCAGAAGAAGTATACGACTAAGAGGTGAGAAAGATGAGTATGACAGAAAGACTTTTATTTTGGATTGCAATTATAGTTTTAATAGTTGCAACCTTTGGAGTTAAAGGAAAAGTTGATAACTTAGAAAAACAGCTTTCTCAAGTAAGTCAGCAACAACCTGCTAACGGAGGCAACCAGCAATGAACCCTAAAATTGAAAGAAGCGTATATATAGTAGTCATCTTAGTTTTAGCATTCGTTCTTTTTACACTTGGTAAGAAAGAAGTTGAACTTAAAAAGCAAATACCTATAACCGCAGAAGAGCTTTATAAAAAACTTTCAAATCCAAAAATTAAGGTACAAATTATAGACGTGAGAGAGTTAACTTCAAGCGATGAAGTTGGTGGCTATGAAGACTCAAGAATACCAGGTGCATTACCATTTCCAAACTGTGATGAATCTAAAATGACAACTGAAAACCTAAAAGAAGCATTAAAAAGAATTAATCCGTATGTTTACACTGTGATCGTTTCTACAGATGGAAATCAGGAGATATTTAAAAAATGTGCATCTAAATTTACAAACGTTCAAAATCTTGCCGGCGGTATGAAGGCATGGCAGGATGCTGGATTACCGGATGAATCTGGCGAATACACTCCACCAAAAGCAGGTGGCGGTGGCGGTTGTTTATAAAAATACCATAGGAGGTTTTTAGATGGCGATCTCAAGAAGGGACTTTTTAAAAGTAATGTCAGCAACAGGTGGAGCTTTAGGTCTTGGGTCAAGCGAGGCTTTTGCTAAAGCTAAAGCTGTTGTAGTAGATGACCCAAGAGCATCTTATCCAAACGGCTCTTTTGTTGAAAATATGTACAGAAGAGAGTTTGCATATACTTATGGAAAGAAAGAAGAGCATGGTACTGCTTATCACTGCGTAAACTGTCAAGGAAACTGTGCTTGGGATGTATGGGTTCAAAACGGTATAGTTACAAGAGAAAACCAAGCTGCTAACTATCCACAAATCAACCCAAAAATTCCTGATGCTAACCCAAGGGGATGTAACAAAGGCGTTCAACACTCTCAAGTAATGTATGAAAAAGACAGAATTCTCTATCCAATGAAAAGAGTCGGAGCGAGAGGAGAAGGTAAGTGGAAAAGAATATCTTGGGATGAAGCAATAACAGAAGTTGCAACAAGAATTTATGAAACTATGCTTACAAAAGGACCAGCTGGAAACTACATCCACGTTGGTGCTGGTATGCTTACAGAGGCAAGAGCAGCTTCTGGTAAAAGACTTGGAACACTTCTTGGTGCTGTTAGACCTTACATAGCTTCTTACGTTGGTGATATGTTCCCTGGCGTTTCCTTAGTATACGGCGAAGGAAACATTGGATTTTCTTACGATTTTGTATACACTGCAAACGTTCAAATCTGGTGGGGTATGGACCCTAACAAAACAAGAATTCCGGATGCTCACTGGGTATGGGAAGGAAAATACAACGGTGGAAAAGTAATCGTTATCACTCCAGACTTTAACGCTACTGCAAAAGGAGCTGATTTATGGGTGCCGGTTAGAGCCGGATACGATGGTTTCTTAGCAATGTCTATCATCAACGAAATTATTCAACAAAAGCTTTACAAACCAAACTTTATAAAAGTGTTCACAGATCTACCATTCTTAGTAAGATTAGATAACAAAAAACTATTAAGACTTTCTGATATTGACACAAACGACCCAATGTTTGATAAAGAAGTCTTCCATGTTATGGAAGAAAAAGCACATGGAAAAGAATTTGAAGCAGATGCTGTTTTCTTAGCTTATAACCTTAAAAACGGTAAATTTACAATCATGCCGGGTTCTGAAGGAAACCCAGTTAAAACATTGAGACTAAAAGATTTAGGTTGGGATATTGACCCAGCGTTAGAAGGTGTATATGAAGTTAAGTTAAAAGACGGTTCAAAGGTAAAAGTTACACCTGTATTTGAATTGGTTAAAGCAGAAGCAGCTAAATTCCCGGCTGAGAAAACATTTAAATTAACAAACGTTCATCCAAAAATCGTTCAACAGCTTGCAAGAGATATAGCTCTTCCAAAAGTAGCGTTTATATCTATGGGATTTACAATCGGTAAATACTTTAATGGTATGTTAACCCAAAGGGCTATTGCTTCTATTACTCCTTTATGTGGAAGGCTTGGACCTTATGGTGGATTTAACTCGGAAAATGAGTGGTCTATATCTGGTTTAGCTAAGATCTCTGGTTTTGCAGGAAAGTATAAAGAAAGATTCGCATCCGGTTTTGTAAGCGAATTTGTTCTTGGAAATATGATGCAGGACTTTGATAAGCTCTATGAAGAGGATACATTCAAAGAATCTATGGGAATGTCTAAGGAAGAGTATAAAAAGCAAGTGAATGAAATGCTTTCTAAGTCTGAAGGCGACAAAGGAATCGGACATGGTAAATCTTACTGGAATGATGTAGAAACGTTCTTACTTTTTGCAGATGCCAGATTTAGAAGAAATAAAGGTTCTTCTTATAAAAAGGCATTCTTTGAAAAGGCTAAATTTATTGCTTATGTAGATTTTAGAATGTCTGATTTTGCAAACTATGCAGACATTTTACTTCCTGCAAAGTCTCACTATGAAGTTTGGGACCTAAGAACAAACCCAGGTTATCATAGATTTGCAAACCTTGCCCATCCTCCAGCAAACTTAAAACCAGTTGGCGAAGCTAAGTCTGAATGGGAAATTTGTACTATGATTGTTGAGAAAATTCAAGAAATAGCGACTAAAAAATACAAAGAAACAGGCGACCAAAAATATATTAAAATTCCAGACCCACAACTTTCTAAAACAGGATACAGAGACCTTGACACATTAGTTGAAGAATACACAATCGGTGGTCAGTTAAGAAACGACAGAGATGCTGTAGAGTTAGCATTAGAAAATACTGACCAGTTTAAGCCTAATACTATTGAATCTATGTTCAAAAGAGGCGGTTATTTAGTATTAAATGAAAAAGCTGGAAAATCTTCACCACTCTATCCAGATAAGCCATACAACGTATTTGAAAACAACCTTTTCTTATATGAAAGATTTGAAACATTGTCCGGAAGAATTACATACTACGTAGATGATGATTTATGGATACAGCAAGGAGCAAACGTTCCAACCGCTAAAGAACCTATCAGACCAAGAAGATTCCCATTTGTTCTCATGACACCACACGCAAGATGGTCAATCCACTCAACTTATAAGACATCTACTTTACTGCTTAGATTACAAAGAGGAAAGCCTTATGTAATGATAAATCCTGAGATTGCTAAGAAGAAAGGCATCAAAGATGGTGATGAAGTTAGAGTGTTTAACTCCCTTGGTGAGTTTTATGCTATGGCAAAAGTATATCCATCATGTCCAAAAGATGCAATTATATTGGAGCATGGTTGGGAACCATTCTTCTACAAAGGAAGAAAAGGGCACAACGAAACAGTAGCATCTCCGCTTAACTTACTTGAACTTTCTGATGGTTGGGGACACTTGAAGTTTGGTGGAAACTGGGATGGAAACCAACATGCGTATGAGACTTCAGTAGATGTTGAAAAAGCTTAAGGAGGTAAAATAGATGTCAAAAAGACAACTTGCAATGGTAATGGATTTAAATAAATGTATTGGTTGCCAAACTTGTACAGTAGCATGTAAGACACAGTGGACAAACAGAAATGGAAGAGAATACATGTACTGGAACAACGTTGAAACACACCCTGGTACAGGCTACCCAAGAAACTGGATGGAAGCTGGCGGTGGTTTTGACGAGGAAGGAAATTTAAGAGATGGAATTATCCCGGATATGGTATTAGATTATGGCGTACCATGGGATTACAACCACGACGAACTTTTCAATGGTGATTTACTAAAACCTAACACAGCTCCAGAATGGGGACCAAACTGGGATGAAGACGTTGGCGGTGGAGAGTATCCCAACTCTTACTTCTTCTACATTCCAAGAATTTGTAACCACTGCTCTAATCCAGGCTGTTTAGCTGCATGTCCAAGAGAGGCAATTTTTAAAAGAGAGCAAGACGGTATTGTTTTAGTAGACTTAGAAAGATGTCAAGGATACAGATACTGTATTGCAGGCTGTCCTTATAAAAAGATTTATTTTAACCCTAAGATATCTAAATCTGAAAAATGTATATTCTGCTTCCCGAGGGTTGAAAAAGGCTTACCTCCAGCATGTGCACATCAATGCGTAGGTAGAATAAGATTTGTAGGCTTTTTGGATGACGAAGAAGGACAAGTTTATAAACTTGTTCATAAGTATAAAGTTGCTTTACCTCTTAGACCAGACTTTGGAACACAGCCAAACGTTTACTACGTTCCGCCATTGTTTGACCCTCCAAAACTTGATGACAACATGGCTCCAATAGATAATTCAAGAAGAGTACCAATTGAATACTTAGAATTACTATTTGGAAAAGAAGTTCATCAAGCTCTTGAAACACTAAGAAAAGAAATGGAAAAGAGAGCAAGAGGAGAAGAGTCAGAGCTTATGGATATTCTTATCGCATACTCACATAGAGATATGTTCAGACTTGATAATAATTACTATCAACAAACAGCTGACAAAAAGTTAAAAGCTACAGAGTTCTTTAAAGTCATTGACCAAAGATACTTACAAGGTGCTAATACTAAGAAAGTTGAGATAAAAGATTACACTTTCCATGAAAAAGTATTGCCTTTACCTCCAAGAGAAGGTGGTCATGGACATTAACGCTTAAAATAAAGAAGGAGGAAACTGATGAAAAAGAAGCTAACATTGTTTGCTATATCAGCACTTGTTCTATCTTCAAACGCTGGGACGGACAACTTTAATGATGATGTTTTAGAGGCTAAGCAGCTATCAAAATTAGACGTTCAGACTTTATCTTCTGCTCCAGCAAAGAGAGTTATTTTATATCCACAGTACTCAGTTCGCTTAAATGATAAAAATGCTAATGGAATAGTTGAAAAAGAGCAACCTGTAGAAGCGGAAGTTGCAGTAGGTTATAATCAAAACGAAATAGGAATATTAATTAGATGGAAGGATGAGACTAAATCTGTTCAACCTGCTTTAGCTACTAACAAATACGGCGACGGTGTGGCTGTTGAATTTCCAACCGTTTATGGTAAAGGTAAAACTTTGGCTTATGTAGGTATGGGAGATGCTAACCACCCTGTAATGGTTTATTTAAAGAAAGCTGTTGAAGGAAAGGAATATAAAAAGTCCTTCATCTCAGAAGGTTTTGGAACAATGACGGAAATCGAAGAAAAAGGCTACAACTTTACAATGCAGTATGATGATTCTAAAAAAGAATGGACTGCTGTAATCGTAAAACCATTAAAAACTCCAGATTTAAACCTTGCATCCGGCATGGTTCCTGCTGCTTTTGCAGTTTATGATGGAAACAGTTTAAACAGGGATGGAAATAAGAAAATTTCTTCTTGGAAGTTTATAAAGATTGATAAGTTTAAAGCTGACCCAAGTTATGTAAAATACATTTCATGGGGATATGGAGAAATTGGAGACCCAGCAAGAGGAAAAGAGTTGATGGCTCAAAATGGCTGTAATGGTTGTCATAGATATGCAGACCAAAAAACAGCACCGGAAGGCTTAGCACCAAACTTATCTAAGATTGGCGGATATTCAAACCCTGCATACTTGAAAGAATCAATAATAAACCCTAATGATGTTGTGATTAAAAATCTAAACATAAACAGACATTACAACAAATCAGCTGAAAGAGATAAAAATGGAGCATATCCTAACAACGACATGTACACATGGTATATCAAGGGCGATAAAGGAAAATTACAGTCTAAAATGCCTCCATTTGCACATCTGTCTGAGAAAGATGTTGCCGACATCGTTGCTTATTTAAAGACTTTAAAGTGATTTAGGAGGTTGTATTATGAAAAAGATGATTTTATCAATATTATCAGCTGGCATATTGTCTTTTGGAATTGTTAATGCGGAAGAAGTAGGCGAAGATGTAGACCTTTCAAGTGCTGTTATTACTGCAAAATCTTGTGCAGAAAAAGCAAAACAAACAGGCAGCTTTGAGCTTTTATCAAGCTGTCCACCAGCAGAGGCTGCTCAATCTGGATATGTTATTTATGACGTAACAGAAAACACGTTTTATGCAATTGCTCCAAAGAACGTTTACTACTTTGAATTGGACGAAGGTTTTGGTGGAAACATTGACGCAAAGGGAAAAATTGTTTCTAAAGAAGGTGATTTGCCAGTCTTAGAAGTTCAAGAGTATAAAATCTCTCCTAAACCAAAACCTGGATTCTTTAAAGGTTGTTTATAAAGTTTTCAATCCCGGGATACTCCCGGGGTTTTTTAAAGTGAATAAGTGAGAGGATGGATAATTAAGGGAATAAATTTGCAGATATAAGAGAATTTAATACTTTTGGTGAGAAACTAGCGGTTTTTATAGAATTTAAAAAGGAGATCCTTCGGACTAAAGTCCTCAGGATGACAGCGAAAGGGTGATTGATAAACGTTAAAGGAAAGATAACCTAAGATGTCATTCTGAGCGTAAGCGAAGAATCTCCTGTTTTTTCTTTTAAAAAAACATTTAAGGAGGAGATCCTTCAGCCTTCGGCTTCAGGATGACAAGTAAACATCCGGCAGTGTCATTCTGAGTAATAGCGAAGAATCTCCTGCTTTTATTAAATTTCTCACCAGACTTATAATATTAGAATATTCAAATTTTAATATGTATTTGCAAAATAATAAGTAAGGGTAATAAAATAAAAGCAAATCAAAATGGAGGTCTGTTATGAGACTTGGATTTTTAGTTGATTTAAGCAGATGTATGGGATGCATGGCGTGTGCGGTCTCTTGTAAAGCTGAAAATGATGTTCCACTTCACAGCTGGAGACTAAGAGTTAAATACATTGACCAAGGCGAATTTCCTTATGTAAAAAGACATTTCGTACCTCTAAGATGTAATCACTGCGAAAACGCTCCATGTGAAAGAATCTGCCCTGTTAGTGCTTTACACTATTTACCAAACGGTATAGTTAACGTAGACCATAACAGATGTATCGGTTGTGCTTCTTGTATGATGGCATGTCCTTACAACGCTATATATATAGATCCAATAACAAACTCAGCTGATAAATGTACATACTGCGCCCATAGAATAGAAGTTGGCATGATGCCTGCTTGCGTAGTTGCATGTCCAACTCATGCAAATATCTTTGGAGACCTTGACGACCCAGAAAGTGAAATCTCTAAGTACCTAAAAGAACACAGAGATGTAATGGTAAGAAAGCCGGAGTTAAACACAAAACCAAAACATTTCTACGTTAGAGGTTCAACTGTTGCACTTGACCCATTAGCTTCTGAAAGACCTGAAGGGTACACTTTATTTACAGAAGTTAAATTCTTAGACCATATAGGAGGGCATTAATCATGTTGGGAGCAGAAGTAACTTTTGATGTTGCATTACCAAAGGTTGTTTGGGGATGGCTTGTTTCAACCAATATGTGGGCTAAAAGTATAGCAACAGGCTCTTTTTTAGTAGGATTATACTTCATTAGAAAATATCCAGAAAAAGATGCATTTTTTAGAAAATGGCTACCAATTCTTGGATTAATATTCATAGCGATAACACTTTTAGTAACGGTTTTAGACTTACACCACATGTTTAGATTCTGGAAAATCTTTGTATTTGCCCATTTTACATCAGCAGTTACACTTGGTGCTTGGGTGGTTTCTGCGTTTGTTATAGTTTTACTTTTATCTTTCTGGTCATGGATTACAGGAAACAGAAAATTGTTTGATAAAATCGCAATACCGGGATTTATCCTTGCCTTTTTCTCAACTATTTACACAGCCGGAATTATGGGAGAAGCAACAGCAAGAGAGCTTTGGGTATTTCCTGTAGAGTTGTTCCAAATGCTATTATCTGCTGTTTTAGCCGGCTCTGCAGCTTATCTACTCCTTATGCAAATATTCAACGTCCAAATGGAAGATATTAAGAGAGAATTAAGCTTTATTTTTATAGGCTCAGCGTTTTTATCTTCGGCAGGATATATTGGAGAGCTTTTATTTGCAAGAATGCACTCAGAATTTTCTCATAGAGCGGTTGAGATTTTAGCTTTTGGTGAACTTGCTCCTATGTTCTGGCTTGGAATGTTCCTTACGTTTATCATTCCAATAATATTAGTAGGAGTAGCTACAGAAAAGAGAAAGTATGAGTACCTAACCTTAGGCTCAATTTTAGCTTTGATAGGACTTTGGCTTATAAAGCATAGCTGGCTTTTAGCTCCTCAAATGCTTCCTTTAAGCTAATAAATTACGGAGGGATTAAGAAATGATGAAATTATCAAGAAGAAATTTTATAAAAGGAACAGCGGCAGCAGTTGGTGGAGTAGCTTTAACAAAAGGTATCTTTCAAAAAGTAGATGCAGATAATAAAGTTGCAAACAATGAAGCACTAACATTTGAGCCTATGCATTTAGATTACTACCCACCGTTTGAAAAATGGAACAGCTGGAAAGAGCCAGCAGGTGATTACTGGAAAAAAGAAGGCGGTGCGTTAAGAGATGGTGTTAAGCTTATTGATTATATGATAGTTCCTACTGTTTGTAATAACTGTGAAGCTGCTTGTGGTTTAACAGCCTGGATAGATAAAGAATCCATGGTAGTAAGAAAATTTATGGGTAATCCATTCCATTCAGGTTCAAGAGGTAGAAACTGTGCAAAAGGTTATGCTGCATTAGCTCAGATGTACGACCCAGACAGAATACCATTCCCGTTAAAAAGAGCTCCTGGTAGTAAAAGAGGAGAAAACAAATGGGTAAGAACAACTTGGGAAGAAGCTCTTGAAACAATCGGCAAAAAGATGAGAGAAGTCTTACTAAAAGGTGATGAGATTTCTAAAAAGCAGATCAACTATCAGGTTGGAAGACCTAACGAAGTGAGTTTTAACGTCAAAAGGGTTGTTTGGTCTTGGGGTGTTGATGGCAGAAATTCCCACACAAATGTATGCTCTGCTAACGGAAGATTTGGTGGTATTATTTGCGTAGGTGATGACAGAACATCGCCAGATTTTGCTAATTCTAAATTAGTTCTATTAAACTCATCTCACGCAGCAGATGCGGGACACTATTACCAACAGCATGCCGGATACATAGCAGATGCAAGAGCTAAAGGAGCTAAGTTGGTAGTTGTTGACCCAAGGCTTTCTAACTCTGCCGGAATGGCTGACCTTTGGATTCCTGCATGGCCTGGTACAGAAGCAGCATTATACTTAGCAATTTTAAACAGACTAATCCAGGAAGATAAATTCGATAGAAAATTTGTAGAAAGATGGACAAACTGGAAACAGTTAATGAAAGATAAAGAGTATCTAAATTATCTTAAAGAAAATGGATACATTTCCGAACTTCCAAAAGGCGAAACCTTCGATGATTTTATAGAGCTTTTAAAAGATATGTATAAAGATTACACGTTTGAATGGGCTTCACAAGAATGTAGAATACCTGTTGAAATGATTGATAAACTCTATGAAATGGTAGTTTACGCTGGAAATGCTATTACAAATTACCAATGGAGAGGTCCTGCGGCTGGAAACAGAGGTGGTTGGGTTGTAGGTAGAGCTATGAATATGCTTTTAACGTTTACCGGTTCTATTGGGTCTGTTGGTGGTACAGGATGGCACCACTGGCATCTTATAGATGTCGGTGATAAAGGCGGTGATGCATGCATGGCAGACAAACCAGACCCAGTTAAAGCTTGGAATGAATTACACTGGCCGCCAGAATGGCCGTTGTCTGCTTATGAGCTTAGCTTTATATATCCACATCTTTTGATGGATGATGAGTGGAGAAAGAAATGGCAAGAAAAAGGATTAAAGATACCAGATAAGGTAGAAGTATGGTTTGGAAGAATCTATAACGCTGTATGGATTAACCCAGATGGGTTTAGATGGGTAGAAGCATTAAAAGATGAAAATAAATTTGGTTTAACAGTTTATATGTCTCCAACCTGGGCTGAAACAGCATTCTACTGTGATTATATACTTCCAATGGGATTAGCCGGAGAAAGACATGACCAGCATTCCTCAGAAACAAAACCTGAAAGATGGACAGGATTTAGACAGCCGGTTTTAAGAGTTGCGCTAATGAAAATGGGATGGAAGCCAAACGACCCGGCGAAAGCTACATTAGAAGCACACAAAAAAGTAGGACTTGGTGAAATTTGGGAAGAAAATGAATTTTTCATCAATCTTGCCTTTGCAATAGACCCAGACGGAAGCCTTGGAATAAGAAAATACTGGGAATCAAAACAAAATCCAGGAAAGCCGGTTACAATTGAAGAGTATTACAATGCAGCGTTCTCAAAACTTCCTAAGCTTTCTGAAGTTTGCAAACAGCTTGGCATAACTCCATATGAATATATGAGAGATAGAGGAGCTTGGACGGAAGAGACAAACATCTACTATGTGATGGAAAGACCGTTGCCTTATGACCAAGAAAAAGGTGTTTACAAATATGCAGGGAAAGAAATTCCAAAATCTGCTATTAAGATAGATGAAGAGCTTGGTATTGTTTATGCAGAGGAAGAAGGTAAGAAGCATACAATCGGCGTATACAAGGATGGAAAAATTCTCCAAGGATTCCATACTCCTTCCGGACACATAGAATTTTACTCACCAACGCTAAAAGATTGGAAATGGCCAGAGTATGCAGTTTTATACTATCCAAAAAATAAAGAACAAAGACAAAAGATGATTCATATCGTTACCCACGTGCACCATGACTACATTACAGAAGAGAATGCATTTGTATTAAACCCAATTTACAGACTTCCATACTTAATCCACACAAGAAGTATTAACGCAAAGTGGTTGATGGAAATAGGACAAAACCATAACCCATTATGGATTTATGAAAAAGATGCTAAAAGACTTGGAATCAACAGAGGAGATGCTGTAAAAGTTTGGGTTGTGGATACATTAACAGGCATTAAAACAGGATACTTTGTAGCAATGGCAACACTAACTCAAGCAACAAGACCTGGTGTTGTTGCATGTTCTCACCACAACGGAAGATGGAGACTCGTAAACGAAGTAAAAATAGATGGATTTAAACATCCGCTCGGTGTAATGAGATTAGGTTCTGTGCTTGTTGATATTAAAAATGAAGGCTCTAAATATTTTGTAAGAACAAAAGAGGGTGTAAAACCATTTGAATCATGGCAGTTTCCAGAATTTAACAAAGATACAGAATTAATCTGGTGGAAAGGAACAACGGGAGTATTCCAAAACGCTGTATTCCCTGCGAATCCAGACCCAATAAGCGGTATGCACTGCTGGCACAAAAAGGTATTAATAGAAAAAGCAGGTCCAGAGGATAGAATAGGTGATGTATTTGTGGATATTCAAAAAACATTTGAAGTTTACAAAGCTTGGAGAGATCAATTAACAAGACCAGCACCAGGACCGGGCGGACTTAGAAGACCAAAATGGATGCCAAGACCATGGTTCCCAATAGCAGATGAAGCTTGGAAAATGCCAGGGTCTGAATCTTAATATACTAACCATACACAGGGACAGTCTTAAAGAGGCTGTCCTTATCTTGTTATAATTTAATAGGATACTCCAAAATTTTTGTAAGTTTACCTTTTTGTCATCCTGAGGACGTTAGTCCGAAGGATCTCTTTTTTAAAAGTAGAAAGTGAGTAAATGAATAAGTGAGAGGCAAGAAAGAGAGGAGATTCTTCGCCGGCTGCAGAATGACGATCAAAAGGTTAATTGATTTTTGAAACACTCTCTATAATTTAATACTATAATTTAATATCAAAAAATCCTGTGAGGTAAGTATGGACGATAAAATTCAAGAAAATCAAGGCAGAATAAATATGTACGCTTTTATATCAAGACTTTTAATAGAAGAAGTTGACGAAAACCTTCTTGAAAAAATAAAAAACAATCCTGATTTGTTAGAACTTTTTCCAAACACAAAAGAATGGGAAGGTTTTAAAACAAAATCTACAAAAGAATTAATAGATGAAGATTTAAGCGTTGATTATACGACGGTTTTCATACTAAATGCCTATCCTTATGAATCTGTATTCATGAATGACGAAGGACATATCAACCCAACGCCAACAAATCCAACATTACAATTTTACCTTGAACATGGGTATGAGATAGATTTAAACAAAACCAGAGTACTATCTCCAGACCATATAGCAGTTGAGCTTGAATTTATGATAACTTTAATCCAAGAGCAACTAAAAGCATATTCAATGAACGACCAAGAAGGAGAAAAAAAGGCGCTTAATCTTCAAAAAGAGTTTATGGAAAATCATATACTTCAATGGGCACCAATATATCTTATGGCTGCAAGAGATATGAGCGAAACTCCTTTTTATTATGATGTTTGTCAAATGGCTTTAGATTTTATCATGACAGACTATGAATACATCTTAGAACAATTAGAGGCTGAAAATGTCGGCAAGTAGATTAAACTTTGATATATATTCCTGCGTTAGAGTTTATTACAGATACGCAGACTGTAATAAATGTGTCAATGTATGTCCAACTCAGGCTGTAAATATTGAAAATGACAAAGTTAAAGTAAATTTTGAAAACTGTGTTGAATGTGGAGCCTGCGTTGGAAACTGTCCAACCGAAAGTTATAAACTAAATGGCTTTGACTTAGTAGATTTTTATGTTAAGTTTACAGATTCAGATAAAAAATTCATATCATGTAAAGTAGATTTACCATGCTTGTCAGCACTTGACGAAAACTATCTATTCTCTATTTGTATAGATAAAAATTCAGATTTAATTCTTGATATCGGACATTGCGGTCAATGTCAGATAGGAAAACAGTTAGATATAATTAAACACAATACAGAAAAAGCAAACTATATATTAGAGCAAGCAGGTTTAGATTATAGAGTAAAATTAGAAGATATAAAATTTGAGAAAGAAGAAAAGCAAGAAAATAAAAGAAGGTCTTTTTTAAAGATGTTTGCAAAACAGACGGCAGCCTTAGCTTTCTGGGCTGTTGAAGATAAATTAGAGCAGATAGTTGAAAATACAGAAGAAGAGGAAGAAAAACCTTACAAAAACATTGTAAGCGAGAAAGTCATCCCAGAAAAAAGAAAGATTTTATACACAACTCTATCAAAGATAGGCCCAACAGACAAATGCTTTGAAGTAGAAAAAATTGAATTTTCATCAGATAAATGGATTGATAACTCTAAATGTACAAACTGTTCAATTTGTTATAACGTTTGTCCAACAGGAGCTTTAACACCTGATGATAGCAAATTAAAAGTTTTGTTTAGTCCTACTTTATGTATTAAATGCAGAATTTGTCACGATGTATGCCCGGAAAAATGTATCCATTTAGAAGAAAAACTATACTTAGAAGACTTTATTTCAGGAAAATATAAAGTGTTAGCAGAGCATGTGATGATTCCGTGCAGTGAATGTTTAGTCCCTTTCTCATATAAAGGTGATACAACAGTCTGTCCAAGATGCAGACAGCTTGAAGATGAACTTAGAGATTTACTAAAAATTGGAGATTAGGTAAAGTGATAAAGTGAGAGTGTTCTGAAATTTTTGTGAATTATAGAATGTATATGTAAATATAACTTTACTTTTTCTCGTCATCGTATATTAAATATACCAAAAATTTTTTTTAACTATAAGAGAATAAGATTTTATAATAACTACAGGCATGGGAGAAAAAAAGGAAGGACAGATCAAGTTATTGTCATTGGTCTTTTAAGACCGCTGTAGGATGTTTTAACTGCCCTTCCTCTACTTCCTACAACCTAAATAAGAACATTAGGCTTTTAAAGCTTGTATTAAAACACGATGATAAGTTACAGGAAGTTTTCTCTCATGTCAAATATTTTATAGAGACTGTTCCAAAAATCAAAAAAACTTCTTCTCAAAATTAAGAATTCTGATAAAATAAACAAAAATACATAAGTTAAAATCGTGTAGAAATTCCAAAGAATAGTCCAAGCAATAGCTAACTTCTTAGCCATATCCTTTGATAACTGTCTCAATGAATGCTTTATTTTCATTCTAAATGTTTCCTTTATCTTTATAGCAGGAATAAGTCCAATGTCTAAGATTTTTTGTATTATGCTTATTAAAGTCTAAACCCTTATCAGCTATAAAAGATAATCCTTTGATAAAATCTACTTTGTTTAATATCTGATTTAACATCTTTATTTCACTTGCATAGGCTTTACCTGTTTCACACCCTAAAGTTAACGCTTTACCTTATTATCTACTGCTATAATAACCTTATGAAAATCGGGGGATAAAGATGAAAAAGAGAATAGGAACATCTACCTACATTCAGAGAATTAATACACTTGAAAGAAAGCTTTTAAAACAAGTAAAAGAATTAGATGATGTTATGGAAAAACATCCAGAAATAATCTTTAGATTGCAAGTAGTAGAATTTGCTTTAAAACATTCAGTGAAGGTTGCAGTTGAAGCTTTTGGTGTATCAAAATCTACCATATACAGATGGATTAAAGAGTATGAAAGCAGTAATAACAATCCTGTATCTCTTAAAAATCGTTATATATCAAAAAAAGGAATGAAATTAGAAAAATTACAAAAAATAACAGAAAAACATAAACAATTAGTTTTAGAAATAAGAAAGAAACATCCTAAGCTTGGGAAAGAAAAAATAAAGGTTTTACTTGATAAACTCTGTGAGACTTGTCAATAATTTTGTGTCTGGATTGAAAACTTTTTATTAAACAATTGTAAAATTTCATAAGAGACTCCTTTAAAAGCAGGTATAGGCTTTTTCCATTTTCCATTCTTTAAATTGTCTCTTTGTATAAGCAGATTTATCTCAAGAATGTCCACAGATTGAAAATATCCACCTAAATTTATTCTTACCTTTTCTATCATGCTATTAACACTTTCAACTGGATTTGTTGTGTATATGTGCTTTCTTAGATTTTCTGGATATTTTAAAAAACATAAGTATCTCTCTTTGTTAGATTGAATATGTTTTATAAAGCTTGGATATTTAGACTTAAATCTACCGCATAAATCATCTAATTTTTCTAATCCATCTTCATAATCTAAGCTGTTTTCTTTTATGTTTTTCAGTTCTTTGTTAAATACTTGTGAATCTTCTTTATCCATCTGATTTCTAACGTTTCTTTGTAAATGGACTAAACATAGCTGATGGTCTGTAAAAGGAAACAGTGTTTCTATGGCTTTTGTTATCCCAGGAAAATCATCACTTACTATAAGCATTACCCTTTTTAGTCCTCTATCTATTAAATCATTGAATACTTTTATCCAGTCTGCTTTGTTTTCACTACTGAAAAATGTGTAAAATCCAAATATATCTTTATTTCCTTGTAAATCTATTCCAAGAACTACATAGACAGAAGCCTTTCTGATTTTGTTTTTCTCTTTTATATCACAGTGATATGCGTCTATATACAGTACAAATGCATCCGATGGAAGCTCTCTTGTTTTAAAATCATTAAGTCTTTCTATAAGCTCTTTTTTGATTTTATCCATATGTTGTTTTGAGTAGTTTAAGCCCAAGCTTTTTAATGTAGAATCTATCTTGCTTTCTGAGTATCCATTGGATACTAAACTCATAAGAAGGTTTATGTAATCTTCATTAACTCTTTTGTAAGGGTCAGGTAATATTTGTGGTCTAAATCTACCCTTTCTATCTCTTGGGACATTTATGTTAAGCTTGAAAGAACCAGTATTTAGGCTTCTTTCATAATATCCGTTTGCTTTGTTGTCTTCATCATTTTCAAGGAAGAAATTTCTTTCCTGATTCATAATTAGTTCCACAACAGATTCTAAAAGCTTTCTTATACCTATCTTTTCTTCTTGAGTTGTTATACCGTTTGGAAAAAGTTCTTTTACTAATTCTTCGGTAGATCTGTCTAATATTTTTTCAAAGTATTCTTTCTTATCCATTACTACTCCTCCTTATAATTTTATTTAGACACAACATTATTTTAACTCCCAACTCTGTAAGCAGCACAATATTCCTACGATATCTGCAAGTTCAATTGGAAATATAATAAAAATGCTTAAAGAGGAAAGGAAGTTAAATCATGAGTACGCCAGGCAAAGAATCTCAATCAACGGAAGAACTGGAAAGCTAATAGTGAAAGAAGATAAAAAGAAAACAAAGAAAGATAGATATAAAGACAAAAAACCAACAAAACCAGGAGAATTGGTACAAATAGATACAAAGCATGAATATATAAATGGTAGAAAAGTTTATATATTTGTAGCCAAGGATGTAAAAACAAGAATCTCTTTTACTTTTGCATATGACAGGCTAAACAGTAAAAACGCAAAGGACTTTTTAGAGAAATTAATAAAAGCAATACCATTTGAGATAAAAGGTATACAAACAGATAATGGCAGTGAATTCTTAGGCGAGTTTACAAAAGCATTAAAGAAAAAAGATATAAAACATTATTTTAACTATCCAAGATATCCAAAAGGACAAGCATATGTAGAGAGAATGAATAGGACATTACAGGATGAATTTATCATGTACTACGAAGATTATGAATTAAAAGATGTTTATGAGTTTAATAAAAAAATGATGGAGTATATGCTATGGTATAACATAGAAAGACCTCATCATAGTTTAAACAAAAAATCACCTATTGCATACTTTTGTGATATTATAAATTCAAGAAAATCGGAATTTTCCCAAACTGGTATGACCTATACAAGCAGTTGACAAGAATAAAAAAATTATATATAATATTATCTCAATGTTGGGCGGTTAGCTCAGATGGCCAGAGCACCTCCCTTACAAGGAGGGGGTCAGAGGTTCGACTCCTCTACCGCCCATTAAAAAGTGAACGGAGCCGTAGTTCAGCCTGGCCTAGAACGCCTGCCTGTCACGCAGGAGGTCGTGGGTTCGAATCCCATCGGCTCCGCTTTAATACAAAAGAAGGTATAAAATGCATCGCAAGAGGGAAAAATCAGACTATATAGTTCAAAACGTAGATTTAGCCTTTGATATTTTATTTTACATAGCCAGAAGGCAATATACAAAACTTAAAGATTTAGAGGAAAAATTTCAAACAAATTACACAAATCTTGAAAAAATCTTAGAAGTCCTTATAATCCGTGGTTATTTAGATTACAATAAAAGAAAGAAAATATATTCTTTAGGAATAAAAAACTTTGAACTCGGTCATTCATATATTTCTCACACTGAAATTAGAAAACAAGCAAGACCTTTTTTACAAAAATTGTCTGAAGAGTTTCAAGAAAACGTATATCTTGCAACACGTAGCGGATATGAAATTGTATATATAGATTCTTACGAAATTCCAAGAAGTGTAGTAGTTAAATCAAGGGTTGGAAGATTGCTCCCAATGTACGCATCAGCTTCTGGAAAAGTACATCTTGCATTTATGGATAAAGAAGATATAGAAGAATTTTTTAGAGAAGTAAAATTAGAGAAATTTACTGAAAATACAATAACAGATAAAAACCTTCTATTAAAAGAATTAGAAGAAGTTAGAAGAAATGGGTATGCCATAGATAATGAAGAGTGGGAAAAAGAAGTTAGATGCATCTCTGTTCCAGTCAGGGATTATACTGGTGATGTTGTGGCAGCAATAACGTTATCTGCTCCTGCGTTTAGAATGCCTTTTAATTTAGTTCATGGAAAAATGAAGGATAGTTTTAAACAGGCTTCTCAAGAGCTATCGGAAAAGCTTGGATATTCAAAAGAAATTCAACTTTAGAAACTTTATCTAATTGCTCGAAATGATGTTCTTTTTTATTGTTAGCCCCAGGACTTTAATCTGAAGGATTTCTGTCAACCTTATTCAAGGATGTTTCAATATTTTTGTAAGTTCGCCTTTCCTCGTCATCCTGAGGATGTAAGTCCGAAGGATCTCTTTTTTGATTTTTTGACTTGAAAAGAAAAAGAGGTGATTCTTCACCGGCTGCAGAACGACAGTGTGGATTTTTAGAATAGCCTAACCTTATTCTGTCATCCTGTATCTAAGATAAGGATCTAATAATTTATAATTTTTAAACTTCCCCGAATTAATGTAACCTATACAACCCTCTTGCAAAAAATTTAAAATTGATATATAATTTTTATCTCTGAGTTGGCCAGGTAGCTCAGTCGGTAGAGCATGCGGCTGAAAACCGCAGTGTCGGCGGTTCGATTCCGCCCTTGGCCACTTCTTTATAAAACTCCAATTACAGAATTTTCCATAAACTCTTTTAAATCAGAAACTCTCTTATTTAAAACAGGATGAAAAAGTTTTGGATTTAATTCTATCAATGGTAATAAAACAAAATCTCTTTCATGAAGTCTTGGATGGGGTATGTTTAACTTATCACTTTTAAAGACTAAATCGTTATAAAAAAGTATATCTATATCAATTTCTCTTGGACCCCAATGGAATCTGTATACTCTTCCTGCGTTTTTCTCAACATCTTTTATAAAATTAAATAATTCTTCCGGGCTTAAATCGGTTTTTCCATATAAAACCATATTATAAAAATCAGGTTGGTCAGTATAACCTACAGCTTTTGATATGTAAATTTTAGATTTTTTTAAGATTTGAATTTTTTCAGATAATAATTCTATAGCTTTGTTTAGATTTAAGAGTCTATCTCCTACATTACTTCCAAGTCCTAAATAAACTTCATTCATTATTCTCTTTAAAGCCTTCTTTTTCTCTTTGAACTTGTTCTTGATTTTTCTTAACAAACCATAGAGCTCCAGCAGTCATAAGAATAACACCTACAATAACTATTAATCCTTCAACGATTGAGTTGGTATTACAAAATACACCAAAAGATGAGTACGGGTCGCACTGTTTTAAATCTGAGATATCTAACGGATTTTTTTCTTCAGCTAAAAATTTTAAAAAGAATTTTTCCATTTTATAGACCTCACAAATCTATATTTTCTGATAAGGCTTTAGTTGCTTTTAAAAGCTGCTTTTGACCAACTTTTGCGTATCTTGCAGTTGTTACAGGTGAAGCATGACCTAAAAGTTCTTGTATAACTCTAAGTTCTGCTCCGGAAGATAATGCCATTGTTGCAGCTGTATGCCTTAGCTTGTGTGGATGTAATGTAATAGCCAATTTTTTACCTATATTTTTAATCTTTCTCCAAAGAAGATGGTAAGAAATCGGGAAAATATATTCATTATCATCTAAAAACTCATTGATACTTTTTAAATATTGGACTAAAATTTCTAAAGGTTTGCCGGTTATAGGAACTTCCCTTTCCTTATCTCCTTTACCGACCACTCTTATGTATGCAATATCTCCCTCTTTGACTTCACCTTCTATTAGTCTGTCAATAGAAAATGTTTGACCGTTTCTTTCAACGATAATATTAGATTTTTTAATGCTTAAAAGTTCAGAAGACCTTAAACCTGTGGTCAAAAATAAAACTACGATAGCCTTATCTTGGATACTGTCTAAAGCATCTATTAATTTTTTTACTTCTTCGTTTGACAAAGCAGACGGAATTTTTTGAGAAACTTTTGGTCTGTGGGATTTGGTTATAGGCGAAGAGCTAACCAATTCTAGATCCATTAAATATTGAAATAATGAATTAATAGAAGCAAGTTTTCTTGCTATGGTTGAAGATTTTCTATTTTGCATCTGTAAAGTCATTCTAAATTTAGCAATATCTGCTTTTGTGATTTCATTTATATTTTTATCTCCAACTATTTTAATAAATTGATTAAAATCAACTCTGTAATTTTTTACAGTATTTGGCGATTTGTCTGCCATGTAAGATAAAAATAAATTACAACATTCAGAGACTTTCATTCAGTCCACCTTTTAAAAAGATTATGCCTTATATCAAAACTATCTAATATTTTACCAACCACAAAGTTAATCATGTCATCCAAGGTTTTTGGCTTATGATAAAATCCCGGAGACGCTGAAGCAACAATCCCGCCGGCTAACATTACTTTTTTCATATTTTCAACATGAATTAAAGAAAATGGCATTTCTCTTACAAGTAAATAAAGCCTTTTTCTTTCTTTTAGAGCAACATCACAGACCCTTTGAATAAGATTTGTACTAATGCCATTTGCAACTGCTGCCAACGTATCCATAGAACATGGAGCTATTATAACACCTTCTGTTTTTACAAGTTGAGAGCCGCTTGATATTGGTGCTGCAATATTTTTATTATCAAAAATTTCAACATTTTTTGGAAGCTTCTCTACAAACTCTGATTTAGTTATTCCTTCTTCCTTTTCCATGACTATAAAAGCAGATTCAGAAACTATCAAGTAAACATAATTTTCTTTAGCCAGTTCTTCCACTAATCTTTTCCCGTATATAAAGCCACTTGCTCCAGTTATTCCAACTATGAATTTTTTCATAATCTGATTTTATCATAACTGATGTAAAATATGTATAGGTCAAAAAGTATTGAAAAATAGATGATAGATTTAGAAATATAAATTAAGATTCTTTGCTCAGCTAAAATGTTAGAAATAATAGTTGACGAGAAGATAATGGATTCTTGAGCAATTCATGAATTGCACGGACATAATAAGTGAAGAGTAACTAGAAGCGATTAGTGAATCACCGTTATATATCACACATTACCTAAACTAACATGACTTATATATAATATTTTAAGGTACAAAGGAGGATTAAAATGGAAAGGTTATACTCACCTTGGAGGTCTCAATATATAGAGGGTCTTGAAAAGTCAGAAGGTTGTTTTTTGTGTAAAGCCTATCAAGAAAATAATGACGAGAAAAATCTTTTACTGTATAGAGGTGAAAGGGCTTTTGTTATATTAAATCTATTTCCATACAATGCAGGTCATTTAATGGTATGTCCTAATGAACATATTGGAGATTTTACTGTTTTAGATGATAAAACTCTGTATGAAATTTCTTTATTAACAAAGGATATGGTTAAACTTTTGAAAAAAGTTTTAAAACCAGATGGATTTAATATTGGCTACAATCTTGGAAGGGCAGCAGGAGCAGGTCTTGAAACTCATATTCATAATCATATAGTTCCAAGATGGGTTGGAGACACAAATTTTATGCCTGTTTTGGGAGAGGTAAGAGTTATCTCTCAAGATTTAAAAGAAAAATATTATAAATTAAAAGAAGGATTAAAAGATGTTAAGTAAAATTAGACTCATTTTATGGTTATTTATTCTGTTATTAACAGGATACTTTGTAGCAATGAATAATATCTCTGTTACTGTTAATTTACTTCCAGGTTATCAAACAGTACCACTTCCTTTGTCTATAATTATTCTTATGAGTATTATTGTTGGAGCTATACTTGCTATTTTAATAGCATTTGGAGATTGGATTAGATTTAAGATTGAAATTTCAAGATTAAAAAAACAGCTTGAAATTTGTGAAAAAGAAAAAGAAAGCTTAAAAATGAATTCTTCAAAAGAGTCTGAGTAATTGTATAAGTCAAAAGAAGTACAGGGAAGTGTATAAGCTGTGGGTAAGGAATTTAAGAAAAAAAGAGATTCTTCGTCGGCTTCAGAAGGTGAGAAAGTGATAAGTTATAACCTCTCAGCAGATATAACAACAAAACTTCCTTCGCCATATCCTTCTTTTGGCATTTCTACTTCTTTAAATTCTTCTTTTGGCTTAAAAATCGTTTGATAAAATTTAAAATTTCCAAAACCATATTTTTCTAACATTTTGACAATTTCATCAACAGAATAAAAATTAGCGTATTTATAAAATAAATGTCCTTGCTTTTTCTTTTCAAGATAAAACTGACCTAAACGGCTATTTTTATCTATGATTCCAATAATTAGTTTTCCGCCAATTTTTAATACTCTTTTAGCTTCTTTTATAACTTTTTCAGGATTTCTTACAAAGCAAATTGTTATGATAATGGCTACAAAATCAAATTCCTCATCATTAAACGGTAATTTTTCACCATAACCTAAAAATGTTTTAATTCCTCTTTTTTGAGCAATTTTTAACATTTCTTCCGATGGGTCTATTCCATACTCAATGCCTAAAACCGCAGCAAATCTGCCCGATCCTACTCCTATTTCAAGTCCTTTCTTACCTTGAGGAATAGCTTTCTTAAGAGCTTCTATTTCAGAAAGATAGACATATTTGTTTTTTTCATACCATTTATCATAATTTTTAATATGCTTATTAAAAACTTCTTGTATTTGTGAATAATTTTCCATATTTATTAAAAAGAAATATCTTCATCATCAATATCATCAAGAGACTCAAAATCTATATCGTCGTTGTCTACAAAATTAAAAGCATCAGATAAAACTATTCCGGTGCTTTGATTGATTATATGGTACATCTTCTTACTTAATCTATCTATGGCGTTCCTTAACACATTAACTTCCTCTTTCTCTGCTTCACAGTCTTGAACTTTTACTTTTATGTAGCTATCTCTGTAAAAACTATCTCCAAAAGATTGGATTTCATAAGAATATATTTCTAACTTAATAAAAAATTCATTTAAACAGTAAGATTCGTTCATTAATGCTGTTAAATGTTCAAGTTCCTTCTTCATCTTATTTTTCACTTCATTTGCAATTAAATCTATTAGTAAATATTCTTTTGGAGTTTTTACTTCAGCGATTTCTATATCCAAATTATAATCATCGTTTATAAATACTTTATATTCTATATCTACTTGGTCAAAATAAATAGAGTCTTTTGTTTTTAATTGATTAATAATGTCTTCTACAACTGATCTTTTTAGCATATCTTCTAAAATTTGATATTTACTCATGCAATACTCCTTAAAAAACTTGTAAACTATTTTAATACAAACACGTCGGTGAGAAATTCAATAAAAGTAGGAGATTCTTCGCTTCGCTCAGAATGACAACTTTACTTTCGTAAGGGCGATTCATGAATCGCCCCTACTCTTCCACTTTTCCACTTTATTTTTCATCCTGAGGACGTAAGTCCGAAGGATCTCCTCTTTAAATTCTATGAAATTCCCAATTTCTCACCGAGATTTAGAGTTATAATATATACTTTTAAATCACAAAGTAAAGCCGGAGGAAGTAATGATTGATATAAAACTTCTTAGAGAAAATCCTGATTTTGTAAAAGAAAGATTAAAAACAAGAGATGAAAGTTATCTAAAACTTATAGATAGACTTTTAGAAATAGATGAAGAAAGGAGAAAAATAATAAAAGAAATAGAAAGTTTAAGAGCTGAAAGAAATGAAAAATCTAAGCTTTTTCCGATCTTAAAGAAGGAAGGTAAAGACACAACAGAAATACAGCAAAGAGTAAAACAGATTGGAGAGATAATAAAGAATTTAGAAGATAAACTTCAAGAAATTGAAAATGAGTTTAATAATATCCTTTACTACATTCCAAACTTACCTGCACCTGATGTTCCTATTGGAAAAGACGAAAATGATAATGTTGAAATAAGAAGATGGGGAAAGCCAAGAAAGTTTGATTTTGAGCCGTTATCTCATTATGAGATTGGAGAAAGGCTTGGTATTTTAGATTTTGAAAGGGGAGCTAAGCTTTCAGGTTCAAGATTTACAGTAATGTTTAAAGAAGCTGCAAGATTAGAAAGAGCTTTAATAAACTTTATGCTTGATGTTCACACAAAACAGCATGGATATACAGAAGTATGGACTCCTGCATTGGTAAAACCGGAAATCTTATTTGGAACAGGACAACTTCCAAAATTTAAAGATGATTTATACAAAATAGAAGATGAAGATTTATATCTAATACCAACAGCAGAGGTTACATTGACAAATCTTCATGCAGATGAAATACTAAACGAAGAAGATTTACCAAAGTATTACACAGCATATACTCCATGTTTTAGAAAAGAAGCAGGTTCTCATGGAAAAGATGTAAAAGGAATTCTCAGACAGCATCAGTTTGATAAAGTTGAGCTTGTGAAAATCGTTAAGCCCGAGGACTCTTATAATGAGCTTGAAAAACTTGTAAATGAAGCAGAAAAAATTCTCCAACTGTTAGAAATACCTTACAGGGTTGTTTTATTATGCACGGGAGACATGGGTTTTTCTGCTGCAAAGACCTATGATATTGAAGTTTGGATACCATCTCAAAATAGATACAGAGAGATATCTTCCTGTTCCAACACAGAAGATTTTCAAGCAAGAAGGGCTAAGATTAGGTACAAAGATAAAGACGGAAAAAATCACTATGTACATACATTAAACGGTTCAGGTTTAGCAGTCGGAAGAACGTTAATAGCCATAATGGAAAACTACCAAAAACCTGACGGAACCTTTGAAATTCCGAAAGTTTTGAAGGATTACTTATAAACTATGTGTCAGGTGTTAAATTTTACACTTTGTTCTCATGATGATAAAAAATTTATAAGTGGTTTCATTCTGCAGCCGGCGAAGAATCTCTTTTTTCACTTTTTAAAACAGGAAATCCTTCGGTTTTACAGCTTCAGGACGACAGATAAGGTAATAATTCACTACTCTAAGCAAAGAATCTCTTACTTTCTTGAATTTTTTGAAGGTCTTATTACAATTGATTTAGTATCGGAGTAATTTTTATGAAAATCTTTATGTATCACAACATAGACATACCACCAAAAGAGGCTAAATTAAAATCATTATATGTTAAACCAAACAAATTTGAAACACAGTTAAAAGTCTTAAAAAAATTTGGATACAACTTTGTGAAAACAGAAGACCTTGAAAACTATCCAAAAAAATCTATTTTACTAACATTTGATGATGGTTTTAAGGATTTTTACGATAATGCTTTTCCAATAATTAAAAAATACAACGCTAATGCTATTGTTTTTGTCCCTGCTGGATTGGTAGACACTTTTAACCAATGGGATTACGAAAAGTTAAACGTAAGAAAAAAATTAATGAACTGGGAAGAGATAAAAATAATTCATAAAGAAGGCATTGAAATAGGCTCTCACACATTGACGCATCCATTTTTGACAAAAATACCAAAAGAAATGGCAAAAATAGAGATTCAAGACTCAAAGAAAATGTTAGAAGATATGCTATCAACAGAGATAACATGTTTTTGCTATCCATACGGAGACTATAACGAGACTATTAGAGATTTAGTTATAGAAGCAGGTTATAAATATGCTTTTACAACAAAAGAAGGAAGTTTAGAACAAAGCGATAATTTTTATGAGATAAAACGAATAATGATTTCAGGATTTTACTCATTGCCAAAGGTTCTATGGAAAACAATAATATAAAAATTCTATGGATTAATGCAAATCCAAATCCAAATCCCGGTGGAACAGAGCAGCATTCTATTGACTTTATTAATGCATTAGAAAAGATAGACAATCTTACAATCTATAAAGCGGTTGCAAAAGGAAGCTTTGTAGACAAAAATACATCAGATAAAAATAAATTCTACATAACTTTAAAGTCTGAATTTTCACCAATAAACACGATAAAACTAATAAGATTAGCAAAAAAATTAAAGCCTGACTTTGTGATTGGAAACAACGGCAATGAATATATAAACACTTTTTTAGCCGGAAAACTCTCCGGAAGTAAAATTATCCTTTTTAGACATATGCTAAACTATCAGCCGTTTTTCATAAAAAAGTTTATACTTCCAAAGGTAGATAAGATTTTTGCAGTCAGTCATGCAAGTAAATTAAGACTTATGAAAGATGGAATAGCAGAAAATAAAATCACGGTTTTATACAACTTTATTGACGAAGAAAAGTTTTACTACTCGGAATTTGAAAAACAGCAAGTTAGACAGCAGCTAATGATAAGTCCAAATGAAAAAGTTATAACATTTATTGGAAAGGTCGCTGAGGGTAAAGGTATTTTTGACTTTATAGAAGTGTCTAAGCTTCTTGCCAAAAAGTATGATAATTTAAAATTTTTGATAATTGGAGATGGAAAAGAGCTTCCAATAGCAAAAGAGATGATAAAAGAGTATGGACTGTCCGATAAATACATAATAACAGGATATACAAACAAACCTGAGTATTTTTTAAAAGCTTCTGATTTTGTACTTGTATTATCAAAAGGAGAAGAAAGCTTTGGAAGGACTGTTGTAGAAGGCTTTGCAGTCAAGAGCTTGGTCGTCGTTTATGATGTAGAAAATTTAAAATATTTAGTGGAAGATTTTAAAACTGGTTTGGTAGCAGAAATAGGAAATTATAAACAAGTATTTGATAAATTAGACAAAGTTTTATCAGATGAGAATTTGTATAAAACAATTGTTGAAAATGGTTATAACGAGTTTAAAAACAAATACACAAAAAAGATAATTTTAGAAAAATTTTTAAAGGAGTTACAAAATTTTAGCAGTTAAGTTTATATATGAAAACTTTAAAAAGTATAAGCTACTTCTTTTTTTAGCACTCATCGGAAGTATTGTAGAAGCTGGAGCTTTAGCGGGCTTAACCTTCATAGTCAAAGATGTTATAGATAAAGTCTTTATAGAAAAAGATTTAAACAAACTTAAACTAATCATTCTTGTACTTTTACTGCTAGTAATCATCAAACAGATTGGATTTATCTTTAAAGAGTACATGTATCCACTGGCACTTTATAAAGTGATGAAAAATCTTCGGGAAAATATCTTTAAAAAAATCTTAAATGCAGATATGTCTTTTTTCTTTGGAAAGCAGTATGGAGAAATACTAAGTAGGACCACAAATGATATAGAAGCTTTTAAATCTGCAATGATTTTAATCGGCGTAGATTTTTTCACTCAACTATTTACAGTGATTGCAATGGTTGGAGTTTTGATTTATAGAGATTGGAAGCTATTTTTAATCTTTTTATTTGCAACACCACTTTTTGCAATTTCATTTAACTACTTTGGAGAAAAAAGAAAAAAATACTCTCAAAGAGTTCAAGAATCAGCAGGAGAGTACACACAGTTTATAAATCAGCTTTTGTATGGTCTTGAGACAATAAAACTTTTTAGCAAAGAGAAAATATTATCAGTTTTTGAATCTATAAATGAAAGATTTTTTAAAAATCAAAGAAAAAACGCACTCTATGATGTATTTTTCTTATCATCTATAGAGATAGCTTCATACTTAGCAGCTGGCGGGATTATATTCTACGGTGGAGTAAGAATAATAAACGGAGAGCTAACAACAGGAGGCCTTTTCTCATTTTTATCTGCTTTGCTGATTTTGGTAAACTCTTCTCAAATTCTACAAAGAGGATTGATACAGATAAAAGCGGTGAATCCTGTTATAGAAAGAATAAAATTTTTACTTGATATGCCACAGGAAAAAGAAGATGGTATAGAATTTAAAGGTTTAAAAGAAAAGATAGAGTATAAAAATGTTAGCTTAAAAATAAACGAAAATAAAATACTTGAAGATGTAAATGTATTGATAAGGAAAGGTCAAAAAGTTGGGATTATTGGTCAAACAGGTTCTGGAAAAAGTAGTTTTGTAAAGCTTTTATACGGAGTTTTTAGAAATTACGAAGGAAAGATACTTTTAGATGATACAGATTTGAAAGAGTATAACATTAAAACAGTAAGAGATAAAATTGCGGTCATTACCCAAGATGTGTTTATTTTTAATGACACGATAGAGAACAATTTAAAAATTACAAAACCTGATGCAACAGAAGAAGAAATAATAAACGCTCTGAAGAAAGCTAAAGCAGATTTTGTTTTTAGATTAAAAGATACAGTAAAGACGGTAATAGGCGAAAGAGGAAGCAGTCTATCAGGGGGAGAAAGACAAAGGCTTGCAATAGCAAGAATCTTTCTAAAAAATCCTGATATTATTATCATAGACGAAGGCACTTCCGCATTAGATGAGGAGACAGAGAAGTATGTAATGGAAGAGATTTACTCTCATTTTCATGATAAAACAATCTTGATAATAGCACATAGATTAAAGACTTTAGAAAAATGTGATGTGTTTATAGTGTTTGAAAATGGAAAAGTGAAGGAGATAAGGGATAGTTTAAATGCTAAGGATAGCACATGTAGTTAACACTTTATCCGGCGGGGGAGCAGAAAGGGTAGCAGTTAGCGTTTATAACTGTCTAAAAGAGAAATATAAAAATGAATTTATCATAGCTAAAAACATAGTTAAATTAAACGTAAATTTTAAACCAACGATAATTTTCAACAAAAAGCCACTACTTCCATCATTTCTATATGAAAAGCTATTGTTATACAAGCTAAAAGAAGTCTTAAAAGATTTTGATGTGGTAATTTCACATCTAAGAGATATGAACACAAGATTGTCTTATCTAAAATCAAAAAATTTATTAAAACCTAAATTGATAATTGTTGAGCATGTTCCTGCGGAATTATATTCAGAAAAAGAGAAAAGGATTATAAAAAAGTATTATAAATACGCTGATTTAATAGTAGCAGTTTCAGATAAGGTTAGAGATGATTTGATAGAATACTTTAATTTAGAGCCAAACAAAATCCAAGTGATTTATAACGGCGTTGATATAGAATCAGTTGTCAAATTATCTAATGCATTTCAAACTACATTAGACAAGCCTTGTATAGTATCAGCTGGAAGGTTAAGCATAGATAAAGATTTTGAAACTTTAATAAAAGGTGTATGTCATTTAAATACAAAACCTTTTTTATATATACTTGGAGAAGGAAGTAAAAGAAAGGATTTAGAAAATCTAATCAAAAGCTTAAAATTAAAAGATAAAGTTTTTTTAGTTGGCTTTATAGAAAATCCATTTCCTTATATTAAAAATTGCGATATATATATCACATCATCTATAAGAGAATCATTTTCTATGTCAACTTTAGAAGCAATGGCTTTAGGAAAGCCTGTTATTAGTACAAATGTTGTTCCATTTGTAAAGGATAATTTTAATAGCCTTGTTTTTAAGCCAAAGGATTATACTACACTTGCAAATCATATAGATACACTTTTATCTAATGAAAAGCTAAGAGAGTTTTTATCTAAAAATGCCCATGAGACAGCAAAAGAGCTTTCTATTGATAGCATGTGTAGAGAATACAAAAATTTAATAGAGAGGTTTAAAGTGGAGAATGTATGAAAAAGAATTGGTAAGCATTGTAGTGCCATCTTTCAATCATGGAAAGTATATAGATAAAACTATCAAAAGCGTAATGAATCAGACATATGAAAATATTGAGCTTATAGTTATAGATGATAAATCTTCTGATAATTCCATTGATATTATTAAATCCTTGGAATCTGACATAAAAAACAGGTTTGACAACTATCAATTTATTTTTAAGGATACTAATTTAGGACTAACAGACTCTTTAAACAAAGGTTTATACTTGGCAAAAGGAAAGTATTTTACTTATATTCAATCTGACGATGTTATGCATAAAGATAAAATTTATTTAAGCGTAGAAACGTTTAAAAAGCTCAGTGATGATTACTCTTTTATATTTTCCGATGTGTTTTTTATAGACGAGGAAGATAGTCTAACTTATTATATATCAGAAGGAAAAAAGTTTGATACTTGGATGAAATTGATGAGATACCACTATCCTTGGTTAAACAGTAAAGATATTTGCCGCTATAGGTTTTTAATACGGGGAAATTTTATTCCTGCAATGGGAAATTTTTTTAGAAA
The DNA here is from genome assembly GCF_000020325.1 of Sulfurihydrogenibium sp. YO3AOP1. NCBI lineage: Bacteria > Pseudomonadati > Aquificota > Aquificia > Aquificales > Hydrogenothermaceae > Sulfurihydrogenibium > Sulfurihydrogenibium sp. YO3AOP1. The sequence goes on from NC_010730.1 coordinate 1,250,785, forward strand.
AAGATGGCTTGAAAAAGTAAACGGGTGGAGTGAATTTCTTTACTACAAAGATAAAAAATTAAAGTTCATTAACGAAGACTATCCTATGTGGCTAAAATTATCAAAGGTATCAAAATTTTATTTTTTAGATAATCAGTTAGCTTATTTCAGAATTCATAAGAAAAATACAAGTACAACAAGAGCAAAAGATTCAAATATTGAAGTTTTATATCTAATACTAAATGAGTATGAATACTGTAAAGAAAATGGTTATATAAAAGACTTAGAAATTAATCTTTTTAAATACTTGAAAAGAGCAAAAATAAGTCTTAAAGAAAAAGTAAAAATTCTAACAGAATACAATTTATCGAAAGATTTTATAAAATGGCGTTTAAGAAAGAGTGTTCCAAAATTCTCGTAAGCTTACCTTCCTGTGTCATCCTGAGGACTTTAGTCCGAAGGATCTCATCTTTTGATTTTTTTAATTTGAAAAGAAAAATGAGATTCTTCACCGGCTGCAGAATGGCGATGTGGATTTTTGCAAGCAGTATCACTTAACAAAAGATTTTACAAGTTATAAGATGGCGTAGATTATCCCATATTTAAACTATACAAATAATCTAAATCCTTTTCTAACTGATTAAAGTCTGGTGGATTGACTAATCTGCAAATGGTCCAAGGGTTATGATGATAGTGTGGAGTATTTTCAAAGTTAAACAAAGCTAAGTTTGGTTTTTTTAAAGCTACCGCTATATGATATGGTCCGCTATCGCTTGATATAACAATCCTTCCTGCATTTATTGCCCCGACAGACTCTGTTATCGTTGTCTCTCCTGCTATATCAAAAATAGTAATTTCTTTATGTTTTAAACTAAATTTTTTTATAAAATCTTGATTTATGTCTTTCTCAAATTTTGCACCGATTAAAACAGGGATTAAACCGTACTTTTCATAAGCTTTTAATATTAAAAATTCATAAATGCTAAAATCCGGTCTTTTTGGGATAGCATCTTCAGTACCGCAACCTATATTTACAATCAAAATTTCTTGATTTTCAGACAATCCTAAGCTTTTTCTCAAATTTTCTCTAAATTTTATAGCTTCTTCTGTCTCTTTAATTTCTATTTGAATATCCCCTCTTTCTATACCAAGTCTATCCAAAACAACAAAATCTCTATTAGTATAATTTAAAACACTCATGTTATGCTTTTTCATAAATTTCTTTACAGAGTCTGCATGATAGGTGTATAAAAGACCTCTTGGAAAAACTTCATTTATTCCTAAGGTAGGAATTTTGTATTTTAACCTTCCAATCAATGAAACTATCGTTGTCTCTAAACCATAAGGTTCAAAGTCTATGATAAAGTCAGGTTTAACATCGCTTATAATTTCATCTGCTAATTTTATCGCCTTTTTAAAATATTTAACACTATTAAAGTACTCTTTGTTTATAGTGTGAAAGCTTGATAATAAATGATGTTTTTTTATAAGCTCTTCTGAAGGATAGCCTGGGTGGTTTGTGATAAATAATAAATGAAGGTTTGCATCAGGACTTTTATTTTTTATAGCTTTCCAAGCTGCTGAACTTCTTAAAATATCTCCTATTCCGGCGCTATGGGACTTTAAAAGTAGAATGTTTTTAAACTTTTCTATCATTGTATTTTTTATCTATTTCTCCGATGTATATCTCTGTCGGTCTTATAAGTTTGTTGTCTGTTATATATTCCTTCCAATGGGCAAGCCATCCGCTTACTCTTGCTAATGCAAACAATGAAGTGTACATATCTTCGCCAAATCCAAGATATTTATATACTAAGCCTGAATAAAAATCTACGTTTGGATACACACCTTTATGTGATAGTTTTTCTAAAACATACTTTTCAACTTCTTGGGCGATGGAGTATAGATTTCTTAGCTCTTCATCTTTGATTTCTAAATTTTCTAATATTTTTTTAAGAAGTTTTGCTCTTGGGTCGTAGGTTTTATAAATTCTGTGCCCAAAGCCGGGAATTTTTTTCTTGCTTTCAAGTTTTTCATCTATATATTTTTTGACGTTTTGTAAGCTTTCTATTTCTTTAAACATTTTTATAACGTCTTCATTTGCTCCACCGTGTAATGGTCCTGACAAAGCACCGATAGCAGAAGATATAACAGTAAATGGGTCAGCCAAGGTAGAGCCAACAACAATGGCTGCAAAAGTGGATGCGTTCATGCTATGCTCTGCATGAAGAATTAAGCATTTTTCAAGAATTTCAACCTTTTCCTTAGTTGGTTTTTGTCCAAAATACATGTATAGAAAATTTTCTACATAATCAAAATCCGGATTTGGTTCTAATGGATTATCGCCGTTTCTAATTCTATTCCAATTTGCTATTATCAAAGGGATTTTTGCTAAAAGCTTTACGATGGATAGATATTGATAATCTTCATTTAAGACATTTTCTTTTTTATAAAACATTCCAAGACAAGATACGACAGATTGCAAGACTTCTATCGGATGTGCCTTTTCTGGAAAGTTTTTCATCACATCAATAATCCGAAATTTTAATCTGCTGTGAAGTTTAATATCTTTTTTAAAATTTTCATACTCGGCTTTAGATGGTAAATCTCCAAAAATTAAAAGATAGACAGTTTCTAAATATTTTGATTTTTCGAATAATTCTTCTACATCATATCCTCTGTATATAAGCTTTCCATTTTTTCCATCAAGCAAGCAAATTTTTGTATAAGCTACAGGTACATCTGCCAATCCGGGTATTATATCCATAACTAAGCCTTATGATAAGAAATCTTTTAAATGCTTTTTTAAAGCGACAGCTTTCAACTTTTTTAATGCTCTTTGTTCTAACTGTCTGACTCTTTCTCTTGATATTCCGAGCTTTTCTCCTACTTCTTCCAAAGTCTTTGGCTCTTCCCCATCTAATCCGTATCTCATTTTTATAATTTCTTTTTCCCTTTCATCTAAAACATCTAACATACTTTCCAATTCTTTATGAATTGTCTCTTCTATCAACTCTTTCTCGATATCTTCTGTTCCTTTTTTAGACAAAACATCTAATAAAGTAAAATCTTCTTCACCACCTTCACCAAGTGGCATATCAAGCGAAATTGGTAATCTAACTATTGATAGTGCATTTTTTACTTTTTTAACAGACGTATTTAATCTTTTTGCGATTTCTTCTTCCGTAGGTTCTCTTCCAAGCTCTTCTTTTAATTTTTCATAAGTTTCTTTAACTTTTGCTATAAATAATGACTCTTTAACCGGTATTCTAACTGCTCCTGTTTGTTGGAATATTGTTTGCATTATTGCTTGCCTGATCCACCAAACAGCGTAAGATATAAATTTAACATTTTTATCCGGGTCAAATCTTTTTGCAGCTTCAATCAATCCTAAGTTGCCTGCAGCTATTAAGTCAGTTAAAGGTACACCCCAACCCATAAAGTTTTTAGCTATGCTCACAACAAATCTTAAATTTCCTTCAACAAGTTTCTTTAAAGCTTCTTTATCCCCTTGTTTAGCTCTTATGGCAAGCTCTTTTTCTTCTTCAGGAGAAAGCATAGGATGCTTTCCCATCTGTTGCATATATAATTGTAATGTTGTCAATTCATCTTGTTCAGCCATAGGTATTTACCTCTAAGTTTACAGTTTGCCTAATTATTCACCTTAAAATAAAATTTATCAATGATTTTTCTCAAATTCAGTTTAAAAATTCTATACTACCATCAGAAAATTCAACTTTATTAAACTTAAGCTCTACTTTAATTTCGTTTAAGCTTGCATCTTTAACATATCTTAAATTTGGCTTATCATCTTCATAGATAATTTCTAATGTCTTTCTAAAGGTTTCTCCCGGTCTAATTTTGTTGGTTTTTAGTATATCTAATGGTTTATAAACTTTTATAGGTTGAACTAACAGCTCGTTTCCATTTTTATCATAAACAATAAGGTTTCCATAAATCACATCTACATCTTTTTTAAAATTGCTTGTAATGTTAAAAACAAACAGTATCTTATCGTCTCTATCATAAAGTTTATTCTCGCCTTTATGGAATTTTTTTTCTAATAAAACATATTCAACTGCCGGCTTATTTTCATTTAGAAGTATAGATTCTTTTTGTTTATTTTGAATGATAGGTCTGCCTTCCAACTGGTTAAGTCTGTCTTCGAGCTGTTTAACTTTTTGTTCAAGTTGATTTACCCTATCTTCTAAGCTGTTAGCTGTTGAAAAATATGCTACTGTTAAGACGCTTAAAAAGATGGCAGTTGCTTTTTTCATTGTCTTTCTCCGTTTTGAAATAGGTTTTAAAGATAAGTATATCATATTTTAGTATCTTATCTCATATGTTAAAGAGTGTTCCAAAATTCTCGTAAGCTTACATTTTTTGTCATCGTATATTAAATATACTAAAAATTTTTTAAACTATAAGAGAATAAGTTTTATAATAATTATAGACATGGGAGAAAAAAAGAAGGACAGATCAAGTTTCTGTCATTGGTCTTTTAAGACCGATCAGGATGTTTTAGACTGTCCTTCCTCTACTTCCTAAAACCTGAATCAGAACATTAGGCTTTTAAGCCTGTATTTAACTACGATGATAGGTTATCAGGAAGTTTCTTTCATGTCAAGTATTTTATGAAAGGAGGTACTATTATGAACAGCTACAAAATTGTTATAGGAGTTGATGTATCTAAAAACTCATTCACTGCTACAGTTTTGTATGATAACAAGAAAGAAACTTTTGAAGTTAAATCTGACCCAGTTGAGTTTGAAATGAAAGTAAAGCCTTACCTTAAGAAGTTTAAAAAGTCAGATATGCTTATCATAATGGAGCATACGGGAGTTTACCATTTAAAGCTTGCTAATTATCTGTATGAAAATGACTATAAAGTAGCAGTAGTAAATCCATTTTCAATAAAGAAATTTATGGAAGCTAAAATGACAAGAGTTAAAACAGATAAAGCTGATTCATTCTTTATAGCAGAGTATGGAAGAACGTTTTTCGATGGAGAGCTTTATAAACCAAAATCAGATGTAGAAAAAGAAATAGAAGTAAAACTAAAGATATTGGAAGACTTACAACAGCAGCTTACAATGCTAAGAAACAAAAGAGAATCATTAAGTCATGTACCAATGAAAAAATTGAAAGAGAATTTAGAATATTACGATGAGCTAATTAGAAAAATAGAAAAAAACATAAAAGAACTTGAGAAAGAGATAAAAGAATTGTCTAAGAAGAATTATCAAGAGGAATACAAACTTTTAAAAAGTATACCTGGTATAAGTGATAGGACTATAGGAATGATAATATCAGTATATGGAAATTTTGAAAGATTTAAGAGTGTAAAAGATATATCGAGTTTTATAGGAATTAATCCAAGCCCATATGAAAGTGCAGCATGTGTAAAGAAAAGTGGCTGGATAAAAAAGATGGGAAATCCATATGCAAGAAAGATATTATACATGGCAGCATTATCAGCAATAAGGTTTAACAAATACTGCAGAGAATTATACGAAAGATTAGTAAGTAAAGGTAAGGCTAAAAAGTTAGCATTAGTAGCTGTAGCACATAAGTTATTAAGGCAGGCATATGGTGTATTAAAGAATAAAAGACCATTTGATGAAAATTTTTGTACTTGACATTTAACATAGAACATCCTGAGGACGCAAGTCCGAAGGATCTCCTCTTTCAAAAAGTGAGAAAGTGAATAGAGGCAATTCATGAATTGCCTATACAGTGAATAAATTAGAGGGTAAGAAGACGGAGATTCTTTGCCTGCTGCAGAATGACGATGTTGATTTTTGCAAGCATTCTCATGATTTACACTTTAAAAACAGTTCAATTTATTTTACATCTCGCATTAACCATTTCGCATAGGTTCTATAAGACTATTAAAAGATGTCATGTTAAAACTGCTGATAAATCTGTTTTTCTTTTCTCTTGATTTTCGGTTTTTTTTCGGTATAATTATATACTAAAGGAGTTTAATAACAGTTGCCATTTTCTGTAAAAAAGTGTGCATGATGATACGGAAACAAGAAAATGTAGAATTGTAAGTAGAAAAGAGGCAAAAATATGATAACCTTGCAATGCCAACTTGAGTTTGAAAATAGGCAAGATAAAGAGATTATATTAGATTTAATGCGTAGATTCTCATCAGCAAGTAGATACGCATATCAAAGATTATTAGAAGGCAAAAAAAGAAAAGATTTAAAAAAGCAGTTATCAAGATTGTTTAATATAAATACAAGATATTCAGATGATGCTATATTCTTAGCACAGTCAATAATTTTGTTATACAAAGAAAGACAGCAAAATCCAAAAAAAGTTATCTTTGGTTCAAGGAAATTATTTGAGCAACTAAAGAAAAATCATTTAACAGGAAAAAGAAGAAAAGAGTTAAAAGCAAAATGGAAAGAAAGCAGACAAGGGAATTTGTATTCAAGAGGAGATAAATCTAAGCAAGGAAATCTAAATTTAAGATTTCATCGGATTAATAATGAGCTTTACTTGAGAATAAACACAGGAGATAGACAATATATCTACGCAAGAGTAATTAGAAGCGTTAAAAGGGAAAAAAATAAATGGATAGATTTTGTGTTTATGTTAGAAAATGCATATCAGACAGATGAATGGTTTGCGTATAGTGTTAGATTAAAAACAAAAAACAGCAAAATATACGCTTTTATATCCATAGAAGAAAAACTACCACCTATTACAATCAAAAGAGACAATGGTATTATAGGCATAGATGTAAACGCATATCCATTTCATCTTGCACTATCTTTTACAAGTAAAGATGGAAATTTAGAGAAATATCAAAGCATTAATTTAAATGAATTATTAGAAGCAAACTCAGAAAAAAGACAGTACTTAGAATGGCTAATAGCACATAAGATAATAAAGATAGCAAAAAAAGAGAATAAAGCTATCGCTATCGAAAATTTAAATAAACTACCAAAAGGTAAAAGAGGAGATGGATTTGCAAAGCTAAGAAGTAAATTACAGAAATGGAGCTATAAAAGATTATTAGACAAAATAGAAATATTAGCAAAAAGAAACGGGATAGAAATAAGAAAAGTCAATCCTGCATATACATCAGTAATTGGAAAGCTAAAATACTCGCCACAATACAACATAGACAAAGACATAGCAGGAGCTTACGTAATAGCAAGAAGAGGATTAGGATATAAAGAAAAATTACCAAAAAATTATAAAGAACTGTTAAATGATATTGATTTTCTGTCATACACCATCGCAAGAATTGAAGATAGTATTACAAAATTAAAACAAAAGATAAAAGAAGAGAAAAATGAATATAAGAGAAGCAAAATTAAAAGCAAATTAGCAAAACTAAGAAAAAACCTAAAAACACTACAAAACCACGTCTCACGTTTCACGTCTCCCGTTTCACGTTCAGAAAGTGGAAAGAGCAAGACAGCTACCCAACATCCTGTCAACCAACGGAAGGAACAGGTGAGGGGTCTGCCTACAGGTAGACATAAAAGCTGGCAAGTTCTTTCCATAGCCTTAGCCTTCTGCTGTTTTGAAAGATCGTATAGAGATCTTTCTCCTTTGAATCGTGTAATCGTTTCAAAGGATTGGACAGTAGTGGCTAATAGGTTAGCTCCTGTACTTGGTGCAGGGACTATGACACTTCCCAAATACCGCCTGTTGGGGTCGGAAGTGTCTGAAATGGCGGAATACAAATACCCCAACCCAAGCTGTAGTTTTATACAGTTTGGTTGACCAGGTGATAAAGATGACAAAGAGACAGAAAGAAATCTTAGACTTTATCATTGAGTATTATCAGAAAAATGGATATTATCCTACTTTGATGGAAATTGCAAAACATTTTAATCTTTCTGCTGTATCCACAATTCATGAACATCTCCAAAAGTTAGAGCAAGAGGGATATATAAAAAGATCCGGTAAGGGAAAAATTGAGATAGTTGAGAAGTCTCCAAAAAATGAAAATTCGTTTATTTTTCCATACTATGGAACAATCTCAGCAGGTAAGCCTATAGCTATAGAAAACCAAACTTTTGAGTATATAGATTTGTCTGACATTTTAAGATGTGAAAACTGCTACGCTTTAAGAGTAAAAGGTAATTCCATGATAGGTGAGTTTATTTTAAATGATGATATCATCATCGTTGAAAACAGAAAAGAAGCACTAAACGGTGAAATAGTTGTGGCGGTTATTGATGGAGAGGAGACGACCTTGAAAAAATTTTATAACTTAGGAAATGGCTATATTAAGCTTGTTCCTGCAAATCCAGACTATGAGCCTATGATTTATGAAGCTGATAGAGTAGAAATACAAGGTGTTTTGAAGGGCATTGTAAGAAGCTTTAAAGGTTTAAAAAAGGGGGCGTTGTATGATGAAGAGTAATTTAAAGAAAAGCAATTTAGACAAAATTCATATTTTGGACTTAGCTTTGACTTTAGAAAAAGAATGGAAAAAGCTTTCGATATCTGATACTGTACTTTTTTATCATAAGTTATGCTATACCTTTGCAAAAAAGTTTGATGAAGTTTATGTAATAGACTGTGGAAATTCTTTAAATCCGTATGGAATATCTTTATTAGCAAAATTTGATAGCAGAGATCCTTTCACGATTTTAAACAAAATAAAGATATCAAGAGTGTTTACTGTTTTTCAGCTTGATAGTGCAGTTTCTAAAGTTATAAGTAAAAATCCTAAAATTTTCCTCATCACAGAGCTTGATAAAATTTTGTCTGACGAAAGCATCTCAAACCAGGAGAAAGTAGCTACAATAAAATCAGCCTTTAAAAAAATTAAAAAAACTAAAGCATCTGTGTTTATCACTTTTAATAAAAAAGTATACTATAAGCTTAGCAAGGAGATGGAGCTATGGGAAAAACAATCCCTTCCGCAACTGGGATAGTGAGCTTAAAGCAAAAAGAGTATTCAGAGTTTAGAAAAGCATTGAGAAAAGAAGATAAAGAAGTCTTGGATAAACTTTTTGCTTATGCTAAATTTCATTCTCCAGCGATTGGCTGTTCTAATCAGTTTTTCCCAATGGAAAGCATAATCTTAAGCATGTTGATAGAGATGCAAAAAGAGATTGATAGATTGAAAGCACAGATAGAAAAAAATGAAAATATATCAAATCCTTGATGTATACTCTGACCAAAATGGAATTAACATATGGCTTTACAATGAAAAAGAAAGAATTCATATAAAAAAGCCATACCAACCTTTTTTCTATTTTAGAAAGAATGAGTCAGTTAAACGTTTACTGCAGAAAAAATTTAAAAATATCAAGATTGTAAAAGATATAAAAATAGACCTGATAGATGGAGAAATAGAAGTTTATAAAGTCATCACACAAAATCCACTTACTTATAATAAAATAATCAGTTTTATAAAATACTCAGACATTTTCACAGAGACAGATTTTTACAACATACAACTAAGCCCAGAAACGCTTTTTATGTTTGAGAAAAAAATATATCCATTTTGTAAATTAGAAAAAACAGAAAAAAATGGTCGCTGTTCTTTTAAAAAAATAGATGATTTAGATTTACTTGATTATGAAATCCTTCCACTGCGGATAATGTATATTGATTTTGAGCTCGGGATAGGAAAAGAAAACTTAAGATTTTTAAGACACATCCCTACATTAACTATCAGATTTAACGAAGATGAAAAATCAATTGTGATAGATAATGATCTTGAATATCTACAAGAACTTTTAATAAAAAAAGACCCGGATATAATCATAGCAAATTATGGAGATGATATATTAATACCAAATCTTTTTGAAAAAGGACTAAAATTTTTAAACAGAAATAATTTACCGGTAATAAAAAAAGAAGGTAAAAGTTTTGTATCTTATGGTCAAACTGTTTACACTGCTGACATGAGCTTACTTCTTGGAAGAATACATATAGACTCAAGAAACTCATTCTTTTATAAAGAAGTAGGCTTAGATGGAATAATTGAATTATCAAGAATATCTTCCTTAGGAATGCAAGCGGTAGCAAGAACAACCATCGGAACGCCAATTACTTATATGGAAATGAAAAATGCTTATGAAAATAACTTTCTCATACCGTACAAAAAAAACCAGCCGGAAGATTTTAAAACTCTTGAGCAGCTAATAAAGATAGACAAAGGTGGTTTGACATTAAAACCTTTAGTAGGACTATTTGAAAATGTGGCAGAATACGATTTTTTCTCTATGTATCCATCAATCATAACAAATTATAATCTTTCTTATGAAACTATTAACTGTAAGCATCCAGAATGTAAAAAAACCTTACCTTATACAAATTATAGAATCTGTACAAAAAAGATAGGCATTGTTCCACAAACATTAAAATGGCTTCTTGAAAGAAGGCTTAAATATAAGCAATTACTTAAAAAAGAAAAAAATCAGATTTATGATAATAGACAAAAAGCTTTAAAATGGCTTTTAGTAGTTAGCTTTGGTTATCTTGGATATAAAAACGCAGTTTTTGGAAGAATAGAATCACACGAAGCAACAACATCAATCGGAAGACAGCTTATTACTTTTGTAAAAGAGATTTTAGAAGCAAAAGGCTTTAGAGTAATTCATATTCTTACCGATTCTATCTGGGTTTACAAACATGATTATACGATAGATGATTATAAAAAGATGGAAGAATATTTGAATAAAAGAATCAACGAAAAATTTATTCCGGTGAATCCTGACGGAATACCATTTAAGATTTTACTGGAAGGTGTTTATGATTGGATAGTTTTTTTACCTTCAAAATCTAATTCCGTTGGTGTTTCTAACCGTTATTTTGGAAAGTTTAGCAATGGTGAGTTTAAATTTAGAGGAATAGATTTAAGAAGAAGAGATGTTCCAGAATTTATTAAAAATTTTCAATTAGAAGTTTTTGAGCATTTAGGCAAAGCAAAAAACAAAACAGAATTCTTAAAGTTAATAAAAGATATAGATGAGATATTCGACAAACACAAACAAAAATTAATGGAAGGAGATTTTTCATTAAAGGACTTAATAATAAAAAAGAAAGTTTCCAAGGATTCAAGTTCATATCAGAAAAGGACAGATTTATCAGAAGTAGCCGGAACTTTGCTAAAAGAAGGCTTTAATCTAAATCCGGGTGAAAGTGTTAATATCATTTATATTCTTGATAAATATATAAAAGCTATGCCGCTTGAAATCTATCTGACAAATCCAAAGCCAATAAACATAGAAAAATACTTAAAAATGCTTGAAGAATCTAAAATTGGATTATTACCAAAAAAGCTTTTTGGTAATGTATTAAGGTAAAAAATGGGAACAAGCATAATAGATTTCAAATAGAATTATTGAGATTTTTCGTATGGTTTTGGAACGATGTATTAATACTATTAACCTTCATTCTAAGACTTCAAAGCCGAGGGAACTTCTTTTTCAAAGATGGTGAGAAAATGAATAAGTGAGAGACAAAAGGTGGAAATTCCTCGCTGTAATTGCAGAATGGCATAGTTGAATAACTTTTATCATCAACTATAAAAATAGTATCATTATAAATTTACATCTTTTCATTACTCATACAGCTTAGCTCGATTTAGGCTGAATAGACCTTCCTGTAGTAAATCACGAACTATCTTTCAATATGTAATTAGATGCGGTACATTAATATCTTATCAACACTTCATTTTGCAATTTTATGTTTAACATCTTGCATTTTATGTATTAAAAGCCCTATCTCCAGCATCGCCAATACCTGGGATTATATAACCTTTGTCGTTTAATTCTTTATCAATCTGACCTATGTAAAATAAAACATCTTTAAATTTACTTATATTTCTGATTCCTTCCGGAGATGCAACTATATTTAATGAAATAATTTTCTCCGGATTATGTTTTTTAATCACACTTATTGCATACTCTAAAGAACCACCTGTTGCAACCATTGGGTCGACTATTATCACAGTTTTACCGTTTAAATCAGGAAGTCTTTCATAAAATAATGTACTTTTTAATGTTTCTTCATCTCTTTTTATTGCTAAAAATCCGGCTTTTGCCTCAGGTAAAACTTCTAAGCATCCATTCAACATCGGCAAACCGGCTCTTAAGATCGGTACAATAACGTATTTATCTTCTTCCAATGCTTCAAATGAACCTTTAGCAAGGGGTGTTTCTACTTCCGCGTATATCGGATTTTCATTCTTTAAAGCTTCTATTAATAAAATCTTTGCTATTATCTCTATCTGTTTTCTAACTTGAGAAGACTTTAAATTTTTATCTCTTAATTTTGTTAAAGCATTTTTTAACACCATATTATCAACTATTTTTATATTTTCCATTTTTTCTCCTTTAAGAGTTAATAAAATATGCCTAAAGTATTGTATAATTTTATCATTATTCAATTTGTGAGGTAATATCGTGAAGAAAGTTGGTTATTTTTATGATGATATATATTTAGAACATGATACAGGAATAGGTCATCCAGAATCTCCGGAAAGACTTATTTACATAAATAAATATTTAGAACCTATAAAGGATAAATTAATCCATCTAAAGCCAAGAAGAGCATCTGCTAAGGAAATAACGTTGATACATGATATTTACTATCCACAAGAAATAATGGATTTTTGTGCTGCCGGTGGTGGATATTTAGACCCGGATACACACGTTGGAGAGTATTCGTATGAAGCTGCTGTGATGGCAGTAGGTGCGGGTCTTGAAGCAATCGATAATATCGTTAATGGAAAGATAGAAAGGGCATTTTGTGCTGTAAGACCACCGGGTCATCATGCAGAAAAAGATAAAGCAATGGGATTTTGTATCTTTAATAATATTGCTATAACAGCAAGATATGTACAGCAAAAAGGCTTTAATAAAGTTTTTATAATAGATTTTGATGCCCACCATGGAAACGGTACACAAAAAGCTTTCTACGATGATGACACTGTGTTTTACTTTTCAACCCATGAATATCCCTTTTATCCGGGAACCGGTTCAAAAAATGAAAAAGGAGTTGGAAAAGGCTACGGATATACTTATAATGTTCCACTGCCCGCCGGTACAGGTGATGAAGTCTATACAGAAATTTACAGTCAAACCCTGCCAGAGCTTGTAAAGTCTTTTAATCCAGACATAATTCTTGTTTCTGCCGGTTATGACTTACATCAAGATGACCCATTAACTTACTTAGAAGTATCAACAGAAGGAATTGGAACGATAGTAGAAAATATTTTAAAGTCAGCAGATGTTCCTTATGTCTTCATGCTTGAAGGTGGGTATAATCTAAATGCTTTAGGTGAAAGTGTAAGATTAACAATTGAAAAAATGCTTTACATCTAACCTTAATTGTTATCCTTAAGGAGCATTGATGAAATTACTAAAAGAGATATTAACAGATGAAAAAATAATTTATGGAAATCAAGAGACAGTTATAGAAGGAATTACAAATAACAGCAAAAAAGTCGAGAAGAATTACGCATTTTTTGCCATTAAAGGCACATCGGTAGATGGTCATAACTTTATTGACGAAGCTATAAAAAATGGTGCATCTGTAATTTTTATAGAAGATGAAAAGTATGTTGAAAGTTTAAAAGGAAAAAATATAACTGTTGTTTTGACAGATAACGGCAGAAAGTCTTTAGCTTTGGCTTCAAACAGGTTTTATGATAATCCATCTGAAAAGTTAAAAGTGATAGCAATTACTGGAACAAATGGAAAGACTACAACATCAAACTTACTTGCCCAGTATTATGAAATGGCCGGGTATAAAGTTGGTGTAATCGGGACAATCAATTACAGAGTTGGAGATGAGATATTATCTTCAGGACATACAACGCCAGACCCAGTAGAATGGTTTAAAACACTTAAAGTAATGAAAGATAAAGGGGCGGATGTAGTAGTTGCAGAAGTTTCTTCCCATGCAGCAGACCAGTATAGAGTTTATTCAACAAAGTTTCATGGTGGAATTTTTACGAATCTAACACAAGACCATCTTGATTATCACCAAACAATGGAAAATTACTTCTTAGCAAAAAGAAGAATTTTTGAGCAGATTGATGAATTCAATAAAGAAGCAATTTACAGCATAAATGTAGATGATGAGTATGGAAGAAGAATCTTAGATTATCTAAAAAACCATTTAAAAGTCAATGATGACAAAATCATTACATACGGAAAAACATCAGAAGATTTTAAGATTCTTGATTATAGACTTTCACTTTTTGAGACTGAATTTAGCTATAAATATAAAGATACATTAAGCAAAATCAAAACAAAATTGAGAGGGGTTTTTAATATTTATAATCTATCTGCTGCCGTTTCTTTTCTTATAAAAGATGGTTTTGATTTGAAATTCTTAGAAGAAAAAGCATTACATCTAAAGCCGATTAAAGGAAGGTTTGAAGTAATAGAAGGGCAAGGTTTTATAGTTGTTATAGATTATGCCCATACACCGGATGCACTTGAAAACATTTTAAAATCGTTAAATGAAATCAAAGAAAATAGAATCATAGCAGTGTTTGGAGCAGGTGGCAACAGAGACAAGACAAAAAGACCATTGATGGGAGAGACGGCAGAAAAACTATCTGATATTGTAATTCTAACATCTGATAATCCAAGAAATGAAGACCCATTAAGTATAATAGAAGATATCTTAGATGGAATAAAAGATAAAGACAAAGTAATAACTATTGTAGATAGAAAACAGGCAATAGAAAAAGCTATCAGTTTAGCAAAAGAAAAAGATATAATTTTAATAGCAGGGAAAGGACATGAAAATTATCAGATAATTGGCGATAAAATATTGCATTTTGACGATGCAGAAGTAGTAAAAGAAATTATAGACGGAGGAAAAGGTGTTTAGAGGTAAAGTTAGAAAAATCCATTTTATTGGAATTGGCGGTTCTGGAATGAACGGCATAGCTGAATTATTGCTAAACCAAGGATACACGATAACAGGTTCAGATTTAAAAGAGTCTCCAACGATTGAAAGATTGAGAAATCTTGGAGCAAAAATATTTATAGGGCATAGTGAAGAAAATGTTAAAGATGCGGATGTTGTAGTGTATTCATCAGCTGTAAAACCCGATAACCCGGAAATGATAAAGGCAAAACAGCTTGGAATTCCGACAATACCAAGAGGGGAGATGCTTGCTGAATTAATGAGATTCAAATATGGGATAGCCATTGCCGGAAGTCACGGAAAAACAACAACAACATCAATGGTAGGAACCGTACTTGGAAAAACCGGATTTGACCCAACGGTTGTAATTGGCGGTAAGTTGGAAGCATACGGCAGTAATGCAAAGCTTGGAAGAGGAGAGTTCTTAGTCACAGAATCAGATGAAAGCGATGGTTCTTTTTTAAAATTAACTCCGACCATTGTTTCTATAAACAATATAGATTTAGAACATATAGGATTTTATAAAGACTTAGAAGACATTAAAAAAGCTTTTGTTGCCTTTGCAAATAAAGTACCATTTTATGGAGCAGCAGCTGTTAACATAGATGATGAAAACGTAAAAAGCATTTTGCCTTACATTGAAAGAAAAGTTATAAAATTTGGATTTTCAGAAGATGCAGATATTAGAGCTTATGATGTGAGATTAGAAAATGGTAGATACAAATTTAAAGTCAATGATTTTGGAGAGATACACCTTTCAGTTCCAGGCATTCATAATGTTTATAATGCCCTTGCTACAATAGCAATATGTAATGAGCTTAGCGTTCCTTTTTGTGTCATAAAAGAAAGCTTAGAAAACTTTAAAAATGCAAAAAGAAGGTTTGAGATAAAATACTCCAACGATATCATTGTCATTGACGATTACGCACACCATCCAACAGAACTAAAAGCAACATTATCAGCAGCAAGAGATTATTTTAAAGACAGAAGAATAATAGCAGTATTTCAACCTCATAGATATTCAAGATTAAATGCCTTATTTGAAGAATTTGCGAAAGCGTTTGATATTCCGGATATTACTATCGTAACGGAAGTTTATTCAGCAGGCGAAAGTCCAATTGAAAATGTTTCAGGCGAAAAATTGGCAGAGAAAATCAGGGAGTATGGAAATAATGTTTATTATGTATCAAATTTGGAAGAGGCAGAAAATCTGTTAAAAAATATCATTCAAAAAGGTGATGTAATACTAACCCTCGGAGCAGGAAGCATTACTCAGCTTAGCGACACTTTAGCTAAATATTTATCAGAAAAAGAGTAAAAATGGCAGTAGATAGATTTGTAAATAAAGATAATATGTCTCTTTTGACAGACCTGTATGAGCTTACAATGGCTCAGGTCTATTTTAATAAAGGAATGAATGGTACTGCTGTTTTTGATTTCTTTATCAGACCGACAAATAAAAGAAACTATTTTTTAAACGCAGGGCTTGAACTTTTAATAGATTATCTCTTAAATTTAAAATTTACAGAAGAAGATATAGATTTTTTAAGACAAACAGGCAGGTTTTCAGAAGAGTTTTTAGAATATCTTAGAAATTTTAAATTTACAGGAAATTTATATGCCATAGATGAAGGAGAGATAGTCTTTGCCAATGAACCCATAGTCCAAGTAGAAGCCCCATTAATAGAAGCCCAAATTATTGAGACATTTTTAATAAACACGCTTCAAATCTCAATCCTTGTAGCAACAAAAGCCTTAAGATGCTACAGCGTTGCTGAAAAAGCTCTACTTGTAGATTTTGGACTGAGAAGAGCTCATGGCACAGACGCAGGAATGATAGCATCAAGAAGTAGCTATATTGGTGGTTTTGTGGGAACATCAAATGTTTTAGCAGGCAAGGCTTTCGGAATTCCAATCTATGGAACAATGGCACACTCTTTCATAATGGCTCACGATACAGAAGAAAAGGCTTTTGAAGATTTTGCATCGATTTATCCGGAAAACACGATTTTTTTAGTAGATACATACGACAGCTTAGAAGGTGTAAAAAACGCTATAAAAGTAGCTAAAAGGCTTGGCATCAGAATAAAAGGCATCAGATTAGACAGCGGAGATGTAGCAACTTTATCAAGAGAAGCAAGAAAGCTTCTTGATGCAAACGGTTTTAGAGATGCAATTATTTTTGTCAGCGGTGGTATAAACGAATATAAGATAAAGGAGTTGATTCAGGATAAAAAAGCTCCGATTGATGGCTTCGGTGTTGGAACAGAGCTTGTAACAAGTGCAGATTTACCATATTTAGATTGTGCTTATAAATTGGTAGAGTATGAAAGAAAGCCAAAAATCAAGTTAAGCAGAAAGAAAATGACATTACCTTTCAAAAAACAGCTTTTTAGAATCTACAAAAATGGCACTATCTTTAAAGATATTGTAGGACATTTTGATGAACATTTTGATGACTCTGTTAAAATGCTCAAACTTTATATTGAAAATGGTGAGCTGGCAAGAAACCTTCCATCTTTAAAAGAAATCAGAGAAAAAGCATTGATTAACTTTAAAACAGTTCCAAATACTTTTAAATCTTTAAATCAATACATGACCCTTACACCGGAAATATCACATAGGCTATTAAAATCGGCAGAAGAGTTAAAAGAAAAGTTGAGGTTGAAGCATTGAAAAGGATAATTTTATCAGTTTTACTGCTTTTTGGTTTTTCATTTGCAGAAGTTAAAATCACAACCACTATAAAACCTTTAGCAGATATAGTAAAAGAAGTTGGGAAAGATAAAGTAAATGTGGCTTATATAATCCCTTCAAACGTAAACTTTCATACTTACGAATACAAGCCGATGGATATAAAAAAAGTATATGAAAGCGATTTATTTATATTTATAGGCTATGGAGAGCCAAACATATCAAGCCTTACAAAAAATCTTAAAAAAGAAAAATTAATACAGATAACAAACCTCAAAGGAATGTTTCTTTTAAAAGAAGAAGACCATGATGAAATCCATCCGGCAGTATGGTTAGACCCGGAAAATGTAAAAGTAGTAGCAAAAGCAGTTATGGATTTTTTGATATCCAAAGATAAACAAAATGCACAATTTTATAAATCAAACTATTTAGAATTTGAAAAAAAAGTAAATGAAATTTTAAACTATGGAAAAACAAAACTTTCATCAGTTAAAAATAAATACTTTGTATCTTATCACTATGAATTTCCTTACTTTGTAAAAAGATTTAATCTTATCTATCTTGCAGAGATAGAAATGGGTCATGGAAGAGAGCCATCACCAAAACATTTGATAGAAGTGATTCAAAAAATCAAAAAATATAATGTAAAAGCAATTTTTACATCAAAGCAGTTTTTCAATCCAAAGACTGCCAATATCGTCATATCTCAAACAGGAGCAAAAGTAATTTTTCTTGACTCTATGGGTGAGACAGGAGATTACTTAAATATGATGAGACACAATATAGACAAAGTTTATGAAGGACTTAATTTATAAGTATTGAATATTATTTAAATTTACAACTTAAAAAACCATATATAGTAGTCGGAGATATACATGGTTGTTATAACGAGTTTAAAAGATTAATAAGCGTGGCCAAAGAAAAGTACGGGAAAGACTTAATTATTATCTCTGTTGGAGATACAATAGATAGAGGAGATTACAATTTAAAAACGTTGCTTTACACAATAGACCTTTATTATCAAAAAGAATACTATGAAGTAAAAAGTAATCATCTTGATAAATTTGTTAGATGGCTAAAAGGAAACAATGTAAACATATCCTACGGAATGCAAAAAACAGTATCGGAATTTTTAGCCTTAAACAAAAACCTTCAAGAAGAGCTTAGAGAAAAAATAATTTCATATTACGAAGCATTACCACTTTACATAATCGTTAATAATAACGTAGTAGTTGCGCATGCAGGAATAAAAGATGAGTTTACAGGAAGGACTGACAAGCAAGTTAAAAGCTTTGTTTTATACGGAGAAACAACAGGAAAATACACAGAAAAAGGATTTCCAGAGAGAAAAGATTGGACAAAATACAGAAAGATTGAGGAAAACTCACCTAAAATTGTTTACGGTCATGTAGTTTTTGATGAACCTTATATAAATAATCTTTGTTATGGCATTGACACAGGTGCATGTCTTGGAAACAAACTAACTGCATACAACCCGGAAAAAGATGAGTTTATCTTTATTAAATCAGAAAAGGTTTACTTTACATTTGAAGACTGATTTATAATATTTAATACTTTTCTCATGATACTAACCTCCTCTCCTCCGGGTGGATAATTTCATCTGGAGGAGCTTTTAATGTAAAAAATAGCCATATCCGGAGGACATCCAATCCTAATTGGTGGTCCACCTGTTCCTATTCCTCTACTTACAAAGATATAACTATTATTAATCTTTAAAAATCCTGCATCTGTTATAAAAATCTTTCTCAAAATAAATTTTACAGGCCAAAGAACGCCTCCATGAGTATGACCCGCAAGCATCAGGTCAAATTTACCAATTAAATCATTGTCAAGCTTTGGTTGATGTTTTAAAAAGATAATAAATTTAGAATCATCAACGCTTTTAAATAACTCTTTTTCCGGTATTAATTTTCTTACTTTAAACCTTTCAGCCTCTTCGTCATCAACTCCAACAAAAGTTAAATCTTGAATAGAAAATATTTCATCTCTCAAAACCTTAAACCCGGCTTTTTTAGTAAATTCTATCGCTTGGTTTACATCATTATAATATTCATGATTCCCAAGAATAGCATACTTTCCAAGGGGTGGATTCATCTGATTTAACAGGTTTATATAGCTTTCTTTATTAAGAACATAACCATCTACCAAATCACCGGTTGAGATTACAATATCCGGCTTTTCTTTGTTATAAACATCAAAAACAAGATTTATTTTATTCTCTCTCATGACTTGATTTAGATGCAGGTCAGAAATATGAAGAATTTTAACATCTCTTTTAATCTTATCTGAATAAATCTCAAACTTGTAAACTTTTAAATTCAAAGTTTCATAATATCCATAAGCCATTGAAGATAATGTCAAAACAGTAATAAATATAAAACCCTTAAAACTGCTAATGTGGGACAGTGGATTATGTTTTAATATTCTTTCCGAAATTTTTAAAATAAAATGATAAATATCTATAAAAAGATAATACAAGAAAAAAAGCATAATAAAGCCCATCCAAAGTAGGATAA
Organism: Sulfurihydrogenibium sp. YO3AOP1; assembly: GCF_000020325.1. Taxonomy (NCBI): domain Bacteria; kingdom Pseudomonadati; phylum Aquificota; class Aquificia; order Aquificales; family Hydrogenothermaceae; genus Sulfurihydrogenibium; species Sulfurihydrogenibium sp. YO3AOP1. Next base: position 1,270,872 of record NC_010730.1, read on the forward strand.
AAAGAGACATATAGTAATTATCATATCCAAGCTTATCGTAATACTTATAAAACGCAGGAGATAAGGTCATTATCAGAATTAAATATAAAAATTTAGACCTGATATTAAAAGCCGATTTTAACTTTTTAATAAAGTAAAGATGCATAAATCCGTATATACTGAAAAAGACTACTAAAAACATTCAAAACCTCCATATAAGACTGCTTGCAAAAATCAACATCGTCGTTCTGCAGTAGGCTGACACGGAAAGGTAAGCTTACGAAAATTTTGGAACACTCTTACCTCCATATTTTCAAATAGGTTAAAATATACTATAAAGAATAAAATTTCAAGATAGGAGATTTTTATGGTCGGAAAAATAATTTGGGAATCTTTATCTATAGCTCTTTTGCTCTATGGTTCTTATTTAGCATATGTTTTCATATGGTTTAGTTTGTTTAGAATCTTTGATATGGATATCACAACTGCAAAGCTTATTTCAGGTTCTATAACATTAACGATTATAGCTATATCATCAATAAGATGGTTTATTAAAAAACATAAAGAGCTAAAAGTAATGAAAAATGAGGGCTAAAATGTTTCAGGAAATTGACGATAATTATTATGTAATGATGGAAAATGTTTCTGCAGTAAAATTAATTTATGAAGATGGTAAATACATATGGCTATTTTATACAAACCATCCTATGCCTTTAAAATCTAAACCATTTGATACAGAAGAGGAAGCCAAAATTTGGTTTAGAAATCTAAAATATGATTATTATAGGAGAAAAGAGTAGTGTTTTTAAATGAAGAAGCAAATATAGATATTCTATGTGAAGTAATAGATAAATCTCCTGATATTATCTTTACAATAGATTTAGATGGCAATGTTTTATATGTAAATGATGCTTTTGTAAACTTGCTGGGGTATAATAGAGATGAAATAATTGGAAAAAGTATTAGAATAGTCTCTGTTGAAGATGAAATATATAACGCATGTATGGTTAGCGTTAAAGAAATGGGCAAATGTTTAGACCAAGAGACGGTTTTTAGAAAAAAGGATGGTAGTTTAATTCATGTAGTAAAAAACGTTAATGCCGTATATGATGAGAATGGAAATATAAGATATCTTATAATCAATGCAAGAGATTTAACACACATAGACCACCTTAATAAATCGTTAGAAAATCTAAGCAGATTATATGAAGAAAGGTATAATCTCATATATCAAGTTTTCTTAAATATTAAAGATGCTGTTGCTATCTTGGATCCAGAAGGACGTTATATAGAACAAAATAAATCACACCAAGAGCTAATAGGTTATTCAATTGAAGAGCTAAAAGGTAAAACTCCGGCTATTCATTTGTCAGAGGAAGAATTTAAAAAGATATTAAAAACAATGGAAGATAAAGGCTCATTCTTTGGAGAAGTTGAAAGTAAAACCATAGATGGAAAAGTAAAGGATATTGAATTATTTGCATTTCCAATAAAAGATGAAAATGGAAAAATTCTTTATTACGTTGGAATTAAGAGAGATATAACAAAAGAAAAAGAAATCCATTTAACAGATAAACTTACAGGTTTATATAACAGACTAAAACTTATTGAAGATTTAAAAGATAAAAAAATGTAAAGCTTATATTAATAAACATAGACTCATTTAAAGAGATTAACGATGTATATGGATATGAGGTTGGTGATAAGATACTTAAAACTTTGGCTGAAAGATTAAAGTCTTTTGTAAGTAATCATAACTTACAGGTATATAAACTTTCTGGTGATGAATTCGCAATCTTGGTGGACAGGTATTTTCCGCAAAACGCTTTTGAAATGTTTATTAATGGATTAATCTATTATATAGAATCAAATCCAATAGAGATTAATGGTTATTCAATAAAAATAGATATAACCTTAGGAATTGCTGATAGTACAGAAGGAAATTATAAAAATCTTCTTGAAAAAGCAGACATGGCTTTGAAATATGCAAAGCAACAAAAAAAGCCTTACATGTTTTATAGAGAAGATTTAAATATTCAAAAGAAATATCAGGAAAATAGATACTGGTTGAATGTACTAAAAGATGCTATAAATCAAGATAACTTAATAGTATATTATCAAGGAATATTTAATAACCAAACAAACAAAATCGAAAAATATGAAAGTTTAATCAGACTAAAATTAGAAGATAAAATCATTTCTCCTTTTTTCTTTTTGGAAGTTGCAAAAAAATCTAAACTTTATCCAGAAATAACTAAAAAAGTTTTTTCTGAAATTATTAAGTATGCAAAAGACCATGAAATTTCCATAAACATTTCGGTAATGGATATTTTAAATGAGGATATTGTTTCGCATATACTTAATACATTAAAAAATAATAATTTAAAAATAACTTTTGAAATTTTAGAATCTGAAGGAATAGAAAACTATGCAGAAGTTTCTCAATTTATAAAAAATGTTAAAGAGTATGGTTGCAAAATAGCAATAGATGACTTTGGTTCAGGATATTCTAATTTTGCACATATTTTAAACTTAGATGTTGACTATCTAAAAATTGACGCATCATTAATAAAAAATTTAGATACAGATAAAAACTCTCAAATAGTTGTTGAAACGATCGTTGGTTTTGCAAAAAAACTTGGTATTAAAACTATTGCTGAATTTGTTCATTCAAAAGAAGTTTTTGATAAAGTTGTAGAAATGGGAATAGATTATTCACAAGGATATTATATATCTGAACCAAAACCAAATATATCTTAAAAATCCTTTTTCCAATCTCTTATAAAACCCAATAGGTCTTTAACTCCTTTATATTTTCCACTGCAAACATTGTCCTTATCAAGCATATAATACTGATCTAAAGTCATGATAGGTTTAGGCATAAAAGAGAATATTGGTAAAAGTAGTTTAAATGTTTTCTTTGGCACAGGCATAACAACTCTTTTGACACCTATAAAATCTAAGGCAAATTTAAAAAGTTCAACATAATTTATAACTTCATTACCGCATAGCTCAAAAATCTCATTTTTTATATCAGAAATAACAGCCTTTTCAAAACAATCTGCAACATCTAAAACGCTTACAGGCTGCACTTTTGCGTCATAGGGGGCCATAAATATTGGAGTTATCTTGCTGTAGAATCTAAAATCTTCAAACAGTTTTTGCTCTCTCCCAATTATAATAGAAGGTCTAAAAATGACATAATTCAATCCAGATTTTATAATATACTCTTCAGCCATTGTCTTGGTTTTTAGATATCTGCTTTTAGAATTAATATCAGCACCAAGGGCAGACATCTGAATAAATTTCTTAACACCGACGGCTTTACTTGCATCTACTAAGCTCTTTGTTATTTCAAAATGAACCTTTTCAAATGTTTGATTGCTTGTTTCTGTGAGTATTCCGATTAGATTGATTACCATGTCCGGATTAAATTTATAAATAGGCTCTTGAATGTTATCCTCGTTTATTTGAACATAATTTATTAAAGATAAATCTTTAAATACTTCCTGAATTTTTTTTATATTTCTTGCAGGCAAAATAAGATTAACTTTATTGTACAGATTTCTAACTATATATCTACCAACAAAACCATAAGATCCATAAATTATTACATTCATAGCTATACTCCTTTTAGAAACTGCTTGCAAAATCAACATTATCATTCTGTAGCCGGCAAAGAATCTCTTTTTTACCTCCTCTTACTTTCAAATAACAATAAAAGAGGAGATCCTTCGGCCTTCGGCCTTCGGCCTCAGGATGACGAAAACATTAATGATGTCATCGTATATTAAATATACTAAAAATTTTTTAAACTATAAGAGAATAAGTTTTATAATAATTATAGACATGGGAGAAAAAAAGAAGGACAGATCAAGTTTCTGTCATTGGTCTTTTAAGACCGATCAGGATGTTTTAGACTGTCCTTCCTCTACTTCCTAAAACCTGAATCAGAACATTAGGCTTTTAAGCCTGTATTTAACTACGATGATAGGTTATCAGGAAGTTTCTTTCATGTCAAGTATTTTATGAAAGGAGGTACTATTATGAACAGCTACAAAATTGTTATAGGAGTTGATGTATCTAAAAACTCATTCACTGCTACAGTTTTGTATGATAACAAGAAAGAAACTTTTGAAGTTAAATCTGACCCAGTTGAGTTTGAAATGAAAGTAAAGCCTTACCTTAAGAAGTTTAAAAAGTCAGATATGCTTATCATAATGGAGCATACGGGAGTTTACCATTTAAAGCTTGCTAATTATCTGTATGAAAATGACTATAAAGTAGCAGTAGTAAATCCATTTTCAATAAAGAAATTTATGGAAGCTAAAATGACAAGAGTTAAAACAGATAAAGCTGATTCATTCTTTATAGCAGAGTATGGAAGAACGTTTTTCGATGGAGAGCTTTATAAACCAAAATCAGATGTAGAAAAAGAAATAGAAGTAAAACTAAAGATATTGGAAGACTTACAACAGCAGCTTACAATGCTAAGAAACAAAAGAGAATCATTAAGTCATGTACCAATGAAAAAATTGAAAGAGAATTTAGAATATTACGATGAGCTAATTAGAAAAATAGAAAAAAACATAAAAGAACTTGAGAAAGAGATAAAAGAATTGTCTAAGAAGAATTATCAAGAGGAATACAAACTTTTAAAAAGCATACCTGGTATAAGTGATAGGACTATAGGAATGATAATATCAGTATATGGAAATTTTGAAAGATTTAAGAGTGTAAAAGATATATCGAGTTTTATAGGAATTAATCCAAGCCCATATGAAAGTGCAGCATGTGTAAAGAAAAGTGGCTGGATAAAAAAGATGGGAAATCCATATGCAAGGAAAATATTATACATGGCAGCATTATCAGCAATAAGGTTTAACAAATACTGCAGAGAATTATACGAAAGATTAGTAAGTAAAGGTAAGGCTAAAAAGTTAGCATTAGTAGCTGTAGCACATAAGTTATTAAGGCAGGCATATGGTGTATTAAAGAATAAAAGACCATTTGATGAAAATTTTTGTACTTGACATTTAACATAGAACATCCTGAGCGTCAGCGAAGAATCTCATTTTTTAAATCAAAAAATCAAAAGAGGAGATCCTTTGGACTTATGTCCTTAGGATAACGAACAAAAGTAAGCTCATTTTACGCATACATTATACAACTTGCAAGAATTTTAGAACATCCCTACTCCTTAAAGACTTTAAAATAAATCTAAGTCAATAAGAAGATAGAATCAATTAGAATTTGACTGTTTGAACCTTTCAATTGTAGAGACAAGTTTTGAATTTGAAAGGAGAGTGTTTAAGATTTTATTTTTGTTTTTCACTTCTGAGATTATAAATAAAGAAAAACTAAAGATACCAATAGCAAGTAATCCGCCAAGTATTCTGTCTGTAAGTTTTACATATTTGATAGTATAAAGTCTTTTTTTTAGTAAACTATCAACAATGATGCTCAGTCCTAATGTAAGTAATACTATGAAAGAAAAAGCCATGAAATCTATAATCAAAATATTTCCTGAGAAAACTTTACTAAAGAAGATACTAAGCGGTTTATAGAACAAATATCCTAAAAAAACTCCTAAACCAAATCCAAGAATTTTCAAGAAAATATTAAAAAATCCTCTGTAAAGACCATTAAATGTCAAATAAATAAAAGTTAGCAATAAAATTAAATCAACCATAATGAATATTTCGTCAAAAGAAGTTTTTAACTTAACTTTTCTTTAACTATCTTACTGATTAAAGACCCTTCTGCTCTTCCCTTTACTTTATCCATAACCGCTTTAACCACTTTCCCCATATCTTTTATAGAAGAAGCGCCAACTTCCTGAATTGTCTCTTCAACTATTTTTATTAGCTCTTCTTCTGATAATGGCGGTGGTAAAAATTGCTGAACTATCTCTATTTCTTTTAACTCTTTTTCTGCTAAATCTTTTCTGCCGGCTTGTTCATACTGTGCATATGCTTCTTTTCTTTGCTTTATGTATTTTTGCAGTATAGAAATTATCTCTTCGTCAGAAAGCTCTTTTTTTGAATCGATTTGAACTTTTTTGATTTCAGAGATTAGCATTCTGATTGTTGATAGCTTATCTTTATCGCCGCTTTTCATCGCGGCTTTCATCTCTTCTTGGAGCTTATTAAAAAGCTCTGCAGCCATATTATAATAATCCTTTTTTCTTTAATGCTTTAATTAATCTTTTTCTTGCAGCTCTTTCTTTTCTTTTTCTTTTTACAGATGGTTTTTCATAAAATTCTCTTCTTTTATATTCTGTGAGAATACCTTCTTTCTCGATTATTTTTTTGAATTTTTTTAATGCTTTCTCAAAATCACCTTCTACTATTACCGTTGCCATTAACCTTTTCTCCTCCTAAAATAAAAATTAATTTTAATATTCTATCATTTTTTTTATTTAAATTGCAAGCTTGTGTATAAAGTGATAAAATTTTTTAAATAAAAAATTGGAGGAAATGTATGGCAATAGTATATTTTGAAAACAAATTTGTCCCGGAAGAAGAAGCAAAAATCAGCATAAAAACCAACTCTTTCCACTATGGAACAGCAGTATTTGAAGGAATCAGGGCTTATTACAACAAAGAAAATGATAAAATGTACGGCTTATTTTTTAAAGAACATTATGAAAGACTATTTAAAAATATGAAAATATTAAACATGAGTATTGAAGAAACGATAGACCAGCTTGTAGACATAACAGCACAGTTGGTTAAAGTTAACAATCATAAAGAAGATGTTTATATAAGACCGATTGTGTATTTCTCTGATTTAGCAATTGGACCAAAATTAATCGGATACACTGCGAAAATTGCAATTTATACATTACCTCTTGGAGATTACATAGACACTGATAAAGGAATTAAAGCTAAGGTTTCTTCTTGGACAAGATTAAATGATAACATGATTCCACCAAGATTAAAGGTTACAGGTGCTTATGTAAACTCAGCAATGGCAAAAACAGAAGCATTATTAGCCGGAGCAGAAGAAGCAATCGTATTAAACAAAAACGGTTATGTCTCTGAAGGTAGTGCAGAAAATATTTTCATCGTTAGAAACGGAAAGCTTATAACCCCGCCGGTAAGCGATGATATTTTAGAGGGAATAACAAGATATGCGGTTATGGAAATAGCAAGAGATTTAAATATACCTGTTGTAGAAAGAAGCATTTCAAGAACAGAGCTTTACGTGGCTGATGAAGTATTCTTCTGTGGAACAGGAGCGCAAATTTCTCCGGTAATTGAGATAGATGGTAAGCCGATAGCAGATGGTAAAGTTGGGAAAATAACAAAGATGATTAAAGATATATACTTTGATGCAGTAAGAGGTAAAAACGACAAATATAAACACTGGGTTATTGAGATAGGTTGAAAAAGATAGAAAAGATTATTCAAAAAGATTTAAAGAAGCATCCTGATTTAAAATTAAATGTTGTAGGTGAAAAAGATAACAGCTGCATCTTTTTTGATATAGGCTACGGTGATAAGTTTTTTATATATTATTTAAGCATCAAAGATTTAGAAAAACTTTCAGATTTTTCAACATATATCGTCTTTAAAGAAATTTTAGATAGATATATGAAAGTCGGCTACCCAAAAGGATTTCGTACCAGATTTTTTATAAATTTTAATAATGATTTTCAATGCTTGAGAAAAAATTTAAAAGAACTAAAAAAAGATGATATTTTACTGCTTTTTTTGTTAAACAATGCTGGCGTAGGGAATGAAAAATTGGCAGTTAATAATATAAATAAAAATTTAATTAAAAGATTGGAGAAATTGATAGAAAATAATGGATTGGATACATCGTTAATCTTAGATAAAGATTTTAATTTTGAATTTGAAGGTATTAACACATTATGGTTAAAACCCTATCCAAATGAATTTTATAAAATTTTGGACAAAAAATTTTTTTCTGAAGATTTTAAAAATAAAATAGTTTTTACAATAAATTTGATTTCAAAGAAGATTTTTGAATGAATAATAATGCCGCGTTTCTTCAAATTTTAATAAGATTTATCTTAGCTTTATCAATAATAATTTACGTTCAACTTTATAATTATGACTTTAAAACACCTTTAACTTTGCTGTCCATTGCTTATTTTGTTGGAACGTTAGTTCTTTATCCTTTACATAATCATAAATTTTTAAAACATCTTTTATTTTTATTTGATGTTTTGCTTATTAATTATTTCATGTATACAACCGGAAATATTTATTTTTCTCTATTTTTCATAACTTTTATTTTCTTTGTTGAAAATTTAATAGACCTTGTATTTATGAGCATTTATACAATATCTATTTTTGGAGTAGCTCTATATCTATCTGGATTTTTTGATTTTACTTATATATTTATAATTTTAGGATTTTGGTTGGTACTTTTAAAATACTTTTCAGATAAGAGCCTACTTGAAAAACAAAAGGAAGAGATTAATAGTCTTGCAAAAAATCTGTATATAGAAAATCTTAAATGTAATGATAAATCTGAATTTTATAGGAAATTTTATGACTTAAGCACAGCAGTAAAAATGTTCAAATCCGGTAAATTAGACCAAGAGATCTTTATTAAAGAATTGTATGAAAATTTAAACTGTAATGGTTTAGTCCTGTTTAACATAAACACAAAAGAGAAGTTAAAAAAAGGATTGTTAAATTTTAATGAAGAAATATTGGATGATTATAATTTAATTCCAAAAACTTATGTAAACGACGATTTGAATTTAAAAACTGGTTGTGAATTTATAATTGTTAGACAGATTAATGATTATCTCATCTTAATCTTCTATAAATCTGCAATTTTAGATGATTCTGAAATCTTAGATATAATTAAGTGAAGTTTATTATTATGATAAAATAAAATCAAAAAACTCTACAAAAAGAGGAATAATGTGGATAAGTTTTTTGGTTTGATTGAACAGATATTTGAAAGGATGCTATGGGAATCACGATTGATGGTAATTCTTGCAGTAGTTGCATCAGTCCTTGCTGCTTTAACTTTAACCATAATAGGATCATATGATATTTATCTTGTTTTTAGTGAAATGTTTCATGCTTTTTCAGACCCTCAAGCCTATGAAAACTTTCATAAAGATGCTATTACCCATATAATAAGTGCAATTGATGCTTATTTGATATCAACAGTGCTTTTAATATTTGGTATTGGACTTTATGAATTGTTTATAAGTAAAATAGACTATGCGGAAAAAGAAACAAAATCTTCTAAAATCCTTGTTGTTCACTCTCTTGACCAATTAAAAGATAAGCTTGCTAAAGTTATAGTTATGGTCTTAATTGTTACATTTTTTAAACACGCTGTTAGTTTTAAGTATGAAGAAGTTTTAAACTTGCTTTATCTTTCAATAGGAATACTTTTAATAGCATTGGCTATTTACTTTTTAGCAAAATCTCATCACGAAGAAGCACATAGCTCGGAGGAGTGAGAAATGAAAGATTTTACGATGCTTAGTATATCATTAGCTTTAATTGGTGGTATTAGTTGGTTCTTTTTTGGAAAGAAGTCTAATCAAGAAAAAAATGAAAGTTTATCCGATGAGTTAGAAACTATACAACTTAATATCTCAGGAATGCATTGTGCAGGCTGTGCAGCTGGAATAGAAGCAACGTTAAAAATGATTGATGGAGTTAAAGAAGCTTCTGTAAACTTTGCTACTTCAAAAGGTGTTTTCACATTTGACCCAACTAAAATAACCAAACAGCAAATAGTGGATAAAATAAAAGAACTTGGATACGATGCTTCCTTTGATTTAGAAAATTTTGAAAAAAAAAGTTAGAAGAGTTAAATAATCTAAGACATAGGCTAATAGTTTCTCTTTCCCTCTTTTCTCTTCTTGTTTTATCAATGTTTATAAAATTTTCCTACAATGAATACTTTCAGTTTATCATTGCATCAATAATTCAGTTTTATGGTGGTTATGAATTTTATAAATCTTCATTTATGTCTTTAAAAAATAGACTTGCAGACATGAATCTGCTTGTTTCTCTTGGAACTTTTTCAGCTTATTTTTATTCTATATTAGTCTTACTTTTTCCTTCTTTTTTTCCAGAAAATATGAGACATGTATATTTTGAAGGGTCATCTGCTATCATTACATTTGTTTTACTTGGTAGATACTTAGAGCAAAAGTCAAAATTAAAAGCAACAGACTTTATGAAAAATCTACTATCTTTAAAGCCAACTTATGCAACCATCATAGTTGATGGGAAAGAATATCATGTAAAGGCGGAAAATATAGTTAAAGGCGATATTGTAATTGTTAGACCTGGTGACAAAATACCTGTTGATGGAATTATCATAGAAGGTCAGACAGAGGTTGAACAGTCGTTTTTAACAGGGGAGTCTAACCTTGTATATAAAAAGGAAGGTGATGAAGTTTTAGGGGGAAGTATAAATAAAGTTGGTGTAATCAAGATAAAAGCGACAAAAAACGCAAAAGATAGTGTTTTAAATCAGATTATAAACCTACTTCTTGATGCACAATCAAAAAAGCCGAAAATTGGTCAGTTGGCAGATAGAATATCTCAGGTTTTTGTGCCATCTGTTTTAATCTTTGCTATTATAGTGTTTAACATTTGGTACTATCTTGGATATCCACTAAATTTTGCATTTACAACAGCTTTAGCTGTTCTTGTTATAGCTTGTCCTTGTGCTTTGGGACTTGCTACTCCAATTGCAATAGTTAATATCGTTGGTAGGGCTGCAAAAGAAGAAATTTTAATCAAAAATCCTGAAGTAATTGAAAATCTAAAAGATATAGGTATTGTAATTTTTGACAAAACAGGGACATTAACAGAAGGTAAATTTCAAGTTGTAGATACATTGTACAAAGGAAGTAAAGAAGAGTTAGAAATGATTTTATCTTTGGAGAAAGATATTAACCATCCTATTTCTCAATCAATCGTAAATTTTATGAAAGAAAACGGCTTTAATTTTGTTAATATCTCTCAAAAGCAGATTTTAGCAGGAAGAGGAATAACTGGCATTTTTGATAACAAAAATTTGTACATTGGAAATAAAAAGCTTTTTGAAGAGATTGGTATAAACATATCAGATGAATTTTTAGAATTTTTAAAGAAAAATGAAGAAAACGGCTACACTGTAATCTTTGGTGCTGTTGATGATAGGATTGTGCTAGCTTTGGCTGTTTCAGATAGTATAAAAAAAGAAGCTTTTGAAGTTGTAAAGTGGTTTAAAAATAAAGGTGTAAAAACTGTTCTGCTAACAGGGGATAACGAGAAGGTAGCAAAAAATGTAGCTAAAACTCTTGGCATAGATGAGGTTTATTGGCAGTTGACGCCAATAGATAAATATAAATTTATCAAAAACTTAAAATCAGATTATGAAAAAAGTATAGTTTTTGTAGGAGATGGAATAAATGATGCTCCCGCAATGGCTGAATGTGATGTTGGCCTAGCAGTAGAATCAGCTTCTGATATTACAAAAGATGCAGGAGATATAATACTGCTAAATTCTAATCTTAAAGGTGTAATAAAAGCTGTGGTATTAGCAGAGAAAGGACTAAAAATAATAAAGCAGAATCTATTTTGGGCTTATGTATATAATTTGATTGGAATTCCTGTTGCTGCCGGCTTTCTATATCCAATCTTTGGAATTTTATTGAATCCAATGTATGCAGGTATGGCTATGGCGTTTAGCTCAATTACAGTAGTTTTAAACGCATTGAGACTTAGAAGGATTTCTTTAGAATGAGAATTATCATATAAGGGTTGATTTGCATATATTATTATAAAAAACAAAATATTGATTAAGTAAGAGGTGAAATTTTATGAATAAACCAGAAATTTTAGCTCCGGTAGGGCATTATGAAGGACTTGCAGCTGTTATTAAAGCTGGCGCAGACGCAATTTATATGGGTGTTGGAAAATTAAATCAAAGGGCTTTAAAGTCTGAATTTGACATAAACGATGTAAAAGAAATTAGAAAGATTACTCAGGACAAAAGTATAAAGCAGTATATAGTCTTAAACTCCATAGTGTTTGAAGATGACTTGCCTTGGGTAAATGAGACATTAGACCAGTTGAAAGAGATAGGTGTTGATGCAGTTATAGGTTGGGATATGGCAGTATTATCCGGTGCCATAAAGAGAGGCATCACTACACATTTATCAACAATGGCTTCTGTTTCTAACTCACAAGCTGCAAAGTTTTATGAAGAACTTGGTGTAAAAAGAATAGTTCCTGCAAGGGAAGTAAAGCTTGATGGGCTAATCCAGCTCAAAGAAAAAACAAATCTTGAGATTGAAATATTTATCCACGGTGCAATGTGTATGGCTATTTCTGGAAGATGCTTTTTAAGCCATGATGTATTTGAAACATCCGGCAACAGAGGAGAATGTTATCAAGTTTGCAGACATGAATTTGAAGTAAAAATAACTTCAAAAAACACCGGAACAGATTTTATTCTTGGTTCAGATTATGTTTTATCTGCAAGAGATTTGGTTACCATTAATTTTGTTGATAGGTTGATGTGGGCTGATAGTTGGAAGATTGAAGGAAGGAATAAAAATCCTGATTATGCATACCTTGTAACCTATGCTTATAGAGAGGCAAGGGATAGAATAATAAACGGAGAGTGGCAGACAAAAGGCTACCAAGACCTTTGGGACCTATTAGAAAGGGCATACCATAGAGAATGGGACAGTGGTTTTTACTTTGGTCAAGGATTGTTTGGTTTAAATCAAAGTATAGCAAAAGAGAAGAAAGTATACGTTGGTGAAGTAATCAAGTACTATCCAAAAATAAGTGTTGCTGAAGTAAGAATTATAAACAATCCTATGAAAATAGGAGATACTATCCATATAATCGGAAAAACTACCGGCGTTGTAAGACAAAAAGTTGAGTCTATGCAGGTTGATAGAAAAAATATTGAAGTTGCAGAAAGAGGAATGGTTGTAGGTTTAAAGACAGTTGAAAGAGTTAGAGAGGGCGATAAAGTTTATGTAATGCAAGAGGTAGACGTAGAAGAATTGCTTAAGAAAGGCGATGGTGCAAAAGTTGGTTGATTTAAAAAAATGAGTTTACCTTTTCTCTCATCCTGAGGACATAAGTCCGAAGGATCTCCTCTTTTAGATAAGGTGAGAAAATGAGAGGTAAAAGGTGGAGATTCTTAGCCGGCAGCAAAATGACAATATTCCAACATTAACTTCCCATTCTCTTCTGTAATGGCGATTCATGAATCGCCCCTGCTCTTCCACTTTTCCGCTTTATTTATCATCCCGAGTCCGTAAGTCCGAAAAGGTCTCTTTTTTGATTTTTTTGACTTGAATAGAAAAAAGATGAGATTCTTCGCCGGCTGCAGAATGAATAAAAAGATTATTTTTTCTAATGCTTATCATTCAACCTTTCTATGTCATCTTAAGGACATAAATCCAAATGGTCTACTACTTAAAAAGACAATAAAGAGCATGAGAATTTGGAAGTAAATTATAGTCATCTATAGCCGTACAAAGAGCCATCTGTTTTAACCAAACTCCTCATCCCGAAGTATTACCTAACTTAATTACTTACCAAATCTATATCAAAATCCAAACTCTTTAAATTAGCTTTCGCTTTAATCAAAGTCTCTTCATACTCCTTAACCGGGTCAGAATCCCAAACAATACCACTTCCAACATAGATTGAACATCTATCTTTTGTAAAAATCATTTGCCTTATAGCCACGCTCAAAACAAAGTCTAAATTTGGTTTTATCAAAAACGTTGCTCCACAATAAACAGACCTTTTTTTGTCTTCAAGCTCATCTATAATTTCCATAGATCTTTTTTTTGGTGCTCCGGTTACAGACCCGGGCGGGAACGTATTTAAAATAACTTCTTCAAAAGATAGTTTTTCTTTTAATATCCCTTTCACAGTAGAACTCATCTGAAATAGTGTTGAATACTTATCTACTTTAAAAAGCTCTTCTACTTTTACATTATTGGCTATTTTTGATAAATCATTTCTCATTAAATCTGTAATCATTAAATTTTCTGCTCTTTCTTTTTCAGAATTTATAAGCTGATTTTTTAATACTTCATCTTCCAACTCATTTAAACCTCTTTTTATAGTACCTTTTATTGGCTTTGTGATTATCTCTCTTCCTTTCTTTTCTAAAAAAAGCTCCATAGAGCCGGAAATAAGAGAAAAATTTAAATCTTTTATAAACATCATGTAAGGCGTGGGCTGAGTTTTCACAAGATTTAAAAAGACGCTAAAAGGATAGAATATTCCATAAACATCAATTCTATGAGATAGATTGGCTTGATATATATCTCCTTTTGATATGTAATCTTTTATTTTCTCTACTTTTTGGATAAATTCAGATTTGCTTGTGTTAAACTTTATCTGCTTGATTATTGATTTTTCGGGTGGTAAATCTAAACGCTCTTTAAACTCAAATTTTTTGTATAGATTTACAAAAATTTTTGGCAAAGCTAAATCATCCTTCTTTAAATTTTTAGAATTTAGAATATGCTTATTAAAGTCATAACCAATAAATCCCAATGCATAAAGATTATGTCTTTTTATAAGCTTTTCTAAAATCAGTAAAGGTCTTTTTGTTTTTATTTCATTTTTATTTATCCTAAGAATGTCATTGTCATAAACGGCCTTGAATATTGGTTTTTCAAATACATAAAACCCTTTTTTATCAAACCAGCCATTTTCAGATGTATATAAAACTGTTTGCCCTGCTTTCATTAACTCCTTCCAAAAGTTGTAGTGATATAATAATTACTATACCATCTTAAATAGTAGGAGATAAATTTTGAACCTTGATAATTTAAAGTTTAATCAAGATGGATTGATTCCGGTTATTACTCAAAACTATTATACCGGAAAAATATTAATGCAAGCATATGCAAACAAAGAAGCCATTGAAGAAACATTAAAATCCGGATATGCAACTTATTTTTCCCGTTCAAGAAATGCTTTATGGAAAAAAGGTGAAACTTCTGGAAATTATCAAAAAATCATGGATATAAAAGTTGATTGTGATGAAGACAGTATTATATACCTTGTTGTAGAAGAAGGTCCGGCATGCCATACAGGAGAAGAAAGCTGTTTTTATAGAAATCTAAATCTTGAAAAAGATTCCAAGCCGGTTCCTTTTGAGATACTTCATAAACTCTATGAAAAGATTCAAGAAAGAAAAGAGACCATGCCAGAAGGCTCTTACGTTGCATCTTTATTTAAAAAAGGAAGCGATAAAATAATTCAAAAAGTTGGTGAAGAAGCCGTAGAAACGGTTATAGCGTTAAAAAATAAAAATAAAGATGAAATTGTGTATGAAACATCCGATTTACTTTTTCATCTGCTGATTGCTTTGGTTGATGCCGGCGTTAAATTATCAGATATAGAAGAAGAATTGTTAAAAAGGTATAAGTAGAGGTCTGACAATATGGCTACTAAAAGCATAAGTAAAGACTTTTTAAAGGAATTGTATGAAAAAGATTATTATAGATGGGTAAATGAGAATCTTCAGCTTTTAAAAGAAAGAGAATATGACTCTGTTGATTGGGAAAATCTTCTTGAGGAGATTGAAGATTTGGGAAGGAAGCATTTGGAGAGTGCAATAAACTACATGGCAGTAATCTTACAACATCTTTACAAGATTGATAATTTTAAAATTTACGAATATTCAGGTAAGGGCTGGATTAATAGCGTACTGCATGCAAGAAAGAGCTTAGAAAAACTTTTTTTAGAGCATCCATCTTTAAAACAAAAAGCAGTTGAAAGTATTGAAAAAGCTTGGAAACGAGTAGTAATAGATTTAGTATATTGGTTTCAAAGACCGGAAAATGAAGAATTAGCTAAAAAGTTTTTTGGAAGATTGCCAACAGAAAAAGATTTTCCAGAAAATTGTCCATATACATACAAGCAGATTTTTGAATATAAACCATGGATTAAGGAGGATTAAAGATGGAAAAAGCTATAGATTTCTGCCTGCCAGGAATTGATGAAAAAGGAAATGAGATTAATTTTTGCCTTAAAGATTATCTTGGAAAAGATAAAGACGTTATTCTTTACTTTTATCCAAAGGACGACACGCCCGGTTGTACAACGGAAGCATGCGATTTTAGAGATAATTTAAATATATTACAAAATTACGCTATAGTCGTTGGAGTTAGTCCGGACAGCATTGAAAGTCATAAAAAATTTAAAGAAAAGTATGGTTTGAATTTTATTCTTTTGTCTGATAAAAACAAAGAAGTCATGAAACAGTATGGAGCTTATGGCAAAAAAGTAATGTATGGCAAAGAGACAGAAGGAGTTATTAGGTCTACATTTATAATTTCACCTGATGGCAGTATTAAAAAAGCTTGGAAAAATGTAAAAGCTAAAGGTCATGTTGAACAAATATTAAAATTTCTTGGAGTGAAGTCTTGATAAAAGATATTGAAGCTTTAATATTAGAAAACAGATTTATCTCCGGGAAAACTTACATGCTAAAGCTGAAAGCCCCAGAAATTGCAAGTTTTGTAAAGCCGGCTCATTTTGTCATGATAAAGCCAACACCTCAAGATTTTTACGACCCATTACTTAGAAGAGCCTTTGCCATAGCCGATGTAGAAGATGGCACTATAGTTGTTTACTATGACGTTTATGGAAAAGGAACCCAGGCAATTTCTCAAAAGAAAGAAGGAGAAACGATAAACGTCCTTGGACCACTTGGAAACAGACTATTTCCGGAAGATTATGATAATTATATCGTTGTAGGTGGTGGCATTGGTTATGCCGGCTTAAGCTTATTTTTAAAGCAGTTAAAAAAGCACAGCAAAAGATTTGTAGCAATTTACGGAGCAAGAAAAAAAGAAGATTTATCAATGATTAAATGGAATGAAGAAAACCAAATCCAGCCAATATATTACACGGAAGATGGAAGCTTTGGAAGAAAAGGATTAGTCACGCAGGATTTAAAAGATATTATAAAATCAAATTCAAATGCACCATTAATAGTTTGCGGTCCAAAAGGAATGATGAAAGCTGTAGCAAAAATAGCCAAGGAAGAAAATGCATTATGCTATCTATCCCTTGAAAGTAGAATGGCTTGCGGAATTGGTATCTGTGTTGGCTGTGTAGTCAAGGATGTTAAAAATGATACATATGTAAGAGTATGCTATGAAGGTCCTGTCTTTGAGGCTAATGAGATTGAATTATAAAAATTTCAAAAAAAGCTTAATATTCTTCACAGGCTTTAGGATGATATTTTTATTACTTCTCACCTCTTTTAATTCATTTGCCGAGACAACTATTGAACCAAAAATAATTGAGTATAAAGGTGTAAAAGCCGAAGATTTGCAAAAGGTAAATCAACAAGTTAATGCTTTATATCAAAAACAAAAACAGTTAGAAGAAAAAATAAGTCAAATCGAAAAACTTAAGAATGTATCACAAACAGATAAAAAACTAATTGAGTATTTTTTAACAGAAATTGAAGAGCTAAAAAAGAATCAGGAAGAGCTAAAAAATCAAATAACAAATTTTGAAAAAGAAACAAAAAAATCTTTTTTTATGTTAAACTTAATTCAATTTGTAACCTTTGGAATATTCGTTGTTTTTATGATCTTACTTTATAACTACAAGAAAGATACCGGCAGAGAAATCAAAGAAGTTAGCGAAAAAGTTGATAAAATTCAAGAAAGGTCAGATGTTGAAGTAGTTCTATCTCTTATTGAAAAAGCTAAAACCGACCCAAAAGCAGCAGAAATATTACAAACATACTTAAAAAGCAGAGGTGAAGTAGATGAAATATGAAATAACAAAAATCTTTAGATTTGAAGCAGGGCATAGAGTTTGGAAGCAAAACCTTGCAGAAGGTAAAACCGCAGTCCTTTCAGGATACGCTTGTATAGATAACAAATGCAGAAATTTACACGGACACAGCTATATTCTTGAAGTAACCGTTGGCTCTGATACATTAAACGAGCAGGATGTTGTGGTGGATTTTTATCATATTAAGAATGCTTTGAAAGATTTAGTAGACAACGTATTTGACCATTCTTTTATAATAGACATAAACGACCCACTTTACCCAATATTTAAAGAGCATTTTAAAGACTTAAAGATTACCGAAGTTGATTTTTGTCCAACAGCTGAAGCAATGGCTAAATACTTCTATGATTATTTAGTTCAAAAGCTTAAAGAAGCAAATCTTGAGGAAGATATAAAAGTAGTTCAGATCACACTTTGGGAAACAGCAACAGGTAAAGCAACTTATAAAGGTGAGTAGTATTTGGAAATAATAAAACTTTTACCTGGAATATTTATTATGTTAATCTTCACAAGTTTATACTTTTTTGTTGGTGTTAAGTTTATAAAAAAGTGGAGGAAAAAAGGTGGCAATCATTAAGCCATACAAAGGAATCTATCCAAAGATAGACCAAACAGTTTTTATTGCTGAAAATGCTGTAATCATTGGAGATGTTGAGATAGGCAAAGATTCAAGCATTTGGTATAATGTAGTTATAAGAGGTGATGTTAATTACATTAGAATTGGCGAAAGAACAAATATTCAAGATGGAACTATTATTCACGTAGACCATAAAAGATATCCAACGATAATAGGTAATAATGTGACAGTGGGTCATAAAGTTATGCTTCATGCCTGCACGATAGAAGATTACTGTTTAATTGGGATGTCTGCAACTGTTATGGATGGTGTAATTGTAGGAAAATACTCAATAGTTGCAGCAGGAGCATTGGTCACACCCGGTAAAGTTATAGAGCCTTACTCTTTGTGGGCCGGAGTTCCTGCTAAATTTGTAAGAAAATTAACAGAAGAAGAGATAGCTTGGTTAGAAAAATCTGCTGAAAATTATGTAAAATATAAAAATAGCTATTTAGAAGAGGGATTAGGATGAATGAAACGTTTGAGCTTTTACTTGCAATTGTAATTTTTATTATCGCAGCGTTAGTAATTGTTGGTTTGATGGTATATTGGAGTAAAAACAACACAGTTGTAGATGAAAGAGATAAAAAATACTATGGTAGAGAGGTAGGAGATGAAAAGAGCAGACATAGTTAACAAAATAGCAAGAAATGAAAAAATAACGTTAGATAAAAAAGAGATAGCTACTATCGTAAATGAAACATTTGACTTAATCTCTGACTATTTAACAAATGATATACATGAAGGAAAAAAAGTGATGATTTCAGGCTTTGGGACGTTTGTCATTAAAAAAAGAAAAAGTAAAATCGGCAGGAATCCAAAAACCGGTGAAGAGAAGTTGATTCCCGACAGGCTTGGCATAACTTTTAAACCTGGCAAGCTTTTAAAGAAAAAAGTTAATTCAAAATAAATAATCGGAGCGTGGCGCAGGTGGTAGCGCACTGGCATGGGGGGCCAGAGGTCGCCCGTTCGAATCGGGTCGCTCCGACTTGTATGTGAGATAGTGAGAAGTAAAAGGAGAAAATAGTGAAAAAAATAGTTTTTCTTACAAATGATGACGGTTATCAGTCAAAAGGATTACAGGCAATAAGAAATAGATTGATAGAAGAAAATTTTAGAGTAATTACAGTAGCACCGGATAGAAACATGTCCGGAACAAGCCATTCATTAACATTTACAAGACCATTAAAAATAGAAAAAATTGAAGAAGATTTTTACTATATCGTAGATGGAACGCCTGCCGACTGTGTCCATCTTGGATTGAATGTAATTCTTCAAAATCAAAAGCCGGATTTATTAATATCCGGTATAAATACTGGACCAAACATAGGCAATGACGTTTTTTATTCTGGAACGGTTGGAGCGGCAAGAGAAGGAACACTTTTTTGCATTCCATCTGTAGCCTTTTCTGTAGGTTCTTCTAAGAATCCAAACTTTGAAGAT
This sequence comes from Sulfurihydrogenibium sp. YO3AOP1, assembly GCF_000020325.1. Lineage (NCBI taxonomy): Bacteria > Pseudomonadati > Aquificota > Aquificia > Aquificales > Hydrogenothermaceae > Sulfurihydrogenibium > Sulfurihydrogenibium sp. YO3AOP1. The sequence goes on from NC_010730.1 coordinate 1,290,720, forward strand.
GTATCAAAAGTAGCTGTTAAAATAGTAAAAGCATTGCTTATTAAAAACCTTCCAAAAGGAACATTCCTCAACGTAAACATTCCAACAATTCCAGCAGAAAAAATAAAAGGATTTTTGCTTACAAAACAAGGAAGAGGAGCTTATAAAGAGGAAATCGTTAAGTATCTATCGCCTTCAAAGGAAGAGTATTACTGGATAGGTGGAGAAGAAGCACTATTGGAAGAATGCTCACCTGGCACAGATTACACGGCAGTAAAAGATGGATATGTATCTATAACACCAATTAGATTAGACCTTACAGATCACAAAGCCATCGATATTTTAGATAAAGAAAACTTTATATCTGAAATTGTGAGGCTCTAATGGGTTTAATATCCTTCCAAGAATTTGAAAGATTAGCAAAAGAATTTAATGTAATTCCAATTTACAAAGAAATCTTACTTGATATAGATACACCATTGTCTGTTTATCTTAAAATTTCATCACCGGATAGATTTAATTTTATTCTTGAAAGTGTAGAAAGAGGAGAGCAGATAGGCAGATATTCATTTATAGGCTCTTCGGAAAACTTTTACATCAGAACAAAAAAGGATACAGTTGAAATTTACAACAAAGGACAGATAGAGTATAAAAAAACAACAGACCCAATCAGAGAAATAAAAAACTTAGTTAAAGAATTTAAGCCATATAAAGATGAAAGCTTACCGCCATTTTATGGGGGATTCGTTGGGTATATAGGCTATGATGTTATCCATTTTTACGAACCTATTCCAGACGTAAAAATAGACACTTTAAAAATCCCAGATTTATTTATGTTTTTAAGTGATGAAGTTATCGCTTTTGATAATCTTACCAACAAGATCAAAATAATTGTATGTGCAATAATAAACAAAAATGAAGATTTAAAAATCCAGTATGATAAAGCTGTAAGTAAACTAAATGCGATTGAAGAAAGGCTTAATAAAACAATAGAAGAAAAAAGATTAACATTAAAAGAAAAAGAAGTAAACCTTGAAAACTGGAATTCTAACTTTAAAAAAGAAGATTTTGAAAAAGTAGTTTTAAAGGCAAAAGATTACATAAAAGAAGGAGATATTATACAGGTTGTACTATCTCAAAGATTTTCAAAGAAGATAAAGACAGACCCATTAAACATTTACAGAGCTATAAGAGTAATAAACCCTTCTCCGTATCTATTTTATTTAGATTTTAAAGATTTAAAAATCATCGGATCTTCTCCCGAAATACTTGTTACAGTGAAGGATAAAAAAATACTTACAAAACCTATAGCCGGCACAAGACCAAGAGGAAAGACTATAGAAGAAGACTTAAAACTTAAAGAAGATTTACTCAGTGATGAAAAGGAAAGGGCAGAACATTTAATGCTTGTAGACCTTGCAAGGAATGATGTAGGCAAGGTAGCTGTTAAAGGTAGTGTTAAAGTAGATAGATTTATGTATATAGAAAATTATTCTCATGTTATGCATATAGTTTCCGATGTTTCTGGAATTTTAAGAGAGGATTTACATCCACTTGATGTTTTAAAATCAGTTTTTCCTGTTGGAACTGTTAGTGGAGCTCCAAAAGTTAGGGCAATGCAGATAATAGAAGAGCTTGAACCGGAGAAAAGAGGAGTATATGCAGGGGCAGTAGGATATATATCCTTTGATGGCAATCTTGATACAGCGATAGCAATCAGAACTGCGGTAGTAGTGAACGATACTGTGTATATCCAAGCCGGAGCTGGAATTGTTGCAGACTCAGTGCCGGAAAAAGAATGGCTTGAGACAGTAAACAAAGCAAAGGCTATGATGAAAGCGGTTGAAGTGGTTGAGGATTAGAGAGTCAGTGTGTAAGGATATATTCATTTTGCTGATTTCTCACTAAAAACAATAATAATCTTCTAAAACATCGGGTGAAAAATTGGTGGGCTTCAGACTGTTCCAAAATTCCTATTCTATCACAGGAACGTCCGCTAAGTAATGACATTTCATTAATTACTACATGTACGGGCAATTCATGAATTGCCCCAACATCAACCTCTCACTTTTAACATCGGTCTGAAGAAACGTGTAATCTGTTGAATTTCTCACCCGCATATAATTTAACTATAAATAATCTTCTAATCTAACGAATCTATAACCTTTCTGCTTTAAAATTCTAACAATCTCGGGTAAAGCTTCGCCTGTTTTGTAACCTCTACCATTTGCATGGAATATTAAAATAGAGCCAGGTTTTGTATTTCTTATCACATGGTCTATCAACATCTCTTTTGTTATTTTTTTATCCGGGTCGCCACTTGGAAAAGTCCAATGAATAACTTTATAACCTAAACTTTCTACTAAGCGTAAAGCTCTTTCATTATAATTGCCAGCAGGAAACCTAAAATATTTTGGTTTAATTCCCGTTATCCCAATGATTAAATTTTCATTTTTCAGTACATCTTCTTTAATCTCTTCTTCGTTTAGAAGGTTCATATGATTGTTATGATTGTAAGAATGATTTTGAATCGAGACCAAACCAGTATTATAAAGATTTTTTAAATCCTGAAAATTTCTTTCAATAAACTTTCCACTTACAAACAGTGTGAAAGGAATTTTTTGAGAAACCAAAAAATCAATTATTTTATGGTCTAAATATGATGGTGTTTTAGTCTCACAGGCATCAAATGTAAGAGCAACAACTTTATCATCTGTTTTTAACGTTGTGATTACTTCAGCATTTGAGAATAAAAAAGAAGATATCAAAAATAATAAGATGAATGTTAGTTTTTTCATAATCAAAAAATTATAACACAGCTAAAAAATGGTTGTATAATAAATTTAAAGATAATGCAGGAGGATTAAAAGTGTCTGCCAATAGTGATAAAGTAAGCTTAAGTAATGTTATTCGAGCTATAGGGACAGTTTTTGGAGATATTGGAACAAGCCCACTTTATACATTTGCCGTTATAGTTTTAGTAACAAAGCCAAAACCAGATGAAATTCTTGGTATTGCATCGTTAATAATATGGACGTTAATATTGATTCCAACGGTCCAGTATGCTTGGTTTGCGATGAATCTTAGTTTAAGAGGTGAAGGTAGTATTATAGTTTTGGGAGAAATTGCCCAGTCTATAACTAAAAATCCTAAGATAAGGCTAATCCATCGTGCTTTAACAATAGTTGGTATTGGATTTTTACTTGGAGATGGAATTATTACACCTGCCATAACTATCTTAAGCTCAACAGAAGGTTTAAGGTTAATTCATGGTTTGGAAGGTTTAAGTCAGGAAATTATTTTAGGTATTGCTATTTTTATAACAACAATGTTGTTTCTTATTCAAAGATATGGAACAGGTAAAATTGGTATAGCTTTTGGACCAATAATGACTTTATATTTTATAACCATTGCATCAATAGGAATTTATTATATTTCACATAATCCAATAGTCTTAAAAGCTTTTAATCCATTAGAAGCTATAAATTTTATTTCTAACCATCCATTTGTTGCGTTTTTGGCTTTATCTGAAATTATTCTGGCTGCAACAGGTGGAGAAGCAATGTATGCAGATATGGGTCATATCGGTAAAAATGCAATAAGAACAGCTTGGGTCTTTGTATTTTTTGCAGTAGTTATGAGCTACTTAGGTCAAGCTTCTATACTTTTAGGAAACATAAAAGAAGATAATCCATTTTTCCATGGAGCTAATTTGTTGCTTGGAAATGATTTATACATTCTTTTCTTAATTTTAATAACAATTGCCGGCATTATTGCATCTCAAGCACTTATTAGCGGTGTATTCTCTCTAATTTTTCAATCAATCAACGCAAGATTGGTTCCATTACTTCTTGTTAGACATACCTCAACAGAAATAAGTACACAAATATTTATACCAATAGTTAATCTTTTCTTATTTATCGGCGTCCTTATCATGTTTTTCATTTTTAGAGAATCGGAAAAGATGGCATCAGCTTATGGTTTAGCTGTAAATATTGATATGGTAATCACAAGCTTATTTTTAATCTATATCTATTTTAATTTGAAAAAATACGGTTATTTCTTAGGAAGTATATTGTTGTTATTGATAGATTTAACATTCCTATCATCAAATACATTAAAGATTCCTCATGGTGCTTATTGGCCTATTTTATTTGCAATTCCGCCTATATTCATAATTTCTCTTTATACAATAGGTCAAAGTAGAATTGGTAAAGTTGGTAAATTTATGCCAAAAGAAAACTTTATTGAGAATTTCAATAAAATCTATCCTAAAAAATGTCATATAAAAGGTTCAGCAGTATTTCTTGTTAGAAGCATTGAGAGAATTCCGCCTTATATTGTTGAAACAATGATTAAGCATGGTATAGTTTATGAAGAAAATATTTTCCTTTCGCTTAAAAAATTAGACCGACCTTTTGGTATTAGAAGCTATTTTGCAGAAGATTTGTGTCCAGGCATTAAATACGCAGTTATAGAATATGGATATCAAGAGATTGTAAACGTTGAAAAAGAACTTAGAAATTTAGACATAAACGAAAGGGTTGTTTTCTATGGCGTAGACAATGTTTACTCTGATAATATTATTTGGAAAATCTTTGGTTTAATAAAAAGAATATTCTCTAACTTTGCAGAGTTTTATAAACTACCGGCTCAAAAAGTTCATGGTGTTGTTGTTAGAGTTGAGATATAAGGAGGAAAGACAATGAGAACATTGGCAATTAGACATGTAAAGATAGAGCATTTAGGGCTGATTGAAAATTATTTAAAAGAAAAAAATTTTGAGATTGATTATGTAGATACATCGGAAGGTCAACTTTTAAAAAGAGAATTAGATAAGTATCAGTTTATTGTCGTTCTTGGAGGATACATGGGTGCTTATGAAGAAAGTAAGTATCCATTTTTAAGTTATGAGTTTAAAATAATGGAGCAAGCTTTAAAGAAAGAGATACCTTTACTTGGAATTTGCCTTGGGTGTCAGATGCTTGCAAAAGTTTTAGGTTCAAAAATTTATAAAGGAGAAAATGGAAAAGAAATAGGTTTTTATGACATTAAAAAAGTGTCTGACAATAAAATTTTTGAAGGGTTTCCGGAAGTTTTTAAAGCTTTTCAGTGGCATGGAGACACGTTTGATTTACCCAAGGATGCACAGTTAGTTTTTAGCAACGATATATACACAAACCAAGGATTTATTTGTAAAAATGCAGTAGGGCTACAGTTTCATATAGAAGTTTCGCAAAATATGATAAAACAATGGATACAAGAGTATAAAGACGAGATTTTAGAAGAAAAATTAAACCCTGATGAGATAATCAAAGACGCTGAGATTTATATTCCTAATTTAAAGACATATCTGTATGATTTTTTAGACAAATTTTTGAATGATAGGAGATAAAATGATAGAATTTCAATACTTTGAAGGCTGTCCCAATGCAGATGAAACTCTTAAAAATCTAATATCTTTAAAAGACGAAGGGTTTATTTCAGAAGAAATTAAAATAGTTAATGTAGAAAGTCCTGAAAAAGCTAAGGAGTTAAATTTCCAAGGCTCACCAACTATTTTATACAATGGATATGATATTTACACGATGGAAAAACCGGAAGGGTTTACTTATAACTGCAGAGTTTACTTTATAAACAGCTTTCCAACGGGCGTTCTACCTAGGGAATTTATAAAAGAAAGAATAAAAATTTTGAAAGAGAAAAATTATGCTTGAAGGGAAAAGATTATTAGTTGGAGTGTGTGGTTCAATAGCAAGCTATAAAGCTTGTGAGATAGTGAGACATTTTCAGAAAAAAGGAATGGAAGTTAAAGTCTGTATGACACCAGAAGCAGAAGATTTTGTTGGAAAGCTTACATTTCAAGCATTAACAAACAGTGAAGTTTATTCTTCTTGGAAAGATGGTAAAACAGGATTAGAGCATATTTATGTAGCAAGATGGGCGGATGTTTTTTTAATAGCACCGGCAACAGCAAACACTATAGCAAAGCTTGCTAGCGGCATGGCAGACAACTTTTTAACTTCCACAGCGTTAGCTTATGATAAGCCATTAGTAATAGCACCTGCAATGAACACAAAAATGTTAGAAAATCCAATAACCCAAAAGAATATAAATATTCTAAAAGAAAAAGGAGATATTTTTGTAAATCCATGTGAAGGATTGTTAGCCTGTGGAGAAGAAGGAAGCGGTAAGCTTGCTGATTTGGAAGATATAGAGCTTGCAGTAAAATATGCATTATATCCAAAATTCTTAAAAGGTAAAAAAGTATTAATTACAGCAGGAGCTACAAGAGAATTTTTTGACCCTATTAGATACATATCAAACGCATCTTCAGGACAAATGGGATATGCTCTCGCAAAGGAAGTCTACGGATTTGGAAGCCAAGTTACTTTAATCTCTGCACCAACATGCTTAAAATTACCTTCACAAATCAAAAAAATAGATGTAGTAACTGCAATTGATATGTTTGAAGCTATAAAAGATATCTACCAAGACTTTGATATAATCATAATGAATGCAGCGGTTGCAGACTTTAGACCAAAAGCTTACAGTGAAAATAAACTTAAAAAAACAAAAGAAAATCCAGTAGTAGAATTACAGCCAAATCCAGATATCCTTAAATTCTTAGGAGAAAATAAAAAAGAAAATCAGATTTTAATAGGATTTGCGGCAGAGAGTGAAAACATTTTTGAAAATGCAATAGATAAATTAAAAAGAAAAAATCTTGATGTAATCATTGCCAATCCTGTTAAAGTATTTAGCAAAGATATATATGAAGGCTATATAATCTTTAAAGACGGCGGAAAAATAGAGATTAAGGCAGAAAGTAAAGAGAGGGCATCGTATTTAATTTTAGATAGTATTTTTAATAAATTAGGGAGCGAGTTAGAATAATTAGCCCAAACTGCTCCCAGAATGAATAAAGTTTTTGTAAGCTGTAGAATGTCTATGTAGATATAACTTTATCTTTGTTCATCATCCAATAAGTAAAATCTTATTCTTGAGATCTTATTCTTCAATGATTTTTCAAAAGATTTGTAAGGCTGAGATCCTTCGCTAACGCTCAGAATGACACTTTTGAAAATTCTCTGTCATCCAGCAGCGAAGTGAAGGATCTCCTCTTTTAATGTCTTTTAAAAGGAAGACAAAAAGAGCAGAGAGATTCTTAGTATGGCTTTAGGAAGACTATAAAAAGTTTAATTAATTTTTAGATTTAGTTAAAATTTGAAAGCACTCTCCTAAGTCTTAGATAGATGCTTGATGACTTTTTATTTAATTATATTATTCACCAGGAGCAGATAAGATTAAATTTTCAATTTCATCATTTGGGTTGTTTTGTTCTTTAAGAATAATATTTTCCACATTTTTACCCTTTGTCTCTTTATCTTTATTTGAAAGTTTCTCAGAAATATCTGATTCTTTATTATCTAAAGATTCTTTTTTATTGATTTTTGCTTCAACTTTATCATATTTTTGCTCGTCATCTGTCTTTTGCTGTGGTTTATAGTTTTTGTATTCTATTCCTAAATTTTTAGCAATTAAACTTGCAAAGTATTTAGCACCTTTGTTATTTAGATGGACTTTATCTGTTGTAAACAATTCCTCCTTTTCTCTGCTATAGCTATACCAATCTATGATTTTAACATTCTTATATTCTGATGCAATTTCCTTAAATGTATTGTTAACCTGATTTTGCCATGGTCTTGGAACTTTTAAAGTAATTAAGTATATTTCTTTATCTTTAAGTCTTTCTATCACATTCTCTAAATCTTTTTTACTAACATAACCATTATTGCCAAGAGCAATGACAATTTTGTTATACTTATCCAACTTTCCGCTTTCTAATAAAGAATAAATTTCTTTAAACTGTCTTCCTACTTTAGCATCTATATATGCATTTTTTAAAAAATCTTGAACATACTTTGATGCACCAAGTAAAACAGAATCTCCTATCAAGATTACTTCCCCATTTAGATTTCCAACTTCAATATTTTTTATCTCCTCCAAAGGATTTTCTTCATTTTCCTTAGTATTATCTTTTTGAGATTTTTTATCTATACCGCTAACTTTTACCTCTTCAGATACAACTTTATCATTGCTTATAGATAAAAATGCAGCTTTTTCTACATTTCTTTCTTTAGCAAGATTTGCATCTGTAGAAAAAGATAAATAACCAAAAACCAAACCTAACAAAACAGAGCTGATAGAAAGATTTAAAACAACTTTCAAATCATATAAACTTAAGAAATTTAACCTTCTAAAAGGTTCTTCAATAAGAAGATAACTAATGTTTGAGATTAAAAAGCTTAAAATAAAACCTAAAATTACAGCTTCTTGAATATTTTTTGCATAAAACAAACTTAAAAAAGAAAATATTGGAAAATGCCAAAGATACAGTGAATAGCTTCTTACACCGACATAAGAAAGCGGATAAAAAGACAATAATTTGTCAAAATATTCCGATTTTAACACCGATAATATAAATAAAGCTGAAATAATTGAAACTACTAAAAATCCAAATGGATACATATAGCTTTCGTAATTGTTAAGTAAAAAAAAGGATGCTAATAAAAGAAATAAAGAAATAATTCCTGTGGTTAAAAATATCCAATTTCTTTTTTCAATCTTATTTTCAGCTAAAGCTAAAAGTGAGCCAATCATAAAAGAAGAGAATCTTGTATCTGTTTCAAAATAAATTCTATCTATGTTTTCATACATTTTATAAAAGATGTACATATCTAATACTGAAAGTAAAGCAAGCATAATTGTAAATATTATTGCAACTATTTTGCTAAATCTAAGTAGAATTAAAAATATAACACTCCAAATTAAATAATACTGCCATTCTATTGATAATGACCAAAAATGAAGATTAAATAAAGTTTCTTGAAATCTTTCAAAATATGGAACTTCTCTTTTTATTAGCCACCAGTTATAAACATTTAGAGAGCCAAAAAGTAATTCATTTAGGAGATTTTTTAGTTTTTCTGGAAAAAATAGATGAATAAAAGATATTTCAATAATAGAAAGAAGTATAAAAGCTGGAAATAATCTTAAAAGTCTTGATTTTAGAAAGTCCAAATAAACTTCAAAAAAATTATTTAATTTTTTATTTTTTATTATCAATGACTTTGTGATCAGAAAGCCTGATAATACAAAAAAAGACTCTACAGCTAAAAATCCACCGTTAAACTTGGATAAATTTTCTGGAGAAAAGACCAGAAAAGCATGAAATACAATTACAGAAAGGACTAAAATTCCTCTGAAACCATCTAAACCGTCAATCTTAGTTAGCTTATTCATGTGTATACTTGTATATTAGCAATGAAAATAGATAACTTCCCATGTCTGTTAGATGATAACCATCCTTTCTAAAACATTCTGGGATATCATTTCTTAAACATATTACATTACTTATTGTTTTCCAATCAATTATTATAATATTTGGTTTTAATCTTTTTAACTTTTCGTAAGTATTATTAACATCCGATTCCCACCAACGAGGAACTTTTGTATTTACAAAAACCACTTTTTTATTTCTACTTTGTAGATAATCTATAACTTTTAAACCCTCTTCAACTGTAAAATAGCCATTTGTACCCAGGGCTATCACTACTATATCTTTTAATAATCCTTTGCTTTCTAAATCTAATATTCTATCCATTGCTTCTTGAAATTTCCTTCCTACCTTTGCATCTATTACAGCATTTGGAATATAGTATCTAATATACTTTTCAGCACCAACGGTTAAACTATCACCAATAATGGTTATTTCTTCTGCAAAGGCTATGTTTATGACTGCTAAAAAACTAAAAATAAGTTTTTTTAACACCTTGTCCCTCAGTTTTTTAATATTGATTATATTATTGATTATATATTATGAGCAAAAAATTTAACATAATTATGAGATCCTCGTTTTGCTTAGAATTCAAACTTCTCACCTATATTGTCATCCTGAGGACTTTGGTCCGAAAGATCACATTTTAAAAATTCTAACAACATGGTTTCAATGTCATATTGAACTTATATATCTTTATTATATAATATCTTTGGCTTAATTTTCTATTATTTTAAAATCTTAGCGAGAGGTCTTCATGGAAAAAGTTAAAGAAGAGATAAAATGTCCGATATGTAATGATATCGGCTGGATTTTTAAAGATAATGAAGTTATTAGGTGTGAATGTCAGCTTTTTAAAAATACAGAAAAATTAAATAAAGCTCTTAATATTCCAAAAAAATATTACCATGCAAACCTTGATAATTTTATCCCAAATCATCCTTCACATCATATTATTTTAACAAAGATTAAAGAGTATATTTATAGTGATGATTATTTAGAAGGAAAGGGAATTTTCTTCTATGGAAAGCATGGCGTAGGAAAAACACATTTAGCAGTTAGTATTTTAAAAGAGTTTTATTTTAAAAGGGGTATTACAGGTTTGTTTTATGATACAAGAATACTATTATACGATTTAAAATCTACGTTTGAAGGAAGCAGTAGTACAAGATATCTTTTAGATAGTGTGATTAAAGCTCCAATTTTGGTTTTAGATGATTTGGCAAGCGAAAGGCTTACTGACTGGGCGAAGGATATTTTGCATTATATAATTATCAGTAGATATAACGATAAACTTCCTGTTATAATAACATCTAATATATCATTAGATGAAGAAGATGAGATAGAAATCGTAGATAGTATTGAAAGTAAATTTGGAAAAGGTATAGCATCAAGATTAAATGAGATTTGTATTCCTATAAAGGTTGAAGGAGAAGACCAAAGAAAAAGTCCGTTTAAAGAATTTTGGAAAGGTGGTAAGAAATGAGCAGAAAAGCTTTAATCAAAAGAGAGACAAAAGAAACACAGATAGAGTTATCAATAAATTTAGATGGTACAGGTAAACATAAAGTAGATACGCAAGTTGGATTTTTATCTCATATGCTTGAAAGCTTTTCATTTCATTCCATGATAGACCTTGAAATCATGGCAACAGGAGATGTTCATGTTAGCCATCATCATTTAGTAGAAGACGTTGGTATAGTCTTAGGTCTTGCCGTAAAAGAAGCACTTGGGGATAAGAGGGGCATAAAAAGATTTGGATATAGTATAATTCCAATGGATGAAGCATTGGCAATGTGTAGCATTGACCTTTCTGGCAGACCATTACTTTTTTATGATGATTTTGGACTAAGAGGTAAGATAACCAATTTTGATTTTGAACTAATGGGAGAATTCTTTAAAGGTTTTACACTTTCAGCCGGAGTAACCATGCACTTAAAAGCTTTGACAGGTCATAATCTTCATCACATAGCTGAATGTTTAACAAAATCTTTTGCAATTGCGTTAAAAGAAGCAGTATTAATAGACCCAAGAAGATTGGAAGTTCCATCAACAAAAGGAGCTATTTAGGGATGCTAACAGATAAAGAAAGAAAGGCAGAGATATTAAGAATACTTAGAGAAAAAAAGGAAGTAACAGTTAAAGAGCTTAGTCATATATTTGGCGTTTCTGCGATGACTATTTACCGTGATATAAGAGAGCTTGAAAGAGAAGGGGAAGTAAAGAGAAAGCATGGTTCTGTAACTTTAAATACAGTTGAAAATAAAGAAACTATCCCTATTAAATCCTGTCCAATCTGTGAAAAGCCTATTACAAGGTCTCATCCTTATAAAATAATAGTTGAAGGTAGTAAGATTGTAGAAGCTTGCTGTGAACACTGCGGATTAATGCTTCATCAAAATTATGCAGAAAAGAATGTATCTGCATTAACTTACGATTTCATAACAGAAAAGCCTATTAACGCCCTTGATGCTTATTATGTAGTAGGAAGTTCTGCAGTTCCATGTTGCAGTCCAAGTGTTATTCCATTTATAAATAAAGATGATGCAGAAAAATTTTCAAAAGGCTTTGGCGGTAAAGTTTTAAACTTCATAGATGCTTATAATGAAATTATAAACAGAATGAATATTAATATAAAAAGTTGTTGCTCACCACAACAACCCGTTAGCTTTGTGTTAAAGGATTTAAATAAGAAGGATAAAGAATAGTCCTAAAAGCAAATGAATTGGTAAGCTTTATTGGCATATATGCAAGTCAATTTGGGAGTGGAACGAGTACGAATGAAAATGTCTCATGAAAATTAGGAATTTATTTACTATACCGTAGCAAGAAGTTTCGTAATCCTAAATTTATCAGAATATGTTTTTATGTATTTGTTTAGAGTATGTGTCGGATGAAAGATTCAATAAAAGTATGAGATTCATCGCCGGCTGCAGAATGATAGATTTTTATTTTGTAATCCTGAATGTAGTGAAGGAACTCATTTTTAAATTCTGTAAAAATCACTTATTTTCTAATGTTTTATATATTTGCAGTTTGAGGAATTTAGGCACCTTGTAGGTGCCTTTGTTTATGTTATGCTGTAGCTGGTTCTGGTGATAAAACGTCTATTTCAACAGTTTCACTTTGCCATAAACCGTGCTTTGTGCAGTAACTCATTGCGTTTAATTTTAATTTGTCTTTTGTCGGAACAATATAAAAATCTACTTCAGCTTGGTTTGGCTTGTTTCCAAGAGAACCCGGTGTAAATGTAGCTTGTCCGAGTAAAGTATCGCCATCCCATAATTGAACGTAAGCGATATAGTGGTCAAAATCATCTGGATGAACGTATTCGTTTCCAACTCTCACTTTTACTTTTAATTTTTGACCTTTTACAGCTTCACCTTCTACATGTACAAATGGAGAGTGTCTGTCAATAAAATCTCTTTTAGCTTCTTTGTCGATTTGTGAAATGTCTACATAACTGTTAACTTTTGGCATTTTTCTTCCTCCTTTATGAGTTTTGATTATTGAAGTATACATTATAAAACAGAGTTTTATTAATGATAGGAGTCATTATATTTTTGTGATTTCAGTCATAGATGTAGGAGAATTTGAAATTAATTTTATCAATAATAGGAGGATTAAATGGACAGAAGAGATTTTATTAAATTGTCGGGAATCAGTATTTTAGCTTCAAGCACAAATATTTTAGCAATGGAAATTTTAGAAAAAGAAGAAAAACCTAAATCAGGAGGTAAGAAAATGAAAGTTATGAAACTTCAGCCAAAGGACCATTTAAAACCAAAAGGTCTTGTAGGAATATCAGATGAGCAAATTGAGGTTCATTTTGAAGCTCATTACAAAGGTTATGTAGCAAAATACAATGAAATTCAAGAGAAGTTAGCATCTAATTTTGCGGACAGGTCTAAGGCTAATCAAAACTACTCTGAATACAGAGCTCTTAAAGTTGAGGAAAGCTTTAACTATATGGGGGTTATTTTACATGAACTTTATTTTGAAAACTTAATCGGTGGTGGAAAAGGTGAGCCAAGCGAACAGCTTAGAAAAGCTATAGAAGAATGGTTTGGTTCGGTTGATAACTGCTTAAATGAAATTAAAGCTACAGGTATAGCATGCAGAGGTTGGGCTACTTTATCTTATGATTTGTACAACAAAATGTTATTTGTAAACGGTTTTGATGCTCACAATCAATATGGGTTTGTTGGCTCTATTCCATTGATAGTTCTGGATGTATACGAACATGCTTATTATGTAGACCAAAAAAATAAAAGACCACCATATATTGATGCATTTTTCAAAAATCTTAACTGGGATGTGATCAATCAGAGATTTGAAAATGCTTTAAAAGTAAAAGTTTAAAATATAAAAAGGGCGGTCTTAAACGGACTGCCCATTGTACCTTTCTAAAAACTCCTTTTTAAACTGTTTAAATCTATTTTCTTTTATAGCTTCTCTTATATCTTCCATTAGCCTGAGGTAAAATCTTAAATTATGGATGGTTCCGAGTATGTAGGCTGTTATCTCTTCTGCATTGTAAAGATGTCTTAAATATCCTTTTGAAAAATTTTTACATGTATAACAATCACATAATGGGTCTACTGGCGTCTCGTCAAGTTTGTATTTTGCTGATTTTATGTTGATTTTTCCAAAATGAGTAAAAAGCGTTCCATTTCTGCCATTTCTGGTAGGCATTACACAGTCAAACATATCAATGCCTCTATCTACACTTTCAAGCAAATCTTCCGGAGTTCCAACACCCATTAAGTATCTTGGTTTGTCTTTTGGAAGAAGTGGTGCTATTATCTCGGTCATTGCATACATATATTCTTTTGGTTCACCAACAGATAGACCGCCGATAGAGTATCCATCCATATCAAGCTCTACAGTCCTAAGTGCACTTTCTCTTCTTAAATCTTCGTAAGTTGACCCTTGAATTATTCCAAATAATGCTTGATTTGGATTTTTCTTTGCTTTTTTTGACCTTTCAAGCCATCTGATAGTTCTTTTAAGACTTTCTAAAGCGTATTGATGGCTGGAAGGATAAGGTGGGCATTCATCTAAAGGCATCATGATATCACTGCCGATTATTTCTTGAATTTCAACGACAAACTCTGGTGTGAAAAAATGCCATGAACCATCTAAATGAGATTTAAACTTTACGCCTTCTTCTGTAATTACAACCTGTGCCTTTTGTTTACCTTCTTTCTCCTTTCCGGCTGCTAAAGAAAAAACCTGAAACCCTCCACTGTCTGTTAAAATCGGTTTTTGCCAAGATGAAAAATTATGAAGTCCGCCGAATTTCTTTAAAACTTCAAGGCCCGGTCTTAAATATAAATGGTATGTATTTCCAAGAATTATCTGTGCGTTTATCTCTTCAAGATTTTTCATAGTTATAGCTTTAACTGTTCCCTGGGTACCTACCGGCATAAAGATAGGTGTGTCTATTTCCCCGTGAGGTGTGTATATCTTTCCAAGTCTTGCGTTGCCATCTTCTTTTAAAAGCTCAAACTTAAACAGCTTTAACCTCCGTTTTTATAAATTTTTATTAAAATAATAAAATTCTTAGCCGACTGCGGAATAGCAATAATATTACCTCTCATCTCCTCATCTCTCGCTGAGGTGTTCCAATTTTAACTAAATCCAAAAATTAATTTAACCTTTTGATCGTCATTCTGAACGAAGTGAAGAATCTCCTCTCTTTCTTACCTATCACTTACTCACTTTACTTTTTTTTAAAAGAGGAGATCCTTCGGCTTGTAGCCTCAGGATGTTCTATGTTAAATGTCAAGTACAAAAATTTTCATCAAATGGTCTTTTGCTTTTTAATACACCATATGCTTGCCTTAATAACTTATGTGCTACAGCCACTAATGCTAATTTTTTAGCCTTACCTTTACTTACTAATCTTTCGTATAATTCTCTGCAGTATTTGTTAAACCTTATTGCTGATAATGCTGCCATGTATAATATTTTCCTTGCATATGGATTTCCCATCTTTTTTATCCAGCCACTTTTCTTTACACTCGTTCCACTTTCATGTATACCCGGACTGATTCCTATAAAACTCGATATATCTTTTACACTCTTAAATCTTTCAAAATTTCCATATACTGATATTATCATTCCTATAGTCCTATCACTTATACCAGGTATGCTTTTTAAAAGTTTGTATTCCTCTTGATAATTCTTCTTAGACAATTCTTTTATCTCTTTCTCAAGTTCTTTTATGTTTTTTTCTATTTTTCTAATTAGCTCATCGTAATATTCTAAATTCTCTTTCAATTTTTTCATTGGTACATAGGTTAACGATTCTCTTTTGTTTCTTAGCATTGTAAGCTGCTGTTGTAGGTCTTCCAATATCTTTAGTTTTACTTCTATTTCTTTTTCTACATCTGATTTTGGTTTATAAAGCTCTCCATCGAAAAACGTTCTTCCATATTCTGCAATAAAGAATGAATCAGCTTTATCTGTTTTAACTCTTGTCATTTTAGCTTCCATAAATTTCTTTATCGAAAATGGATTTATTACTGCTACATTATAGTCATTTTCATACAGATAATTAGCAAGCTTTAAATGGTAAACTCCCGTATGCTCCATTATGATAAGCATATCTGACTTTTTAAACTTCTTCAAAAATGGCTTTACTTTCATTTCAAACTCAACCGGGTCAGATTTAACTTCAAAAGTTTCTTTCTTGTTATCATACAAAACTGTAGCAGTGAATGAGTTTTTAGATACATCAACTCCTATAACAATTTTGTAGCTGTTCATAATAGTACCTCCTTTCATAAAATACTTGACATGAAAGAAACTTCCTGATAACCTATCATCGTAGTTAAATACAGGCTTAAAAGCCTAATGTTCTGATTCAGGTTTTAGGAAGTAGAGGAAGGACAGTCTAAAACATTCTACAGCGGTCTTAAAAGACCAATGACAAACACTTGATCTGTCCTTCCTTTTTTCTCCCATGTCTATAATTATTATAAAACTTATTCTCTTATAGTTTAAAAAATTTTTAGTATATTTAATATACGATGACGGAATCAAGGTAAAGTTATATTTATATATGTATTTTACAGCTTGCAAAAATTTTTCCGGCACTCTCAGCCTTTCGCCATATTTTACAACTTAGAAAGTAAAACATCTATTAAATCTTCTTCGTTTATAAATATCTCCTGGTCGCCTGATGTCATATCTTTAAGCTCTAATTTATCAGATACAAAAATTACATACTTAGCATTAAATTTATTTGCTGTTTTTAGCATTGATTTTAAACTTCCTTCTTTTAAGAGTAGCTCTGTTTGAATATGCTTTTCTCTTGTCTTTTCTGAAAGTTTTAAAGCTTGTATATAATAATTTTGGTTTAAAGGAATGATTACGATTAATGGTTTTTCCGGTGGTAGGTCTTTGACTAATAAGATAAGTCTCTCTATACCTGCTGCAAAGCCAAGCGCTGGCGTTGGTGGTCCTCCAAGTTGTTCTGCAAGATTATCATATCTTCCACCTGCTGCAATTGTTCCCTGAGAACCTATTTCTTGAGAGATAAACTCAAAAACAGTATGTGTGTAATAATCAAGACCCCTAACAAGTCTTGGATTTTCTATAAAATCAACGCCGATAGCTTTTAAGCTTTCTTTTATCTTTTCAAATCTTTCTATTGCTTCTTTTGAAAGGCTTTCTGTTATTTTTGGTGCATCTTTTGTTATCTCTTTACAGCTTTCTACTTTGCAATCTAAAACTCTAAGTGGATTTTCATGAATTCTTCTTCTGCAGTCTTGACATAAAGAGTTTTCATATTTTTTTAAGTATTCAATCAGCTTTGATATATACTCTTTTCTTGATTGAAAATCGCCAAGTGTGTTTATTTCAAGTCTAAAATCTATTTTAAGATATTTAAGTATTTTATAAACCATGCTGATAAGCTCAACATCTGCCAAGTATGATGAAACTCCGAATATTTCTGCTCCGATTTGATGAAACTGTCTATATCTTCCTGCTTGTGGTCTTTCGTATCTAAACATTGCTCCTTCATAAAATAGCTTATGGTATCCACCTTCTGCATACATCTTTTCTTCTATGTAAGCTCTAACGCAACCTGCTGTACCTTCTGGTCTAAGTGCAACTTCTCTACCGCCTTTATCTGTAAAAATGTACATCTCTTTTTGAACTATATCCGTAGCCTCACCAACAGACCTTTTGAATAACGATATATCTTCAACATAAGGAAGGATTATTTCTTGGAAGTTGTAATCTAAAAATGTTTTTCTGAATGTTTCTACTATGTATCTGTATTTTTTTGCATTTTCTCCGTATATATCCTGAAATCCTCTGATTTTTTGGAATTTTTCCAACATTAGCCTCCGCCAACAAAATGAACTATCTCAACCTTGTCTCCATCTTTTAAAATAAATGTATCATACTCACTTTTTGGAATTACATCAAAGCCTACTGCAACGGCAAAATTTGGCGCTTTTATTTGTAGCTCTTTTACTAATTCTGATATTGTCATCTGCTCTTTATCAAACTCTTTTAAAACGCCGTTTATATACAGCTTCATACGAACACCTCACATACCTATGATGTTATAACCTGCGTCAACATGTAATATTTCTCCTGTTATGCCGGACGATAAATCAGAACATAAAAATAATGCTGCTTTCCCAACTTCTTCTATGCTTACGTTTCTTTTAAGTGGCGCTCTTTCAGCTGATATTTTTTGAATTTCGCTAAAATCTGAAATTCCCATTGCTGCTAAGGTCTTGATTGGTCCGGCTGATATACAGTTAACTCTTATACCTTTTTCTCCAAGATCTCTTGCAAGATATTTTACAGATGCCTCTAACGCTGCTTTTGCAACGCCCATGACGTTATAATTATAAACAACCTTTTCAGCACCGTAATATGACAGCGTTAATAAACTTGCACCTTCATTTAGTATTGGTAAAAATTCCCTTGCTATGGCTGTAAATGAGTAAACGCTTATATCCATAGCCTGTAAAAATGACTGTCTATTAACAGTATAATAGTAATCTTTTAAATATTCTTTGTTCGCAAAGGCTATTGAGTGAACGATTATATCAACGCTACCCCACTTTTCTTTAACAGCTTCAAACAAACTTTTAATCTCTTCATCCTTAGAAACATCGCATTTAACAACAAGGTCGGAATTAAACTCTTGAGCTATTGGTCTAACTCTTTTTTCTATCCTCTCATCAAGATAATTAAATCCAAGTATAGCTCCGTTTTCATAGAAAATCTTGGCTATTCCGTAAGCTATACTTTTATCGTTAGCTACTCCAAGGATCAATACTTTTTTGTTCTCTAAAATCTTCACTTTTATCCTCCATTCCGTATTCTATGATAGATGATGCTACTAAATACATCAATCCTATACCGATCGCAGTAAAATAACTTGCTCCACCTTGTCTTGCAAGTTCAATATAAAGATTTTTTTCATCTATTATTTTACTTTTTATCTCTTGAACCTTTGATTTTGCATATTCATAGTATAAATAGTTTCCAAACATTCCTATGAATGTTGAAATAGCTAAATTTGTCAAACCTATGATTAAAGGATCTGTATTCATTTTTATTTGAATAGTTTGAAGTATAAGACTGAAAATCATAAACCCAAAAGCATGCGGATACATTTTTCTATATCCAAACCACAAAAGACCAAAGAAAAAAGCTGCCCAGTTCCAGCTTATTTTATTTTCTGAAATCTCTTCCCATTTAGATATATAGTAATCTGCATTTTTCCCAACAAATATTCTTAGCTCTTCTCTCTCTTGCTGGGTCATTTAGTCCCTCATAGTTGCTGTTTCATTTTCATTGTAAATAGCTTCCCAACCTGCAGGTGTTTTGAAAACTCTTATACATTTTATTTTTCTGTTTTCGTCAAGCTCAAACCAGTGTCTTGCTCCCGCCGGCACAACGATTAACTCCCCAGCTTCTACATGAATATCTACAATATCATCTTCTATTTTTACCGGAAATATACCACTACCATCAACTACAAATCTAACTTCATCATCTATATGGTGATGCTCTCTTTTAAATTTAGCCATTAGACCATCAAGATTTGGAGTTTTTTCAGATAAAACAACTATATCTTCTGTAATGTATCCCATTTTTTCTTTCAATTCTTTTAATTCTTTTTCGTATGCTTGGATTATGGCTTTTGAGTTTTCTTCATCTATGTCGTAATTTTTTCTAACATCTTCCGGAAGTCTATCAACGCCCCAAACGTCATAAACTACACCATACTGAGACAAAAATGATTTTATCTCTTCGGGATTTTCTATTACCTTACCGTTTTTTCTGAAAACTAATCTTGCCATATCTAAACCTCCTAAGTATTATTTTCAAGCCACGGTTCATGTTCTAAAATTTGCTCAAATGTATATGGACATTTTTTTGGAAAATCTTCTTCTGTTGGTAATTTGTCAAAATATTTTTTAGCTAAATGGTAATTCTCTGGTTTTCTAAACCATTTAACCAGCTTTTTAACAGCTTTATACCAAGCTGAATCTATCTCTTGCTGTGCTTTTCTTTTTAAGGAAGGTATTTCTTTAAATAACCATTCCAATTCAACTCTTGCATTATCTATGCTATTAATCCAGCTATTTCCCATATTTTCATTTTCTCTAAAATGTTCATACTTGTATAGATGCTCCAAAACAATAGCTATAAAGCTGACAGCACTATCTAAATATCTTCTGCCCATATCCTCTATTTCCTCTAAAAGATTTTCCCAATCTACTAAATCAAACTCCTTGTTTTTAAGAAGTTCTAAGTTTTCCATTACCCATAGGTAAAAATCTCTATCATAAAGCTGTTTCAATTCTTCTTTGTTTACAATTTGTGTACCCATTTTTTACTCCTCCAAATCTTTTAACCACGGCTTATAGTCTAAAATCTGCTCAATCGTATAAGGACGCCTTTCTGGAAAATCTTTTCCTGTTGGAATTCTACCAAAATATTTTATTGCTAAATACAAGTTCTCTGGATCCTCAAACCAATTTACCAATCTTCTTACGGCACTTTTCCATGCTAAATCAATTTCTTCCTTAGCTTTTCTTTTTAAAGAAGGACTATTATCAAACAGCTCTTTTAATTGAATTATTGAAGTGTTTATACTTCTAACCCAACCATTACCCATACTATTATTTTCTTTAAAGTTTTCCCATTTATATAAATGCTCTAAAATAACAGCCATAAAACTAATCACGCTTCTAAGCTCACTTCTTTTTATACTTTCAAGCTCCTCAATCACATTCTCCCAATCTACCAAATCAAACTCTTTATTTTTAAGAAGTTCTATATTTTCTGTAATCCACTGATAAAAGTCTTTCTCATACAACTCTTTTAAATTTGCTAAAGTTTTCATTTTTTACCTCTTACCAAATATCTTTACTACCTTTAAATATAATTAAATTTTTCATCAGCTCAAACATAAACTCAAATGCTTCAACATGTCTTTTTGCTTCAAATTCATCCCTTCCCCAGCAATAAATTCCATGAGTTTTAATCAATACTGCCGGAACATCCGGATTTATAGCTTTTCCAGCCTCTTCAGCAAGCTTTTTTAAATCAAAAAAGTTATCAACTATCGGAACTTCTATTTCTGCGTTTTCTTTCCAAATATCAAGTGCTTTTATCATCTCTAAATCCTTTATTTTTACTTTTCCATCTTCAAAGTAAACATAAGATATAAAATTGTTTGCTGGCGTATGAACATGAATAACACAACCAGCATCAGTTTTTTGATATATATAAGAATGAACCATCGTTTCTGCCGAAGGTTTCATTTTTGTTTTTTCAACAGGTTTGCCATCTTTGTCAACAAAAATCACATCTTCATGTGTAACAGTTCCCTTATCTTTACCTGATGTAGTAACTGCAAATATAAGCGGGTCATCATGAAGCTTGTAAGATAAATTTCCGCTTGTTGCAGGAAAAAATCCTTTATTGTATAGTTTGATTTTTAAATCATTTAAAACATTTACAGCCTTTTGTTTTTCTTCTTGATATAATCTCTCCGGCATAAGATTAACCTCTTAAGTCATTTAAAAATTAGAAATTATAATTTTATCACAATAGAAGTTAAGCTTTTGGTGATAATAGTGTTGAAAAATTTTTGTAAGTTTACTTTTTCTTGTCATCATGAAGACTTTAGTCCAAAAGATCTTCTTTTTTAAAGAAGGTGAGAAAGTGAATAAGCAAGAGGTAAAAAGGAGGAGATTCTTCGCTTCGCTCAGAATGACAGAATAGGGGCATGAAGGCTGAGATTGTTCACCGGCTTCAGAATGACGACGTTGATTTTTGGAACAGTCTCATTTTTGATTAATAACCTTAAATTTTCATGCTACAATATCTTATCATATATACCAAACTTTAATTTAAGCTTATTGCAAAAAGGGGATTGGATAGCGTAGTTAACAGGTCAGTTCTCCTGCTTTACGAGACTATGTAAATTTAAAATTTTAAAGTTTAAGGAGCCAATTTGGAATTTTTGGACTTTATTCTTCATATAGACAAATATTTAGACTTAATCATACAAAATTACGGCAGTTTAGTTTATCTAATTTTATTTTTTATAATCTTTGCTGAAACGGGCTTCGTAATTACTCCATTTTTACCCGGAGACTCTCTCTTATTTGTAGTTGGAAGCTTTGCAGGAAAGGGAAGTTTAAATTTTTGGACTGTTTATTTTTTGCTATTAATTGCAGCTATCTTGGGAAATTTAGTTAACTTTCACATAGGCTACTATTTTGGAAATAAGCTTATAGAGAAAAATCTTGTTAAAAAAGAGTACATAATTCAAACTGAAAAGTTTTTTCAAAAACACGGTGGAAAGGCTGTAACCATCTCAAAATTTTTACCAATTTTTAGAACCTTCGTTCCATTTGTTGCAGGAATTGGTAAGATGGACAAAAGAGAATTTTTTGTCTATAACTTTATTGGTGGTTTTTTGTGGATTACACTGTTTTTAACTCTTGGATACTTTACAGGTAATTTACCATTTGTAAAAGAAAACTTTAGCTTATTTATATACGGAATTATTATAATTTCGATCTTACCGGCAGTTGTAAAAGCAATTAAAAAATGATTTACCCTTTGGCAGTTTTATTTATAAATCTGTCCTTAGCTGTAATTTTAAACAAATATCTGAATTTAAACATCTCCGCCCTAATATCAATTTTAGTAATAATTTTATCCTTTGTCTTTAATGGCATTATAAGATTTTTAGTATTAAACCTTGCAGTATTTTTACTTGGAATTAGTATTTCTTACAAAGAAAAACCAATGGTACAGACAAATCAACCAATTTTTGTAGAATGTGCAGTAAGTTCTTTTCCTGATTATACAAGATTTGGAAGTAAGTTTGACTGTAAAGTAATAAACTCATCAGAAAAACAGCTTATAAGTAAAACTTTTCCAGTTTTTGCAAAGTATGAAGAGAATATATATTTTTTATCAAGGATTGCTTTCTTAGGGAGAGCTAAAGAAAAAGACGGAAATTTAGTTTTAATGCCTACGAGATATTTTTTAAAAGTTGATAATTCTGACAACTTTTTATATCCGATTTTAAAATATCGTGAAAACTGTATTAGTAATTATAGACAAAATGCAATTAGTTATGAAACATTTCAGGTTGGCTCGGCTCTAGTATTTGGTGAAAGCAGATATTTAGATTTACAAGCTAAAAAGCCGTTTTATCAAACAGGATTAGCCCATCTAATAACTATTTCAGGCTCTCATATTGCAATATTATTTTTATCTTTAAGCTTTATACTTTTCTTTTTATCTGAAAGAAAAAGACTTATGATTCTTGGCTTAATTTTGCCTGTTTATGGAGTTTTAACAGGACTTGCTATTCCGGTCGTCCGTGCTGTTTTTATGAGTTTATTTTACATAATTTCTAAGCTCTTTTATCTAAAAAACAACAGTATAAACATTCTGTTTTTTACTGCTTTTATCTTTGTTTTCTTTAATCCGGAAAGTTTATTTTCTGTATCTTTTCAGCTCTCTTTTTTGGCAGTGTTTGGAATAATACTAACTTTTGAAGTTTTTAAAGATTTAGAAAATTGGCAAAAAGTTTTAATTTCTTCACTTTTTGCAACGCTATTTACTCTGCCGATAATACTTTACTACTTTGGCAATTTCTCACCTACAACAATCTTTGCAACGCCGATAGCTTCACTACCTCTTTATCCACTACTTACAATTTCAGTTTTAAATTTACTTACAGGATTTGAAATTTCTTTTTTAGTTAAGATTATGGACTTTTTCACAGTAGTATTTATCCAGATAGTGAAATTTTTCAGCAGCTTAGGACTTTACTTTACAGGATTTAGCCCAAGCATATTGCTTATTTTTATCTATCTTGCTATACTAACTTTTATTTTAATTTACAATATTTAATAAAACTCAAAAGATTATAATATCTACGGCTTTAGCAGTTGTATTTTTGATTTTCAGTAAATCTGATTTATCTCCAAAAATCTATTTATTTGAAAATAAAGTTTATCCAGTAGTTTTATTCACAAACAATGGAAAATGCTATCTTTTTGCAGATTTTGAGTCAAAAAAGATTTTAAATATTATGAATAAAGAAGGCTGTGAGTATAAAGTTTTACTTACAGAAAAAAGAGAAAAGTTTTCAGATGAATTTTTATCAGAGTTTGACATTGTAAAAGATTTTATTTATCAAATTAGCTTTGAAAATATTCATTATAAAAAATGGATAAATCCAATTTTGGCTGTTGATGGAAAAGTTTTTGAACTTAAAAATCAAGATTTGGTTATAATGGTTAATAATGATTAACCTCATTTTAATAAAAGTTTAACATTGATATCATAAAATTATAAAAACTTTATAAGGAGGTTGTAGGATGGTAGAAAACTTAATTCAAAACATTGAAAAAGCAATTGAGGCTGACAAACAAAAGCCAAATCTTGGTATGATAGACCTTGAAAAGGCAAAAGAACTCTACAATAACGGTGCAATCATTTTAGATGTTAGACCACCAGAAAAAGTAAGCGGAAAAACTATGGAAGAAGCAGGCATTAAAAATGCTATGTATATACCAGTAGTAGAATTTACAAAACATTTAAACAGACTTCCACAAAATAAAGATGCTGTTATCATAACTACATGCAACTTGGTAAAATTTGCAAACAGAGTTATGGGATATTTAGAAGCTCTTGGATACACAAATGTTTATGCTTTCGATGGCTCTACACAAGAATTAATGGAAGCTTTAACTCAAAACAGTTAATTAGATTTATGGGGGGCAAAAAAACAGCCCCCTTTGCTTTCTAAGAATTAAGTTAAAATGTATTAAATTTATCTACTTAATAATCAACTACCAATCTTTACAATAGGCTCAAAACGAAACAAACAAACTTTCTTCTAATTAGAAGTCATTTTTTTATGTCTTACTTTTAAATAAGCCTTGATTCAAAATATAAAAAGAAAACCGTCGGACTAAAGTTTTTACTTGAATATTTTCATTTTGCATTTAACTCTTTTTATCATGTTCACAGTACTTTACAATCGGACATTCTTTACACTTAGGTTTAACAGGCTTACAAATGGTTTGTCCGAAGGCAACGAGAACAAAATTTATATCTTTCCAATATTTTTTAGGTAATATCTTCATCAGCTTAAACTCGGTCTCTTCTGGATTTTTGGTTTTTACTAAGCCAATCCTGTTTGATATTCTGTGAACATGAACATCTACACATATAGCAGGTTTTCCAAAACCTTCCGATAAAACTAAATTTGCGGTTTTTCTTCCAACACCTTTGAAAGACAAAAGCGTTTCTAAATCGTCAGGGACCTTAGAATTAAATTTTTCAACAAGTATTTTTGAAATCTCTTTTATAATCTTTGCTTTATTTCTATAAAATCCTACTGGATAGATTAATTTTACTATTTCTTTTTCAGATAGTTTTAAAATTTTTTCTGGTGTATCTGCAACTTTAAAAAGTCTATCACTTGCTTGAGCTGTTATTTGGTCTTTTGTTCTAAGGCTTAAAATGGTAGAAATCAATATTTTAAATGGGTCATTTCCATTTCTACCCATAAATGCAACTACAGGTGCATTCCAATTTTTACTTTCTTTTTTTAGTATTTTAAAAGCTTTTTCAAATGTTTTTAAGTCCATAATTTTCCTCTATTTTAGAGTTATGTTAAAATTTTACAAAATACGAGAGGAGGTAAGCAATGGAATTTCTAAGGAAAAAAGAATATAAACAAGTAGAAACCAAATTAAAAAGAAGTTTGGGCTTTTGGGATTTAGTTTTTATTGGAGTTGGTGGAATTATAGGTGCAGGTATTTTTGTAATCACGGGACAAGCGGCAGCAAGTTATGCAGGACCTGCAATTGTTTTATCTTTCATTTTTTCTGCTATTGCTATAGGAATTACAGCTCTTGTCTATGCAGAATTTAGCTCATCTTTTCCAGTTTCTGGAAGTGCTTACAGTTATACATATGCCACACTTGGAGAGATTATAGCTTGGCTTGTTGCTTGGAATATTTTACTGGAGTATGGAGTTGCTACTGCGGCGGTTGCTACAGGTTGGTCTGGATATCTACGAACCTTTTTAGAAAAAAACTTTGGATTTACTCTACCGGTTGAACTAACAGGTGCTTTTGATCCAAGTAAAGGAACTGTTATTGACCTATTTGCTTTCTTAGGTGTTATCGGTGTTTTTGTTTTACTGACAATTGGAATTAAAGAAAGTGCAAAAGTAAACTCTGCAATAGTAATACTTAAATTAGCAATTTTGATTGCTTTTATCATTGTTGGAATTAAGTATGTAAAATTAGAAAATATCACTTCTGACTTTTTACCATACGGATGGAAAGGTGTTTGGACTGCAGCGTCTTTAATAGTTTTTGCATATCTTGGATTTGATGCTATCTCTACATTGGCAGAAGAGACAAAAGACCCACAAAAAACCATGCCAAAAGGCTTAATAACAGCTCTTGGAATTAGTACTGTTTTATATATAGCTGTCTCTTTTGTACTGGTAGGAATGCTTAATTATAAATCTTATGAAGGAAAGCCTGATTCTCTTGCCTATGCTATGTATCAAGTAAATGAAAAATGGGTTGCTGACTTTATTTCTATTGGTGCGGTCATAACCATTACAAGTGTAATGATTGTTATGGGACTTGGTTTTACAAGAGTTATGTATGCATTATCAAGAGACGCACTTTTCTTTAAAACTTTTTCGGATGTTCACCCTAAATTTGGGACTCCGTATAAAGCTTCTATTGTTGGTGGTTTATTTTTATCTATATTGGCTGGAATTTTGCCTTTAAAAGTTTTAGCAGAGCTTGTAAATATTGGGACATTATTTGCATATTTCATGGTAGGAATTGCAGCAATAGTTGTTAGAAAGGATTCAAACTATAATCCATTATTCAAAGTTCCTGCCCCGAATTTACTCCTTCCTTTAAACGTTGTATTCTTGCTTTTAATAATGGCAGGTTTACCAATGGATACGTGGTTAAGATTTTTTATATGGAGTTTTATCGGATTGCTTATTTATGCTTTATACGGATTTAAAAATAGTAATTTAGGTGGAAGGTGAGAAGTATTTAAAAGTCATCATTTTCACTTTATTAGATGAAATTTTATAACGATAAACATCACCGTTAAATTGAATTTATGCTAAAATTTAACATAAAAATACGAAATACGGAGTTTTTCATGAGAAGTGATGAGATTAAAAAAGGGATAGAAAGAGCACCACACAGAAGCTTGCTTAGAGCCTGTGGACTTAAAGAAGAAGATTTTGGAAAACCATTTATCGGCATTGCTAACTCTTACATAGATATAATACCCGGACACGTTCATCTTCAAGAATTTGCAAAAATCGTTAAAGAAGCTATCAGAGAAGCAGGGGGAGTTCCATTTGAGTTTAACGTGATCGGCGTTGATGATGGAATAGCAATGGGACACTCTGGAATGTTTTATTCGCTGCCAAGTAGGGAGCTAATAGCTGATAGTGTAGAAACGGTTGTTCAAGCACATAAATTAGACGGATTAGTCTTAATACCAAACTGTGATAAGATCGTACCTGGAATGATAATGGCTGCTGCAAGGGTCAATATTCCTACAATCCTTGTAAGCGGTGGACCTATGGCAGCAGGTCATACATCAGATGGAAAACCAATAGACCTTGCTACGGTTTTTGAGGCTGTCGGTGGAATAAAAAAAGGATTGATAGATGAAAAACAATTGATAGACATAGAAACTCATGCTTGTCCTACATGTGGTTCTTGTTCTGGAATGTTTACTGCAAACTCTATGAACTGTCTTGCAGAAGCTCTTGGAATAGCATTACCTGGAAATGGTTCAATTCTTGCTATAGACCCAAGAAGAAAAGAATTGGCAAAACAAGCAGGAAGGCAAATAGTAGAGCTTGTTAAAGCTGGATTAAAATTTAGAGATATAGTTAATCAAGAAACTATTGAAAATGCATTTACTCTTGATATTGCAATGGGTGGCTCATCAAATACTGTTTTACACCTACTTGCCATTTCGCATGAAGCTGGAATAGAATTTCCGATGGAGAAAATAGATGAAATTTCACGAAAAACACCAACTCTTTGTAAATTAGCCCCAGCTTCCCAGTATCATATGGAAGACTTAGATAAAGCTGGTGGAATTTATGCAATCTTAAAAGAGCTTTCTAAAAAGAATTTACTACATTTAGACAGACCAACAGTTTTGATGAAAACTATCGGAGAAGCAATAAAAGATGCAGAAATAAAAGACACAAATGTAATAAGACCTTTAGAAAATCCTTACAATGAAACAGGCGGTCTTGCAGTATTGTTTGGAAATCTTGCACCGGATGGAGCAGTTGTAAAGGCTGCCGCAGTAGACCCAAAAATTTTAGTCCACAGAGGAACAGCTGTAGTATTTGACAGTGAGGAAGAGGCAATAGAAGGCATTACAAACGGAAAGGTAAAAGAAGGAAATGTTGTTGTGATTAGATACGAAGGTCCAAAAGGTGGACCAGGAATGAGAGAGATGCTGGCTCCTACTTCAACAATCATGGGAATGGGACTTGGAGATAAAGTCTCATTAATCACAGATGGAAGATTTTCTGGGGCTACAAGAGGAGCTTGTATAGGACATGTTTCTCCAGAAGCTGCAGCAGGTGGTCCTATCGGAATTGTCCAAAACGGAGACGAAATTTTAATAGATATACCAAATAGAAAAATTGAACTTTTAATATCTGAGCAAGAGTTTGAAAGAAGAATGAAAGAGTTTAAACCAAAGAAAAAAGAAATACCAAGCCCATGGCTAAGAAGATACTCTAAATTTGTCACATCGGCAAACAAAGGTGCAATTTTAAGCGATGAATGCAGTTAAGGAGCGATAGATGAAAACCATTCAAAGCGCAGAAAGTGTATGTCTTGGACATCCGGATAAAATAGCAGACATAATAGCAGATGCTATATTAGACGACCTTATTTCAAAAGACCCCTATACAAGAGCATCAGTAGAAGTGTTAGTAACGATGGGGCTTGTACATGTTGCAGGAGAAATTTCAACAGATGCATACGCTGATATACCAACTATCGTAAGGAATACATTGATAGAGATAGGCTACACTAAACCCGAGTATGGATTTGATGGATACACGGCAGGAGTAATTACAACCATAAACGATCAAAGCCCGGAGTTATCCCTTGGACTTCCTTCAGATAAAGCCGGGGATAGCTGTATAGTTGTAGGATATGCTACCAACGAAACAGAAAACTACATGCCGCTTGCGTCTAATATTGC
Organism: Sulfurihydrogenibium sp. YO3AOP1; assembly: GCF_000020325.1. NCBI lineage: Bacteria > Pseudomonadati > Aquificota > Aquificia > Aquificales > Hydrogenothermaceae > Sulfurihydrogenibium > Sulfurihydrogenibium sp. YO3AOP1. The sequence continues at coordinate 1,319,863 of NC_010730.1, forward strand.
CAATGAAATAACAAAAAGAATAAATACATTAAGAAAAGAAAATATAGTCCCATTTTTAAGACCGGATGGTAAAGCTATTGTGTCTGTTGAATATGAAAATGGAAAACCTAAAAGAGTAAACAGCATAGCAGTTATGGTCCAACATGAGCCATATATAACAGAAAGAGAAATAAAAGAAGTGATTATGGAAGAAGTTATAAAAAAGTTAAAGTATAGTAATTATATTGACAATAAGACTAATATTATCATTAACCCACTTGGAAAGTTTATAATAGGTGGACCTATGGCAGATACAGGACTAACTGGAAGAAAAATATCTGCAGATGCATATGGAACAGCATGTCCTAATGGCGGAAGTGCCTTTTCCGGTAAAGACCCGACAAAGGTAGATAGGTCTGCTTCCTATTTCGCAAGATATATAGCTAAAAACATTGTAGCAAACGGATTAGCTGAACAATGTAAAGTAGAAATGGTTTTTGCAATAGGTATGGAATATCCAATTGTTGTTAATATTTCGAATTTTGAAGATGAAAAAATTGTAAAAAATCTTTACAAATTTTCTGTTAATGATATAATAGAGATGTTAGATTTAAGAAAGCCTAAATATAGAAAATGTTCTATGGAAGGACATTTTGGAATTAATTCGGATGAATACACATGGGAAGAAGTAGGAGATACTTTTAAAAAGCTAATGGGGGATATTCTATGAACAAGGAAAAAGATTTAAAATTCTATGATTTTGAAGTTTTTAAAGCATTGATAGAAATAGAGATTGAAAGAATTAATAGATACAAAAAATCATCACAATTCTCTATAGCTTTTTTATATTTTCCAGCTATTACAAATCTATTAATGGAAAAAAAACCAAAAGATATTGATATAGTCTTTAAACTAAGAGAAAATTTAAGAAGTGTAGATGTAATTTCACCTGTTGATGAAGATTTTGTCTTCTTATTTTTACCGGAAACAGATAAAAAACAAGTCGGCACATTGGTAGAAAGATTAAAAAAATTTACAGATATAAATTTTGTAGAAGGAGTAGTTTCTTATCCAGAAGATGGAAAAACTGCAAGAGAGCTGTTTGATAAGATGGTTCAAATTATGAATGATAAGCTTATTCCTATTATTGAAATTTAAAAGAGTGCTACTAAAAAAATTTAAGATTTATAATTGTATGGGTTATGTTATCGTTTTATATTTGTAAGAAACATTTTATTTTTACTTATTTGTCATTCTGCAGCCGGTGAAGAATCTCCTACTTTTTGCCTCTACAATGTCATTCTAAGCGTAAGCGAAGAAGCTCCTGTTTTTCTCTTTAAAAGAATAGGAAATCCTTCGGACTAAAGTTCTCAGAATGAGAGAAAAATGTAAAGTTATATCTACATATACATTCTACAACTTAAAAAATTTTAGAACACTTTCAACCCATCTTAAAAAATTGACAAATAAATGAAAAATCTAATCTAAAAAGAAAGGGAGTCTTTAGCTCCCTTTGGTGGATTAATTACTTCTTAAGTTCTTCTATTGGAATTAAAAAGTCTTCATTAACTGCTTCTTGAATGTTTTGAGATATTCTGTATGCACAGAATGAAGGACCACACATAGAGCAGAATTTAGCAGATTTATATCCCTCTTGTGGCAATGTTTCATCATGGTATTTTCTTGCAGTTTCTGGGTCAATTGCAAGCTCAAACTGTCTTTCCCAGTCAAATTCATATCTTGCTTTAGACATTGCATCATCCCATTCTTTAGCACCTTTTCTGTGTCTTGCAAGGTCTGCTGCATGAGCTGCTATTTTGTAAGCTATCAATCCTTGTTTTACGTCTTCTGCATTTGGAAGTCCTAAGTGCTCTTTTGGTGTAACATAACATAACATTGACACACCATACCATCCAGCCATAGCTGCACCGATGGCAGATGCAATATGGTCATAACCAGGAGCAATGTCTGTTACTAACGGACCTAAAACATAGAATGGAGCTTCATGACACCATTCTTGTTGTTTTCTGATATTCATTTCTATTTGATCCATAGGAACGTGACCCGGTCCTTCAACCATGACTTGAACGTCATGCTCCCATGCTTTCTTTGTTAATTCTCCAAGAACTTTTAATTCTGCAAACTGAGCTTCATCTGATGCATCATTTATACATCCCGGTCTAAGACCATCACCAAGAGAGAATGTAACATCATATTTCTTAAAGATTTCGCAGATTTTGTCAAAGTTTGTATAAAGTGGGTTTTGTTTTCCGTGAACAACCATCCATTGAGCAATTATAGAGCCACCTCTTGAAACAATTCCCATAAGTCTATGATTTACAAGTGGCAAAAATTCCCTAAGTAAGCCCGCGTGAATTGTCATATAATCTACACCTTGCTGAGCTTGTAGTTCGATGATATCAAGAATATCTTGTTCTGTTAGTTTTTCTATACTTCTAACTTCTTGTAAAGCTTGATAAATAGGCACTGTTCCAACAGGTACTGGAGAGTTTTCTATAATTGCTTTTCTGATTTCATTAATATTTCCACCTGTCGATAGGTCCATTACAGTATCTGCACCATATTTAAGAGCAACTCTTAATTTTTCAAGCTCCCCTTCTATGTCTGAGACTACTGCTGAATTACCGATGTTTGCATTGACTTTACATTTTGCAGCAATGCCAATAGCCATAGGCTCTAAGTTGATATGATTGATGTTAGCAGGTATAACCATTCTTCCACGAGCAACTTCATCTCTGATCAGCTCTACAGGAAGGTCTTCTCTTTTGGCCACATACTCCATCTCTTCAGTGATGATTCCTTGGCGTGCAAAGTGCATTTGAGTAACATTTGGCTTTCCGATCCTTTTTGATACATATACACGCATGTTTTTTAACCTCCAAGTTTAATAAATAATTCTGCATTAAGGAAGATGGCTTGGAGGTTTTCTCAAGCCCGCTTCCCTACGGCAGCATTACCTGCATCAGGTTCTAAGGGTATATTCTCAGGCTGTCTTTTTAAGACAACCACCCCCGCGGCTTATTGCAACTTAATATATAATATATATTCAATCATTTCAATAGCTTTTGTATGCAAAACATCATAAATGTAAAGTAAAAAGTAACAAAGATAAGATAAATGTTAACCATACCTCACGAAGCTTGAGCTACGAATCTACTAAATTTTTCATTGTTTAATGATTTAATATTGGTTGAGAAATTCAATAAAAGTAGGGGATTCTTCCCACGGCTGCAGAATGACAAATGAGCTTATTCTTTTTCTGATGCTTATCATTCAACCTTTCGCTATCATTCTGAGGGCTTTAGTCCGAAGAATCTCCTCTTTTGATTTTTTGATTTGAAAAGAAAAACAGGAGATTCTTCGCTGACGCTCAGAATGACGATGTTGATTTTTGGAACATCCTTTTGTCCTTCTTGCATTGAATTTAATTTTAGGATAAAATTGTCTTTAATTTTAAGGAGTTTCCTATGAAAGAATTAGTCTTAACAATTCATATAATTTTAGCTACATTGTGGATAGGCGGTATGCTTTTTATGGTTTTTGTACTATCTCCATACGTCAGAAATCTACCAAACAGTGTTGAGGTATTTCAAAAAGTTGGAAAAAGATTTTCTATTATTGGTACGTTTATAGGTTTACCTTTGCTTTTTATTACCGGAATAGGAAATATGCATAATTTAGGTATTTCTTTTAACGATTTGATAAACAGGACTTCCGCGTATGCATCAACGCTTCATGACAAAATTCATCTTTTCTTGCTAACTTTCTTTTTAGCAGTATTGCATGACCTATACTTTGGTCCAAAATCCCATTTAAATGAAAAGTTTAGGATAATGACACGAATTATTGGAATAATTAATCTCATAATTGGAGTGGTTATTATCTATTATGCAGCAAAATTGAGATTTGGGGGTTAAAATGTTATCAGAATCTGTTAAAGATTGTATAAGAGCTTTAATCTATCTTGCTATAAATCAAGAGAAAAACTATGTTTCCGTAAAAGAAATAGCTGAAAAATTAAATCTTCCTTTTCATTATTTGGCAAAAAACGTTCAAAAACTTGTGAAATCTGGAATTCTTGAATCTTATAGAGGTCCAAAGGGTGGTATAGTTTTTAAACAGCCAATAGAAAGCATAAAAATAATAGATATTATTAAATCATTAGATGATGATAGGTTATTCAAATCTTGTATTTTAGGGTTTGAAGAATGTAGTGATGAAAATCCATGTGCCATTCATAATAGATGGGTTGTTGAAAGAAATCATTTGTATAATCTTTTTAATACATCTCTTAAAGATATAGTGGAAGATATAAAACAAGGGAAAATTAGCAACGTAAAATTATGATAGAAATTGTAAATCTTGGATTGATTGATTATCAAAATGGTTTGAATATTATGAAAGATTTTCACAAAAAAGCATTAGAGAATAATAAAAACTATCTTTTGATATGTCAGCATTATGATGTTTATACAGTAGGTCAAAATGAAAATAAAAATTTTCCTGTAAATGTGATAAAAACAGATAGGGGCGGGTCTATAACGTTTCACGGACCCGGTCAGCCAATTTTTTATTTTATTTTTAAAGTTAAAAGTCCAATTGTTTTTTATAAAAAAGTAGTTAAGTCTTTTGATATGATTTTTAAACCCCTTTGTGAAAAAATTTATCATGATTTTAAAAATCCTGGATTTTACATTGAAAATAGAAAGCTTGCGTCAATAGGGTTTAAGTATAGCAAGGGTTATTCTTTGCACGGCGTAGCTGTAAATCATTCAGTTGATTTAGATAAATTTAATCTAATAAAACCATGTAATTTAGATGGTTACGTTGCAACATCCTTAATCAATGAAGGTATTGAGATTGAATTAGATGAGTTGGTCAGTAGAATAACGAATAGTATATTAAAGAATTTTCAAAGGTAAGAAGTTTGTTTAAATAAAGTCTATATCAACTTTATAAATGGTAAACACTATTAATATTTTTCAATTTACTTATTACCATATCCCACCTTGGATGAGAAATTAGTGGTTTATAGAATTTAAAAAGAAGATCCTTCGGACCTACGTCCTCAGGATAAAAAATAAAGTGGAAAAGTGTAAGAGTAGGGGGCGATTCATGAATCGCCCTTACGAAAGTAAAGTTGTAATTCTTAAGCCGTGCGAAGAATCTACTACTTTTATTAAATTTCTCACCTGACATATTTTTTGTTATTATTATATTAATATACGATGACATGTATTAGAACACTCTTAATAAAATATCCCAAATTTTTTCTCAATTTTGCAAAAATCAAAAAAGGTTAACTGAGTTTTCAAATGATTTTATCTAAAATTTTAGGTATAATTTTTGCATATTTTTTATAAAAAAATTTGGAGACGGTCTTGAAGGTAGGAATAGTTGGCATTGGAAATATGGGCAGTAAGTATGTTAATAAATTTAAAGAGTTAAACCTGGATTATGTTCTTATAGATTCAAATCCTGAACAACTTTCAAAATTTCCTGATAATGTTAAAAAATATCAAGATATAGAAAAGGCTTTAAATGAGGATTTAGACGCTGTTTTTGTAGCAACATCTCCACAATCGCATCTTCCAATAGCAAGAAAATTTTTAGATGCTGGCATTAATGTAATGGTAGAAAAACCACCATCTTTAAGCAGAAAAGAGCTTGAAGAGACACTTGATTTAGCATACAAAAAAAATGTTTATTTGTCAGTTTCAGAAATTGAGTTAAAATCAAGCGCAGTTAGAAACCTTTCATTAGTTAAAAACGTTAATTTTGTAGAAGGATATAGATTAAACCTTGGCAAAGGTTATATAAATCCATTTTTTGACCTTGCTTGGCATGACCTTTACATTTTTCATTACTTATTTGGGAATTTTAAAATAAAAGATGTGAAAGTAGAAGATAATATTGCAAAAGTTAAAGCAGAATCTGAAAATACTGAATTTGACCTACAGGTAGCATGGCTAAACCCATTCACAAGAAGGGAATGGATTTTAAAAACAAGTGATGGAGATCTAGTCTTAAATTTTGCGGAGGATAAAATTATATATCCTTCCGGAGAGGTAAAAGAAAAGGATAACAAAGACAAGCTTAAACTTATGATAGAAGAGTTTTTAAATAAGCCATCGTATGATAGCACATTAAGGTCTATTAATATTCTTAAAGAAATAGAAAAAATTAAAATATAAAGGAGTTGGAATGATACCAATAATTAAGCCTTACTTTGGAAAAGAAGAAGAAAAAACAGTCCTTGATATCATGAAAAGTGGGCAAATTACAAGAGGTCAGTGGACTTTAAAGTTTAGAGAAGAGTTTAAAAAGTATATAGGTGTAGGTTTTTGTCATACTGTATGTAGTGGAACTGCTGCGTTATATATTGCATTGAAAGCCATAGGTATATCCAAAAAAGAAGATATTGTTATCGTCCCGTCACTGAGTTTTATGGCTACTATTGATGCAGTTATTTTAGCCGGTGGTACTCCGGTAGTTATAGATGTTGATGAAAGCTATACTATGGATCCTGCATGGTTAGAAGAGGCTATTAAAAAATACAAACCAAAAGCAGTCATACCTGTTCATCTCTTTGGTCAAACTGCTGATATGGATAAAATAAAAGCTTTATGTAAAGAAAATAATGTTTTAATCTTAGAAGATGCAGCACAAGCTCACGGAGCTGAGTTTAAAGGAAAAAAAGCCGGAAGTCTTGGAGATATATCAGCATTTAGTTTTTACGCATCTAAAAACGTTGCAATGGGTGAAGGTGGAGCAATTCTAACAAACAATCCTGAAATTGATGAAAAAATATCAAACTGGATAGAATTTGGAGACCATCCAGCTTTAAACCTAAGAATAACAGAATTTCAAGCAGGAATAGGATACTGGCAGTTAAAACGCTTAGACGAAACAAATGAAAAAAGAAGAAAAATAGCAAAAATCTATAACGAAGAGTTTAAAGATTTGCCTGGATTAGTCCTTCCGCAAGAATTGCCGGATAGAAAGCATGTATATCATATATACGCATTAAGACATCCAGAAAGAAATAAAATCGTTGAAAAGCTTATTGAAAATGGAATTGGAGCAAGAGTATACTACGAATATACACTTCATCAGTTAAGAAACGCTGAACATTTAAATTGTAAATTTGGAGAGCTTTGCACACAAGAGCTATTTGCAATTCCTGTTCATGCATCTTTAACAGAAAGCGAAGTAGATTATATTGTAAGCACTGTTAAAAAAATTGTTAAGGAGGTTTAACTATGAAAAAGCTTATTTTTGGAATGTTTTTAGTATCTTTGGTATCTTCTTGTGCAGTATATACCAAACCGGGGGCTGTTGTGGTTGATACTCCAAACAAAATTATTGTAAATCCAAGGGTCGTTTTGATCCCAGATTATGATGTATATATTGTTGATGACCCAAGGATAGAGGTATATCAATTCAGAGGAAGATGGTATTGGTTTAATAATGGTAGATGGTATGTAGCAGAAAGATGGGAGGGTCCATGGATTATCTTGAACGGTCCACCTCCTTTTAGAATACCACCTGGACAAATTAGAAAGATGTATATTCATGAAAGAAATGCTGAAAAAAAATTCTGGAAAGAAATGGAAAAACGCGAGAAACATCATAAAGATTGGGATTGATAAAGTTTATAATGGAGGATGTTATGAACATTGTAGAAGGCAAACTATCAGCTGAAGGTTTAAAGTTTGGTATTGTAGTCGGCAGGTTTAATAGCTTTATCACTGAAAGATTGTTGGAGGGAGCTATTGACTGTATTTTAAGACATGGTGGCAGTAAAGAGAATATAGAAATTGTAAAAGTTCCTGGTTCTTTTGAAATTCCGTTAACAGCTAAAAAACTTGCAAAGTCTGGTAAGTATGATGCTGTTATATGCTTAGGTGCGGTTATTAGAGGTTCTACACCACACTTTGATTATGTAGCCAATGAAGTAACAAAAGGAATAGCACAAGTTAGTTTAGAGACAGAAGTGCCAATAGGCTATGGAATTTTGACAACAGACACAATAGAGCAAGCAGTTGAGAGAGCTGGAACAAAAATGGGAAATAAAGGATTTGACGCAGCCATGGTTGCAATAGAAATGGCAAATGTTTTAAAAAGTATAGGATGATAGAATGAAGAAGAAAAATAAGAGTCTAAAATTTTTAAGAAAAAGACTGTTAAAAGCAGCAAGAGATTTATCTATGAGAATTCTTTTTGCATATGATTTTAGAAAAGAAGATCTATTCAATGTTTTAGAAGAATTTCTAAACACTAAAAAATTTTCTCCAGAAATAAAAGAGTATGTATTAAAAGTTGTAAACTTTTACAATGAAAACTCACAAGAAATAGATGACATTATCAAGAGCCATCTTAAAAATTGGCGTTTTGAGAGGATTGGATACATCGAAAGAGCAGTATTAAGGCTTGGTGTTTCTGAGCTTTTAATTATACACTCAAAAGAAGAAAGCAAAGAGTTAAAAGATAAAGAAATAAGGATATTATTCTTAGATTTACTTGATTTAGTAGAATGTTATACAAACTCTAAGTTGTCTGTTAAATTTGTAAACGGTATTTTAGGAAAAATAAATAAGGAATTGGAACAAAATGAGAATAGTATTCATATCGGACTTACACAGTAATATCTATGCTGTTGAAGCCTTAGATAAAGAGCTTAAAAATAAAAGTTATGATTACATATACTGCTTAGGCGATATTGTAGGATATGGAGCAAATCCAAAAGAAGTTGTTGATTGGGTAATAGAAAATGTAGATTTTTCACTAAGAGGAAATCATGACACCTTAATTTCAAAAGCAGAACCAATAGATATGCATAATCCATACACTCTAAAAGCTGCATATTACAACATGGAAGTTTTAGAAGATAGACATAAAGAATATCTAAGATCTCTTCCAAAAGATTTTGAAAACGATTTAATGGTTTTGACTCATGATGAACCATGTATTCCTGGTAGTATGGAGTATATAACTAAAATCAAAGAAGCTTACGATACATTTTCCGCTTTTCATCAAAGTTTGTGTTTTTATGGTCATACACATTTGCCGGGAATTTTTGAGAAAGAAAATAATGAAGTTTTTTATAAAAGAGATAATAAGATATTTTTAAAAAAAAGAAATAAATATCTGATCAATCCTGGTAGTATAGGTCAGCCAAGAGATAAAGATCCAAGATTGTCTTATATTATATTTGATTCTGAAGATAATGTTGTTGAATTTTATAGAGTAGTGTATAATGTTGAAAAGGCTGCAAGAGATATATTGAATGCAGGCCTTCCAGCAATATTTGCAAACAGATTATTTAGAGGAGTTTAGAGAATATAAAAATAGAAGATAGAAAGCCTTAAAAGTGAGTCAAGTTTCTGTGAGGGAGCCGATGGAAGGAATTCCAAATAGATTAAAAAGACTTGGCAAATTTTGAAGATAGCCCTTGTCTTTCCTATTCTTGGAAAGTCTTTTGTAAGAGACTATTCCTCTCTGAAGTCGTTAATGATTTGGCGGGACGTGGGATAGGGTGGCAAGAAGGAATTAGCTTTTGTTTCAGACTGCGGGATGTTTCTGTAGTAAAACAGAAATTTTACGAGCAGTCCAAGATGTATTTAAGATATAAATTTTAAACTTTATACATCGAATGAGAGATTGACAAGAAATTATAATTTAAATAGGAGATCTTTTCGGACTTACGTCCTGAGGATGACAAATCAAGCTTAATAATCAAACACCAAAAAGAAAAGCCTTTCTTGTCATTTTGAGCAAATCGAAGAATCCCATCGTTTTTTAAATTTCTCAATCAACGTATTTTAGTTATATAATATTTTAAACTTTATTTAAATTTTTACGAAAAAGAGTATATAAAATGTTAGTGGAGGCTTTAACGTGGTAAGAAAATTTTTAGTCACTGTTTTGTGTTTTATTGGAATAACGAATGCAGCTGATGTTTTAAATAATTCTAATATAGAGTATTTAGATGCTGCAAGGTCAGCTTTGAAAACAGCTTACGAGTCTGGAGCAAACTTAAAAGCACCTTATGAATATGGGAAAGCAAAAGGATTCTATAACATAGCTGTTGAAGAATCTTCTAATTTTAATGTAGATAAATCTAACGAAGCAGCTAAAAAATCTATTGAATATTCTTTAAAAGCTATTGAAAAAGTATCTCAAGGAGAGACAAAATGAAAAAGAAAATTATTACTTCTACATTTATTTTGGCTTTTACAAGTAATGTATTTGCAGAGCAAAACGTTGATATGAGTAAAATTCAAGAAAGATTTGATAAATTAAAAGAAAAACATGCTCTTGAATGTTCTCCAGAAGAATACGGAATACTCGAAAGTTACTTAGAAAGTATAAAAATTGAAAACAATCAATCTGTAGATTCATTGAGACTTATAACAAAAATAGAAGATTTATTAACAAAAATAAAAAAAAATATAAATTCTGATAAAGATAACGATGGTATTCCATGCTATAAAGAAATAGAGCTTGGTCTTAATCCAAAAATTCCTGATGCTATAGAAAAAGCAAAAATTGCTCAAAACAAAAAACCTGAGAAATTAGATATTGGCGCAAAAGAGAAAGAATCTCCAAAAACTTATAAAAGTACAGACGCTATTACTCAACCAGTTAGAGTTCATTTTTACTTAAATAGTTCAAAAATAAAGAAGGAGTATTTGCCATACTTAAATATAGTTGCTAAGTATCTAAAAACCCATCCAGATGTAAAAGTTAAGATTAAAGGTTATACTGACAATATAGGTTCTAAAAAGTATAATGATAAATTAGCTTTAAAAAGAGCCAAGACTGTCAAGCAGTATTTAGTTAAACTTGGTGTTTCTCCAAATAGAATTATGATAGACGGAGTTGGAAAATCTGAATACATTGTTTCTAATAATAATGAATTAGATAGATTTACAAATAGAAGAGCCGAATTTTACATAATAAATTTGGCAGAATAGATTGGCAAAGGGAAGAACGCATGACTTAATAAATTTCGCCGTTCTTCCTCCTCTTATTTACTACCTTCATCCATCAGATTTTATATCTTTTTCTACTGGCTATTTTATCGGGACTTTTTTTCTTACTCCTGATAATGATTTATACCTCTCTAAACCAAATAGCAGATGGAAAATTTTAAAGTTCATATGGCTACCTTATACCAAACTTTTTAGCCATCGTGGAATTTCTCATATTCCAATATATGGAACAATTACAAAAATTTTTTACTTATCTTTTATAGCATTTATATTTTTGTTTCTTTTAAAGCTTTTGATAAACTTTTTAATTCCAGATAATAATTTTCAAGTTTCAAGATTTGATAACTTAGATTTAAGCAGTTTTTTAAACAATGTCTCATTTTTATCCTTTTTCTTTGGTCTAATTTTGGCTGAATTTGTGCATATATTAACAGATATAATTTATAGTAGTTTTAAAAAGTTAAAACCAAAAAGGAAAAAAAGAAAATGAACGCTATACCGTTATTTAAAATTTTTGGAATTCAAGTATATATAGATTATAGCTGGTTTATAGCCTTTACTTTGATAACATTAACTTTATCTCAAGGATTTTATCCTATGCTTTATAAAAATCTCAGTCAATTTGAATATATATTAGCCGGAGCAGTTTCTGCTATTATGCTTTTTTTATCCGTTTTACTTCATGAACTTTCTCATTCTCTTGTAGCCATAAAACACGGCATACCAGTTCGGGATATTTATCTTTTTATCTTTGGCGGGGTAGCAATGATAGAACAAGAACCAGACTCCCCTTCTACAGAGTTTAAAATTGCAATAGCCGGTCCTCTTATGAGCTTTTTCTTAGCATTAATATTTTTTACTGCAATAAGTCTATATCCAATAGATGATATTTTCAATGGTTTTTTAAACTATATGTTTATGGTAAATTTTGCTCTTGGAGCGTTTAACTTAATCCCGGCATTTCCGCTTGATGGTGGTCGTATTTTAAGATCCATTTTATGGAAGAAGTATGGAATTCTAAAAGCAACAGAAGTAGCTTCTAAATTTGGAAAATATTTTGGTTTTATGCTTATTGGTTTTGGAATTTACTCTTTATTCAATGGAAACTTGATTAACGGCTTTTGGCTTATATTCTTAGGAACTTTTATAATAAAAGCTTCCAAGGATGCTCTATTTAATACTAAATTAGCTGTTTTATTATCCAAGCTTAAAGTCTTTAATATTATGCATACAATGAATCCATTAGATGAAAATCTAAGCATCTTAGATTTTAGTATGTTTTATAGACCTTATATAAGGACTTATTTATATCCTGTCTTGACCTCCGATGGAAGAATTTTATTTATAGACACAAGAGACTTAGATAAAATTCCGTACTTTAAACAAGAAGAGATGACTTTAAAAGATATAGTAAAACCAATAAAATATTATGTCCTTCCGGAAGAAAGGTTATCAAAAGTTTATAATCTTTTAAAAAGAAATAAATTAGAAGAAATTCCTGTTATTGATAATAATACTTTTCTTGGAATTTTAAGAAAATCAGATATTGAAGCTATTCTTAACAGATTTATCCATGAAGTGAAATGAAATTTTTAATAATATCTTTTTGTAGATAGTAATAATAGATTTTGATTAGTAGAAACTTTTTGTAAAGTTGATTTAAAATGATTCTTTTAAACCTCTCAGAATTACCAAAAAGATCAAGTAAACTAAAAAAGAAGTTAATGGCATTAGTGAAAGGATTTAATGCAATAGACTCAAAGCTTTAATAGATATTGGTTTAATCGAAAAATTCTAATAACATTTATCCTTCAGATGGAAATACAAATTATTAGATTATGATTTTGTAAATGATATAAATGAGATTCTTTATAATTTAAATTTACCTGTCGATAGATTAATAGATGTCTTATCAAAAAAATGGGTTATAGATATCTTGGAAGTGTTAAATAACGAAGTTGCTCCAAAAGAAATATTAGCAAGAATAAATGGTTTGAAAGAAAAAGTTTTATATGAAAGAATAAAGGAGCTTGAGGAAATAAAAATGATAGAAAGATTAGTATATAATACGAGACCAATAACTATTAAATATAGATTAACTTTTTATGGAAGAAAAGCCCTTCCCACTTTGAGAAGGGCCTATCATATCATTTTGTCCAAATAGAAAATACAAAATCTTTATCTTTTGCCTGCATGTGACAAGAATGGCAATCTTTACTCATATCTTTTATAAGATTTTTACCATTGCCATCATATCCGTAATAACCCCAACCATCAGTTGATTTAAATTTTTTAGAATCTTTCACCATAAATGCTTCAATTCTTTTCGCTCCTTCAATAAATGCTCCATTTGAATTTACATGTTCGTAAAATACAATCGCTATTTTTGTTCCGTCAGGAAATTTTCTATTGTTTTGATTTTTAATTGAATTTAATCCTTTGTCATTAACGTATACGTGATGGATACCATTAAATGGGTTGTACAGAGGATGTTTTTCATCAAATATAACCATACTTTTTACATGATGCCAATTTCTGTAAACATCAGGTTTAACTTTAAATTCATCCGAATAAGAAAAGCTAACTATTCCAATTAATAATAAAGCAATAGTTGATAAATAGGACTTCATTTTAAAACACCTCCTTGATATTATTACTACATAGTAGCGCTACATAGTAGTGATAATAATGTTATTTTTTATAAAAGAATAATCAATAACTGAATTTTTTGAAAGCGACTTTCTAATTAATCAGTATCCTTGTTTATAAGTTTGTTTCAATACCTTAACTAAACATCAAGCATATACTTTATTTTGAAATAAGATTATAGAAAATTTTAAGATACTTGCAAAAAATTCTTTCTAACGTATATTTAAATTTAAATCAATATAAAATAAGGAGGTATTCAAGATGCATCACTTCGAAAAATTTTCAGCAAAAGGAAATGAATTTCTGAAGGATTTAGCTCAAGAAATTGGGGAGCCTGAAAACAGAGAAAAGGCTTACAGAGTATTAAGAACTGTCTTACATGTTTTAAGAAGAAGGTTAGGTTTAGATGAATCTTTTGACTTATTAGCACAACTACCAATGTGTATTAAAGCTGTTTACGTTGATGGATGGAAACCTACCCTATTTCCAGATAAATCAATCAAAACAGTAGAAGATTTTATTCGCGAAGTTTTAGAAGAAGACAAAAGGTCTGCAGGTAAAGATTTTGGGAATGAAGAACATGCAAAACAAGTTATAAAAGCGGTGTTTAGAGTTCTTAAGAAACATGTAACTGAAGGAGAGATTGAAGATATTATCGGAGATTTACCAAAACACTTAAAAGAACTTTTTGCAGATTAAAAATCTTAGTTAGAAGGGGGATCTTCTTCCTCCTTCTTTAATTCTTCTAAAATATTTCTGTTTTGATATTTTTTAGCTCTTTCATCCTCTTGCACATGTTTCTTCATAAATTTAAACATATAAACCAATACAATAATTGCAATCGTCCAGCCAATAAAATGCACTATTCCTTGCATCGCTGAATAGCTATGCATAAAGTTTACAGCTCCCTGAAATGGCTCCATTTCCTCTTACCTCTATCTCATAATTCCAGACATTTAAATCCTTAAAGTGATTGGTGTCATAGTATAATAATTTTATTTAAGTATTATATCATAATAAAAACGGAGGTTATTTTATGGCTCTACAAGGTGTAATGGATGTATTAAAAAAGACTACTTTAGAAGAAATTGGCATTAGTTTTTCTTTAGCTGATTTATTAAAGGATTTAAAAATAGAAGGAGATGATGTATATTTAGTTATTTTCTCTCCAAGTGAAAGATATCATCAATTTTTAAGAGAAAAGATAGAAAAAGCATTAAAATCTATTGGTGCAAAAAATGTTAACGTTGAGTTTTCAGACCAACCACCTCAAAGACAACAACAGCAACCACCACCTCCACCACCACAAGCTAATCCTTTTGAAACAAGAAGAAGAATTCCAAATGTTAATAAAGTTATACTGGTAGCCTCTGGAAAAGGTGGCGTTGGAAAGTCAACTGTTGCAGTTAATTTAGCATCTGCATTAAAAAAACTTGGTTATAACGTAGGTTATTTAGATGCTGATATGTATGGTCCAAGTGGTCCAACCATGTTTGGAGCTAAAGATAAAAAAGTTATGGCAAGACAAACTCCAGAAGGAGATAAAATCATTGCACCTGAAGCTCACGGCGTAAAAATTATGTCTATTGGATTTTTATTACCGTCAGAAGATACACCTGTAATTTGGAGAGGTCCAGTATTATTTAAAGCTTTAACACAGTTTTTATTTGATATTGATTGGGGAGAAGAAGGACTTGATTACTTAGTTATAGATTTACCACCGGGAACAGGAGATGTTCAAATAACCATAGGACAAACGGCAGAAGTAGATGGAGCTATTATTGTAACTACACCTCAAGACGTAGCATTGATTGACGTTAAAAAAGGTATACAAATGTTTAAAGAAGTTCAGATTCCAATAATTGGTGTGGTAGAAAATATGAGCTATTTTGTGTGTCCAGACAGTGGTAAAGCTTATGAAATATTTGGAAAAAGCAAAACGGGAGAATTGTTAAAAAATTACGGTGTGGAACTGCTTGGGAAAATACCAATAGAGCCAAAAGTTGCAGAGTTTTCAGACTTAGGAATACCAATAGTATTTGCTAAGGAGGATTCACAATCAGCACAAGAATTTATAAATATTGCTAAAAAAGTTGTAGAAAAGCTTAATAAATAGGAGGTATTAATTATGAACAGAAGAATATATGTAGACCATTTAGCAACAACGCCAGTTTGCGATGAAGCCATAGAAGCAATGATGCCTTATTTTAAAGAAAAGTTTGGTAACCCAACATCTCTTCATGAAATGGGAATAGAAGCAAAAAAAGCTATAAACAGAGCAAGGGAGCAAGTAGCACAACTTTTAAATGTATCAAATCCGGAAGATATAGTTTTTACTTCAGGAGCTATAGAGGCCAATAACCTTGCAATAAAAGGATATGCAAAAGCGCCTGGAAGAAGAGGAAAACATATCGTTGTTTCTGCGATAGAGCACCACTCTATATTGCATTCTTGTAAAACACTTGAAAAAGAAGGATTTGAAATTACAGAAGTTCAGCCTGACGAGTATGGAATCATAGACCCAGAAAAATTAGCCGCTGCTGTTAGAGAAGATACTATTCTTGTATCTGTTGGATTTGCAAACAGAGAAATAGGAACCCTTCAAGATATGCCAGCATTGGTTGCTGCAGTGAAAGAAAAAAATCCAAGAGTAGTTTTCCATTCAGATATAGCTGCTGCTGTTGGCCATATGCCTGTTGATGTTGAAGGATGGGGTCTTGATATGGCTTCATTTACAGGTCATTACTTTTATGCTCCAAAAGGTGTAGGTGGATTGTATGTTAAAAAAGGAATTAGATTAAAACCACTTATAGAAGGTGGAATACAAGAAGGTGGAAGAAGAGCAGGAACAGAAAACGTAGCTGGAATTGTAGGAATGGGTGCAGCAGCTGAACTTGCAATAAAAGAAATGGATGACAGAGTAAACAGATTAAGATACTTAAGAGATAAACTTAAAAAAGGTATTGAAGAAAGAATACCTTACATAAGATTTACAGGTCATCCGGAAAAAAGACTTCCCAACCATCTTTCGTTGATTGTTATGTATATTGAAGGTGAAGCAATGCTTTTAATGTTAAATATTAAAAAGACATACACAGCTTCAGGGTCTGCTTGTGTATCTTATGCGTTAAAACAGTCTCACGTTTTAGCAGCAATAGGAGTAGAAAAGGAAGCATCAAACGGTTCTATCGTTTTCTCTCTTGGAAGAGATAATACAGAAGAGGACATAGATTATATTATTGAAGAATATCCAAAGGTAATTGCAAGACTTAGAGAGATATCTCCATTTAACCCAGAAAACTGGGAAGAGTTTACAAAAAAAGCATCAAAGTTTAAGTAAGAAGATGAGAAGTTTTGTTTATTTATTTTATACGTCGGGTAAGAAATTCAGTAAAAGTAGAAAATTCTTCGCCGGCTTTGGAATGACGAATAAGGCTACCGTTAACGTGCAACTCTTTTACTTTCCTTGTCATCCTGAGGACTTTAGTCCGAAGGATCTACTCTTTTGATTTTTTGGTTTGAAAAGAAAAATATGAGATTCTTTGCTTCACTCAGAATGACTGTGTGGATTTTTGGAACAGTTTCACGATTTACGTGATTAATATCATTGGAATAAGAGTAATATAGGCTTATTTTAATTTAAAATCTATTAGGAGGTTTTAGACATGTTTGAATATACAGAAAAAGTAATGGATCACTTTATGAATCCAAGAAACTTAGGAGAAATACCAAACCCGGATGGAATAGGACAATGTGGTAATCCATCTTGTGGTGACGCTATGCTCTTTACTATAAAAGTAGACAAAGAGACAGACACGATTACAGATGTTAAGTTTAAAACATTTGGTTGCGGTTCAGCGATAGCGGTATCTTCTGTTTTAACAGAAATGGTAAAAGGAAAGCCTATTGATTATGCTTTAAACTTAACTTATAAAGAAATTTTTGAAGAGCTTGGCGGATTACCACCACAAAAAATTCACTGCACAAACTTAGGATTAGAAACTCTTCATGTAGCTATTAAAGACTATCTTTTAAAACAAGGTAGAGTGGAAGAGGCAAGCAAAATACCTGACTGTATAGAAGAAGACCATGAAGAAGAAGCAGTATCCTTAGAGCATATGGGATAATGAAAAGAAAGGCGGTAGCGCTATATTCCGGTGGGCTTGATAGTACTCTTGCTATCAAGCTCGTTCAAAACCAAGGTATTGATGTCTTAGCACTTCACTTTTACACTGGGTTCTGTATAACAGAAACCAAAAGAAGGAGAGGCGAGAAAAAAGAAGACGGCTCTCACTATATGAATCCTGCCTTAAAATATGCTGCAAAATACGGATTTCCTTTAGAAATAGTGGACATATCAGATGGTTATATGGATGTTATTCTAAATCCAAAATATGGATATGGGGCAAACATCAATCCATGTATAGATTGCAGAATCTATATGTTTAAAAAAGCAAAAGAAATTATGCAAGAAGTAGGAGCAGATTTTGTAATTTCAGGTGAAGTTCTTGGACAAAGACCAAAAAGTCAAAAATCTATTCCTTTAAAAATCATAGAAAAAGAGTCAGGTTTAGAGGGTCTTATTCTTAGACCATTATCAGCTAAAAAGCTTCCCCCAACAATTCCAGAAATAAATGGATGGGTAGATAGAGAAAAGTTAGAAGGCATAGTCGGAAGAAGCAGAAAAAGACAAATAGAGCTTGCAAAAGAGCTTGAAATAGATGAGTATGAATCACCGGCTGGTGGTTGCTGTTATCTTACCGATGAAAATTATGCTTATAAGTATAAAGAAACAATGGAAATTGAAGGAAAGATTACACAAGATGATCTAGTTTTATTTACAGTAGGAAGACATTTTAGATTAGACTCAGGAATTAAGTTAATCGTATCAAGAAATGAAGGAGAAAATAATTTCTTATCAGGATTTAAGAAAAACTATCATTTCTTTGAACCACTTGGAAAAGGTCCGGTAGCAATTGCAAAAACCATAAACGGCGAAATCTTAGATGAGGATGATAAACAAATAATTGCCAATATAATTGCAAGATATTCAAAGACAATTGACGGTAAAATTGATGTAAAATATTCTTTCATGGATAGAGAGGAAATTTTAACCGGATTTCCTTTTGATGATGAAACGATTAATCAATGGAGGGTTAGCTTAAATGGAAATAAAAGCAGACATAGTCCATGATGCAACAGGGACTTACTGTCCAATCCCTATAACAGAACTTGCCAAAGTAGCAAAAAAGGCAGAGAAAGGTCAGATTATAGAGCTTTTAGCAGACGATGAAGGAGCTATCCAAGATGTACCGGCTTGGTGTCAAACCACTGGAAATGAATTCTTAGGGTACAAAGAAGAAGACGGAATATTGCACTTTTACATCAGGAAGGTGTAATGAGATTGACAATAGAAAGTAAAATTTCAGATATTTTTAAAGAATTTCCTGAGCTTGAAGATAGGTATAAACCTTATTTAAAATATTTTTATGAAGAAAGATTAGATGCAATACTTTTTAAAAAGTTGAGCTTAATTGGAGCGTTAAAACTTTTAAACGTGCCTGAAGAAGAAAAAGAAAAAATCATACAAGATTTTTATAAAATAGTAAACAAACATTAAGAGGTAGTAAGATGGTGGCTTTTGACAGAGAACAAGAGGTCAGAGAGATTTTAGACAAAGTAAGACCTGCTTTACTTGCGGATGCTGGTAATATTGAGCTTGTTAAAGTTGAAAACGACGAAGTGTTTTTAAAATTATACGGCACATGCCAAACATGCCCGGTTGCTGATATGACGATGAAAGATTTGGTAATTTATACTATAAAAGAATCTCTTCCATGGGTTAAGGCTGTAAACATTGGAGAAGAAAAATATCAAATAACATGACTTTAGACGGAAATACCTTAGTCTATGGAATATTTGGTTATCCTGTAAAACATTCAAAGTCTCCTACGTTTCAAACAGCAGCATTCCAACATCTTGGTATAAATGCTGTATATGTTCCATTTCAAGTAAAACCGGAAGATATAGAAAAAGCGGTAGAATCTTTAAGAGTTTTAGATATCAAAGGCGTCAATGTCACAATCCCACATAAAGAAAACGTAATTCCATATCTTAATGAAATCTCAGAAGAAGTCAAAGTAATCAAAGCAGTTAACACGATCAAAAATATTGATGGATATCTTATTGGGTACAATACAGATTGGTATGGATTTATTGAAGGTTTAAAAGAAATCATGCCGGATATAGCCGGTAAACGAGTTTTAGTCATTGGTGCAGGTGGTTCTTCAAGGGCAATTATTTATGGACTGTTAAATCAAGGAGCCGGAAAAATTTATTTAGCCAACCGAACTATCCAACGGGCAGAGAATTTGATAGAAGATTTTTCCAACTTTTATAGAATTGTTAAAATGATTATAAAGCCAATTAGTTTAGAGGAGATAAACCGTATTTTGAACGAAGTTGAACTTATAGTTAACACAACTTCCGTAGGTTTAAATGAAGATGACCCAGAAATTTTTGATTATAATCTTATTAATTCAAGCCATACAGTCGTGGATATTATCTATAAAGAAACTAAACTGCTACGAAAAGCAAAAGAAAAAAATGCTAAATATCAAAATGGATATCCTATGTTAATCTATCAAGGGGCAAAATCTTTTGAAATTTGGACTGGCAAACCAGCACCAATAGAAGTTATGAAAAAGGCTATTAGGGTATAAAGCTTATGAAAAGCTATACTAAGTATTTGACTTTTAATACAAAAAACAGGCGTGAAATAATAAGAATTACTGAAGAAGTAGAAAAAGCAGTTAAAGAATCTGAAGTTAAGGAAGGGCTTTGTCTTGTATCTGCAATGCATCTGACTGCTTCGGTAATTGTTCAAGATGATGAAGAAGGGCTTCATGAGGATATTTGGAATTGGCTTGATAACTTAGCACCATTTAAAAAAGATTATAAACATCATTTAACAGGTGAAGATAACGCAGATGCACATCTAAAAAATCTCTTAACTCATTTGCAGGTAGTGCTTCCAATTACAAATGGTAAATTAGACCTTGGTCCATGGCAAGAGGTTTTTTATGTAGAATATGATGGTCAAAGGTCAAAGCGTGTTATTATAAAGATAATCGGAATGTGATTAAGCTAGAAAGTAAAAGTCAAGATTTAATAGAGAGTGCTTTAAAGTTTTAACTAAGTCTAAAAATTAATTAACCTTTCGATTGTTATTCTACCAACAATGGGAAAAATTTCCTCCCTTTCTTAACTTTCTCTTCTTGTTTTCTTCTAAAAAGAAGAAATTCTTCGGAATAAAGACCTTAGGACGACAAAACTATTTAATGTTGTCATTCTAAGTATCAGAGTAAAGTATCATTTTTATCTTTCTCCATTTTGAGAGGAGATTCTTAATTCGCTGCTGGAGATAAAAAAATCGTTATAACATCCTCGCAAAATGCAATCAAAAATTGAAAAATTTTATCCCGTTAGTATAAACTATTAAAGAAGCAAAAGAAGGCATAAATCAGTAAGAGATTTACAATAGCTAAAGGGTACATTCAAGCATAGGCTATGAAACATTTCTGATAAATATCAGCATTTTAATAATCAAACACTGTTTGATTTTTTAATTCATTTATGTATAATATATTTAATACTAAATTTAATACTAAAAAGTGAGGTGAAGAAAATGGGATTTTTGAAAGAGTATAAAAAGCATATGGAAGAAAGAGCAAAGCTTGGAATTCCACCTTTACCACTCACAGCAGACCAAGTAAAAGAAGTGGTAAAGCTACTGCAACAAGTTCCTATTATAGAAGAAGAGTTCTTGATGGACCTTCTTGAAAACAGAGTTAACCCTGGTGTTGATGAAGGAGCTTTTGTTAAGGCATCATTTTTAAATGATATCATTCAAGGAAAAGCCCACTCACCGGCTATCACACCTAAAAAAGCTGTTCAAATCCTTGGAACAATGATGGGCGGATATAACATTAAGCCGTTAATTGACGCAATTAGCTATAAAGACCAAGAAGTTGCACAAGAAGCTGCAAATGCTTTAAAAAATATCTTACTTGTTTATGATGCATTTAACGATGTAGTTGAACTTGCAAAAACAAACAAGTATGCCAAAGAAGTTTTAGAGTCTTGGGCAAATGCAGAATGGTTTTTAAACAAAGACCCACTTCCAGAAAAAATAACTGCAATTGTCTTTAAAGTTCCTGGTGAAACAAACACTGACGATTTTTCTCCAGCAACAGAAGCGCAAACAAGAAGTGATATTCCGCTTCACGCATTAAGCATGCTCAGAGCAAAAATGCCAGATGCAATTGAAAAGATAAACGAGCTCAAAAAATCTGGATACCCAGTTGCATTTGTTGGTGATGTTGTCGGTACAGGTTCAAGCAGAAAGTCCGCTGCCAACTCTCTAATCTGGCATATAGGAAAGGATATTCCGCACGTTCCAAACAAAAGAACAGGTGGTATTGTAATCGGTGGTATCATTGCTCCAATATTCTTTAACACACTTGAAGACTCTGGAGCATTACCTATCGAAGCTGATGTAACAAAATTAGAAACAGGGGATGTTATTGAAATATATCCATACGAAGGAAAAATCGTTAAAAATGGTGAAGTTGTATCTACATTCAAATTAAAGCCAAACACAATTACTGATGAAGTTAGAGCTGGTGGTAGAATTCCATTAATCATTGGTAGAGGATTAACAAGAAAAGCAAGAGAAGCTCTTGGAATGCCAGAAGAAAACATATTCATCAGATCAGAACAACCACCAGAAAAAGAAGGTGTTGGTTATACACTTGCTCAGAAAATGGTAGGTAAAGCTTGTGGAATGCCGGGTGTAAGACCGGGTATGTATGTTGAGCCACAAACTTTAACAGTGGGTAGCCAAGATACAACCGGACCAATGACAAGAGATGAAATAAAAGAACTTTCTGCTTTAAGCTTTGGTGCTGACCTTGTACTTCAAAGCTTTTGCCATACGGCTGCATATCCAAAACCAGCAGACGTTAAACTACACAGAACATTACCACAATTTATTATCAGTAGAGGCGGTGTATCTTTAAGACCTGGAGATGGCATCATTCACTCGTGGTTAAATAGAATGGTATTACCTGATACTGTAGGAACAGGTGGAGATAGCCATACAAGATTTCCAATTGGAATCTCATTTGCAGCAGGTTCTGGACTTGTAGCATTTGCAGCAGTAACAGGTACAATGCCATTAGTAATGCCAGAGTCTGTATTAGTAAGATTTAAAGGAGAAATCCAGCCTGGTATTACAATAAGAGACCTTGTCAATGCTATACCTTACTTTGCTATAAAACAAGGTCTTTTAACAGTTGAGAAGAAAGGAAAGAAAAATATCTTTGCCGGTAGAATTTTGGAGATTGAAGGATTGCCATTCTTAAAAGTTGAACAAGCATTCGAATTTTCAGATGCATCTGCTGAAAGAAGTGCAGCAGCATGTACAGTAAGATTAGATAAAGAGCCAGTAATTGAATACATTGAATCTAACATTAAACTCATTGAAGCTATGATTAAGGCAGGTTATCAAGATGCAAGAACACTTCAAAGAAGAGCTGATAAAATGAAAGCATGGCTTGATAATCCAGTTCTCTTAGAGCCAGATGAAAATGCAGAATATGCAGCGGTTATTGAAATAGACTTAAATGAAATAAAAGAGCCAATTGTTGCATGTCCAAACGACCCGGATGATGTTGCTACATTATCAGAAGTTCTTGCAGATGAAAGAAGACCTAAACAAATAGATGAAGTATTTGTTGGTAGCTGTATGACCAACATAGGGCATTTTAGAGCTGTTGGAGAGATATTAAGAGGAGAAGGACAAATTCCTACAAGATTATGGATTGTTCCACCTACAAAAATGGATGAAAGACAACTTATAGAAGAAGGATACTATGCTATCTACGCAGCATCAGGAGCAAGAACAGAAGTGCCCGGATGTAGCTTATGCATGGGTAACCAAGCAAGAGTAAAAGATGGAGCTGTAGTATTCTCTACAAGTACAAGAAACTTTGACAACAGAATGGGTAAAGATGCGAAAGTATACTTAGGAAGTGCTGAGCTTGCGGCGATATGTGCTGTCCTTGGAAGACTTCCGACCTTAGAAGAGTATCACAACATCATGGCTAAGAAAATAGCTGGAAAAGAAGATGAAATCTACAGATACTTAAACTTCCACGAAATACCAGAAGAAGAGTTAGAATACTTAACTGCATAAAAGTTAACTAACGCCGTGGGCTTGTAGCCTACGGCTTTTTTTATTTTAAAAAGTTATTTTTCATTGTCCTGAACCATATTAAGGATCCTGTATGCATTAAATCAAACATCTTTAAATTTGCAAATTTATGATCAATCTCTCTATCCAATCACGGCATCTGTTTAGAAAATCAATACCAAAAAGGGCTTGTAAAATTATAATAAAACGTTTGTTAAAAATAATTATAATCAATATAAAGCTTAAAAAATGTTAATAATTTGATATAGATGAACATCAAGTAAGCAAAAGGCAAGCTATTAAAAGCTATAAATCGTCAAATTTTATTGAAATAAATCATAAATTCTTTAAGAAAAAAATCATAATAAACCCTTTTAAGCTTAGGTAAAATTTTTATGTCAAAAAATAAAAAAAACTTAGGAGGTAATTAAGTATGGCAACAGTAACACTCAAAGGAAACCCAGTAGCATTAACAGGCAACGAAGTAAACGTAGGAGATGCAGCTCCAGAAGTTACAGTTGTAGCTACAGATTTATCTGAGAAAAAAGTAGGTGGAGCAAAAGGTGTGGTTCAAGTTTTAATTTCAGTTCCATCATTAGACACACCAGTTTGTGCAACAGAAACAAGAAAGTTCAATGAAGCGGTTTCTCAAATTCCAGGTGTAGATGTAACTGTAATCTCTATGGACTTACCATTTGCATCTAAAAGATTCTGCTCTACGGAAGGAATTGAAAACTTAACTTGTGCATCTGACTTTAGAAACAAAGAATTTGGTCAAAAATACGGTGTTTTGATAGCTGAAGGTCCATTAGCAGGAATCCTTGCAAGAGTTATTTTCGTTGTTGGAAAAGACGGAAAAGTTGTTTACAAACAAATCGTTCCAGAAATAACAGAAGAACCAAACTACGACGAAGTTTTAGAAGCAGTAAAAAAAGCTAACGCTTAATTAAAAAATATTTTTCTCCCGGGATTAAAATCTCGGGAGTTCAATTAAAATTTATAAATCTTTAAAATCTGTCAAAAGTCAAATCAGAGTGTTCCAAAATTTTCGTAAGCATACCTTTCCGTGTCATCCTGAGGCTGTAAGCCGAAGGATTTTCTCTTTTGATTTTTTGATTAAAAAGAAAAACAGGAGATTCTTCGCTCAGAATGACGATGTGGATTTTTGGAACAGTCTCAAACTCAAATACTTAAAATCCAAAAAAACATTAGCATATATGATTTTTCACTACGTTCAGAATGATTTAAAAGCTAAATTTATCTCTAATGAAAGTGTTCTAAAATTTTTGTAAGTTTACCTTTTTGTCATCCTCCTGAGGACTTTAGTCCGAAGGGCCTCCTCTTTTAAAAAAGGCGAGAAAGTGAGTAAGTGAGAGGTAAGAAAGGATGGAGATTCTTCGCCGGCTGCAGAATGACAGGAAGGAGTATAAAGGACGAAGGTTCTTCATCGGCTGCGGAATGACACCATAGAGGCGTAAAGGATGGAGATTCTTCATCGGCTGCAGAATGACGTTCAAAAGGTTAATTAATTTAGACTTAGTCAAAATTTTAAAGCACTCTCAGTGCAAAAATTTTCATCAACTTGCCTCAATAACTTATATACTACAGCCACTTAATACGTAAAATCTAAAATAAAAATCATCCATTTTTAATTGTTTTAGCTTATATTATTAATCAAAAACTAAGGAAAAAACTTTGATGATAGTTATAGCAGGAGCAACAGCAACAGGAAAAACAGAGCTTTGTATTAAGCTTGCAAAACTTTTAGATGGAGAAGTAATTAGTGCGGACTCCATGATGGTTTATAAGTATATGGATATTGGAACGGCAAAGCCATCCGTTGAAGAAAGAGAAGGAATTGAGCATTATGTTATAGATGTTGTCTTACCTTCTCAAAACTACTCTGTAAAAGATTATATTGAAGATTTTGATAAAGCTGTCCAAAAAATTAGAGAAAAAGGCAAAATACCAATAGTAGTGGGCGGCACTTGGCTATACATTCAAGGAGCTTTATATGGCTTATCAGATGCACCAGAAAGTGATTGGACTTTAAGAGAAAAATTATACAGCTTAGTTAATTTAGAGCTTTATACACAGTTGCAAAAAGTAGACCCAGAGTATGCAAACAAAATACACGTAAATGACAAAAGAAGAATTGTTAGAGCATTAGAAGTGTATTACCTTACAGGAAAACCGTTTTCTTTTTTCATAAATCAGCATAACTTTAAATCAAAAAGGTATAACTTTTTAGGCTTTATTCTTGAAAGAGACAGACAGGAGCTTATGGATAGAATAGAGATAAGAGTTGAGAAAATGTTTGAAAAAGGTCTTGTTGAAGAAGTTAAAAAGCTTGTAGATATGGGATTTAAAGATAGCTTAACATCAATGCAGGCAATAGGATACAAGGAAATTTTACCTTACTTAGATAAAAAAATCTCACTTGAAGATGCTAAAAAATGTATAATAGAAAATACTAAGGATTTTGCAAAAAGACAAATCAGAACCTTTAGAAATAAAACAGATTTTGAAAAAATAGAAGCATCTAAATTTGAAGTTAATGAAATGTTAGACTATATTTATAGAAAATATAACCAGGAGGTAAGAGATGTCAGTACAAGATGAAATTTTAAACGAGTATAGAAAAGAAGGTAAAGAAGTGACAATTTACTTAATTAGAGGAACGAGAATTGTTGGAAAAATAATTGATGCAGACCAATTTACTATTCTTGTTGATGTCAACGGACAACAGCAACTAATCTATAAACATGCAATTAGTACAATCGTTGTAGAGTAAGCGTGAAGGCAGTTATAGTAGCAGTAAATCTAAACGATAAAGAAGAAGATTTTGAATATAAAATTCAAGAGCTTGAGGGTTTGGTAGAGGCAGCAGGTGGAACTGTTGCAGGTAAAGTGTATCAAAAAAGAGAATCTCCAGACCCTGCTTATTTTATTGGTCGTGGAAAAGTAAAAGAGATTGCCCAGCTTGTTGAAGGGATAGGAGCAGATACTGTTGTTTTTAATGTAAATTTATCTCCTGTTCAAATATCTACCTTATCTAAGGAATTAAATGTTGAAGTTCTTGATAGAACAGATTTAATTCTTAAAATTTTCTTGAATAATGCAAGAACAAAACAGGCAAAACTCCAAGTAGAGCTTGCATACCTGCAGCATCAGCTTCCAAGAGTTTACGGCGGAAAAGGAAAAGAGCTTTCAAGAATTGGCGGTGGTATGAAGACAAAAGGAGCCGGTGAAAAACTCGGAGAGATAAAAACAAGAACTATCAAAGACAGAATAAACAAAATTAAAAAACAACTTAAAGAAATAGAAAAACAAAGAGAAGAGCAGAGAAAATCAAGAGAAGATAATCCAAACATACTAAAAGTTTCTCTTGTAGGATATACAAACGCAGGCAAGTCTTCACTTTTAAAAAGACTTACAAAAAGAGATGTATTCATATCTGACCAACTTTTTGCAACTCTTGACACAAAAACATCTTTAATCTACTTTCCGGATATAAAAAAGAAAGTTTTAATAACAGATACAGTTGGATTTGTTGAAGATATGCCATCTGAAATTATGGATGCATTCATGACAACCTTAAAAGAAATAGAAGATGCAGATGTTATTCTTCATGTAATTGATATTTCAGATAAAAATTGCATGAAAAAGAAAACAACCGTTGAAAACGTATTAAAACAGTTAAAACTTCAAGATAAACCAATTATAACAGTTTTTAACAAGATTGACAAAGTCGTTCCATCAAAAGATTTGATCGAAGAAGATGTGATGGAAAATACCATAACTATATCGGCAGAAAAAGGATGGAATATAGATAAACTTTTTGATATACTTAAAAAATATGCAAAACAAAAGGAGGAAAACCATGGATTGTGTTTTTTGCAAAATAGTCAATAAAGAAATTCCGGCTAAAATAGTTTATGAAGATGAGTTGATAATGGCTTTTCATGATATAAGACCACAGGCAAAAGTTCACATACTTATAATTCCAAAGGAGCATATACCAAACAACCTTTATTTTGAAGGAAGACATAAAGCATTAATCGGTCATATTATCTTAAAAGCAAACGAAATTGCTAAAATGTTTGAAATAGACAAAACAGGGTTTAGACTGATAATAAACTCAGGTCCGGATTCAGGACAGGAAGTTTTTCATGCACATTGGCATTTATTAGGAGGCGAGCCACTTGGAAAACTCATCTGTAAATAAAGAATTAGAAACAGTTGATACAAGAGGATTATTTTGCCCTTTGCCACTGACATTTGTATCAAGAAAGTTAAAAGAAATACCTGTAGGCGAAAGATTAAAAGTTTTAGCAGATGATAAAGCATTTAAGAAAGATATAGAAATATGGGCTTTTGAAACAGGTAATAAGCTTTTGGAGTTTAAAGAAGAAAACGGCTACTACGTTGCAGTTATAGAAAGAGGAAAAGGTTTTAAAGGTGAAAGTATTTGGGATAAAATAAAGTTTATCTCCTTGGGTGTTAAGCTACACTTTATAAAACATCTTCTTGATATCATTCCATTTAACAAGCCAAAGTATTTAATAACCTTTGTATCTGTTGCAGAAGGCTTAAGAGCAGCAGATTTCTTAAAAAGCAAAGGCATTGAAAATTTTATAATGCTACCAGTTCCAAAAGAAATCTATCCACATTGCGGTCTTGTCTTTGGTTTAAAATCAAAAGATGATGCTGCTAAGATTTACAATCTTCTAAAAGAAAACAAATATGCTGTAGAGGACATACATATAATAGATAGGGAGAAAAAATATCCAAAGTTAGAGGTTTGATTATGATAGGATTCTAAAATGGAAGAAATAAAGATAGCTAAGCAGCAAATAGAGGCGGCAGAAGCGGTACTGATTACTGCCGGAGCAGGTATGGGTGTAGATTCTGGACTTCCTGACTTTAGAGGTACAGAAGGGTTTTGGAGAGCATATCCGATAGCCAAGAAGCTTGGACTAAGGTTTGAAGAGCTTGCAAATCCAAAATGGTTTAAACAAGACCCCCAATTAGCTTGGGCATTTTATGGGCATAGATTAAAGCTATATAGAGAAACACAGCCACACCAAGGATTTTATCTTCTAAAAGATTTGGTGAAAAAGAAAAACGAAAACTATTTTATCTTTACTTCAAACGTTGATGGACAATTTCAAAAAGCCGGTTTTGACGAAAATAAGATTGTTGAAATTCACGGCAGTATTCATTATCTACAATGTATAGAACCTTGTAGCGATGAAATATGGAGTGCTGAAGGAATTGATGTTAATATTGATATGGAAAATTTTAAAGCTCTTCCACCACTACCTACATGTAAAAATTGCGGCTCTTTGGCAAGACCAAATGTTCTGATGTTTAATGATTTTCAATGGATTCCTCACAGAACAGAGGCACAAAAATTTAGATTTAATCTATGGCTTGAAAAAGTTCAAAATAGAAATCAAAAGTTAGTAATTATTGAAATTGGGGCCGGGAAGGCAGTACCAACTGTAAGGCTAACAAGTGAAAGAATAGCAAGATTACTAAATGGATTTTTGATAAGAATAAATCCAAGAGATTATCATGTTCCTACTAATATTAATACAGTTTCTTTAAAAGTTGGCGGATTAGAAGGTTTGAAGTTAATCTTATAATTTTATTTAAGGCTTGCAAACCAACAGAGGGCGTTCCAAATTTTAACTAAGTCTAAAAATTAATTAACTTTTTGATCGTCATTTCTGAATGAAGCAAAGAATCTCCTCCTTATACCATAACGGTGTCATTCTGAACGAAGTGAAGAATCTCCTATTTTTCTCTTCAAAAAAAGAGATCCTTCAGACTTATGTCTTCAAGATGACGGACAAAGTAAACTTAAAAAATTATTGTCAATTACAAATTGGAACACTCTCACATTACTCTTAAATAATTAACATGATATGTAAAGCATCAGACACAAAAGGTAAAACATATTTACTACTTTGTTGCTTGAGTCAAATCAATTACGTACTTAACATTACTCTCAGTTTTTTTGCTTATTGCTAATCATACATTGCTTATTTCACTCTCTCACTTAAAATTATGACTTACTCTATTGAAGATTTATGTTAACATAGTCTAAATTATTCTTTAAACAATTTTAAAATGAGGTAGTTGGCATGTTTAAAGTTAAACAGGTTGAAAAAATACTGGTACCGGATAGGGTTAAAAGAGCATTAAAAGAAGCAATTGGAGAGCATAATGTATTAGATGATGAAATGGATAGAATGTTATATTCATATGATGCAACGAGATTAAGCTTTCCGCCGGATGTGGTTGTAATACCAGAAAGTGAAGAAGATGTTAAAAAAGTAGTAAAAATTTGTTATGAAGAAGGTATACCAATAACTCCAAGAGGAGCAGGTTCGGGCTATACCGGTGGTGCTATTCCGGTAAAAGGTGGAGTATTAATCTCTTTTGAAAAGATGGATAAAATTTTATGGATTGACGAGGACAACGCAGTTGCAAAAGTTCAACCGGGTGTAATTACTTATAGACTTCAGCAGGCAGTAGAGAAAAGAGGATTATTCTATCCACCAGATCCGGCAAGTTATAAATTCTGCACGATGGGTGGAAATGTAGCTGAAAATGCAGGTGGTCCAAGATGTGTTAAGTACGGCGTAACAAGAGAGTATATCATGGAGCTTGACACTGTAATTTATACAGGAGAAACAATCCATACAGGAAGAATAACATTAAAAGATGTTGCTGGATATGATTTAACAAGACTTTTAATCGGCAGTGAGGGAACGCTTGGAATATTTACAGGAATAACAGTCAAATTAATTCCAAAACCAAAAGCTAAGAAAACAGTAAAAGCTGTATATATGGACTTAGAATCTGTAGGAAAAACAGTTAAAGATATATTTAAAGCCGGAATTTCACCGTCAGCTCTTGAATTTATGGATAATCTTGCAATAAATGCAGTAGAAGATTTCGGGCATTTTGGATTAGATAGAGACGCAGAAGTTATACTTTTAATAGAAGTTGACGGTCATCCAAAAGCTCTTGAAGATGAGATTGTAGAAGTTGCTAAGATATGTGAAATGAACGGTGCAAAAGTTGAAGTTGCTAAAACAGACAGAGAAGCAGAGAAACTTTGGGAAGCTCGTAGGTCTTTATCTCCAGCAGTTGCAAAACTTGGAAGAACAAAAATAAACGAAGATATAGTATTTCCAAGAAGCTATTTACCAGAGGCACTTCCAAAGCTTAGAGAGATTGGAAGAAAATATAACTTAAAAATGGTGAACTTTGGACATATTGGAGATGGAAACGTTCATGCTAACTTTATGATAAATGGATTAGACCCGGATGAAGTAGCAAGAGCAGAAAAAGCTGTTGAAGAAGTTTTTGACTTAGCATTATCTTACAGAGGTTCTATCACTGGTGAACATGGGGTTGGTATAACAAAGGCAGAATTTATGAGAAAACAATTTTCTCCACAAGAAATGGAATTGATGAAGAAAATCAAAAGAGCATGGGACCCGGAAAACTTAATAAATCCTGGAAAGATGGGATTAGACGATTAAATACATTTTAAAGATTCTTCTCTGGCTGGCTAAAAACGCTGGTCAGTAGAAGAGTCTTTTAAAAATTAACAATAAAAATAAAAATAATTATTCTTCCTCTTAAGCAATCTTCCTTGAGACTGTTCCAAAAATCCATATCGTCATTCTGCAGCCGGCGAAGAATTTCCTGTTTTCCTTTTCAAATCAAAAAATCAAAAGAGGAGATCCTTCGGCTTACAGCCTCAGGATGACACAGAAAGGTAAGCTTACGAAAATTTTTACAGCACTCTTATCTTCCTTGAATTTCTATTTAATTAAGTTAAAAAATATGGCTTCAACTTTCTAATTCTTTAAATACGGACAACTTATGAATTGACTTTGTCACCATTTCCGTTACATACTAAAAAATTATTCCTTTAACCTTTCATTAAATGGACAGTCTTCTACCGCATAAAAAGGATTTAAAAACCAAGGAGATTTTAATTTAGACGTAAAATTTTTTATTTTTTCTATATCTTCTTCAGAAAGCCAAGGATATTTAACTGTTCTAAACAAAGTTAAAGGCATTCCATCCACAAGAGTAATTGTTCTAATTATTACTTTTGGGTCAATATCAACGCCTGTTGTAAATTTCCACTTTTCAGGATTTTCTAAAGGAGATTTTATATCAACTGCAAAACCATCAACATAAGGTTTTAATTTTTCTACAACATCTGGATTACTGCCGTTAGTATCTATCCTAATTTTAAGCTCAGGATTAACCTTCTTAATAGTATTAACCAATTCTATTAATTCTTCAGGTTCATGTATGGTAGGTTCGCCACCAGAAATAACTATACATTCTAAAAATGGACTTTTTTCAATTTCTTCCAATACTCTTTCTATCGGAATATTCCCTGCAATATCAAGCACTACACGCCAATTATAGCAATGTAAGCACCTAAAATTACACCCAGCAAGGAATAAAATTAAACACCATTTACCCGGAACATCTTTCGTTGAATGTACAAAGCCAGATATTTTTATTCCAGCCACTGCATAATCTCCAAAAGTTCAGGCTCTAATACTTTTTTTCTTGTAATCCAATCAGCCCTTCTTCCGCCCTGCCAATAATTTTCCTCACCTTCAAAAAGATATTTATCCTTTTCCGCTTTAATAACTTTTCTCGCAATAGGTCTGTAATAACCAATTACCCTTGAATATATGGTCGTATCTTCAGAACCACAGTAAGGACATACATATCTTTCACCTACTATTTTTCTGCCACAATTATTGCATATTGTTAGTGTTGGAGTTATTGTTATATAAATTATTGTTCTTTTACTGAAAAGATTTTTGATAAATCTTGCTAAAACATCTCCTTCTGTTTTTTCGTTTAGGAAAATATGCTGGATGCTTCCACCTGTTGCAAACCTTTGAGTTTTTGCAGACACATCTATCTGCTTAGCTAAGGATGAACCATCAAAAGGTGGCTGAAATCCAGAAGTTAAAAATACTCCAGAGCCTTCAAGACTTCCTTTTACAAATGGTGGAAAATCATGAATTTTTTGATAATTTTTATATAACAAAAATTTAGAATTATCACCCGATTTGATTGCATTATAAAATTCTAAATCTTTTTGACCCAAAACTGGAGCAGCAGTTTCTCCAGGAGCATATTCAAAATTCCAAGGAATGCCGTCTTCTTTCATGAACTCATCCAAGGTTTTTAAAATAAAATCGGCTACTTCTTTTGCAAAATTAATGCCTTCCGGATGAAATATTCCAGAATCTTCTTCAATCATTTTACCTGATTCATCATATTTTACGAAACCAAAGTTTATTAATCCTTCATGACCACCTTGTATAGAGATTGTATTAAACATAGTTGATAAGTCTTTGATGTAGTAAAAGAATGTTGGATAAAGTTTTTTGTATTCTTCTATAAACTTTCTTTTTTTATTTAAAACATTTCTTGCTTTTGACAAAATATCCTTCAAATGTTCAAAAAGCTTTTCTTTATTACCTCTGTGAATATAGCCTAATCTATTAAAGTTTATTGAAATAACCCCAATAGAACCAACACCTGAAACACTTCCAAAAATTGACCTTAGATTGGAAACTTTTAAAATATCTTTGATGTCTATCTGAAATCTACAGCAAAAACTTCTTTGTAAAGCAGGGTCTCTTGGCTCTAAACCAGCTTCAATAAAAGGTTTACTCATAAAGTTTTCAAAGTAAGCACCACCGTGTTTATCTAAGTTGTCTAAAAATTGTTTAAATATTGGATTTTCAAAATCAAAATCATCTGTTATCTGAACAGTTATTAATGGAAACGTCCAAGGTCTTCCCTCTGCATCACCTTCCCACATTGCTCTTAGAAATCCTAAAACAGTTTTGTTGTAATAATCAGAAGGAATTTCTGAATAGGTTTTATCAAGTACTTCTCCGTCAATTGTTATAAATTCATCTTTTAAATGATATGCTGGTCTTCCAAACTCTAAAGTTACATTTGTAAAAGGGCTATTACCACTTCTAAAAGGAAGGTTTACATTATATAAAAAGCTTTGAAATGCATGGTATAAATCTTCGTCTGAGTACTTTCTATCTTTTAAATTTTCTTCATACCAAACATAAGATGTTGCTATAGTAATAATATCATTTAATGCAACAGCACCGGATAACTCTTGAGCCATAAGACAAATAAAATTTGAGCATTGATCAAGAAATGTTTTTAATCTTTTAGCCGGTCTTGATTTCGGAGTTACATTTGAAGTGGAAGAAATTCCATAAATTGAAATATCCTTTGCAGAATAACCAAGACAATAAGGACTGAGTAAAGCTAACTGATGTTGATACCACCAACCTTCTTTATGCATTCTTGCTTCTTCTTCTGTTAAAATCTCTTCAAGCATATAACTTTTAAAAGCTTCTCCAGCAAGTATATTAGCCAGAGCTGGTAATGAGTAAATGAAATTTGCATTATGAAGAGCAATCTCAGAAAGCTTAAGATATTCTTTGATTATTTCTTTCTCATTCATTATTTAAGCCTTTTTGTTTGATATGATGATTTAAATATAAGTCACTTAAAGATTATTTCAATTTTCCTTAAAATCAACAATCAGTAAATTCTAATCTATAAAATAGAATCTGAAAACATTCTTAAATAAAAATAAGCTACTTAAAACTAAATAGCCTATGATTAAAACAGAAAGATTTTTAAAATTAAGAAGTTCCAAGATAAATGATGAAATTAACAGAATGATAAAGATTTTTAGATATAAAAGAGCATAATTTTCATCTATCATTTTAGAAATCTGCGGAACTTCTTTCCCCTGTCTTGCTTTTTCTATATATTTTAAATTCCAAATAATTCTCGGCAGTAAATGAAGAATGCCACCAAGAATAGTTAAATATGCAAAACCATAAATCATTATATTAATATGATAAAAAATTAAACTAAAATCAGCAAAACTTGCCAAATATACACCAATTCCACCACCAATAACGAAAATCAGCCATGCAGTTAAAAAATATTTTATAACAACAGGAATGCTTAATATTTTTCCACCTTTAAAAACAGAAATATAAATGGTATATAAAAAGCCAAATACTCCTATTAAAATCAAAAAGCCAGAAAGTGCTATTAAATTATAATCTCCATAGAAAAAAGCTATAATAGTCATCAATACAGAAAACTGATATAAATAAAAAACTTTTTCAGCTAATTTTAAATTTAAAACTTTCATGGTCAACATCGGTATCCAAGCAAATTGAACACCAATAACAAGGTTTAATAAAACTCCTAAGGTAAATGTATGGATTGAAAGCTTGAGAGTCAAAATGTTGCTATATAAATAAAGATTAAGAAATAAAATTGACAAAAATAAATTTAAAATTCCAGTAAATATAAATCTTATAGTAAGCGGTTTAATAGTTTTCAAAGTTGTAAAAATTTGAAATAAAAAAATCAAAATTCCAAATAAAATTAGAAATCCGGCTATTTTAATCTGATTTAATACAAAACTGACGGTTGAAAAAATTAAAAGCGATAAAACAATATAAGAAAGTTTTTCATATTTAAGCTTAACATTTTGAGAGTTTGGAAATATTTGATATAGTCCGCCTAATATAATTGAAAGAATAAAACCAAATACAGAAATAATGGCAGTGTTTAAAAGATTCTCTTGATATTTGTAATACAAAGATAAAAATAAATTTAAAAATCCTAAGATA
Organism: Sulfurihydrogenibium sp. YO3AOP1; assembly: GCF_000020325.1. Taxonomy (NCBI): domain Bacteria; kingdom Pseudomonadati; phylum Aquificota; class Aquificia; order Aquificales; family Hydrogenothermaceae; genus Sulfurihydrogenibium; species Sulfurihydrogenibium sp. YO3AOP1. Next base: position 1,355,520 of record NC_010730.1, read on the forward strand.
AAGAAGTAAGTTGATATCTTTGATACGTAAAACATTACAAGCTAATCTTTTTAGTTGGAATAGGTGTAATTATAGCTTGTACAACTAAATTTTCTAATGCTTCAAATCCATGAGGTTCATTAGGCTCGTAAATTATGGTTTCTCCTGTACTTAAATCTCTGTATTCTTCTTTACTTCCAATAAAAAACCTTCCATTACCTTCTAAAACAGTTAAAATAACATCAGATGGTGATTGATGTAAATTTACAATCTGACCTTTCTTTAAAAAGAATAGTAAAATTCTTGCATTTTGAGTATCTGCTACTTTTTCTATGACAACCTTTTCATCAGAAAATTTGGTATTAAAATTATGTTTGTAGATTATCAAACTCATGTTATCTCCTTTACAGCCATTCTTTTTCTTCTTTTAAATCTATTTCTTCCATGATATATTTTCCATCTTTTTCTTTGATTCTTTTTATATCTGGAAAAAAGAAATTTTCTTCCTCAAGAAAATGGTCGTAAATCATTTTTATCAACTTTTTGGCATATGTCTTTAAGATATCTTCCTTAGATTTTCCAAGGTTAACATCTTTAATAGCTTGTTTTAGATAATCTGCTTCTTCTCTAATAGTTGAATGTGCAAAAGAAAATGATTCTGCATCATAATTTGGATAAATTTTTAAGACTTTCGGCAAGAATATTTCATCTTCTTTATTCGCATGATTTTCAACTTCTGTTAATACAAAATTGAGTAAATTTTCTGCATCTAAAACTGTAAAATTATCTAACTTCTTTTCAAATTCTCTTAAAACTTTATTAATTGCCTTATGTTCATCAATCAACTCTTCTATTTCTTTTTCAAACATTATCAAGCCTCTGATATTAATTTAAGATAAATATATCTTAAATTCTGAAATTAACTCTATGATTAATATCATTAATTGATATTCATCCGGTGAGAATTTCTAAAAATACGTCGGGTGAGAAATTGGGTAAAGGTAGGAGATTCTTCGCCGGCTGCAAAATGATAAATAAGCAACCTTAACGTACGATGTGTAAGGGCAATTCATGAATTGCCTCTACTTTCACTTTCTTTGTCATCCTGAGGACGTAAGTTCGAAGGATCTCCTTTTTTAAATTCTATAAAAATCACTTATTTCTCACCCAAGGTATTTTTTTAAATCAATATACTCATAAACAATTGACCGAATTTTTCTCTGTTAAATCTTCAGCCAAGTTTTTGTAGTTTTTCTTTACCTTCTTTTGTAATTAGAGAAGTAGACCAAGACGTTGTAAAATCAAGAGTGATGTTAATGTTTTCAATGTTTAAATCATTTTTAAGTTTATTAATTACTTGAGAGACTATTACGTTTTGAAGAGGACAGGTTGGAGATGTAAGCATTAAGACAATATTTATACAATTATCTTTTATATCTATTGCCTTTACTAAACCTAAATTTACAATGTCTAATGGAATTTCTGGGTCATAAACTTCTTTTAATGAATCATAAATTTTGTTTATCATAGTTAATCTCTGTAAACGATTTTTCCCTTAAAGAATGTATATTTAACTTTGCCGGTTAATTTTCTGCCAAGCAATGGTGTGTTTTTACTTTTTGATAATATTGTTTCTTTATTAACTTCCCAAGTTTCAAATGGGTCAAAGATAGTTAACTCGGCAATCTCGCCTTCTTTGATTTGTGGTGGTTTTAATCCAATTTTTTTAGCTGGCTGTATTGACATTACTTCAACCATTCTGTTTAAATCAAAGTAGTCTTTCTTAACAAGTTCTAAAACTATAGGGAGTGCAAATTGTAGTCCAAGCATTCCCGGTGGACAAGCCTGTAATTCTTGCATCTTTTCATAATGTGCATGTGGTGCGTGGTCGGTTGCTACAAAATCAATAATACCGCTTGCAAGAGCCCATCTGGTTGCTTCTATGTCTTCATGGGTTCTTAGTGGTGGTGAAACTTTTGCTATGCAAGAAAAATCTAAAAATTCTTCATCAGTCAGGTATAAGTGATGTGGGGTTACTTCAGCGGTTACTTTTGCTCCCATTGCTTTAGCCCAAGCCACAATCTCAACAGATAGCTTTGTGGATATATGGCATATATGAACTGGCATTCCTGTTTGTATGGATAATATGCAATCTCTTGCTACCATTGTATCTTCTGCTTCTGGTGGAAGTGGTGGAAGTCCAAGTGCAGCTGCTATTTCTCCTTCGTGGGCAACGCCGTTTTGTGAAAGGTTTAAGTCTTCACAGTGGTCAGCAACAAAGGTTCCAAGAGAGCCGGCATACTCCATCGCTTTTCTCATTATGAAAGAATCCATGACAGGAGCACCATCATCTGTAAAGTAGACAGCTCCTGCATCCTTAAGCAGTGCCATTTCTGTAAGCTCTTTTCCTTTTCTTCCTTTTGTTATTGCAGCAGATGGAAGAACTCTACATAATCCTATTTCTTCACCTTTTTCTATAATGTATCTTACGATTGGTACGTCATCAATAGCAGGTATAGTATTTGGCATACATACAACGGTTGTGTATCCACCAGCAACAGCTGCTTTGCTGCCAGATTCTATATCTTCTTTGTAAGTTTGACCAGGGTCTCTAAAATGAACGTGTATATCTGTAAAAGATGGAGTTATAATCTTTCCTTCTGCATCAATAACCTCACAACCTGCAAAAGGTTGAATATTTTTTTCTATTTTTTTAATTTCTCCTTTTTCAATTAATATATCAAATTTATCATTCAGATTGTTTTGTGGGTCTACAATATGTCCGTTCTTTATCAAAATCATTCTTAGACTCCTTACAAAAGATGAATTTAAAATAAATTTAACTCAGAAAAAGAAAACTTCATTAAAAAACTTTAACAAAAATAATATTCTATCACAACCAAAGTTTTGGTGGTTAGATGGTGAGACGTGAAGAATAAGAAGCAAATTTTAGCTAAGTCTGAAAATTAATTACCTTTTGATCGTCATTCTAAAGTCGTGGGAAGAATCTCCATTCTTTTACCTCTCTCTTATTCAATGTATGGGCAATTCATGAATTGCCTCTGCTCACTTACTCACCTTCTTTAAAAGAGGTGATCCTTCGGACTAAAGTCCTCACAATGAAGTTATAAAGATAAACTTACAAAAATTTTTAAAGCAGCCCCAGATGTGAAAGGTAAGAGGTAAACATTTCACTTACTCACCTACTCATTTTCTCACTTCCTCATGATATTATGGTAAAATTTGATTAAAAACTAATTTGGGAGTATCTATTGACAACCTTAGAAGCTGTTATTTTAGGAATAGTGGAAGGTCTTACAGAGTTTTTACCTATCTCATCAACAGGCCATTTAATATTAGTTTCAAATCTGCTTGGAATACAGCAGACAGAACAACATAAAGCCTTTGAAGTATCAATTCAGCTTGGTTCAATATTGGCAGTTGTATTTTTATACTTTAAGAAGTTTTTAGATACAAATTTAATGAAAAGAATACTGATAGCATTTATTCCAACGGGTATTTTAGGATTTGTTTTATACAAAATCATCAAAAGTTTGTTTAATCCTTATATAGTTGTTTTCATGCTTGTTTTTGGAGGACTGCTTTTAATATTGATAGAACTTTATCATAAAAATAAAAGTTATGATATTAACTCAATATATGAAGTGCCATATCAAAAAGCGTTTTTGATAGGAGTTTTTCAATCTTTGGCTATGGTTCCTGGTACTTCAAGGTCTGGTGCTACTATTGTAGGTGGATTACTTCTTGGATTAGACAGAAAAACAGCGGCGGAATTTTCTTTTATGCTTGCAGTTCCAACGATGTTTATGGCAACTTTTTATGATGTTTACAAAAATCGTTCAAATTTTAATCTTTCAGATTGGGAAAATCTAATAGTAGGCTTTGTAGTTGCTTTTATATCTGCTTTATTTGCGATAAAATGGCTTTTAAAATTTATTTCAAATCATTCATTTATTCCCTTTGGTATTTATAGAATTATTTTAGGAATTTTATACTACTTATGGTATTGAGGTAGGAAATGAATATATTAGACAAGATTATTCAGACAAAAAGAGAAGAGCTTGAAAATTACACTTCTCAGTATTTAAAACATTTAGAAAAACTGGCAATAGAAAGAAATAAAAAAGTCTTAAACTTTAAAAAAGCCATTTCCGGAAAGAGTATCAATATTATTGCAGAAGTTAAAAAAGCTTCTCCGTCTAAAGGAATAATCAGACATTATTTTGACCCTGTTGATATAGCAAAATCTTATGAAAAAAATGGAGCAAAAGCAATTTCTGTACTAACAGATAAACAGTATTTTCAAGGAGATATTGCGTATCTTTATCAAATTTCAACAGAAGTAAATATTCCATTGCTTAGAAAAGACTTTATCATAGATGAAAGGCAGATTTTGGAAGCTTATGCATATGGTGCTGATAGTTATCTATTAATAGCAAAAGTCTTGGATAAAGAAAGTTTAAAGAGACTTATAGATTTTGGAAGAGAGCTTGACATGGAGCCATTGGTAGAAGTTCACAGTAGAGAAGAAGGTGAAAAATCTGTAGAAGCAGGAGCAAGAATTATTGGAATAAATAATAGAAATTTGGAAGATTTTACAGTTGATATAAATCTATCAAAAGAGCTTGCACCGTATCTAAAAGAGATCGGATCTGAAGTTGTAGTTGCAGAAAGCGGATTAGAGAGCAGACAACAGCTGCTTGAGTTGAAAAATTATCAAGTTGACGCATTTTTAATAGGAGAATCTTTAATGAAAGAAGCAGATGTAGGAAAGAAGTTAAGAGAGTTTATAGAAGGGTAAAAAAGATGTATCAAAACATCAACAAAGAATTAGCAAAAATCTTTAAAAATATGTCTCACATTTACGAATTTTTAGACGACAAGTTCAGAGCATTGGCTTATGTTAAAGCAGCACAGATATTAGAAGATTTGCCTGATGATATTAGAAATTATATTGCTACCGGTAAAATAAACGATATAAGAGGAATTGGTTCTCATACTTTCGATAAAATCTTAGAGTATATCAAAACAGGAAAAATACAAAAATATGAAGAGCTTAAAAAATTAATACCTGAAGATTTTTTAGAGCTTATGGAAGTACCTGGCTTTGGACCAAAAACTTTAAAAAGAATTTATGAGGAGCTCGGTATTAACAATAAAAAAGATTTAATAGAAGCATTAAAAGATGGAAGAGTTGCAAAGCTAAAGGGTTTTGGAGAAAAGAAAGTTCAAAATATGCTAAAAGGTCTTGAGCTTTACGAAGCTTCTAAGAATAGACTTTTACTGTGGGAAGCTTTACAAATAGGAGAAACATTATTAGCTAAATTAAAACAGCTTAAAGAGATTAAAAATATTGAGCTTGCAGGAAGTTTAAGAAGAAGGAAAGAAACTATTGGAGACATTGATATTCTTATATCCTGTGATGATAAAGACAGAGATAAGATTATAAATTATTTTGTTAATTTAGAAGATGTTAAAGAAGTTCTTGCTAAAGGTGATACAAAAGCAAGTGTTATTATAAAAGAAAAAGATAGACAGGTAGATTTAAGAGTACTAAAACCAGAAGAATGGGGTAGTGGTCTTCAATACTTTACAGGTTCAAAAGAGCATAACGTACATTTTAGAGAAATAGCTAAGCAAAAAGGATTAAAGGTCAGTGAATATGGTGTTTTTGATGCAAAGACAGAAAAAAGGCTTGCAGGAGCTACTGAGGAAGAAGTATATGAGATAGTAGGAATGCAGTGGATTCCCCCTGAAATGCGAGAAGACAGAGGAGAAATTGAGCTTGCTTTAAAAAAGAGCATTCCAAGATTGGTAGAGCTTGAAGATATTAAAGGAGACTTGCATTGTCATTCAACATGGACGGATGGATTTAACAAAATAGAAGAAATAGCAAAATTTTTACTTGAAAACTATAAATATGAATATTTCGCGATTACAGACCACTCAAAAGCCGTAAGAGTAGCCCATGGACTAACAGAAGAAGATGTTTTAAAACAGATTGAAGAGATAGATAAAATAAATAAAAAACTTGGATTTGACTTTATAAAAAAGGGAATAGAAGTAGATATTATGCTTGATGGCTCTCTTGATTTGCCGGATGAGATACTCGCAAAGCTTGATTGGGTAGTTGCATCTATTCATACACATTTTAACAGAGACAATACAGACAGAATTATAAAAGCAATGGAAAACCCTTATGTATGTGTAATAGGGCATCCAACAGGAAGGACCATCGGTGTTAGAGAAGGTTATCCTTTATCTGATGAGATATTTAAAGTTGCAAAAGAGACAAACACCGCACTTGAAATAAACGCACAGCCTTTAAGAATGGACTTACCGGATGTGATGATAAAAAAAGCAGTTGAGAATGGAGTTAAATTAGTAATTTCAACAGATAGCCACAATCTTGGAAACTTTGCTTATATGAAAATAGGGGTTGCAAATGCAAGAAGGGGCTGGGCAAAAAAAGAAGATATATTAAATACTTACAGCTGGAACGAGATTAAAAAATTTATTCAAGCTAAACGTAAAAAGTTTGGTGTTAAGGCATGAAAAATGCTTTTTTTGGAGAAAATCTTGACTATATTCCTTACCAAATCTTAAAACAAATTCTTGGTGAATCAATCTATGATGAATATAGAGACATAATAGAATTTATAACCATTGAAGGCGATATAGAAAAAGATATTCTTTATTTATACTTAAAACCGTTTAACTCTAACAAAATCTTGTATGCTACATATGATTTAAAAGATAAAAAGATTTTAAACAACTTAAGTAAATCTGAAATTTTAAAAATTTTTGATGATGAAAAAGATAAAATTCAAGAGCTACAAAAGAAAGAAATAGAAAGAAGTGCTAAAATAATATTGACTATCATAAGCCTTGTTCTTGGAATGGCAGCTGCTTATTTTGTATCAAAGTTTGTTTTTTGTTTTTGATGAAGAAACAGAAATATAGTATATTCTAAACCGACACAGTTTACGCAAGAAGATGGATAAAGATTGATTTTTGATGAATACGTTGGGTAAAAATAGAGACTTTTATAAAATTTAAAAATGAGATCCTTCGGCCTTGCGGCCTCAGGATGACAGAGAAAGGTTGAATGGTAAGCATCAGAGAAAGGATAACCTAATTTGTCATTCTGAAGGCGGCGAAGAATCTCCTACTTTTATTGAATATTGACTTTTATTGAATATTAAATTTCTTACTCAACATATCGACAGATAAAATATTTTTGCGAATTAATATAAATGGAGGAATGAATGAAGAGAGTTAGATTTGCACCAAGTCCAACAGGTTATTTACATCTTGGGAATGCAAGAACAGCACTTTTTAATTACCTATTTTCGAGACATGAAAACGCTACTTTTATACTCAGGATTGAAGATACGGATTTAGAAAGGTCTAAAAAAGAATACGAAGAAATGCTTATGGAAGATTTAAAATGGATGGGGATTGAGTGGGACGAAGGTCCGGATGCGGGAGGTCCTCACGGTCCATACAGACAATCAGAAAGATTAGAAATATACATGAAGTATGTTGATAAGCTTTTAAAGTCAGGTGATGCTTATTACTGCTACTGTACAGAAGAGGAGTTAGAGCAGGAAAGAGAAAAAGCTATTGCAGAAGGAAGACCTTACAGATATAGCGGAAAATGCAGAAATCTAACACCGGAAGAAAGAGCCTTTTATGAAGGTAAGAGTATAAAACCGGTTATAAGATTTAAAGTTCCGGATAAAACGGTGGTATTTGAAGATATCATTAGAGGCCATGTAGAGATAGATACAAAGGAATTTGGAGATTTTGTGATTGTAAGACAAGATGGCATGCCAGTTTATAACTTTGTAGTTGTTATAGATGATGCTTTAATGGGAATAACTCACGTAATTAGAGGAGAAGACCATTTATCAAACACTCCAAAACAGATAGTAATATATGAAGCTCTTGGTTTTGCGATTCCACAATTTGCACATCTGCCTATAATTCTTGGAGAAGATAGAACAAAGCTATCAAAAAGACATGGGGCTGTATCTGTTAGAGCATTAAAAGATGATGGATTTATTTCAGAGGCAGTATTTAACTATTTATCATTACTTGGATGGCATCCAAAAGAAGAAAAAGAGATTTTATCAAAAGAGGAGATAATCAAGCAGTTTAGAATTGAAGATGTGAATAAATCTCCGGCAATATTTGACAGAACAAAACTAAGATGGATGAACGGTGTATACATAAGAGAAATTCTTGATTTAGACGACTTAACAAAAAGAGCTATTCCCTTTTTTGAAGGCTTTGGATACAAAGCTGACTATGAATTTTACAAAAAAGTTATGTCTGCAATCAGAGATAGCATCGAAACATTGATGGAAATCAAAGAAAGGGCTAAAGTCTTCTTTGTTGATGAATTTCCATACACAGAAGAGATAGTTAATGAAGTAAAATCTGATGAGAATGTTTATAAAGTTGTAGAGATTTTTTATAACAAAATTAAAAACCTATCAGCTATTACAAAAGAAGATTTTAAAAACATCACAAAAGAGATTCAAAAAGAGTATGGCTACAAAGGAAAGGCTTTGTTCCATCCTATAAGAATCGCATTAACGGGAGAACCTTCCGGGGTTGGGCTTGATTTACTCGTTGAAGTTATAGGCATAGAAAGAGTCAAATTTAGATTAGAAAGATTTTTAGAATACTTTGGATGATGGATTTAAAACAGCTTAAAATTAGAATTTTAAAAGAAGACGATGATATGCTAACCATAAAAGAAATAGACAGATTGTTAAACAACTCTGTAGAGCCAAAAGAAAAATGGTTCTACAGGGGCTTAAAACATATGTATGAGAATCACTATACAGAAGCTATAAAATGGTTTCAGCTTGTAAACGATGACTTATCAAGATATCTAATCTACTTAATAGCATTTAAACTAAAAGATGAATTCATCATGCAAGAATATAAAACAGACATTGAAAATTTAGAATTGAAATTAAAGCCTGTATTTGTTTACAGGGATAGAATAATTTATCCAAAAGAGATTGTAAAGTAGATAGAGATTATTTCAAAAATCCACGTCGTCATTCTGCAGCCGGCGAAGAATCTCCGTCCTTTCTCACCTCTCACTTACTCACTTTCTCACCTTTTTTAAAAGAGGAGGCCCTTCGGACTAAAGTCCTAAGGATGTTCTATGTTAAATGTCAAGTACAAAAATTTTCATCAAATGGTCTTTTATTCTTTAATATACCGTATGCCTGCCTTAATAACTTATGTGCTACAGCTACTAATGCTAACTTTTTAGCCTTACCTTTACTTACTAATCTTTCGTATAATTCTCTGCAGTATTTGTTAAACCTTATTGCTGATAATGCTGCCATGTATAATATCTTTCTTGCATATGGATTTCCCATCTTCTTTATCCAGCCACTTTTCTTTACACATGCTGCGGTAAAAGAACTTTTCCCAAATGGTATAACAACCCAAGAAAAGATAGGTATAAGAAAGCTTTTAGAATCCGTTGTAGAGTTAGTTATGAACCAAGAAAGAAATTTCTTTCTTGAAAATGACGATGATAACAAAGCAAATGGGTATTATGAAAGAAGCCTAAATACTGGTTCTTTCAAGCTTAACATAAATGTCCCAAGAGATAGAAAGGGTAAATTTAGACCACAAATATTACCTGACCCTTACAAAAGAGTTGATGAAGATTATATAGACCTTCTTATGAGTTTGGTATCCAATGGATACTCAGAAAGCAAGATAGATTCTACATTAAAAAGCTTGGGCTTAAACTACTCAAAACAACATATGGATGCAATCAAAAAACAACTTATAGAAAGACTTGAGTGTCTTCAAAACAAGAGAGCTTTCATTAGATGTATTTGTACTGTATATAGACGCATACCACTGTGAAAACAAAGCAGACTGGATAAAAGTATTCAATGATTTAATAGATAGAGGACTAAAAAGGGTAATGCTTATAGTAAGTGATGATTTTCCTGGGATAACAAAAGCCATAGAAACACTGTTTCCTTTTACAGACCATCAGCTATGTTTAGTCCATTTACAAAGAAACGTTAGAAATCAGATGGATAAAGAAGATTCACAAGTATTTAACAAAGAATTAAAAAACATAAAAGAAAACAGCTTAGATTATGAAGATGGATTAGAAAAATTAGATGATTTATGTAGTAGATTTAAATCTAAATATCCAAGCTTTATAAAACATATTCAATCTAACAAAGAGAGATACTTATGTTTTTTAAAAATATCCAGAAAATCTAAGAAAACACATATACACAACAAATCCAGTTGAAAGTGTTAATAGCATGATAGAGAAGGTAAGAATAAATTTAGGTGGATATTTTCAATCTGTAGACATTCTTGAGATAAATCTGCTTATACAGAGAGATAATTTAAAGAATGGAAAATGGAAAAAACCTATACCTGCTTTTAAAGGAGCTTCTTATGAAATTTTACAATTGTTTAATAAAAAGTTTTCAATCCAGACACAAAATTATTGATAAGTCTCCATAGGTTAACGATTCTCTTTTGTTTCTTAGCATTGTAAGCTGCTGTTGTAAGTCTTCCAATATCTTTAGTTTTACTTCTATTTCTTTTTCTACATCTGATTTTGGTTTATAAAGCTCTCCATCGAAAAACGTTCTTCCATATTCTGCTATAAAGAATGAATCAGCTTTATCTGTTTTGACTCTTGTCATTTTAGCTTCCATAAATTTCTTTATTGAAAATGGATTTACTACTGCTACATTATAGTCATTTTCATACAGATAATTAGCAAGCTTTAAATGGTAAACTCCTGTATGCTCCATTATGATAAGCATATCTGACTTTTTAAACTTCTTAAGGTAAGGCTTTATTTTCATTTCAAACTCAACTGGGTCAGATTTAACTTCAAAATTTTCTTTCTTGTTATCATATAAAACTGTAGCAGTAAATGAGTTTTTAGATACATCAATTCCTATGACTATTTTGTAGCCATTCATAAGAATACCTCCTTTCATAAAATACTTGACATGAAAGAAACTTCCTGATAACCTATCATCGTAGTTAAATACAGGCTTAAAAGCCTAATGTTCTTACTGCAGGTTTTAGGAAGTAGAGGAAGGACAGTCTAAAACATCCTGAGCGGTCTTAAAAGACCAATGACAAACACTTGATCTGTCCTTCCTTTTTTCTCCCATGTCTATAATTATTATAAAATCTTATTCTCTTATAGTTTAAAAATTTTTGGTATATTTAATATACGATGACAGTTAAGGGTTGAATGATAAACATCAGAGAAAAGATAACCTTATTTGTCATTCTGAAGCCGGCAAAGAATCTTCTACTTTTATTAAATTTCTCGTCCGACGTATTATTCATAACTACTATTAACCATAACCAAGCCATGGTAACGGAAAACTTAGATCTATAAACTTACATAGAGAAGGGGGATGGGACAGCCAAAATTTAAGTTTGTGAACCATGATTTGGGATACGTGAGGTGTATGTTGAACGTAAAGCGTAAAAATTATCCTTTATAAAAAACTTATGTTTCAATTCTTGCCTATAGCGTAAAAAAGCCATCGTGCGTCGAAGCAGGAAAACCCCTCCTTCCATAAGATGGGTTAGTTCACTTCTTATTCTCACTAACGACCTTATCTGGTTTTTGTTTATAATAAAACATTACCCTATCAACTAAATTCTTTAACACTGTAGCAGATACACCACCACCTATATGTTCACCCGGAAATTTTGGCTTAGGCTCATTTGCAAATATAACAACTGTAAATTTTGGGTCAGAGACAGGAAAAAATCCTGCAAACCACGTATACCATTTAGAATTAGACAAAGCCTTTATTGCTGGGTCATATTTTTGAGCTGTTCCTGTTTTTCCTGCAATAGTAAAGTAATCAGATTTACCAGACTTAGCCGTTCCATCTTCTACAACTAATTGTAATACCGGTTTTAATTTTTGTATACTTTCATCACTCAAAACTTTTCTAATCTTTTCTGGCTGATAAACTTTTACGTAGTTTCCGCTATTATCAGTCAGACCTTTAACCAGCAATGGTTTTATAAGATAACCACCATTTGCAAAAGCTGAATAAGCTAACCCAACTTGAAGAGGGGTTGCAGTCCAGTTTTGTCCAATCGATGCATAGGCTATGTTTACAGGTCTAAAATCCTCCCTTAAAAATCCGTATGCCTCGCCAGGGAAAACACCTGTTTTTTGTCCAAATCCTAAATCTCTTAGTTTCTGATATATTTTTTTCGGGTCCAATCTTAAAGAAATCTTTATAGCACCTACGTTAGAAGAATGCTGTATAATCTGAACCGGTGTTAATAAACCAAATCTTTTATGGTCTTTAATTCTAATTCCGTCTACGTAAATAGCACCATTTTGACAGTCAATTATTTCATTTAAATCAACCTTTTTTTCATCAATGGCTTCTGCAAGAAAAATAGGCTTTGCTACAGAACCTACCTCGTAAGCATGCTGAAAAATTATATTTTTATAAGTTTTATATTTTTCATAATTGTTAGGGTCGTAGTTTGGATATGTAGCTGAAGCTAAAATTTCTCCAGTATGTGAGTTCATGATTAAAACGGCAGCTTCTAATGGATTTCTTTCATTTACAAGCTCATTTAATGCTTCTTCAGCTATATATTGAACGTTCATGTCTATTGTCAACACCGCGTTATATGTTAATTTTCCTAATTCAACTTTTTCTATAGAGATTAAATTACCTTGAGCATCTTTTAAAAGCTGAATTTTTGCTTTACCACCACCAAGATAGTCGTTAAGCTGTCTTTCTAACCCTTCCATACCAAGTCCTGTTTTTTTACTCACAAATCCTATAGTACTACCCGCTGTTTGTCCGTAAGGATAAGTCCTTATACTATTATCAATAATACCTATATTCCATTCTTTTAAATCCGACCTTAATTTTAGTATTTGAGGTTTTAATGCTTTATCTACATTTGTTGAAATAACTGTATAGTTTTTTCTTGATGTTAGCTTGTTATATATTTCTTCGTAAGGAATTTTTAAAAGGAAAGATAGTTGTTTTGCTACATTTTCTTTGTCTTTGATAAATTTAGGAATTACATAAACGGTAAGAGTTGGAACGCTTATGGCTACAAAATTTCCTTTAGTATCGTAAATACTGCCTCTTGGAAGGTTAATTTCTTCTACTGTGTAATATTGTTTTTCAATGTATGAAAGATACTCTTCTCTTTGGAAAAGTTTTAGTTGAAGTATTCTAAATCCTGCTATTAAAAATGCAAAAAGCAGTAGGGACAGGATTATTTTTGTTCTTTTTTCATCCATTAAGGTTTATTTTCAATAAACTTAACACTCTTATAATCAACAGATTTCATTCCTTGCTGATTTTTTGCCAATTGAGATATTCTTTCTGGCGATGATAATATAGCTATATCTTTTTTCAATTTAAAATTTTCTGCAATTAAGTAATTTTTTTCTTGATTAAGCTGAACGATTTCATTATCTATTTTATAATTTAGCTGACTATATCCAACAAGCATGATTAAAGAAGAGAAAAAGATTGCAAAATAAAGTTTATATTTACCTAAACCAATTTTTATATCTTGAATCAGCTCTTCTCTATTTATTGTTATACTTCTTGTCATTTAAATCCTCCTTCCAACTCTTAGTTTAGCACTCCTTGATGCAGGATTTTCTTTAATTTCCTCATCTGATGGAGTTATTGGTTTTTTCGTCAAAATTTCTAAAAACTTTAATTCTTTATATTTTTTAAACATATTTTTGACGATTCTATCTTCTAAGGAGTGGAAGGAGATTGCCATTATTATTCCGTTTTTTGCCAGTAGATTAATAGCTTTCTCAAGCCCTTCTTCAATATCTTTAAGCTCATTGTTAACTTCTATTCTTATAGCTTGGAATGTTCTTGTTGCTGGATGAATTTTTCCATGCCTTAAATTCGGTGGATAACATCTATACACTATATCTGCAAGCTCTTTTGTGGTTTCTATTTTTTTCTTTTTTCTATACTCTACTATACTTTTAGCTATTTTGCTTGCAAACTTTTCTTCACCATACGTTTTTATTATGTTGTAAAGGTCTTGTTCTCTATAGTAGTTAACTATATCATAGGCAGTTAGTTTTTGAGTTGTATCCATACGCATATCTAAAAACTCTTCTCTTTGAAAAGAAAAACCTCTTTCTAATTTAAGCTGGAAGGTTGAAACCCCAAAATCAAACAAGATTCCATTGATTTCTTTAATTTGCAGAGATTGTAAAACTTTATCTAAATCTTTAAATGAAGATTTAACAAGTGTGATTCTATCTTCAAACTCTTTAAGTCTTTCTTTTGCTACTTTTAATGCATAATCATCTTTATCTAAACCAATTAATTTTAAGTTTAGATTTTGCTTTAAAATAAGGTATGAATGCCCACCACCCCCTACAGTAGCATCAACAAAAACTTCTCCTTCTATAAGCTTAGAAAATTCTAATACTTCTTTATGTAAGACCGAATAATGCTCAACCAATTAAACTACAAACCTATTAGTAGGTATTTTATAAACATCGTCCATTATATCCAATCCTGCTTCTAAGCTACTAACCCAATCTATAAATTTATTAACCATTTCTTTTCCCTTAAAGATTGCTCCGTGCTGTGGCGCGATAGTTTCTATATCAAGCTGTCTTACCATTTTTGCCCAAAGTTTAAAAGCTTTTGAGCTTGGAATATATCTTCTATGAAATCCTTCCATATATTTAATATGTTCTTCAAAATCATTTACGAACTGATAATCTTGTCCTAATGATGCACCAAGGTCTCCTGAATACAAGATTTTAGATACTGGATCGTATACTTGGAAATTTCCTGGGGAATGTAGCCAATGGCCAGGAATTATATACATATCCGTATTTCCAAGTGTAATTATAGTACCTCCATCATCTAATCCTTTAATTCTATCTGCAACAAGCCTATCTACTCCAAAATGTGGAATAAATCTAAGCCATAATTTTGAAGCTATGGCAGTTGCCTTTGTTGTCATTAACCATCCATTTGCAGCCGCAACAATATCCGGGTCTTGATGTGAGAAAAATATCCATTGAAGATTATCAACTCCTATTAAAATTCCTATTTCTTGGAGTAGGTGTTTAAAAACTTTATGACCGCCTGGGTCTAAAATCATGCCTTTGCCGTTATCGACAATCAAATGAACGTTTGCTTGAACCATTTCTCCATGACCAAAATCTTCTAATAAGATGTTCTTGTGTACTCCATTGTCGAATAAAATCTCCATATTAATTACCTCCTTATTTTTTCTTTTTCGATAAATAATTAACTTTAACTTAATTCTTGTTCTAGCTTCTTAATTGTTCTTTGAATTTCCATCAGTAGCAGTCCAAGTTTTGCATTTACTGGGGCAAGAACTCCAAGAACAGCAACATCCTTAATTCCTGTAAATATAACATATCCAGTAGAACCTTTAATGTATAACTGTTCAAGATTTCCTTTGTTTAATTCTGAAGTAACCCTTTCACCAAGGGATAATATAGCAGCACCCATAGCTGCAACTCTATCTTCATCTGCTGAACTTGGAAGTACAGATGCAATAGCTAATCCATCAACGCTTACTAATACAGCACCCTCTGCCCCAGAGTCTCTAATAAATTCTTCAAGCAATTCAGTGTACTTAACCGCCATGACAGTTTCCTCCTATGTAATTCTTATGTATTATTTTAACCTAATATGACAATAATACGTCGAGTGAGAATTTAAATAATAATATAAAATTTAAATAATAATATAAAATTTAAATAATAATATAAAATTCTCCGCTCTGCTATAGAATGTTAAAAGTGAGAATGTAAGAGATTGATGGATGTTGGAACAGTTCATGAACTACCTGTATGTAAGGGGATGAGGAGTGAGAGGTAGAAGATGAGATGTAATACGTTAATATTCAATAGAGACTGTTCCAGAATTTTTGTAAGTTTGTCTTTCCTCGTCATCCTGAGGATGTAAGTCCGAAGGATCTCTTTTTAAATCCTGTAAAAACTACTGATTTCTCACCCCAAGGTATATTTAATAAATAAATTTTTTCATTTTTATGATGTTGAATTTAAATGGAATAAAATCTTTGCATGAAAAAATGTGTAATGCAATAACTTTTTTAAGACCGATTGATAAGGATTTGCAGCCTGGGAAAGCGTTGCATTTTTTTGAGAAATTATAAATAATATATAAAAGCGGAGGAGGAGGGATTCGAACCCCCGGTGGGCTGTCAACCCACAAGTGATTTCAAATCACCCGCATTCGTCCACTCTGCCACTCCTCCACAAAAGGGATAGTTATTATAATTCAATTTAAAAAATTTTTCAAGACTTTTTAAACCCTACTACTTTCAAGCATTTTTATAAGATTTAAAATCTTTTCTCTTTTTTCTTTCAATTCTTGATATAACTGTCTTTCTTTTTCTACAACTTGCGACGGTGCTTTGTTTACAAAATTTTCATTAGACAGCTTACCTTCTGCTATTTTTATAGACTTTTCAATGTCAGCTAAAGCTTTTTTCTGCCTTTCTATCTCTTTTTCTATGTCAACGATACCTTGAAGGTCTACAAAGACTTCCCCCAGGTCGCTTACAACAGCTATTTCTGTAGATGTTTTTTCTATATCAGTACTAACTTCTAAGCTTTCAGCTTTAATAAGTGTTTTTATCTGATTTTGTAGCCATTTTAGTTTTTCTTTTACTGATAAATCTTTTGCTTTTATTTTGATGTTTAATTTTCTGGTTGACTCTATTGAAAAGTCGCTTCTAACATTTCTCACAGAAGATATAAGATTTTTTAAGTCTTCGATGAATTGATAATTTTCTTCATTTTTAAAACTCTCTAAAACTTTTGGATATGGTGCTACTGCTAAAACTTCGGAGTCTTTATTTTTTAAGTAGCTGTATATTTCCTCTGTTATGTATGGCATTATAGGATGAAGAAGTTTTAAAGATTCTCTTAATACAAAGTTTAAAACTGTTAAAGCTGTTTTTTTCTCTTCTGAGCTACCTTTATAAATTCTTTCTTTTGAAAGTTCAATATACCAGTCGCAGTAGTCGTGCCAGAAAAAGTCGTAAAGAATATTTGCATACTCATTGTATCTATAATTCTCAAGCTCTTTTGTAGAGCTTTCGATAGTTTTGTTTAATTTTGTTAAAATCCAGTAGTCTTCTATTGACAAGCTTAAACTTTCTAAATTTGTCTTTCCGTCGTAATCTTCACTGTTAATTAAAACAAACTTAGATGCGTTCCAGATTTTGTTTGAGAAATGCTTATATCCTTCTATTCTCTTTTCAGAAAGTCTTATATCTCTACCTTGTGCAGCCAATGATGCTAAGGTAAATCTTAAAGCGTCTGAACCGTATTTTTCAGCCATTTCAAGCGGGTCTATCACATTACCCTTTGTTTTAGACATTTTTTCGCCTTTTTCATCTCTAACAAGTGCATGAATGTAAACATCTTTAAATGGAACATCGTTTGTAAACTTAGTACCCATCATTATCATTCTTGCAACCCAGAAGAATATGATGTCAAATCCTGTCACTAAAAGGGATGTTGGATAGAATGTTTCTAAATCATCTTTTCTTGATGGCCAGCCAAGGGTACCAAATGGCCATAATGCAGAAGAAAACCAAGTATCCAGCACATCCTCTTCTTGATGAAGATTTTCAGACCCGCATTTTTCACATTTTAGCTTGATTTTATATCTTTCGTTGTACACTTTTTCAAACTTATTTGAATTTTCCAATAACTTAATTAAACTATCTTTACTTTCAAACTGACTTGTTTTTTCTCCAAATACTATTTTTTCATAAAATTCTAAATTTGTTTTTTCCGGATGTGTAAAGTTTTTGTCTTTTAGTATGTTTAAAACATCATCTACGCAGAAAATTTGTCCGATTTTTCCATCTGCATAAAGATTAAATATTATTTTTTCTTCTAAAGAAGTATAGCTGTCATCGTTAAATGGGTTTGTATGATTACAGTCTTTGCAATACCAGATTGGTATTCTGTGTCCCCACCAGATTTGGCGAGATATACACCATTCCCTTATGTTATACATCCAGTTTAGATAAGTTTTTACCCATCCTTCCGGAATAAATTTTATCTGACCATCTTCTACAACTTTAATAGCCTTATCTGCAAGTTTTTTAGTATCTACAAACCATTGATTTGAAAGGTATGGCTCTACTATTTCCTTAGACCTTTGAGAATGTCCTACATTATGAATATGATCTTCTTCTTTTTCTAACAGTCCAAGTTCTTTTAACTTTTCTACAATTTTTTGACGTGCTTCGTATCTGTATAAACCTTTAAACTCTCCGCCGTTTTCATTGATGTGTGCAGATTCATCCATAACAATGACCATTGGAAGGTTATGTCTTTTTCCGACTTCAAAGTCATTTGGGTCATGGGCAGGAGTGATTTTTACAGCTCCGGAACCAAAGGCTGGGTCTACATACTCATCAGCAATTATTGGAATTAGATTAGAGACTTCATTACCATTTATATCTATTCTTTTTTCAGGTGCAAGTGGTAACCTTACTCTTTTACCTATTAAATCTTTATATCTTTCATCGTTTGGATTGACCGCTACAGCTGTATCTCCAAGCATTGTCTCCGGTCTTGTTGTTGCGACTACAATATAACCAGAACCATCTTCCAGTGGATATTTAATATGCCAGATTTTGCCTTTATGCTCCTGGTACTCAACTTCTAAGTCTGATATTGCTGTTTTCTCTTTTGGATCCCAATTTACTATGTAAGGTGCTTTAAAGATTAAACCTTCTTTATAAAGATTTACAAATGCATATCTAACCGCTCTTGAAAATCCTTCATCTAAGGTAAATCTTTGTCTTGACCAATCACAAGATGCACCTATTCTTATAAGCTGATTTTTTATACTATCTCTTGATTTTGGAACCCACTGCCAGACTTTTTCTATAAATCTTTCTCTTCCAAGGTCAAATCTACTTATTCCTTCTTTTTGAAGCTCCCTTACTACCACCCATTGAGTTGCAATGCCGGCATGGTCAAATCCCGGAAGCCATAAAACATTGTATCCTTGCATTCTTTTGTATCTGACCATTATATCTTGTAAAGTCACGTTCAAGGCATGTCCTATGTGGAGGCTTCCGGTTACGTTTGGCGGAGGCATCACAACAGAAAAATAAGGTTTTTTGCCTGTTTGTGCTTTAAAATATTCAGAATTTTTGTATATATCAGCCCATTTATTTTCTATTTCTTGGTGGTTATACTCTTTTAGCATATTTTACCTCTTGTTTGCTCTTGCAAACACTTTTAATGGTAAAGCCCAAACCTTTGTAAATGCTCCACCCGCCTTATGGTCAAATGCATCTTTTGGACTGTAAGTTGCTAAATCTTCGCTGTAAAGTGAGTTTGGAGACTTTCTTCCAACAATTTTAAATGAACCTTTGTATAATTTTATTCTCACTGTACCGTTTACTATTTTTGCGATTTCATTGTTAAATGCATCTAAAGACTCTCTTAGTTTTGAAAACCATAAACCTTCGTAAACAAGCTCAGCATAAGGATGTGATACATGGTCTTTCTTATAGTGATAGGTAAATCTATCTAAAACGATGCTTTCTATCTCATCGTAAGCTGAAATTAAAATTAGTCCGGCCGGTGATTCATAAACTTCTCTTGTTTTAATTCCAACAAGCCTGTTTTCAATCATGTCAATTCTTCCAACACCGTGTTTACCTGCAATCTCATTTAAATCCCAAATTAGCTTCCAAAGTTGGTCATACTCTTTGCCATTGAGTTTCACAGGCGTTCCTTCTTTAAATTCTATTTCTATATACTCTGGTGTATCCGGTGCTTTTTCTGGAGAAACTGTAATCTCAAAAGCATCCTCCGGTGGCTCAGTCCATGGGTCTTCGAGTGATCCTGCTTCTATTGCAACACCCCAAAGGTTTCTATCATAAGAGTAAGGTTTTTCTTTTGTTGCTTTAACCGGTATATTGTGTTTTAGAGCATAGTCTATCTCCTCTTCTCTTGATTTAAATTCCCATTCTCTAACCGGTGCAAGGACTTCAATATCCGGGTCTAATGCCCAAACAGATGCTTCAAATCTTACTTGGTCGTTTCCTTTTCCCGTTGAACCGTGAGCTACATAATGGGCATTTTCTTTATGTGCAACTTCTACTAATTTTTTTGCAATCAATGGTCTTGATAAAGAAGAGATTAACGGATACTTTCCTTCATACAAAGCTCCGGCCCTCATAAGTGGCATACAGTAATCTCTTGCAAACTCTTCATTTATATCATCAATTATAGCTTTTACAGCTCCGGCTCTTTTGGCTTTTTCTTCAATCTCAGAAAGCTCTTCTCCTTGACCAACGTCAGCTGTATAGGTTATTACTTCAAAACCTCTATCAGTAAGCCATCTAACGATAACAGACGTATCAAGCCCACCAGAATAAGCTAAAACAACTCTTTTCTTCATCAAACTCTCCTTGATTTATTAAGAAATGTTAAAAAAATATTATATCATTTTGGATAAAGCAGAAACGAATAAAGGCGAAAGGCTGCTTCAAAAATTCTTGTAGGCTTGACCTTTCCGTCATCGTATATTAAATATACCAAAAAATTTTTTTAAACTATAGATGAATAAGATTTTATATTTATAATAATACGTCGGGTGAGAAATTCAGTAAAAGTAAGGGATTCTTCGCTGGCTGCAGAATGACAAACAAGGTCACCCTTTCTCTCTTATCAATCAACCTTTTCCTGTCATCCTGAGGACGTAAGTCCGAAGGATCTCCTTTTTAAATTCTATAAAAATTGCTAATTTCTCACTCAAGGTATAATTTTTATAATTAAAGCTTCTATACTTCAATCTTATACTGCTTTATTTTTCTCCACAACGTAGCAGGGCTAATTCCAAGAAGCTTAGCAGCTTTACTTTTGTTTCCTTTTGATTTCTTCAATGCTTCTATTATTCTTTTTTCTTCATTAAAAAGAACTTCTTCTGAAATTTCTACATCTCCTTCTTCTGAAAAATAAACAAATTCAGAGTTCAGATCTTCCACGTCTATAATTTCTTTATTAGCTGTAAAAATGCTAACTGCTTCTAAGAAAGCTCTAAGCTCTCTGACATTACCATACCAATCTTTTGAAACTATAGCATCCATAGCTTGCTGTGAAATTCTTTTGTTTTTCTTAGCTAAAATGCTATTTACTATCAAAGGAATATCTTCCTTTCTTTCCCTTAATGGTGGAATTTCTATTCTAACGACGCACAATCTATAAAATAAATCACTTCTAAAATTTTTATTCTGAATTTCTTTAATCAAGTCTTTGTTTGTAGCTGAGATTATTCTTACGTCAGATTTTCTTGGTTTGCTTGAACCAAGTCTTTCAAATTCTTTCGTATCTACAAAAACTAATAATTTTGCTTGGGAAGTTAAAGAAAGGTCTCCAATTTCATCTAAAAATAATGTTCCGCCGTCTGCAAGTTCAACTTTACCGGGTTTAGAGCCAACCGCTCCAGTAAACGCACCTTTTTCATAGCCAAAAAATTCTGACTCAAAAAGCGTATCCGGAATGGCTGAACAGTTTACCGATACAAAATTATTCCTACTTCTAACGCTGTTTAAATGGATCCATTTAGCAAGTTTTGATTTTCCTGTCCCTGTTTCTCCAGAAATCAAAACAGATACATCTGATTGAGCTACCAAAGAAGCTCTTTCTAAGATTTTTTTCATCTTTATGTTTTGAGTGTTAAAGACCATAAAATCTTCATCTATCTTTTCATCTTTTGTTTCTAAAAATTGAAATAGATATCCTTTTGGATTGTTGAAATAATCATACAAGACTGTGGTTTTAAAATAGCCTTTAAATTGAATTCCTCTTTTGCTTTTTAGAAATATTACAAATTCTTTTTGGTCTAAAAATTCTTTAATGTTCCTATCTGTAAATTTGTTAAGATTTTCATCTATTAAGTCAAAATGTTCATAACCAAGAAGTTCTAAAAGACTTTCACTAATTCTTTTTATCTTTAAATTTTCATCTGTAATGATTAAATATAATTCATCTATGTAGTTCATTTGCTACTTTGCAACTTCTCCATTAATTTTTGATACTCAGTAGTATTGTTATTCTTTTGATAAATTTTTGCAAGGGCTAAGATTATATTTCTATCATTTGGATATTTTTCTAAAGCTTTTTTTAAAATATTCTCTAATCCATCAATCTCATAACCACTATTATATAAAGAAATCAAAAATTCTATGGCAGGCATGTAATCTTCCTTGATTAAAAGAGCATCTTTTGCAGATTGGATAGCAAGTGGTATTTGTCCAAGCTTATAATAAAGAGTTGCTATTTTATATTTAAGTTCATAATCACTTTGATTTTCAGCAAAAGCTCTTAAATAAAAGAAAATAGCATATCTATAGTTGCCAACATTTTCGTATTCGATTGCTTTATTTTTAAAAAAGTCATATTTACTTGTAATCGGTGTTTGGACTGAATTTTTAGCTTCCTGTGTTTGAGGTTGAGGCAAATTTATCGGCGGTAAATTTATTGGCTGCTTTACTACTTGATTTATTGGTGGCAAATTTAAGCTTTGTTCTTGTATACTTTTTATTAATTCTTCATCTGTTTTTATCTCATTATTGATGGCTATGTCTATATTTTTTAACTTTTCATTAAGTTCATTTATTAACACATCTGAATTAATGAAATCTTCAACAATTTTAATCTCAGACTTCCTATTTTTTAGATAATCATAAAATAGATAGCCAATAACGATATAAGAAAGTATAACTAAAATAACTATTATTTTAAATTTTATTGATTTTTTCTCTTCTTTTACGATACCAACTAATGGATTTATATCTTTTTTTTCTGTTTCTTCTATCTCTTTACTTGCTTTTTTTAAAAACTCATCTGTTCTCATTTATTCTTCTATCTCACCTGTTAAGTATAAATCTAAAACTCTACAAATTGCATGGATGAAAGTAATATGAACTTCCTGTATCCTTGCTGTGTTGTTAGACCTTACTATAAATGCTTTATCTACCAAGTCTTTTAGCTGTCCACCGTCTTTACCAAGCAAACCAACTGTAAAAATTCCAAGACCTTTTGCAACTTTGACAGCTTCTATCACATTTTTAGAATTTCCGCTTGTAGAAATTCCAATCAGTATATCTCCTTTTTGACCAAGAGCTTCAACTTGTCTTGAAAAGACTTTATCAAATCCATAATCATTTCCTATAGCTGTTAACGCAGAAGTATCTGTTGTCAATGCTATTGCAGAAAAACCTTTTCTTTCCTTTTCGAATCTTCCAACTACTTCTGCAGCAAAATGCTGACTATCCGCAGCAGACCCACCATTACCACAAATTAATAGTTTATTTCCAAGCTTTAATCTTTTTCCTATCAGTATTCCTAAATTAACAATATCTTCTGCATATTCATAAACAAACTCTTTTTTTAAATTAGCACTTTCTTCAAAGATGCTTATAATTTCATTTTCTAACATTTTCTAAACCTATACTCTTGATAGTATGATTATTTTAACACATGGAGACTATTCCAAAAATCAACATCGTCATTCTGAGCGAAGCGAAGAATCTCCTGTTTTTCTTTTCAAATCAAAAAAATCAAAAAATGTGATCCTTCGGACTTACGTCCTCAGGATGTTCTATGTTAAATGTCAAGTACAAAAATTTTCATCAAATGGTCTTTTGCTTTTTAATACACCATATGCTTGCCTTAATAACTTATGTGCTACAGCCACTAATGCTAATTTTTTAGCCTTACCTTTACTTACTAATCTTTCGTATAATTCTCTGCAGTATTTGTTAAACCTTATTGCTGATAATGCTGCCATGTATAATATTTTCCTTGCATATGGATTTCCCATCTTTTTTATCCAGCCACTTTTCTTTACACTCGTTCCACTTTCATGTATACCCGGACTGATTCCTATAAAACTCGATATATCTTTTACACTCTTAAATCTTTCAAAATTTCCATATACTGATATTATCATTCCTATAGTCCTATCACTTATACCAGGTATGCTTTTTAAAAGTTTGTATTCCTCTTGATAATTCTTCTTAGACAATTCTTTTATCTCTTTCTCAAGTTCTTTTATGTTTTTTTCTATTTTTCTAATTAGCTCATCGTAATATTCTAAATTCTCTTTCAATTTTTTCATTGGTACATAGGTTAACGATTCTCTTTTGTTTCTTAGCATTGTAAGCTGCTGTTGTAGGTCTTCCAATATCTTTAGTTTTACTTCTATTTCTTTTTCTACATCTGATTTTGGTTTATAAAGCTCTCCATCGAAAAACGTTCTTCCATACTCTGCTATAAAGAATGAATCAGCTTTATCTGTTTTAACTCTTGTCATTTTAGCTTCCATAAATTTCTTTATTGAAAATGGATTTACTACTGCTACTTTATAACCATTTTCATACAGATAATTAGCAAGCTTTAAATGGTAAACTCCCGTATGCTCCATTATGATAAGCATATCTGACTTTTTAAACTTCTTCAAAAATGGCTTTACTTTCATTTCAAACTCAACCGGGTCAGATTTAACTTCAAAAGTTTCTTTCTTGTTATCATACAAAACTGTAGCAGTGAATGAGTTTTTAGATACATCAACTCCTATAACAATTTTGTAGCTGTTCATAATAGTACCTCCTTTCATAAAATACTTGACATGAAAGAAACTTCCTGATAACCTATCATCGTAGTTAAATACAGGCTTAAAAGCCTAATGTTCTGATTCAGGTTTTAGGAAGTAGAGGAAGGACAGTCTAAAACATTCTACAGCGGTCTTAAAAGACCAATGACAAACACTTGATCTGTCCTTCCTTTTTTCTCCCATGTCTATAATTATTATAAAACTTATTCTCTTATAGTTTAAAAAATTTTTAGTATATTTAATATACGATGACAAATAAAATCACCTTTGTCTAATGCCTATCAATCAACCTTTCGCTGTCATCCTGAGGACTTTAGTCAGAAGGATCCCTCTTTAAATTCTATAAAAATTGCTAATTTCTCACCAAAGGTATTTTTAATAAATTTTAACAAAGTCTTAATATTTCCTTAACACAAAATCGCTAAAATAAAAGTATAATAAATCAACTTTAGAGGTGTGTAAAATGGAAATGATTAGACATCAGTCGGTTCAAAATCTATATGCAACCTTATATTTGATTCATGAAATTGAAAGTATCGAAAGTTTGGAAGGAATAGTCCATAAGCTAAATAAGATTTTCAGTGATATCAGTATAGAAGATATGGAAGATTTAGAAGAAAGTATTAGTGAAATGTTTTTAAAGACTCTTCAAGATAATATTCTTATATTACAAATGATTAAAGATTTAAATCCAGAGAAAGAGGTTGTTAAACAATTTTTGGTGAATTTTAAAGACTTAGTAAAAGATTACAGAAATCTTATTAAACAAACATTTTCAAGAAATAAAGACGGTTTCTTATTAAATAAGTATTTGCTTCAAACAGAAAAAACATTACATAGAAACAAAAGAATTCTTTTAACATACCTGTTAGAAGACCCAAAAAATCTAAAAGAAGTACTTAAAATCCAAGAAATTTTGGATAAATTTAAGGAAAATATAGAATTTATAAAATACATTTCTATGAAAAGAAACAGCAATGAAGGTTGAATCTTATATACCCGGAAGAGTTAGATTTAGGTTTGAAAATCAGCTTGAAAAAAGAAACTTTGTGAAAAATATTGATGGTTTAAAAGGCATTGAAGATATTAAAGAAACGGCTAATTCACTAACTATTAAATTTGAAGCAGATTCACAATTTGATTATTTTTTAAAGAACTTTATCATGCCTTCAATTAGAAGCATGAAAATAGATTACAACTTAGACAAAGAAGATATATTTTTTTATATCAATCCTTTGATAAAAAACAACATTACAAAAGCATTTTGGAATATGTTAATGCTTGGACCTAAAAGAGGTTTTATCATTTTTACAATATGCAGTTTAGGTGTGAGCCCATTCGTTAAAAATAAATTATAGGAGGTTGTATTATGAATTTGTTAGGTTTAAGAATTCCTGCAACTATTGGCGGCTGTATTTCAACAACCAGCTTACTTTACGGTATTGGTGCAGTTGGTGCAATCGTAATTTTAAATCAACTTTTAAGAAATTCTAAGCCGTTTTTGGTAAGTGCTACAAAAGAAGCTATATCTTTCCAACAGTGGTTAAATTCTAATATAGAAGAATCAAAGGAATTTTGGGAAGATGTGATAGCTGAAGCAAAGCATGAGTACAAACTTGAAATTGAAAGAAAGTTAGAAATTCTTCAAAAACAACAAGAAATTTTAGAAAAATTAAAATCATCTTTATAAAAGGAGGTAGAAGGTATGAATATACTTGGAATTGCAGGAAGGGTTTTTTGCTCTAATCCATTCTCATTTGCTCTCGGCGTTGGAATTGGAGTTTTAGGACTATATATAGTTAATAAAGTAGAAGAGCAAAGAAAAATTGAAAAAAATGCAAAGAGAGATCGAAGCAGCAGTTAAAGCTTTAGAATTAAAAAAATTACCACCAGTAGAAGCAAAAGAACAAGTTGAAGGATAAAAATGGCTATCCCCTATAAAGTAAAAGAGTTAAGAATTGGAAAAATAAAGATTTACAGCGAATTATTTAGATATTTAACAGTATCAAATCAAGCTTTTATTAATTATTTTGGCAGTCTAAAAGGTGTTAATAAGGTTATTGCAAAAAAAGAGGCAGGATTGCTGACTATCTACTATGACCCTGCCTCATTTGATTTAGCTAATTTTTATTCTATTTTTGAAAACGGGGATAGAGAGTTAATACTCTCTCTTCTTTCATCAAATGGATTTGAGAAAACACATGCAGAAGAAAAAGAAGATATAATCTCTCCAAAAAAATGGTTTTTCTTAAATACACTCTCTTTTATACCATTTATGGCAAGAGGGTTGTTGCCGGGCGGAGTTTTATCGGGTATAGCTTTTGGTCTTGCACTACCGGTATTTTACAAAGGTTTTAACTCTCTCAAAAAAGGCAAGATTGATGTTTATTCTCTTGATTCTTCAGCAATAGCATTATCCATTATCAATGGAAACCATTTCTCGTCTTTGCTTATGACATGGCTTTTATCACTTGGTGATGTAATTCAGGAAAAAACAGAGCAAAGAGCTCATGTAGAGATTGAAAAGCTTTTAAATTATAAAAGCGATAAAGCATTTGTAGTTGTTGATGAAAATACAGTGGTTGAAAAAGATGTAAATGAGATAAGGCCGGGTGATATAATCGTAGTTTACGATGGTCAAAAAATAACTGTTGACGGAGTAGTTATTAACGGTGATGCTCTTGTAAACCAAGCATCATTAACGGGAGAATCAAATCCGGTTCATAAAAAGGTTGGGGATCCTGTGTATGCAGGTACATTTGTAGAAGATGGAAAGCTTTATATAAAGGCTGAAAAGGTTGGGGATGAAACAGCGTTAGCTAAGATTGTAAAAATTATTGAAGAAGCTGCAAACCAACCAATCGAAGCACAGTTAAAAGCAGAAGAAGAGGCTAATAAATTTGTCATTCCAACCTTTGGCTTGGCGGGTTTAGCATACGCTTTAACAGGAGATATAAACAGAGTTACATCTACGCTAATTATCGACTATCATACAGGAATTCATGTATCAACACCTTTATCAATTTTATCCCATCTATCCTTAGCGGCTAAAAAAGGAATATTGATTAAATCCGGAAGACATTTAGAAATTTTAAATCAAGTTGATACTGTGGTTTTTGACAAGACAGGAACTTTAACAGTAGGACATCCAGAATTAACCGAGATTGTAACCTTTGGAATTTCTGAAAAAGAGGCTCTGCAGCTTGCAGCGTCATTAGAACAGCGTATTGTCCATCCTGTAGCTCGTTCAATTGTTGCAACTGCTATTAAAAGAGGCATTGATATACTCCCAAGAAAAAATTCGGACTATCATATAGGACTTGGTGTAGAAGGTGAGGTTAATGATACTCACTTAATGCTTGGTAGTTCTAAACTTCTTGAGAAAAAACATATAAGAGTTAGCAAAAAAATTAAAGAAATCGTAGATCAATTACATGATAAAGGTGAATCGGTACTTTATTTAGTTAAAGAAGGAAAAATTGTTGCTTTATTTGGAATATCAGACCCGTTAAAGCCGGAAAGTAAAGAAGTTGTAAAAATATTGCAAAGTATGGGAAGAGAAGTAATATTATGTAGTGGTGATAATGAGGATGCTGTCAAGAAGATAGCTCAGGCGGTAGGAATCAAGAAATACTACGGTCGTGCTTTTCCGGACGAAAAGGCAAAAATAATTAAGAAACTTAAAGCTGAAGGTAGAAAGGTTGCGTTTGTTGGTGATGGAGTAAATGACTCTCCGGCTTTATCCGTTGCAGATGTTGGAATATCAATTAGAAGCGGTGCTGATATTTCTATAGAAGTAGCCGACGTTGTGATTGGTGAGAGCATGCATCAGTTAATTGATGCTTTCAAAATTTCTGATGATGCATTGAATAATATTAAACAAAACTTCAAGATTAATAAAGTTGTAAATACAATTGGATTAATTGGTTCCCTTACAGGTGTGTTTAATCCTGTTATGTCAACAATTATTAACAATGGAGCTTCGGTATTAATGGGAATAAATGCTATCAAGCCTATATTTAAAGAAAAATAATCTTAGGAGGTAATTATTATGGAAGAGAAAAATTTACAACAAGAACTTGAGAAAATCAAAGCTGAGTTAGAAGAGTTAAGAAAAAAAATTGGTATGTCTGAGGAAAAAGATATTACTAAGCTTCCTCTTGAAGTTGTAAAAAAAGTTACAGATACAGCATCAGAAGTGGCTAAAACTGCTATGGAAATTGCAGAAAAAGCCGTAAAAGTTGTTACATCTGCGGCAACAGGTGCAGTTGAAGGTGTAAAAAAAGCAATAAAAGAAGATCAAGTACAAACTACATCAGAGAAGAAAGAAGAGAATCAGCAATAAGTGAGAAGTAGATTCTTCGGACTAAAGTCCTCAGGATGACAGAGAAAGACTGAATGATAAACATAAGAGAAAGGGTGACCTTATTTGTCATTCTGCAGCCGGCGAAGAATCTCCTACTTTTATTGAATTTTTCACGCGACATATAGTTAATTTTTTAGTAAATTTTTAATGTATAGTAGCATTTTTGTTTAACAGGATTGTGTTTTATACTTGGGGGGAGTTATGACTTTTATTAAAACAAGAAGCGGAAGATATTTAAAGCTTGATAGTATAATAGGGTTTGCCATTGAAGAAGAAAAGATGGAAATAGAAGGAAAACGTCAAATAGTCTTTGAGATAATCGCATATCTTCCCCAGCCTCTAAATCCTGCTATACTTGGAATTTTTTTATCCGAAGAGTCAGCAGAAGAAGAATTAGAAAGATTAATTCAAAGATTAACAGCCGGAAAAGAAAAAATAGTTCAAATTAAAACAGAGATATGATTGATCAAGAGATAAAACATTTAGAAGAGCTTGTTGAAAAAATAAATAACGAACATAAACATAAGCTGAATAACGTAAGCGAGCCTATTCTCTTAACCGTTGTTTTAAGTAATGATGCAAAAGTAGATGTTGAGATTAATAAACATGGGGTCAAGATTTTAAAACATTTAAAGCACAAAGAATCTGATATTAAGAATCATATAACAATCTCATACAAGCAGTTGATAAAGTCTTTAGAAAATAAAGCGAACATAATTAGATATCTGATGTCTGGAAAGGTAAAAGTAAAAGGAAATTTAAAATATATACTTGACGTTTTATCTGAACTTTAAAGATGTTTTAAAAGGTAGTCAGCAACTGAAAATGCTGCGATAGAGTTAGGTTTTAAAACAGGTTTTAAACCTTGAGATAAGACATATCCAATTGCATCTCTTACTACAATATTTGATTTATGATTTTCGTTTGGATTTAAGTCTAAATGTATTTCTAATTTTCTACCATCAATACAGTCAAGTAAATTTAAAGCAGTATATACAGATAGGTCAACTTCTTTCATCAGCCTTTCTCTTAAAGAATTTATTTTTCTTTCTTTTTTTAAACTATAAAAGATTTTTGCTCCTCTGCAAGAATCTATGTGAATTACAACCGCCGTCACAAAGATTGTTGAATCTCTATATTGTTTTGAATCTGAACCTATGTAAATCGAAGTTTCTTTAGATGTCTCTGAAATGAACTTTTTTATTTTTTCAAATTTTAGGTCAATCATATTAATCTTGAGATTGTCTTTGTAATTACGTTTTCTATCAAAGCACCGATAACGAAAGATTCTATCAATATCTGTTTGTCTTTATCAGTGAAATGGACATCCTGCTGTCTTTTTCTTGATTTTTCTTTTTCTCTAATAATTTTTGCATATCTTTTTTTATAGACTCTAACTCTTTTTGTAGGTTATCAAATTCGTCAATTGCCATCTAATTCCCTCCAATACTCTTTTTGATGTGATAACTTGAACCAGGTAAGAAGTTCAATAAAAGTATGAGATTCTTCGCTTCGCTCAGAATGACAAAAAATGCTTATCAATCAATCTTTAGCTGTCATCCTGAGGACATCCTGAGGACATAAGTCCGATAGATCTTCTTTTTAAATTTTATAAAAACTGCTAATTTCTCATCTAAGGTATGATAATTTTATATCAAGAATTTTAAATTTCTATTAAGAATTTGTTAAAATTAAGTTAAAAAAGCAAAAGGTACGAGTATAATTTATTTGCTTAAGATTTCAAACTCTTCAAATAGTCTTGCATTAAATTTAACTTTAAAGCTGTCCATTGGAAGGAAAAGCTCATAAAATCCAAAACTTCCTTTGATTAGGTTTGGCTTGCCTTTTTCTCCTTCTAAAAAGTTTCTACATACCTTTGTTATTCTATAGTCTTTGTATATAATTTCAAATCTTTCTGGCAGTTTTTCAATATTTGTGATAGCGTTTCCGAATTTATCAAACTTTATTATTTTTCCGATTATACGACCATCAAATACTTTTGGCTCAAATATATCATTAGTTTTTATATTCTTAATCTCATCACCGAATTTTTCCGGCTTAATCCCTTTGCTTAAAAAAGCAGCCACAGGAGCAAATATATCTCTACCATGAAATGTGTTAGTGTCTGATTCTAAGAAAAATTCTTTATTTTTGATTTCTACCATCTTTTCTATTCTTTCTTTTTTCAAAACAAGTGTAAGCAGGCCATTGTCTGGGCATACAAAAAAGTAATCTTTTGTTTTTACAATTATAGGCTTTCTTTCTGTTCCAACTCCGGGGTCAACCACAGACACAAAAATTGTACCTTTAGGAAAATATCTGTAAGTTGCATTTAAAACTATACTACATTCTATTATGTTAAATGACTCTATCTCGTGGGATATATCAACAATTTTAACCTCTGGATTTATAGACAAAATAACTCCTTTCATTGAGCCAACAAATCCGTCTTTTAAGCTAAAATCTGTAAGCAGTGCTATTATACTCATTTGTTTATTAAACTCTTTACGTAATTAATCACCTCTTCTATGGATTTGTCAGTTGTATCGATGATGATGTAATCTTCTGTTGGTCTAAGTGGTGATTCTTTCCTCTCATAATCTAATTTATCTCTTTCTATTATTTTTTGTAATATATGATTATAATCTACCATAAAACCTTTTTCTTTTAACTGCTGAACTCTTCTTTGTGCTCTAGTTTCCGGTGATGCTGTCATGAATATTTTTAAGTCTGCATCGGGAAAGATCCTTGACCCCGCATCTCTTCCTTCTATAACAACGTTCTTTGCTATTTCTCCAAGCTCCCTTTGTTTGCTAACCATCCATTTTCTAACTTTTGGATATCTTGCAACGATTGATGCAATATTTCCAATCTCTTCTGTTCTGATAATATCAGAAACATCTTCACCATCTAAAAAGACTTTAGAGTCTTTTAATAATATCTGAGTATTTTCTAAAACATTCATTATTTCTTCTTCATTTTCAAGATTGATGTTTAATCTTAAAAGTTTTAATGCAGCAGCTCTGTACATAGCTCCCGTGTCTATGTAAGTATATCCAAGTTCCTTGGCTAAAAATTTTGCAATTGTGCTTTTGCCAGACCCTGCAGGTCCATCTATGGCTATAATCATTTTTATACTCCTTTAATAATATTTAATAATATTTAAAAGCTCTTGTGGTTGTTTTATTTTATACTTAGCAGGAAGGTTGTAATTATGATTATTCTGATACAAAATAAACTCTACATTTTTACCCTCTTCTCTGTTATAGTTATAAACCATCATCAAATCTGCGATTGTATCTCCAATGTAAAAAACAGGCTCTTTATAATCAAATTTTTTAAAGAATGTTTTTAATGGATAGGAAGATGGCTTTCTTAGATGTGGATTTGGTATATCATCTTCTGTAATGATAAAATCAAAGTATTTATAAATATCAAATAATTTGAACGTGTAATCTAAATCTTGAAAAGGTCTTCCTGTGATTACCCCGACAACATCAGAAAGTTCTCTTATTTGTTTTAAAACTTCATGTGGAATAATGAGCTGTTCTTTATCTCTGTGGACTTTATACCTATCTTCAAAGTATTCAACCAGCTCTTGATAAGATGGTAAATTTATGTTTAACTCTTTTGCAAGTTTATAAAAGTCTTCAAGCTTTGTGCTGTAGGCTGTAAAAAGTTTTTTAAAATTTTCTAAATCTAAACCAGATTTAGCATAAATTATTCCAGCTAAAGAGGCGTCCCAATCGTTATTTATTCCAAAGGTTAGCTTAATATCTAATAAATCTTTTAGATTGTTGTTTTTTTGCGAAAAGTAATCAACTGTGTCTTTTATTGAGTAATGATAAGATTTTGTAACATCAATCAGCACTCCATCAACATCAAACATATTAATCAATCTTTGCCTCCGTAGATTTATAGAAATTTAATTTTATCACGATTGATTAGTATTTTGCAGACATGAAAGGTGTTTCAAATTTTAACTAAATCTAAAGACTGGTTAATTTTTTTTGATAGTTATTCTGAAGC
Organism: Sulfurihydrogenibium sp. YO3AOP1; assembly: GCF_000020325.1. Classification (NCBI taxonomy): domain Bacteria; kingdom Pseudomonadati; phylum Aquificota; class Aquificia; order Aquificales; family Hydrogenothermaceae; genus Sulfurihydrogenibium; species Sulfurihydrogenibium sp. YO3AOP1. The sequence continues at coordinate 1,388,658 of NC_010730.1, forward strand.
CGGCGAAGAATCTCCTGTTTTATTGAATTTCTCACCCGGCGATTTTTAATCTTATAATACTGAGCTATCATCGATGTTAAATTGCTGTCCATCTTCACTGTGTTATAATTCTACGATTATGAAATTATATTTATCTCCAATAGCAGTTTTTATGATAGGTTTTATTTTAGTATTTTCAACGTTTAAAAGCTATAACATTATCATTGTTGGAGAAAATCACACAGATGAGCTTGACCATAAAAAGCAGCTTGAAGTAATTAAAGATTATTATAAATATGATAAAAAAATCATCATTGCAATGGAGATGTTCCAGCAACCTTTTCAGGAGTATTTGGATAAGTATATTCAAGGTGAGATAGATTTAAACCAGCTTATAGAAAAAACAGAGTATAAAAAAAGATGGGGCTTTGATATTAATCTATACAAAGATATTTTAGAGTTTGCAAAAGAAAACAAGATAAGAATCGTTGCTTTAAACATTCCGTCTGAGCTACTGTCTGAAATTAGAAAGAAAGGATTGGAAAATATAGATTCTGCATATTTGCCAAAGCCAATTCCAAAGCACACACCGGAGGAGATAAAGTTTATTGATGAAGCAATTAAAGAGCATAAAAACATTAAAAATAAGCAGGCTTTTTATGATATCCAGCTTGCCTGGGACTACGGCATGGCATACAAAATATATGATACATATAAAAAATATCCTGATTATAAAATCATTGTTTTAATTGGCAAAGGTCATGCAAACACTGTAAAAAGATTTTTGAATATTTTAGATAGCAGTTTAAAAGTTTTTGTGTATGATTGAAAAAACCCCCGTCGGTCCGGCAGGGAGTGAGATGGTTATTTTGAGTAATCACCCATTTTTTTACCATATTTAAAAACTATATTTCCCCCATTTTCTGACATAAATCTAAAATCCTTGATTATCTTCTCAAAACATTATACATTAGAAAGTGTGATTACCAATGTTTTGGGGTGAGAAATTAGTGATTTTTATAGAATTTAAAAATGAGACCCTTCGGCCTTATGGCCTCAGGATGGCCTCAGGATGACATAGAAAGCAAAAGCATGCTAACAATTACCTTATTTGTCATTCTGAGCGAAGCGAAGAATCTCATGTTTTTGTTAAATTTCTCACCCTAAAATATATTATACATTCATTAGAAAAAGTATGATTACCAATAACTTAATACATGGAGAACAAAATGGTTAAGATTTTAACAGCTTTGTTAATGATTTTTAACTTTTCATATGCAACTATCATAGTTGGAAAATGGAATGACCCAATCACACCAACAACGATAGATTATGTCAATAGAATAGTAAATACAGCAGAAGAAAAATCAGCAAAGGCTATAATCCTACAGCTTGATACACCCGGTGGATTAGAGACATCAATAAGAGAGATAATAAAAACAATCCAAAAAACAGATATTCCGTTTATAGTTTATGTGTATCCAAAAGGTGCAAGGGCGGCATCTGCCGGTGCTATCATCACAATATCGGCAGATGTAGCAGCAATGGCTCCGGCAACAAACATAGGCTCAGCATCCCCTGTGTCTATGGAAGGCAAAGACATAGAAGAGACAATGAAAAAGAAAGTAATGAACGATATGGTAGCATTTGTTAAAAGCATTGCTAAAGAAAAAGGAAGAAATGAAGAAATTGCAGAAAAAATGATTACAGAAAGCATAAACCTTACATCAGAAGAAGCATTAAAAAGTAAAATAATAGACATAATAGCAGAAGATTTAAATGATTTAATCTTAAAGCTTGATGGTAAAAAAGTTATAAAAAATAATAAAGAGATTACTCTTAATCTAAAAAATCAGCCGATTGAATTTGTAGAGCTTAATTTTAAAGAAAAACTTTTAACAATTTTATCAAATCCAACGGTTGCATATTTCTTATTGATGATAGGATTTTATGGAATTTTCTTTGAGCTTTACAATCCCGGCTCTATCATCCCCGGAACGGTTGGAGCAATCTCTCTTGCACTGGCTTTATATTCTCTTAATATCATCTCTGCAAACTGGCTTGGTGTGATTTTGATAGGTTTAGGTGTTTTATTCTTTATCTTAGAGATGATAACTCCGTTGTTTGGTGGGCTTGCTGTTGCCGGTGTTATATCCTTAGCTCTTGGGTCTATTATTTTAATCCCTTCCGATTCAGCTTATGGTGATATATCATTGCAAGTAATCATTCCAACGGTAATTTTCAGTGCTGTATTTTTCTTTTTAGTGGCATACAAAGGTGCAAAAATTCAAAGAGAAAAACCAAAAACAGGCTCAGAGGCTATGATTGGAGATAAGGCAGTGGCTTATACAGACATTAATAAAGAATGCGGGAAGGTGATGTATCACGGCGAGCTTTGGTTTGCTTACTCAGATGAAGAGATAAAGAAAGATGAAACGGTAATCATAGAAAAAGTAGAAGGTTTAAAGTTAAAAGTTAGGAAAGCTAAGCCAAATGATGAGTTAAGCTGTGGAATCTGAGATTTTGGTATAGCTAAGAATGAGACATCCTTTCTTCGTTATCCTAAGGCTGTAAAGCTGAAAGATCTACTCCTTTTAATGTTTTTTTTAAAACAGGAGATTCTTCGCTGACGCTCAGAATGACACTGTAGAGGTAAAAAGGTGGAAGATTCTTTACACGGCTTCAGAATGACAAATTGAAACAATCTTTAATTTAAGTTGTGGTATCTGAAAAAGTTTCTCTTAAAGCCTCTTCTCTCTGTCTGCAGGTTGCACACTCTCCGCAGGGTGGAACGGTTCCTTTATAACAAGAGTATGTTTTTTCAAATGGAACTCCAAGCTCCCTGCCAAGTTTTGCAATATCTGTTTTACTCATGCCCAAGAATGGAGTAAAAATCTTTATTCTGTTTTTCTTCTTTGCTACCATCACAGAACTTGCATTTATAACCGCTTCTGCAGATGATGCAAACTCCGCCCTGCAGTCTGGATATGGTGAGTCTAAGGAATGTATGCCAATTCCTATATTTTCTATCTCATAAACATCAGCAAACGATGCTGCTATTGACAAAAATATTAAATTTCTCATTGGTACAGTTGTTATCGGTGGCTCATCCGGATAGTTTTCTGATGGAATTTCTAAATTCTCATCTGTTAAAGCACTTCCTTTAAGCTGTTTTAGGTGTGGCACTTCAACGATAAAATGCTCCTTTACGCCTGCAATTTTTGAAAGTTCTTTTGCATATTCAAGCTCTATACTGTGTTTTTGTCCATAAGAGTAAGATATAGTATATACATCTTTAAATATAGTTTTTGACAGCCATAGTAAAACAGCACTATCCATTCCACCGGACAATAAAACGATTATATTTTCTTTCTTTAACATTTTACTGTCCGCCTTTTGCTTTCCATTTTAGATAGCTTTCTATAAAGTCGTCTATTTCTCCATCCATTACGGCTTCTATATTTCCAGTCTCAAATCCTGTTCTTAAATCTTTGACCATTTGATATGGCTGGAAAACATAAGACCTTATCTGACTTCCCCATGTGATGTCTTTTTTCTCGCCTTCAAGCTCTTTTTGTTTTTCTTTTCTTTTTTCAAGCTCTAACTGATAAAGCTTTGCTTTAAGCATATTCGTAGCTTTAAGTTTGTTTTGAAGCTGAGACCTTTCACTCTGACAAGCAACTACAATACCGGTTGGAATATGTGTAATTCTAACAGCTGAATCTGTTTTGTTTACATGCTGACCACCCGCACCGCTTGCTCTGTATGTATCTATTCTAAGGTCTTCTTCGTTTATTTCTACTTTTATATCTTCATCAATTTCTGGAATTACTGAAACAGCTGAAAAGGATGTATGTCTTCTTTTGTTTGCATCAAATGGAGAAATTCTTACAAGTCTATGAACTCCTTGTTCTCCCTTTAAATACCCATAAGCATAAGGTCCTTTTATAATCAGCGTTGCACTTTTAACGCCTGCTACATCATCCGGCTGAAAGTCTACAAGCTCAACTTGATAACCTCTCTTTTCTGCCCATCTTGTGTACATTCTAAGTAGCATCTCTGTCCAGTCGCAAGCCTCAACTCCACCTGAGCCAGCCTGAACAGTAAGAATTGCATTTTTTGAATCCATCTCATCCGATAACAGACTGCCAAGCTCTAATCTGCTGATTTCTTTTTCTATCTCTTTTAATTCTTTTTCAACTTCGTTATAAAGCTCTTGGTCTTCTTCCATTTCAAGAAGTGTGATATAGTCTAAAAGATTATTGACTTTTTTATCAACTGTTAAAATTTCTTCTAATTTTTCTCCTAAATAGTTTCTCCTTGATGAAATTTCTTGAGCTTTTTTCGTATCGTTCCAAAAGTTAGGGTCTGCCATTAAATCATCAAGTTGTTTTATCTCTTCTTCTAACTTTTCTGGCTTTAAAATCTCTTTTAAATTATCCCACTTCTCTTTTATCTCTTCCCATTTAGTCTTTATTTCTTCTACTATCATCGCTGCACCTTTAAAGAATTTTTTGAAATGATAATTTTATCAAATTTTAAGTTATTTCAAGATGGATATCTAACTCTAATTTTTCCTGTCATGAGCTGTTGTAGTAGTGTTTTAAATAGGTTTTGCAGAGCTTCTTTTTTCTTTTCTTCTGCTTGGATTTTTTGGTCTATGGTTGTTAGAATGTTAGCTATTTTTTGTTGTTCGTCAAGGAGTGGGAGGGGGATTGGGATTTTATTTAGCTTAGAAGTATTTAGAGTATTTCCTTTTATCGCTTTGTCTTGCAAATTGGAGTAATCAACGGCTGGTAGATAGTAAAATAGAAACTCTTTTAAAACTTTATTTTCTTTTGGGTAGATTGAGATAATAGCCTCGTTATGGTAAGCATCCACGTTTAATATTGCTGTTCTTCCGATTGTTAACTTGAAACTCATTAATAACGTTCCTGCTGGAGTTAATTTCTCTTTGAATATTTCTTTATGTGCTTTTTCGGAAACCATCTCAGATGTATTGTTAATATATCGATTTTTCATATCTGAAATACTAACCCAATAATACTTTCCATTTGTCCAATAATCTTTATTTTTTCTTGGCGAAGTTCTACCAATTTTGAAATTTACTATATCCCCAAACCTCACAACCTCCCAATGCTCTGGAATTAATCCGATTTCAGACTCTTTTAATTTAACTTTATCAATCTCATCAACTACAACAGCTCCATATGTAAAAAGATGCTTCATCATAGACTTTTTAAGCTGTTTTGTAGCATTTATAACTTTTTCTGTTTTTTCTATAGCATTTTGGACAGTAGAAAGAATATCAGCAATAGCTTTTTGCTCTTCAAGTGGTGGTAGGGGGATTGGGATTTGTTTAAAATCGTGAGGTTTTATAATTTTTCTTCTATGGACTGTATTTGAAATAAACGGCTTAAATAAATTTAAGATAATAGGACTTCTTAATAAGTAATCTAAAAAAATATAATAAGTTTTTTCTGGATACTTTAATTTCCATGTATAGTAAGCTGGGCTAACTGCACCCATTTCATATCTCCAAAGAAAAGCTATTACACCCTCATTTATAGGAAATCCATAAACCAATTCACCTTTTCTAACAAGTTTATAATCTGATATATTCTGAGATGCAACTCTATGCTTAAATTTCCTATTTTGTTCAATAAGTCCATCTTTACTTGTAATTGAAAGAACTACAATATTTTTAAAATCATAATTCTTGACTTTTTCATTCTTCTCTTCTAATATCTCTCCCAATCTCACAACTTCCCAATCCTCTGGAATTAAACCTATCTCAGTTTCTTTAAACCCTTTACTCTCTTTCATTTCTAAAACTAATCCAACGACATTCTCTTTTCTCTACTTTCTGACAAGATATTTAAAATCTCTTTCTCATCCTCTTTTTTGATAGCCTCTTTTAACCTTTCTAAGGATTTTTGAAAAACATCTATTGTATGTAAAACATTTTCTTTATTTTCTAAGAATATATCCTTCCAAACCGTTGGTGAGCTTGCTGCTATTCTTGTAAAGTCTTTAAATCCTCCGCCCGGATATTTAAATAAATCAATTCCTGTCTCTTTTGATAAATCTATCAAGCTATCAACAAGTGCAAAAGCTATTGCATGGGGCAGATGTGATACACTGGCAAAGACAAAATCATGTAAATGTGGGTCCATTATTTCTGTTTTTGAGCCAATGTCCTTCCAAAACTTTTCAACCTTTTCTATTTTCTCTCTATCTTCTCCTACAGGAGTTAATATCAATCTTGCATTTTTAAATAAATCATACTTTGCATTTTCTATGCCTTCTTTTTCTGTTCCTGCTATTGGATGGACTCCTACAAAAACATGTGGCTTTAGTATCTCATACAATCTTAGTACCAAATCACCTTTTACACTGCCAACATCAGATACAACTGTATCATCTTTCAAAAAAGGTTTTATTTTTAATGCTATGCTTTCAAAGGTTTTAACAGGTGTTGATAAAACTACAAAATCTATATTTTCCCAAGGAATCTTTTCATAAAAATCATAACCTTCATCGATTGCTTTAAGCTCTAATGCTTTCTCTATTCTGTTTTTATTTAAATCAAACCCGTAGATTTTGCCTTTATAACCTTCTTTTCTTAATGCTAAGGCTAAAGAACCTCCAATTAGTCCAAGACCAATGATTAAAATTCCCTTAAATCCACCAAAATCTTTTTCCACTGTATCACCTCTTACTTAACAAGCAATACGGGGACAGGAGACCTTGACATTATATAGTTTGTTGTACTTCCAAGAATAAGCTCTTTAACGACACTTTCACCAAACGCACCCATTACAATAAGGTCAAGATTGTCTTTATTTGTGGTTATGTATTCATCTAATACATCTTCCGGTAAGCCGTATTTATCAATGAATTCAAACGGAACTTCAAGAATAGACTCAAGCCTTTCTTTAAAGCTTTCTGCTAATGGTTGGTCTTCTACTTTATCCTTAAACACAGAGATAACTTTTACATTTGTTTGTAATGTTTTTGCTAAATAGTTTACATAGATTGCAGCATGGACTGATTTTTCTCTTCCATCAAATGCAAGTAAAATATTTTTTATTTCTCTAAATTCTGGTGGTGTTACCATCACTGGGCAGTGTGCTTTTCTTGCTACTGCTTCAGCTGTAGAGCCAAGGAAAAGTGGAGCAAATCCTGCATGCTCACCTTTCTTTCCAACTATCAATATATCCTCCGGGTCAGCCATGTTAATAAGCTCATCTACAACCACGCCATAAGCTGATGCAATAGAACAATCACCGCCTTCTTCTCTACATCTTACAGCAAATTCATCTAAAATTGCATCTGCTTTTGCATCAAGAACTTCTTTTATTTTAGCTGTTAAATCTCCGTAAACAGTAAAACCAAGACCGCCTGCTATATCTGATAAGAAAGGTCCTTCTAATAGTCTTATATCAATGATATGAATACCTACAACCGGTCTTTTTAATTTTTTTGACAGATAAATTCCGTATTCTCCTGCTACTTTACTAATTTTTGAACCATCTAATCCAACAAGAATTCTGCCAATCATGACTATACCTCTCCTTTTATAAATTCTTTCCAAGATTTTACCACTTCATTGACTGATTCATCTACTTTATTTTTTTCTGTTTCCCATACCATGATACTACTTTTTGATAGTAAAAATCTTACTTTAAAATCAAGTGGATGATTTTTTGATACTAAAACATCTAATCCAAGCTTTGAAAGAAGTTTAGATAGACTGCTTTCTTCTATGGTTATATTATAACTGCTAAGAATTTCTAAATCTTGGCTAATATCGTAAATGCATACGACTCTTGCTGTTTCAAAATCTTTTATGTTTTGATTTTCATCACATAAAACGCCTATTCTTAAACCTTCCTGTCTTGCCGGTTCGTAATGTATTACGACAGATTCTATGTTTTGTATTTTTTGTTTTATCTCCTCTGCAATTTCATCAACGATTCTGTGTGCCTCTCTAAGAGACATATTATGAAGAAGTATTTCTGCTTCAACAAATTTATAACTTCCCGCAGTTCTTCCTTTTATTTCTTTTATATCAACTACTGCCGGATTTTTAAGAATTAAATTTTTGATTTTATTAAGCTCATCTAAGTCTAATGAATAATCAAGCAAAACTTTTATTGAATCTTTTAAAATTTCAAATCCGCTTTTAAAAATAAATACAGATACGATTGCTGCTGCATACTTATCTAAGTTATAACCAAAATAAACACTGATTAGACCTATCAAAACTATAATGGAAGAAAGAAAGTCAGCCCAAATATGCTCAGCATCTGCAACAAGAACAGGAGAGTTTAGTTTTTCACCGGCTTTCTTTTCGAATCTTGAATAGAAAAATGTTAAAACCATCGCAATCAACATAACAATGATTGCATACTCTGGATTTTTTACTTGATGGCTTTCATGTGATAAAAATGCTTCTTTAAGTATTTCATAAGCTGCAAAGAATAAGAAAAAAGATATTATTACAGCTGCTATGTTTTCTACTTTATAAAGACCGTAGGGAAAATCTTTTGATTTTTTTGCTGTAATCTTTACGCTGATAAATGATATAACAGATGCTATGAGGTCAGAAAAAGAGTGGATAGCCTCAGCAATAAGCCCAAGACTATTTGTGATAAGTCCAACAACAAGTTTTAAAATCGATAAAAAAAGATTTAAAGTTAGAGAGCCAAGTATCCAACGCTCTTTTAAGGTTTGGTGATGATTGTTATTCATTTTCTAATTTTTTACCTCTTACTTCTTACACGCTTTAATCAAATTGTAAAATTCATCAAAAATATAGAATGAGTCATGAGGTCCCGGTGCTGCTTCCGGATGATGCTGGATTGAAAATACAGGATAATTTTTATGTCTCATTCCTTCTACTGTGTTATCATTTAAGTTAATATGGGTAATTTCAACATCTTGAGGGAGTTTAGATTCATCCGTTGCGTAGTTGTGGTTTTGTGCTGTAATTTCAACTTTTCCTGTTTTTAGATTTTTGACTGGATGGTTTCCACCATGATGACCAAATTCAAGCTTATAAGTTCTACTTCCAAAAGCCCAAGATAAAAGCTGATGTCCAAGACATATACCAAAAATTGGCTTTTCTGAAGCAATAAGTTTTTTTATCTGCTGTATTTGATAGGTTAAAATCGCCGGGTCTCCCGGTCCATTTGATAAGAAAATTCCATCCGGATTTATGCTTAACACCTCTTCTGCTGAAACGTTGTGAGGAAAACATATTAGCTCTAAATTTCTATCGGCAAGAAGTCTTAAAATATCTTTTTTAACGCCATAGTCTATTACTGCAACTTTATAATGAAATTCTGTTTGCTCCGTATAACCTTCTGGCCATTTCCAACTTTTTTGAGTCCATCTATAAACTTTTGATGTTGATACTTCCTTAACTAAATTTAGCTCTGAAATATCCGGAATGCTTCTTGCTTTTCTTACTGCTTCTTGGGGTGAAATATCACCAATGCCGATGTATCCTTTCATTACTCCGTAGTCTCTTAAAACTCTAACTACAGCTCTTGTATCTACGCCAAAAATTCCAATTACGTTGCTTTCTTCCAAGTACTCTTTTAAGCTTTTTTTTGCTCTATAATTTGAATAAATAGCAGGGACATCCTTTACAACAAAGCCATTAACCCAAACTCTGTCAGATTGACTGTCTTCGTCGTTTATCCCGTAGTTTCCAATTTCTGCACCTGTCATAACTACAATTTGACCTTTGTAAGATGGGTCTGTTAAGATTTCTTGATATCCTGTCATTGATGTATTAAAGATTACTTCTCCGTCTGTTTCTTTTAATTTAAAGCCGGAAAATGCATAACCATAGAAAAAATGACCATCTTCAAGTGCTAAAATCGCTCTTTCCATTAAACAACCTCAATCATTTTAAGATAATATTTTATCATGTTAGGATGTGGAAATGTAAATTGACTTTAAGGATGTTCTAAAATTTTAGCAAGTTTATCTTCATTACGTCATCTTGAGGATTTTAGTCCAAAGGTTCTCCTCTTTTAAAAAGTGAGGAGGCAAAAAAGTGAGAAGTAATATTTAGAAAGGTAGGAGATTCTTCACTAACGCTCAGAATGACGAATATGAGGACTGTTAACGTATGGCTTTCACTTTCTTTGTCATCGTATATTAAATATACTAAAAATTTTTTAAACTATAAGAGAATAAGTTTTATAATAATTATAGACATGGGAGAAAAAAAGAAGGACAGATCAAGTTTCTGTCATTGGTCTTTTAAGACCGATCAGGATGTTTTAGACTGTCCTTCCTCTACTTCCTAAAACCTGAATCAGAACATTAGGCTTTTAAGCCTGTATTTAACTACGATGATAGGTTATCAGGAAGTTTCTTTCATGTCAAGTATTTTATGAAAGGAGGTACTATTATGAACAGCTACAAAATTGTTATAGGAGTTGATGTATCTAAAAACTCATTCACTGCTACAGTTTTGTATGATAACAAGAAAGAAACTTTTGAAGTTAAATCTGACCCGGTTGAGTTTGAAATGAAAATAAAGCCTTACCTTAAGAAGTTTAAAAAGTCAGATATGCTTATCATAATGGAACATACGGGAGTTTACCATTTAAAGCTTGCTAATTATCTGTATGAAAATGGTTATAAAGTAGCAGTAGTAAATCCATTTTCAATAAAGAAATTTATGGAAGCTAAAATGACAAGAGTTAAAACAGATAAAGCTGATTCATTCTTTATAGCAGAGTATGGAAGAACGTTTTTCGATGGAGAGCTTTATAAACCAAAATCAGATGTAGAAAAAGAAATAGAAGTAAAACTAAAGATATTGGAAGACTTACAACAGCAGCTTACAATGCTAAGAAACAAAAGAGAAGAGACTTGTCAATAATTTTGTGTCTGGATTGAAAACTTTTTATTAAACAATTGTAAAATTTCATAAGAGACTCCTTTAAAAGCAGGTATAGGCTTTTTCCATTTTCCATTCTTTAAATTGTCTCTTTGTATAAGCAGATTTATCTCAAGAATGTCCACAGATTGAAAATATCCACCTAAATTTATTCTTACCTTTTCTATCATGCTATTAACACTTTCAACTGGATTTGTTGTGTATATGTGCTTTCTTAGATTTTCTGGATATTTTAAAAAACATAAGTATCTCTCTTTGTTAGATTGAATATGTTTTATAAAGCTTGGATATTTAGACTTAAATCTACCGCATAAATCATCTAATTTTTCTAATCCATCTTCATAATCTAAGCTGTTTTCTTTTATGTTTTTCAGTTCTTTGTTAAATACTTGTGAATCTTCTTTATCCATCTGATTTCTAACGTTTCTTTGTAAATGGACTAAACATAGCTGATGGTCTGTATAAGGAAATAGTGTTTCTATGGCTTTTGTTATCCCAGGAAAATCATCACTTACTATAAGCATTACCCTTTTTAGTCCTCTATCTATTAAATCATTGAATACTTTTATCCAGTCTGCTTTGTTTTCACTACTGAAAAATGTGTAAAATCCAAATATATCTTTATTTCCTTGTAAATCTATTCCAAGAACTACATAGACAGAAGCCTTTCTGATTTTGTTTTTCTCTTTTATATCACAGTGATATGCGTCTATATACAGTACAAATGCATCCGATGGAAGCTCTCTTGTTTTAAAATCATTAAGTCTTTCTATAAGCTGTTTTTTGATTGCATCCATATGTTGTTTTGAGTAGTTTAAGCCCAAGCTTTTTAATGTAGAATCTATCTTGCTTTCTGAGTATCCATTGGATACCAAACTCATAAGAAGGTCTATATAATCTTCATTAACTCTTTTATAAGGGTCAGGTAATATTTGTGGTCTAAATTTACCCTTTCTATCTCTTGGGACATTTATGTTAAGCTTGAAAGAACCAGTATTTAGGCTTCTTTCATAATATCCGTTTGCTTTGTTGTCTTCATCATTTTCAAGGAAGAAATTTCTTTCCTGATTCATAATCAGTTCCACAACAGATTCTAAAAGCTTTCTTATACCTATCTTTTCTTCTTGAGTTGTTATACCGTTTGGGAAAAGTTCTTTTACTAATTCTTCGGTAGATCTGTCTAATATTTTTTCAAAGTATTCTTTCTTATCCATTACTACTCCTCCTTATAATTTTATTTAGACACAACATTATTTTAACTCCCAAAGAGAATCATTAAGTCATGTACCAATGAAAAAATTGAAAGAGAATTTAGAATATTACGATGAGCTAATTAGAAAAATAGAAAAAAACATAAAAGAACTTGAGAAAGAGATAAAAGAATTGTCTAAGAAGAATTATCAAGAGGAATACAAACTTTTAAAAAGCATACCTGGTATAAGTGATAGGACTATAGGAATGATAATATCAGTATATGGAAATTTTGAAAGATTTAAGAGTGTAAAAGATATATCGAGTTTTATAGGAATCAGTCCAAGCCCATATGAAAGTGCAGCATGTGTAAAGAAAAGTGGCTGGATAAAGAAGATGGGAAATCCATATGCAAGGAAAATATTATACATGGCAGCATTATCAGCAATAAGGTTTAACAAATACTGCAGAGAATTATACGAAAGATTAGTAAGTAAAGGTAAGGCTAAAAAGTTAGCATTAGTGGCTGTAGCACATAAGTTATTAAGGCAAGCATATGGTGTATTAAAAAGCAGAAGACCATTTGATGAAAATTTTTGTACTTGACATTTAACATAGAACATCCTGAGGACCTTAGTCCGAAGGATTTCTTTTTTTAAAAACCGGGAAAATAAGAAGTGAGATGTAAAAAAGGGAGATGATTCTTCGCTTATGCTTAGAAGGACGATCAGAAAGTCAATTAATTTTTTGACTTAATCAAAATTTTAAAGCACTCTCAAATATACTCAAAAAAGATTTACAAACTTTCTAACTTTTCTACAACCTCGTCTAAATTTTGACTTCTTCCGATTAATCTTAAAATCTGTCTTAAAGTATCTATATTGTTTGTTTTATTAATCTTTTCTACTATTGTCTCATCAACCGCTCCAAACCTAACATCCATTAGGTTTATTATATTCTCTCTTAAAGTTTCTAATTTACCGTCCAATTTCCATTTTCTGTTAAAGTCATCATCTTTTTATCAAGTCCTGATACTTCTTTTAATACTTCTCACTTCAAAATCTGTTTATTTTCCAATGCTTTGGCTAATGTAAAATCATCTGCATTTTCTAATACTCCGCCAAAAGGTAAGCCATAAGCTAATCTTGAGATGGTTATAGGATAGTTTTTTATCAAATTATGTATATAATTTGCTGTTGCTTCGCCTTCTACTGTTGGATTTGTTGCAAAGATAATTTCTTTTACATTTAATTTTTTTATTCTGTCAATCAAAGATTTTATGTTTAGCTTTTCTGGACCTATTCCCTCTAATGGAGAAAGCCTTCCGCCTAAAACATGATAAAGTCCGCTGTATTTGCCTGTATTTTCAATCATAAAAGCATCAAAAGACTCTTCAACTACACAGATAACAGACCTATCTCTACTTTCATCACTACATACATCGCAAATTTCTTTTTCTGTAAAAATTCCGCATTCTCTGCAAAGATGAACTTTGTCAAGCATTAAAGCCAAGTGTCTTACAAGGTCTACCGCTTCACCTTTGGGCATTTTTAATAGATTGACAGCTAATCTTTGGGCTGTCTTTTCTCCATAACCTGGTAGTCTAGATATTTCCGATATAACCTGCTGAATAGTCTCCGGAACTATATTCAAAACATACCACCAAATTTAGACATATTCATAGGAAGACCGGTAGCTTGAGAAATTTTATCTGCTACAACTTCCTTAGACCTTTCTGATACTTCATTTATAGCCGCGATAAGCAAATCTTTTAAGACTGGGTATTCGTTTTCATTAAGAAGTGATTTATCTATTTCTAAATCTAACACTGTTCCAAGACCATCTGATACAACCTTCACCATTCCTCCGCCAACTTCAACGACTATTTTTTCATTTTTAAGCTCTTCTTTTGCTTTTTCAACGTTTTCTTTTATGCTTTGTGCCTGTTTCATTAACTCAGCCAAATTTCCAAAGTTAAACATTATCATCCTCCTTTTTGTAAGTGATTATTTTTGAACCGGGGAAAAGCTCTAAAACCTTTTCTACTGCCTCGTCTTTTTTAGATTCTTTAACTTTACTTTTTTTTTCTTCCGGAGACGATATAAATATTTCTTTACTGAAGTATTTAGTTAAAATACTCATATTGTCTCTTAAAATGTCTTCTTCGCTTTTTGATTTAACTTTTATGTAAACTGCGTTTTCATCTTCTTTAATTTCTGCGTTTTTAATTATTACTGCTATGACTTTTTCATTTTTTATAATCTGACTAATGATTTTGTTTAAATCCTGTTTTTGCTCTTCTTTTGGCTTTATTTCTTCTTGTTGTTTAGTTTCTTGTTTTTCTTGTGGTTTGATTTCTTGTTTTAATACTTCAGGTTCTTTTTTAGGGACAACTTGAACGCCTTCAGCAAAAAGCTGCTCTATTCTTTTAATGCTGTCTAAATACAACGTTTTTAAAATTGTTAGATGATAAATCTGTTTTGGGTCAAAAAATGTTCTTGCCTCTGAATATGTTTTTGTGAAAATGGTTTTTAAATAAATAAGAGATTTTAAATCTTCTTTTGAAAAAATTTCATCTTCTTTATCAAGTGCTAAGTCTATAAGTGTTTTGTGAATGGCTTCTAAAAGCTGTTTCCAAAATACGTTTATATCATATCCTTCGTCTTCAAGTGTATCAATTAATTTTATGTTTTCATCAACTTTTAAGTCTTTAATATTTCTTAAAAACTTTTGTACATAGCTGTATGGAACTATTCCGAGAATTTCTTCTACATCTTTTCTTGTAAGCTTTCCTTCTGCATAAGTTACTGCTTGGTCTAAAAGACTTGCCGAATCTCTCATACCACCTTCAAGCTCTTGGGCTAATAACTCTACCGCATCTTCTTCATATGGAATTTTTTCATTGTTTAATATTCTCAAAAGATAGTTTTTTATCTGCTCTTTTGTTGGTGGCTTAAATATAAATGTTTGACATCTTGATTTTATGGTTTCAGGTATTTTGTAAAGTTCTGTTGTTGCTAAGATAAAAATGTTTCTTGGTGGTGGTTCTTCTAAGGTTTTTAAAAGGGCGTTGAATGCTTCTTTTGTAAGCATATGTGCTTCATCTATTATATATACTTTGTATTTTCCTTTTATTGGCTGGTATCCAACGTTATCACGAATCATTCTTATATCATCTATACCTCTGTTAGATGCTGCGTCAATTTCATACATGTCCGGAAAAGAGCCTTTATCTATTTCAATACAGTTTTCACACTGATTGCAAGATTCATAATCTACCGGATTTTTACAGTTTAAGACTTTTGAAAGGATTCTTGCTATGGTTGTTTTTCCAACGCCTCTTGGTCCAGAAAAGATGTAAGCATGTGATACTCTATCAAGCTTTACAGCATTTTTTAAAGTCTTAACAACATGCTCCTGACCTATCACTTCTTGAAAAGATTTTGGTCTATATTTTCTTGAAAAAGCTTCGTAAGCCAATATTTACCTCGAAGATAATCCTAAATATTTCATAAATTATAATCCATTAAACAGATGTTTGCAATAAGCTACAAAGAGTGTTCCAAAATTCTCGCAAACTTACCTTTCTGTGTAATCCTGAGGACGTAAGTCCGAAGAATCTTCTCTTTTGATTTTTTGATTTGAAAAGAAAACAGGAGATTCTTCGCACGGCTGCAGAATAACAATGTTGATTTTTGCAAGCAGTCTCATAAGCTACATATAAATAATCTGAAATACTATCGGGATTTCTACTGTTATTCTCTTTGGCGGTTTTTTGTATGGTTGTAATTTCTTTAAAATCTCAATGGCTCCTCTGTCAAGAACGTTATATCCGCTTGATTCTACTATTTTTATAGAGTTTTCGTCTATTGTTCCATCTTCATTTATAGTTACCCTTACAATTACTTGACCTTCTATTTTTAATCTTTTAGCAATTGGTGGATATAAATCTCTCTCTCTTGCCTGCTGATTTAGATATCTTATCAATTCTTTAAGGTAGCCGTCTATATCTTCTTCCTTTTTTTCCGGTTGTTTAAATTGGTCTGGTCTTCCTTTTGATAAGTCTATCGGCGTTGGTTCTGTTTTTTGTGTCTGTGCTGTGGTAGGTTGTGTTTGTTGAGTTGGTTGAGTTTGTGGTGGATTTTGTTTTATAGGTTGTTGAGTGTTTTGTTTTTCTTGCGGTTTTTGAGCTTCTTGTTTTGGCGTTTCTGATTCTGGTTTGACGATAGGTTTAGGTTTTTCCGGCTGTGGCTTTGGTGCAGGTTGCGGTGGTGGTAATGTTTCTTTTTGCTGCACTATCTTTTTTTCTTCTACCTTTGGTAAGGATTTAGTTTGCGGTAATGCTTCATTTTTCTGTATCATCTTTTTTTCTTCTACCGGTGGTTTAAACTCTTTTTTAAAGTCTTCATCAAGACTCACTGTGATTATTTTTTCTTTTTCTTCTTTTGGCTTTGGTTTAAGCAGAAAAAATGAGCTAAAAAGCAGCGCATGGATTAATAAAGATAATGCTAAGGATATAACTAAAAGTCTTTCTTTCTTAAAGTTCATACTATTCTTTTTTTGTCTCTATTATGTACTTTTCTAATCCTACCTGTCTACAAACATCTATAACTGTTACAACATCTTGAAAAATTACATCTTTTTCTGACCTTAAAGCGACTACTTGATTTTCATCTGTTTTTACTGCTTGGAGTTTTTGTTTAAGCTCTTCTGGACTTACTTTTTGCCCTTCAAAATATATACCATCTTTTTTGATTGTTATTTCTATTCTTTTTTGTGTAGATTTTGCAGGTTCTCCTGTTTTTGCCTTTGGAAGGTCAAGGGGAATTTTTCCTTCTACCATAAACGTAGCAGTTGCCATAAAAATGATTAAGATAACTAAGACTATATCTACCAAAGGAATCATGTTTATTTCAGATATTTCTTTTTCATTTTCGTCAATAAGTTTCATCTTCAGCTCCTACTTTTTAGACTCTTCGTAGACCATCATTAAAAATTTTGCCTTTCTTACAAAGTAGTTATAAGCTATAACAGCCGGAATTGCTACAAAAAGACCCATCGCGGTTGCTACCAATGCTTCTGATATTCCAGCCATTACAACTCTCACTCCAAACTCTGTTGAGGTTGCAAGACTATGAAATGCTTTTATTATTCCTAAAACTGTTCCAAATAAGCCTATAAACGGTGCGTTGTTTCCAAAAGTTGCCAAAATTCCAAGCCTTTTTTCTAAGGACATTTTCAACTCTAACGGTTCAAACTTTGTTAAGTTTTTTTCTATCGTCTTGTAAGTGATAAATCTCTCGATGATAATTGCAAAGTTGATGATGCTCATGATAAGCAAGATATAAAGAACAGGGTCTCCACCGATTAAGGCAAGTTTTAAAACTATTTCTGTAATGCTCATTTATTTCTCCTTATCGAAAATTATAAATCAATTATACCATCAATGGTGATGGTGATGGTGAGTTGGCGGATAAGCCATAAATGCGTACTGCTGAAATACACTTAGCAGAATATAAAATATAGGAAGTGCGGAAGCAAATAGGAATGCTATCTTGAACCTTGGATGCAGATTAAAACCAAACAAAGACATTCTTCTATAAATCAAGTATAAACTCCAAAAGCCAGCTATGTAGTTAAAGATTGTAAAGAACCTAAGCCATGGGTCTGACCTTGAAGCAAGAGGTTCTACGGTTATATTTAAGAAAAACGCTTGGGATATTCCATTTACAAAGTGTGGATAGTAATCAAAGAAGAAAAATGAGAGCGCATGAGACAATCCCCCAACAATCATGATTGGAGCAAAAGCATAACCTATGTTGTTAAATAAGTTTGTATAATCGGTGTTTAAAATTTTTGATGCTATATAAAATCCAACTGTACTAAAGAGCAAAGCCGACCCGATACCCATCAACAGAGCAACAAAACCAACTATATCAACGCCTTTTGGGAATTGAAAGATACTGTCTAAATATTTACCGATTATTGTCCAAGGTAAAGAGTCAGCAAGTCCTGTTCTTGACAAGCCATGATGAAACTTCATGGTAATTGTTATCACGCCGATTATTAATATGTAAGTCCAAACTTCAAAGCTATGAGGTTTTGATATTTTTTCATACAGAGAATGACCCCATTTTCTAATCTCCCATCTTACTGAGCTGCAAGCGTTTGCACATTCCATGCAGAGAATACATTCTTCCATTGAGTTTTTGCTGTCAAACTTAGATGGGTTAAATTTATACGGACAAGCTATCGCACAATCAGGCTTTTTACACTTTAAGCAGTCTTCATGGTTGGTAGAGAGCCATGTAAAGCCAACTCTATTAAAAGATGTACAAATAGAGCCTATTGGACAAAAATATTTACAATAAACACCATTTCTAAATACAAACGATACAGTAATAGCTAAGATCGTAAAGGCTAAGAAAAGTAAAGCTGTTGGAAGTGGGTTATTGTAAACAGATGGGAATGTATATACTACAAACCAATAAACCAAAATCAGTACAAATAGACCGATTAGAGGATTTTTCAGTTTAACCGGAAGGTTTTTGTTTAATCCTATCTTAGTAAAGAATCTACCTAAAAACCCATGAGGACAAATGGTGCAAAAGAATCTTCCAACGGTTGGAAGTGTGATAATCATGAAAAATGGCCAAAATAGACCCCAAAAAAGACCGGTTGTAAATAAGTTTTCTTTGGTAGGATTAATAAAGCCATAAACGATTGCATAGATGACTAAAAAAAGTAAAAACAACCTAACACCGTTTAAAAAGTTAATATTTCTTAATAGATTGCCAGCAACAGGAATGTCAAAAATATTCCTTCCCTCTTTTCTAAAATCTTTTAATTCAACTTTTACCTCTTGCATATCACCACACCTCCAAAATGTTGTTAGAATTTATAACTACCATAGACAAAATAAGTTCTTGGGGCACCAGGAACATATGGAGTAGATGAATCTTCTTTAACTTCAACTGCATATTTTTTATCTGTCAAGTTGTAAACACTAAAACCAAGCTCTAAATTTTTCTTTTCATAGCCTAAAAACAGATTTGTCAAAAACTCATAACCTTTGTATTTTCCTGTATTTGCTGCATTTGTGTAGTACTGACCCCAAGTGTTAGTGTCTATCTTTGCCTTAAATCCAGATGGATGGAAGTAATAAACATACAACGTGTATTTATGCTTTGGAATATACTCCAATCTATTATTGCTTCTATCATATGCACGAAAGCTTGAACCAACCCTTTTAACTTCTATATATTCTTTATAAATAAAATCGCTATATGTATAGGACCCGCCTATATACAAACCATCGTATACTTTAAACCTTCCGTCTATTTCAACGCCTTTTTTATTAACTTTACCAGCATTTGCAAAAGACGTCCTTGACCCATCTAACACTTGTGTTATCTCGTCCCTCGAGTCTATGAAGAAGAACGCTGTGTTAAAACTGTATTCGTCTGACTTAACTGTCTTTGTTCCAATCTCATACTGGTAAGCTTTTGTATTTTTTAAATTTGGATTATAGGTTAGCTGACTCCACTGTGGTGTCTGGAATCCTGCACTAAAAGATGCATAAATATTCGTTATAGGTGCTACCGCATAGCTAAACCCTATCTTTGGGCTTATAAATCTAAACGTTCTGTTAATTTGTGTATTACTGTTAGAGATTATATATCTTGCATTTGTTAGTGAGTAGTTATAATCAATATAGTTTTGTTGATTTAGGTCAAATTTAACAGCATCCCATCTAAGTCCAATGTCGATTAGGAGATTTTTTGTGGGTATAAGCGTTTCTTGGGCGTAAAATCCGTATTTAAGAATTTTGTTATGATCTGTTTCTGCTAATCTTCCTTTTTGGTCGGAAAGTGTGTATTTTATGACATCTATATTTGGTCTTGGATTACATGGTCCGGTTGAACACATAACATATCCATAAGTATATTTATCTGCATCATATTTGTCATGTTGAATTTGAAAGCCAGAGATTAACGTTGAGTTGATGCCAAACAATGAATGTTTAAGCTCTGTTATAAAATCGGTACCAAAAACCTTAGCACCACCATCGTTTATGAAGCCTGTTACAGGGTGGTAATGACTCCACTTTTGAATGTAAAATATTGGTTTAATTGTAAAGCTATCTGTTAACTGATTTTGATATTTCGTATTAAAGAAATAAATCTCGCTGTATCTTCCACTATGTATCCATACATTTTCTTTATATTGCTTAGATGGGTCTGTATCAAATTGTTGTTTAGTTAAACTGTTAGGAAGTTGTAAATCTGCTTTTGAGTAGTTAAAGTATGTTTCTATGGAAGATTTATCATCAAAGAGATATCCAATTTTAAAAGATGCTTGCGTAGATTTAAACTCGTTCCATTCCCGCCATGAGTCTGTTGACCTTCTTGTGATGTCAACGTAGTAGAATAATTTTCCTTTGTAATTATTCCCATACAGTAAGTTGTAAAGCTGTGTGTTATAATTTCCGAAACCAGTCTTAAGCTTTAAACCTTGGACAGTCCATACTGGTTTAGTAATAAAGTTTACAACACCACCAATTGCGTTAGCACCATATAAAGTTGAGTTTGGACCCTTTACTATTTCTATTTGGTCAATAAGTTGTGGATTTACAAAATCAAGCCTTGTCATACCGTCTGGGTCAGTAATCGGAACGCCGTCCAATAAAATGTTAATCTGTCTTATACCATAAGGAGCGTTTAATCCCCCTCCCCTGATGATTAATCTAACATCATAACCACCGTTTTTTGTTTCAGCATTAACGCCAGAGACTTCACTTAAACTTTCTGATAGATTAAATCCTCTTTCAAATTTTAACTCTTCTTTTGTAATCGTAGCCGTAGATGCCGGCGTTTCCTTTTCTTCTCTTTCTGACTTTGTAGCTGTAAACTGGACTTTATCAAGTTTTAAAACCTCCTCAGCTTGAGCTAAGAAACTTAATGATAAAATTCCAGCGACAAAAAGTGATTTCCTCACACCTTCCTCCTTTTGTTAATTTTTCTAAAAAATTTTAACATAATTATAACTCATATTTAACATTAAATAAACGTGAATTATGAGAATGTTCTAATATTTTTGTAAATTTACCTTCTCACGTCATCCTGAGGACTTTAGTCCGATGGACCTCCTGATTTAAAGAAGGTGAGAAAGTAAGTAGAGGCAATTCATGAATTGCCCGTACAGTGATAAGTGAGAGTAAAAGAACGGAGATTCTTCGTTAAAATTTAAAAGCACTCTCACGTAAATTACTTTAGAATTTTTTATCATTTTGAAAAATTTAAAAATGATAATAAATAGCGAAAAATAGCATAAAAAGATTTGTTTCTATATTGGAAGATAGGTAAT
Organism: Sulfurihydrogenibium sp. YO3AOP1; assembly: GCF_000020325.1. NCBI lineage: Bacteria > Pseudomonadati > Aquificota > Aquificia > Aquificales > Hydrogenothermaceae > Sulfurihydrogenibium > Sulfurihydrogenibium sp. YO3AOP1. The sequence continues at coordinate 1,410,121 of NC_010730.1, forward strand.
ATATATTGCTGAATTAATTAACAGGTTAATATTTTCTTTTGAAAGTTAAAAAAATTGAGAACTTATAATTAGTTAGCTAAGTTAAATCTTATGTTAATATTAACAATTTTTATTCCTCTTTCTTACACTCTGGACAGATGCCATAAACTTCAATGCTATGGTCTAAAATATCAAATCCATGAACTTCTATCAACTCTTCTTTAAACTTTTCAAACGGGCAGTTATCAATAATTACAATCTTTTTACATTTTTGGCAAATTAAGTAATTCTTCTTAGAAGAAAGACCAAACCTTGCTTTATCTTCTCCAATCATGTAAGCTTTGACTACCAATCCTTGTTTTTGAAGCATATCAAGATTACGATAGATAGTAGATAAACTTATATCAATTCCTTTTTCTTTTAGCTTTAAATAAATATCCTCTGCATGAACAGGTATTTTACATTCTTCCAAAACTTCTAAGATTGCCTTTCTTTGTTTTGTTGCTTTAAATCCTTTTGGTATGATTAACTTTTCCATAACTCTCCTTTATATTAGAATAAAGCTTACTTTTCATCAATTCTTCTTTGTCATCCCGAGGTCGAAGACTCTCCTCTTTTAGACAAAAGGAGAAGAGATTCTTCGCTTACGCTCAGAATGACACCATTGGATCGTTCTTTGTCATCCTGAGGCCGTAAGGCCGAAGGATCTCATTTTAAATTCTATAAAAATCGCTAATTTTTCATCCAAGATATAGCTCTCCTTTATATTAACTAATACCGTTTAAAGTAGTGAGAAATAATTTTTCATACAACTCACTATTTACTTGTCATTTAATTTTAAACTACCAAACGATAAAATGCAAATGATTTGCATTTGAAATTAGAATCAATATAAGGTATAATTTATGGCAAAATTAATATTTTTCAGGAGGAAAATTTATGAAAACAACCATTCACGGCTATCCAAAAATTGGACCAAACAGGGAGTTAAAAAAAGTTGTAGAAGCTTACTGGAAAGGTCAAGTATCAAAAGATGAGCTTATCTCAAAGGCATCAGAAATAAATCTTAGTAGAGTTAAAAAGGCTATTGATAACGGTGTTGATATTATTCCATCTAATGATTTTTCTCTCTATGACTTTGTTCTTGATACAGCAACTATGTTTAATGTAATCCCGGAAAGATTTAAGTATATAGAAGACTCTCTTGATAGATACTTTGCAATGGCAAGAGGAACAGATAAAGCTATTGCCTGCGAAATGACAAAATGGTTTGATACAAACTATCACTACATAGTTCCGGAGCTTGCAGGAGATATTAAGCTTGTTAAAAACAGACCCCTTAAATCATACAGATATGTAAAAGAAGCACTTGGAATTAAAACTAAGCCTGTTTTGGTAGGACCATTTACTTTTGTTTACCTTTCAAAAGTCTATGAAAGACAAGAAGGCTCAATCTTAATGAAAATGGTTAAAGCAAGCGAAAGCAGTAAATTTGCAGGATACTTAGACCTTTTTACATCTTTATACAACCAAGTTTTAAAAGAGCTTGAAAATGAAGGCGTTGAATACGTTCAGTTAGACGAGCCAGCATTTGTTTTAGATTTATCTGATGAAGAAGTTGGACTAGCATTAAAAGCGTATGAAAAAGTAATGGACGAAATCAAAAACTTAAAAGTAATTGTTAACACTTATTATGAAAGCCTTTCAAGCTATGATAAGCTTGTAAACTTACCGGTTCATGGAATTGGTCTTGATTTTGTAGTAAACAATGAAAACTTAGAAAACATTAGAAAATATGGATTTCCGGCAGATAAAATATTGGTTGCTGGCGTTGTATCCGGAAGAGACCCATGGAAGACAAATTTGAAAGAAACTGCAAACTTAATTAAAGAATTATCAAACTATATAAAACCAGAAAACATTATCTTGTCTAATGCAGCACCATTATTCCATTTACCAGTTAGTTTAGAGCCGGAGAAAGGACATTTATCACAAGACCTTATAAATATTCTTGCTTTTGCTGACGAAAGATTGGCAGAGCTAAAATCATTGAGAGACCACTTTGCAAACGGCGTTGATCTACCAGACACAGATGTTAAATCTATCATATCTAAATACAATAACGAAGCAGTAAGACAAACAGTTGCGCAAATAAGAAATGCAGAAGTTGGAAGAAAAACTCCATTTGAAGAAAGATATAAAAAGCAAATGGAATTATTAAAACTTCCTTTACTTCCAACAACAACAATCGGAAGCTTTCCACAAACACAAGAAGTTAGAAAGTACAGAGCAGACTACAAAGCCGGAAGAATTTCCCAGGAAGAGTACGAAAACTTTATTAAAAAACAGATTGAGTATGTTATAAAAGTTCAGGAAGAGTTAGACTTAGACGTTTTAGTTCATGGTGAGTTTGAAAGAACAGATATGGTTGAATTCTTTGGCGAGAAGTTGGAAGGTTTTGCATTTACTAAAAACGGCTGGGTTCAATCATATGGTACAAGATGTGTAAGACCACCTATTATTTACGGTGATGTTTCAAGACCAAATCCAATGACATTAAAAGAAACAGTTTATGCACAAAGCTTAACTGACAGACCGGTAAAAGGTATGCTTACAGGACCTGTTACAATTCTAAACTGGTCTTTCTACAGAAAAGACATTCCAAAAGAAGAAGTAGCTTATCAAATAGCAATAGCCTTAAGAGAAGAAGTTTTAGACCTTGAAAAAGCCGGCATAAAAATCATTCAAATAGACGAACCGGCATTTAGAGAAGGATTGCCGCTCAAAAAATCTAAACAAGAAGCTTACTTAAACTGGGCAGTAAAAGCGTTTAAGCTTAGCCATGATACGGTTAAAGATGAGATCCAAATCCATACTCATATGTGTTATTCAGAATTCAATGAAATTATTGAGTACATCCACAAAATGGATGCTGATGTTATCTCTATTGAAGCATCAAGAAGTAAAGGAGAAATCTTAGAAGCGTTTGAAAGATTTAACTACGACCATGGAATTGGTATAGGAGTTTACGATATACACTCTCCAAGAATTCCAAGAGAAGAAGAAATAGAAGAAATTTTAAGAAGGTCATTAAAATACATTAGAAAAGACCTTATCTGGGTAAATCCAGACTGTGGTTTAAAAACAAGAGGATGGGAAGAGACAATACCATCATTAAGAAATATGGTAAACGTAGCTAAAAGATTAAGAAAAGAACTTTCTCAGTAAACATCTACTTCCGGGACTCAGTTTTTGGGTCTCGGGTTTTATTAGTTTAAGTTTTTATACAAAAATCCGATAAATTTAATATGGAAACATTAAGATATATATTTTTAAGCATATTAATATGTATTTTTTATGTAGAAGCATTTGAAATCAGAACTGGAATAAAAGATTATGGTTATAGAATTGTTTTTGATGATGTAAAAAATTATGAATATTTACCATTATCTAATACTCTTATTTTCAAGATAAATGGTGAATTTAAAAACTCAGCTATAAATTTTGACCCAAAATTTGTTAAATCTATAGAAATATCAAAAGATATAATTACTAAGAAAACCATAATCTATTTAGATATAAATGATAACATAGACCCTAAAGTGTTTAGTCTTTCAAATCCAGATAGATTGGTTATTGATTTGAAAGTATTAAAACAAAGTATAAATGAAAATAACAATACTACTAAAGAAAATAAAGACTCTAAAAAAGCGGTTTCAAAAAAAGATTCAGATGATGTTTTAAATAAAATTCTAAGAAGTTTAGAAACGCAAGCTTCAGATAACAACTCTTCAGATTCTATAGAAATAGAAGTACCAAAAAGTTTTGCAGGAAGAAAGAAAATAATAGTCATAGACCCGGGACATGGTGGACATGACCCTGGTGCAACGGCTAACGGTCTAAGAGAGAAGGATATCAATCTAAAAGTTGCTTTAAAACTTAAATCATTATTAGAAAAAGACCCAAGATTTAAAGTATATCTAACAAGAGAAGATGATAGATTTATTCCCCTGTATGATAGAACATTGATCGCTTTAGAAAAAAAGGCAGATTTGTTTATAAGTATTCACACAAACGCATCTGAAAATCCAAATCTTTCCGGAACTTACATATACACATTAAATTTAAGAGGTGCTACTTCAAAACTTGCCAAAATCGTAGAGGAAAGAGAGAATAAAACAGTATTAAATGTTATAAAAGTTAGTGCTAATCCAAATGTAAATAAAATAGTAGCAGATATGGCTATAAGCCATACAATGACAGAAGGATTAAACTTTGCAAAATTTGCTCAGATTTATTTAAAGAGAAACTTGAAAGATACTGAGTTTAAAAGAATTGAATCGGCTAACTTTGCAGTTTTAAAAACTCCATCAATTCCATCTGTTTTGGTAGAAACAGCATTTATAACAAATGAAAATGATGCAAGATTATTGGCAAATGATGAATTTTTAGAAAAGTTTGCTCAAAGTCTTTACAAAGCAACTGTTGATTATTTCTTTAGATATAAAAATTTAGTCTTTAGTAAAGGTAAAGAAGAAAGTTGATATTAGCAGTTGACATTGGTAATACAACCACAGAGATTGGATATATAAAGGATTTAGATAAAATTGAAACATTAAAATTTAAAACAGACCACGGAAAAACCATTGATGACTGGTTGATTAACTTTTCTTTTTTCTTAAACTTTTACAATTTGGATGAAACAAATATTAATAAAATTTATATATCTTCTGTAGTTCCACAGGTTGAAGAAAAAATCACTAAGGCTTTAGAAAAACTATTGAATGTAAATCCGTTATTAATAGGAACGGATGTAAAAGTTCCTTTGAAAATCAATTATGAAAACCCGTCAGAAGTTGGAGCGGATAGGATTTTGAACGCTTTTGCTTCTATAAATATTTTAAATCCACCATTAATAGCAATCGATTTTGGTACGGCAGTAACTTTTGATGTGGTTAATAAAAACTCTGAATATGATGGCGGGCTTATTTTTCCTGGATTAGAATCTTCTGTAAATTGCTTGTTTTCAAAAACTGCCAAACTTCCAAAAGTTAAGATTGAAAAGCCTTCAAATATTGTAGGTAAAAATACTATTTCAAGCATTCAATCTGGAATATATAATGGATACATCTCATTAGTTGAAGGTGTTATTAGTAAAATTGAAGATGAATATAAATGTAAATTTAACATAATACTGACTGGCGGACACGGAAAAATCATTAGCGAGTCTTTAAATCTACAACATGTTTTTGAACAATACTTACCAATTAAAGGAATATACTTTTTAGATAAATATTAAAAAGTGGGCTTTTGAGCCCACCATAAAGGTTATTGTTTTTCTTGAGTTTTGAAGTGAATTTCTCCTTCTTCGCATTCGTATTTTTCTCCAGAAATTTTTTGAATTACTGGGTTAATTTTGCAGGATACCTCTTCAACTTTTTCTTTAATTTCTTCCTTTGATCTTTTGACAAAATAAATTACGTAAGCTAACATACCTAAAGTAAATAAGAGCAGAAATACTACATAAGTTTCCATAGCACATACCTCCTTTTATTTGTTGATATAAAGATAATACTAATTACGATAAATTTCAACAATATATTATATTTAATATATTTTTATATTATAATTATAATGTCTTAGTTTTTAAGACCAGGAAGCTGGAAAAAATTATTTATTTACTATTCTCAATTTAGCAAGAAAATACTAAGCTGAAAACTTAAAGGAAATAAATGTAGTTAAAAATTTGGATACAAAGTCATTCTGAAGCTACAACGAAATATCTCAAACTTTTTCGAATTTTTAATCATATGTATTGTTAGAATTAAAACCAATCAAACCGGAAATCCACATATAAATAACAGGTAAAGCTCCAAGTAAGCCAAATAGTCCGGCAATAAAAAATGTATCTTGAAATGAAAAGTTTAGACTGTGAAGATATTCGACGCCATAAAATAAAGCCTTGGCTTTTAGCTCTGCTACGTTTTCCGGAACTGCTACCATATTTTCTTTGATTTTATCAATAAACTGACTTATGTAATTGTAATTTTGCATTGCATTTATCCCTTCAAAATGCTCCCATTGGTGCTTGTATAAGTCATTTGTAGCTATAGCGGTTCCAAATGAACCACCTACAAACCTTCCATAATGCATAAGTCCTGTACCGAGGGATGTTTTTGGTCCAAGCTTTCTAAGTGCTAAGGTTGTAACCGGTGCAAAAAACATTCCCATAGAAATGCCAAGAGGAATGGTCATTATTGCAGCTTTAACTGTTGGTGTGTAGTAATCTAACTTTGGAATTATAAAGATAGATGTAATCAAGTATAAAACTGTTGCTATGTATAAAACATACTTTTCATTCCACTTATCAGACAAAATGCCGGCAACGGGAGAGAATAAAGCTATAAAAAACGCAAAGGCAAGTATATGAAGTCCTGCCTCAAAGGTTGGAAGTCCTTTTAAGTTTTCATAGTAAAGCGGAAGAAGGTAAAAAATCTGATACATTGAAAATCCAAGAAGTAAGAAAAATACCATAAAACCGACAAAGTATTCTTTGATTAAAAAAATTCTAAAATCTATCAATGGCTCTTTTGATAGGAGTTCTGAAAGAATGTAAAACAGTAATGCAAACCCTGAAATTATCGTTAGATATACTATAGCATCAGACATGAACCAACCAAGCTGTTGTCCTTTTGAAAGCAATATTAATAAAGCTATTGTAAAAACAGATAAGAAAAAATAGGATATAAAATTTAGCTTTGCCTTTTCTCTTATCATGCTTGTTTCTGGAAGATAAAAAATTGCAAGGATAGTTGTTAAAATTCCTACTGGAAGGTTGATAAAAAACACCCATCTCCAATTTAAATACTCTGTAATGTATCCCCCAAGAGTTGGTCCAAGTGCCGGTGCAAAGCTAACACCAAGCCCAAATATCCCCATTGCTAATCCTTTTTTTTCTTCCGGATAGACAGAAAATAAAATCGTTTGTGCTGTTGCCATAATCAAAGCTTCGCCGATACCTTGCGTGATTCTTGACGATATCATCCAATCTAATGATTGTGCTACTCCACACATATAAGATGAAAGTGTAAATATCACGATTCCGGCTATAAATACCTTTCTAAGACCTATGACTTTATCAAGCCACTCTGATAAAATTAACATTACAGCTGAAGCTATCATGTAGGCTGTTATTACCCACTGAATACCGTAAAGGTCTGTTTGAAGTGGTCCCATCATCTTTGGAACGACAATGTCAACGATGGTTGTATCCAAGATAGCCATAAAGGCTCCGGTCATAACTATAAAAGTGATTAATCCTCTTTCTAAGTTTGTAATTGTTTCATAGATAGGCTTATTTTCCATCACTTTTTCTCAATCTCTACCTCTCCGCCTAAGCCAACTCTTAAAAGGCTTATATCCCCTTTTGTTATTCTTATTTTCACCGGTATCCTTTGTGCCAATTTAGTAAACTCTCCTGCTGATATATCCCTTGGAACAAGTGCAAACTTTGCAGCAGATGAAATATCTATACTTTCCACCTCACCTTCAAAGGTTTTGTCAGGATATGCGTCCAACTTTATGTATGCTTTGTTGCCAACCTTTACACCGCTTAGCTTAGTCTCTTCAAGTAAAACTTTTATATAAAAGCTATTTTCTTTGACTATTGCATAAATCGGCTGTCCGGCTTTTACAATATCACCAATGGATACGTACTTTTTAGCAATGATGCCATTGTACGGAGATTTAAGCTCTGTGTATTTTATTTGATTTTCTAAATCTTCTTTTTGTTTTGTAAGTGCTAAAATCTTATTTTCAAGTGCTGAGATTTGGTCTTGGATTTCTTTACTTACCTGTCCTTGTGTTTTTACAAGCTCTACACTCTCTTTAGATTTAGCCTTTGATACATTAAGTTCTGAGATAGATTTTTCTATTGCTTTTCTCTGGTCTAATAACACTTTTAGCTGTGTGTTTATCTCTTCATACTTAGCCTTTGGGACAAGCCCTTTTTCTAAAAGGTTTCTATATCTTTCTTCATCTTTTTTAGCTTTTTCAATCTGTGCTTCTGCTTGAGATTTTTGTGCGCTTAGGCTCTCTATTTTTTTCTCAATCTCCTGCGTGGTTAAGCTTGTAATTTTTTGATTTAATTCATTTTCGTGTATGATTCTTGAAAGCTGATTTTCTAATTGTGATTTTTGTTTTTTTAGACTTTCTATCTCATAGTTTATATTTTCAAGTTGGATTTTGTAATCTGTGTCATCTATTTTAGCTATTGTTTCATCTGCTTTTACTGCGTCGCCTTCTTTTTTGTACAGCTGGATGATTTTCCCGCTTACTCTGTTGAATCCTACATTAGACAAATAATCAGTCTCAACAAAAACAGCATCTGATATTACATACTTCATTCTGTGTTCTATCCATGTGAAGGCAAAAACTGTAAAAATAAGAATTAAAACTAAGACAACAAAAAGACCTATACTTTTCTTCATTTTAATACCTCTTCTAATCTTCCTGCTGACTTCATAAGGTCAACGTATGCTTTTTGCAGATTGTAGAAGTTTATTTCTTTGCTTTCGTAGGCTTTTGTATATGAGCTTTCAGCATTTAATAAATCTGTGTTTGTTGCAAGCTGGTTAGCGTACTGCTCTTTTACAAGCTCAAAGTACTCTTTTGCATAGGCAAGACTTTCTTCTGCTACTTTTAGGTTTTGTTTTGCAGTGATGTAATTTTCATAGGCTGTTTTTATCTCAAGTTTTATATTTTCTTTAATATTTTCAAGGTCATAGTTAAGTTTTTGCGTGTTTGATTTTGCTGACAGATATTTATAATATGGCTCCACTCCTTGAAATTCTACTTGTAATCCTGCTGTAAATACAAAATTTCCTTTTGGGTCAAGGTATGGACTCTGTGTTGTGTACAGATATTCACCTTGAACAAAAACCTTTGGCAAAAACTGCGCCTTTTCTATCTCTGCCTTAGCTTGAGATTGTTTTATGTTTTCTTTGTAGAATGAGATTATATTTCTGTTATTTAATGCTTGCATTAAAAGCTCTTGATAATTTTCTAGCTCTTTTATGTTTAAAACTGGTTTTTCAAATTTTTCATCTTCCTGTATATTTTTTCCTGTTAGCTTTGAAAGTCTTGCAAGTGCTATTTTCAGATTTCCTTTTGCTTCTGTTAGAGACCTTTCTACTTCTGCAAGTCTTACCTTTGATTGTAGTAAGTCAACCTTTGTTATCAAACCTTCTTTAAAAAATTCTTGCTGTTGTTTATAGATAGACTCAACAGCTTGATACTCTTTTTTATAAACATCTACTAACGCCGATGCAACAAAAACATCTAAATAAGCTTTTACTACTTGTGCTGTAATCTCATCTTTCATCTCTTTATAGTAATACTTTGTAGCTTCAAGGTTGTGCTTTGATATCTGGATCTTGTTTTTTACCTGTCCGCCTGTATAGATTGCTTGGTTTAGTCCTATGTCGAATGTAAAAAAGTCTTTGTTAGACTGTTTAAAGGAGATTGGAAAGTTAGGAATTTTTGTCATTGGTGTTTTGTTATAAAATTTTTCTGATGCCGATGCAAAAAAAGTTGGAAATTGAAGATTTTCATCTGCTTTTAACTGATACTCAGAAGTTACTATCTGCTGACTATAAGATTTTAGCTCTGGATTGTTTGCAACTGCTTCATTTATAGCATCTTGTAAGGTGAGTCCGTAGGAAAACGTCCAAGCTGTTAAGACGGGGAGAATTAATTTTTTCATTACAAAACCTCTTTATTTTATGCCTTTGAATATTATATTTAAGCCCTGGTCTAACCTTTCCTTTAATTTCTCTAAACTTTCATTTTTCATAAGTAAACAGTTAAAAATAAGCTGTCTAATGTATCCAATGATAAGATTGGAAACGACAAAAGAGTCCTGACCTGGCAGGTCTTTTTCTATGATTTTTGCTAAAAGTTTTTGTAAATCTGAGATTTTTTGAATGTAGATATTCTTAAACTCTTCGTTAATTCCAAGTAGATAATGGAAAAATATTATTGCTATTTCTTTGTTGTTGTAGATTTCTGTTATAAAATCTTCTAAAAGATTCTTTATTTTAACTTCAAAGCTATCTTCTTTGTGATAGTATTTTTCTAAATCTTCCATAAGCCTGCGATGAAGAGTTTTTATCAGCTCTAAAAATAAATCTTCTTTACTTTTAAAGTATAGATAAAATGTTCCTTGTGCGACGCCGGCTTTTTCTACAATATCTGAGACTTTCGTCTCGTGATATCCTTTTGTAGAAAACAGCTCTTTTGCTGCTAAGATAATTTTATCCTTTGTGCTCATAGAGTATTACTCCTTAATGCCAAGTATAAAATCTCTTTTATTTTATCTACTGTATAGATTTTATCCAATCCCCATAGCTTTGCAGTTGTGTTATAAACATGGTTAGCTATCTTATCTATATCTGATGATGGTATTTTTTCATCTTGAAGTGAAACCGGTGCTCCAACTTTACTAAACCAATTTTTTAAAGCTTTTATTCCTTCCTCTGCTGTCGGTAGGTTAAACACTTCTTTTGCAAATCTATCAAATTGTTTTCTGTTTTTGTCTTTATACCACCACATCCAGGCAGGAATAACAATGGATAAACAAGCTCCATGTGGAAGGTCGTATAAAGCTCCAAGAGAATGGGCTATCATATGATTTACATAAACACCACCTGCATAGCCTGTTCTTGTAATGCCATTTAGTGCAAGGGTTGCTGCCCACATAAATTCAGCCCTTGCATCATAATCTGTTGGATTTTGTAATATTTTCTCTGTTGTTTCCATAGCTGTTTTCACTATGCTTTCTACAAGCCTATTTTCTAAATTAGGACAGACTGTGCAAGTAAAATACCATTCTATTGTGTGTGCTATTGCATCAACCGCCGCGTAAGCTTGATACTCCTTAGACACTGTGAAAGTCAATTCTGGATTTAAAATAGAAACTTTTGGATAGATTAACTCAGAGCCTATGGATAATTTTTCTTGCGTTTCTTCATTTGTGATAACAGCGTATCCATTCATTTCACTTCCTGTTGCTGCCAACGTGAGAATTGCAAACACAGGAAGTGCATCTGTAATCTCTTTGTCTCTATGGAAGTATTCCCATACATCTACATCTGATTTTGCTCCCACTGCAATGGCTTTTCCTTCATCAAGTACAGAGCCGCCGCCAACAGCTAAAACAGCATCTACATTTTCTTTTTTAGCTTTTTCTATTCCTTCTCTTGTATGGCTAAGTACCGGATTAGGCTTTACTCCTCCATGTTCAATCCACTGGATGCCATTTTCATTTAAGCTTGATATCACTCTATCATACAAGCCTATCTTTTTGATTGATGATTGACCATATAAAAATAAAACTTTTTTGATGCCGTAATCTTTCAAAACTTTTCCAATAAGGTTTTCTTTACCTTTCCCAAAAATAATTTTTGTCGGATTGTAAAACTCAAAGTCATGCATTTTTATTACCTCCTATTTTAAAGTATTGCATTGTGTATCTTATTTTATCAATAATCATATAAAAAATACCTTGGGGTTTTTATAAAATTTAAAAATGAGATCCTTCGGCCTTACGGCCTCAGGATGACAGATAAAGCGAAAGCATGTTAACAATTACCTTATTTGTCATTCTGAGCAAAGCGAAGAATCTCATGTTTTTATTAAATTTCTCACCCGACGTATTTTATCAATAATCATATAAAAAATTGGTATTACAAATAAACTCAGTGGAAGTGCTGTCATTAGTCCACCGATTACAGCTATTGCTAACGGCTGACGCATCTCTGAGCCTTCTGTAAGTCCAAGTGCAACAGGAATTAACGATGCTACTATTGTTAAAGTTGTCATTAAGATTGGTCTTAATCTCTCTTTCCTTGCTTGAATGATTGCGTTGTAAGTGTCTAAACCATCTTTTTTAAGCTGGATAATTCTTTCTATGAATAAAACACTATCTCTTGTAACTAAGCCAATTAGCAGAATAATTCCAAAGTATGATGTTACGTTTAGCGATGTACCGGTTAATAGAATAAATCCAAATACTCCTGAGATTGCAAGTGGTAAAGTTAGTAAAACTGTAAATGGATGTAGCAAGCTTTCAAATAATGATGCAAGAATCATATACACAGCTATGATTGCAACGATTAAAGCAAGTCCTAAATAAGAAAACGTTCTCTTAAACTCTTTTGTCTGTCCTCCGATTTCATAGCTGTATCCCGGTGGTAATGTTTGTTTTATGAAATTCTCTACCTCTGCCACTGCATCACCGACTGACTTTCCGCCTGTAACGTTAGCATAAAGTGTAAAGCTATACTGTCTGTTATATCTGTTAATAACGTTATACCCTGGAGACAATTCATACTTGATTACATTAGAAAGTGGAACTAAACTTCCATCTTTTCCTCTAACATAAACCTTTGAGAGATTTTCAAAGCTTTTTAAAAAATCCTCATCAGCCTTAACTATCATGTCATAACTTTCTGAGCCTTTTTCGTAAGTGCCAATTTTAAACTTTCCAAACAAAAAGTTTAGCGTATTTGCTATATCTTCAACGGAAATGCCAAGTGCTGAAGCTTTATCTCTATCTATAAATACTTTTACCTCCGGTTTATTTATTCTTAAATCTGTATCAACGTCTGTATAGCCCGGCGTCTGTCTTAACTGTCCTTCTAATTTATTTGCTATTTGAGATAAAACCGGCAATTCTGGACCTTTGATGACGTACATAACATCTGCAGACCTTCCTGCTGCCGGTCCTACAGCTGATGGTATATCTACTATAGCTCTTACATCTTGAACCTTTCTAAACTCATTTCTAAACCAATCCATGATTACTTTTTGATGTGGTCTTCCTGTGGACCTGTCTTTCAGTGTGATAAAGAATATTCCACCGTTAACCTCCGGTCTTCCCGCTATACCTTCACCAAAAGCAACCCCATATCTTAAAACATATGGATTTTTTTCTACTATTTTTTCAAGCTCTTTTGCCTTTCTATCTGTAAAATCAAAAGATGAACCGGTAGGTGTTTCAAATCTGACTAGGAATCTCCCTTCATCTACAACCGGTGTAAACTCTTTTGGAACAAAGCTTGCAAGTTTATAGCCAATCATAACTGTAACTATTGAGATAGCTAAAACAATAGCTTTATGGTTTAAAGACCATTTTAAAGTAACATCAAAAAGAGATTCAAATTTATCATAAGCTCTTTGAAAGATATTTTTCTCCTTAGCTTGAACTAATCTTGCACTAATCATTGGAGTAAAGCTTAAAGATACTATGTAAGAAATTGCTATTGCTACAATTAGCGTAAGTGCAAATCCAAAGAAAAACTTACCAATTACACTTTTAACAAATAAGATAGGTATAAAAATAGCTATCAAAGAAGCTGTTGATGCAAGCAAAGCAAATACAACTGTTCTTGTCCCCTTTTCTGCTGCCTCTATACCTGTTAATCCTTCTTCATTTCTTCTATAAATACTCTCCATTACAACTATCGCATCGTCTATAACTAAACCAACTGCAACGGCTAAAGCTAATAGTGTAAATGTGTTTAAAGATTGACCGGCAAAGAATAAAACAGCTATAGCTCCTAAAACAGACACTGGAATTGCCATAGATGGTATAAAAGTCATCTTTAAACTTCCTAAGAATAGGAAAACTACAAAAGCAGTCAGCAGTGCTCCGATGACTATCTCATGCAAAGCATCGTTTACACTCCTTTCAATAAACGTAGAAGCATCATAGTTTATGTCCAATCTTAAACCGGCTGGAAGTTGTTTATTAAGCTCATTCATTTTTTCAATGACTCTTTTAGAGACTTCTACCGTGTTTTCTTTTGATTGTCTGTAAATGATCAAAGCAATACCCGGCTCTGCTTCCTTAGAGTCAAAAGCTTTAAATCTTACTAAACCCCTCTTTTCATCAAATGTAAATTCAGCCTTTCCAACATCTTTAATTCTTATATTATTTTTAATTATGATATTATTTATCTCTTCAGGAGATTGACCCTTTCCATAAACTCTTATTGTATACTCTCTATTTTGACTGTCTATTCTACCCGCCGGAATTTCAACATGATTTTTTTGTAGTGCATTAACAACATCCATAGGTGTTAACTTAAATCCCGCAAGTTTTAACGGGTCTATTCTAACCCACATTACATAATCTCTAAAACCTCCAAGGTCTACCTGACCAACTCCTTTAACCCTTTCAAACTCTCTTTTGATTACTTTGTCAGCATAATAAGCCATAGTTCCATAGTCAGCATAGCCATGAAGCAGGATAGCCATCGTTGGAGCCATTCCGGTGTCTACTTTTCTAACAATCGGTGGGTCAACGTTTACAGGAAAACTTCTTTGCGCCCTGTTTACAGCATCCCTCACTTCCTGAGCTGCAATATCAATATCTTTATCAAGGTCAAAGATTACTGTTATTCTTGAAGTCCCTGTATAACTTGCTGAATTTATAGCCTCTATACCACTTATAGTTGCAAGCTGATCTTCTATTTTTCTTGTAACGTTTGTATCAACTACATAAGGAGAAGCTCCTTTATACGTTGTAGTTATTGAAACAATCGGAAAATCTACATTTGGATTTCTATCAACCGGAATATATTTAAGACTGTATAAACCGGCAATGATGAAAGCAAGCATAAACATCCATGTTGTAATTGGTCTTCTTATAAAAAAGCTGTACATTATTTGCTCCAACGTTTGGTTATCTTGCTTTCATTATATAATATGACTGATAAATCAGTCAAGGAATTAGTAAAGCTATTCTAAAATTTTTGCAAGTTGTAGAATGTATATGTAAATATAACTTTACCTTTTTGTCATCGTATATTAAATATACCAAAAATTTTTTAAACTATAAGAGAATAAGTTTTATAATAATTATAGACATGGGAGAAAAAAAGAAGGACAGATCAAGTTTCTGTCATTGGTCTTTTAAGACCGATCAGGATGTTTTAGACTGTCCTTCCTCTACTTCCTAAAACCTGAATCAGAACATTAGGCTTTTAAGCCTGTATTTAACTACGATGATAGGTTATCAGGAAGTTTCTTTCATGTCAAGTATTTTATGAAAGGAGGTATTCTTATGAATGGCTACAAAATAGTCATAGGAGTTGATGTATCTAAAAACTCATTCACTGCAACAGTTTTGTATGATAACAAGAAAGAAAATTTTGAAGTTAAATCTGACCCAGTTGAGTTTGAAATGAAAATAAAGCCTTATCTTAAAAAGTTTAAAAAGTCAGATATGCTTATCATAATGGAGCATACGGGAGTTTACCATTTAAAGCTTGCTAATTATCTGTATGAAAATGGTTATAAAGTAGCAGTAGTAAATCCATTTTCAATAAAGAAATTTATGGAAGCTAAAATGACAAGAGTTAAAACAGATAAAGCTGATTCATTCTTTATAGCAGAGTATGGAAGAACGTTTTTCGATGGAGAGCTTTATAAACCAAAATCAGATGTAGAAAAAGAAATAGAAGTAAAACTAAAGATATTGGAAGACCTACAACAGCAGCTTACAATGCTAAGAAACAAAAGAGAATCGTTAACCTATGTACCAATGAAAAAATTGAAAGAGAATTTAGAATATTACGATGAGCTAATTAGAAAAATAGAAAAAAACATAAAAGAACTTGAGAAAGAGATAAAAGAATTGTCTAAGAAGAATTATCAAGAGGAATACAAACTTTTAAAAAGCATACCTGGTATAAGTGATAGGACTATAGGAATGATAATATCAGTATATGGAAATTTTGAAAGATTTAAGAGTGTAAAAGATATATCGAGTTTTATAGGAATTAATCCAAGCCCATATGAAAGTGCAGCATGTGTAAAGAAAAGTGGCTGGATAAAAAAGATGGGAAATCCATATGCAAGGAAAATATTATACATGGCAGCATTATCAGCAATAAGGTTTAACAAATACTGCAGAGAATTATACGAAAGATTAGTAAGTAAAGGTAAGGCTAAAAAGTTAGCATTAGTAGCTGTAGCACATAAGTTATTAAGGCAGGCATATGGTGTATTAAAAAGCAGAAGACCATTTGATGAAAATTTTTGCACTTGACATTTAACATAAAACATCCTGAGGACTTTAGTCCGAAGGATCTCTTATGTATCGTATTTGTGCTTTGTAATTATTTTATCCACCTATCTTTTAGAAGATGGAGTTTCTATTAGTAATTCCTTGATTCCTGCAACCTCTAAATCTTTAACTTTTAAAAGCTCTTCTAATTGCTTTTTATCTAATTTAGATGGGATTTTTTTCTCTAATTTATTGGACTTATCAAACCAGATTTCCTCATCTTCAAAAGAAAGAACATCAGATGGTGCGATGATTTCATTAGACTTCAATACGAATTCATCGTTTATAGACAAGATAGCATAAACTTTCTTAAATGGTGCATGATAATGAATGTATACATCACCATAATGGTTATATACTTTTGTTTTTAGTACTTCTACATCTTCTACAAATAGCTTTATCTCCGGATAACTTTCTTTGTATTTTTCTATGTTATCTTTTGATAGCATCCAGTATATAAAAAATCTTGACGGATTAACAGGTAAAATAGTAATTCTATTTACATCAAAATAATCAGGTATTTTATACTCTTTTAACGTTGGTTCAAAGACATCTTCAGATTTATGTTGTATATGACTTGAAAAATTGTCCTCTGTCAAGCTTAGCTTAATTAGTTCTGTCATATTTTAACCTCTCTACTATACTTTAAGCTCTCGTATAGCTTTATATACTTTTTGGCTGTGTTGTTGATGGAAAAATCTATCTCCATAACTTTTTTTTGTAAACTTTCAAATAATTTCTTATTATTATATAATTCCACAGCTCTATAAAGTGCATTTAAAAATTCATCTTTTATTGGATTTTTAAATAAAATTCCATATCCGTCTGGCTGTGATACATCCTTAACTGTATCTTTCAAACCTCCTGTATCTCTTGCAACAACCAAAGTCCCATATCTCATTGCTATCATCTGATTAAGACCACAAGGCTCAAACAGTGATGGCATTAAAAGAAAATCGGCTGCAGCATACATTTTCCTGCTGAAAGCCTCATTGTAATCAACCTTTATAAAAATATTTTCATATTTTCCTTCGATAGATTTAAAAAAGTCATTGTATCCTTTATCACCAGTTCCTAAAATAGCAAAGTTTGCAGGCATTTTAGACATTTCTTCTATTGAATCTCTAATCAAATCAACGCCTTTTTGATGTGCAAGCCTTCCGATAAAAATATAAAGTGGCTTTGCTTCATCTTTAAGTCCAACTTCTTTTAAAAACAGCTTTTTATTAATAGATTTTTTTTGAATTGTAAAAACACAATAATTTTCAT